>NZ_BPER01000004.1:0-375735 GCF_020521355.1 Leifsonia sp. LS1
GGGACGCGCGGGGGGGGGCCCCCCCCCACGCCGATTTTCCGACCTACAAGGCGGAGGTGGAGGCCGCGCCCGAGAGCTGGCGCGCCTGGTTCCGCCTCGGCCTCGCCTACGACGCGTCCGGCGACCGGCGGCGGGCCCGCGAGGCGCTTCGCACCTCGATCCGGCTCCACCGCGCGGAGGCGCGCGCGGCGCGCAGCTGACCGCCGACGGCCTCAGGCCGTCCCGGCGCGCACGAGGTGCTCCATCGCCTCTGCCACAGTGGTGTCGCGGAAGACGAAGCCGTCGGCGAGCAGCCGCTCCGGAACGACCTTCTGGCTCGCGAGCAGCAGTTCGCGCCCGGCGTCGCGCAGTGCGAGCGTGACGGCCCTCTCGGGTACCGGGAGGCCGTACGGCCGGTGCACCGCGCGTGCGAGGGCGCGCAGCACACCGCCCGCGGTCGACGGCGTGGGGCCGACGATGTTCACAGGGCCGTCCAGAGTCGAGGTGAGCAGGTGCACGATGGCGGCGGCCTCGTCGTGGAGGCCGACCCAGGGCCAGTGCATCCCGCCGCCCGCGATCGGCCCGGCGAGGCCGAGCCGTGCGAGCGGGAGCAGCGGCTTCATGGCACCCCCGCGACCGATCACGAGCCCCGTGCGCAGCAGCGCGACACGCGTCTTCTCCGGCGCCAGTCGCGCCGCGGTCTCCCACGCCTCGACGACATCGGAGAGGAACCCCGTGCCCTTGGCGGACGCCTCGGTCAGCGTCTGGCCGGGCCGGTCGCCGTAGTACCCGACGGCCGAGCCGCTCAGGAACACCGCGGGCGGCGCGGCCGCCTGACGCATCGCATCGGTGAGGGTCCCCGTCGCTTCCAGTCGGGAGGAGAGGATGCGCCGCTTCGTCGCGGCCGTCCACGGCAGGTGGTTCAGTGACGCGCCCGAGAGGTTGACGACCGCGTCGGCCGTCTCCATCAGGTTGACGTCGATCATGCGGCTGGACGGCGACCAGTGGAACTCATCCGCGGACTGCGGGCGGCGGCGCACGAGGCGTCGCACCTCATGGCCTGCCGCGACGAGCTGACGGGTGAGCTCGGTGCCGATCATGCCGGACGCCCCGGCGACGAGCACCTGCACGGCTCAGGCCAGCGAGGCGTCGAGGGTGATCGGGATGCCGACCAGCGCGCGAGAGACCGGGCAACCGCTCTTGGCCTCGTCGGCGAGGCGCTGGAAGTCTTCGTTCGAGAGGCCCGGGACCGTCGCCTGGACCGTGAGGTGGCTGCCGGTGATGCCCGACGCGGGGTCGAAGGTGACGGCGGCGGTCGTGCGGATGCTCTCGGGGGCCGAGCCGAACTCGGTCAGGATGTTCGAGAAGGCCATCGAGAAGCAGGCCGCGTGCGCGGCTCCCAGCAGTTCCTCCGGCGTCGTGACGTCGCCGCCGCCCTGCGATCGCGCCTTCCAGGTGACGGGAAGCTGCGCAGCGTTCGAGGAGTCGAGGGTGACGCTCCCGGAGCCGGACTTGAGGTCTCCGGTCCAGACGGTGGTGGATTCGCTGGTGACGGCCATGAGTGCTCCTGTTCCTCCGTCGCGGTCGCGGCGGGCCCGTCCAGACTACTGGCGAGGAGGGATCGCACGGCCGGCGTCCGGGGGATTCCCGGTTTCGATGCTCAGACGGCCGGGCCACCCGCCTGCGCCCCCCGGCGGACGAAGCCTGCACGGACGAGCAGCAGGTAGAGCTGGCAGCCCAGGCAGTACCCGAACACGGAGTTCAGGAAGGCGGCGACGAACGCGAGGGAGGCCGCGATCGGCAGCGCGTACGGAACGCCGAGCAGGTGGAGCAGCAGCCCCAGACCGGTGACGACGAGGCCGACGCCTTGCGCGAACGTCGGCGGGGCCGGGTCCTCGCGCTCGGCGGGCGGCCCGAGACGTGGCTGCACGAGCCGGCGGTAGAGCACGCCGTAGGGGTGGCGGCGGATGCCCGCGAACGCTCCCCAGGCGAACAGCAGCGCGATCGCCAGGAGGAGGGCGGCGGCCGCGGTCGTCGCCCCGACGAGGGCGAGGAAGACGTCGACGAGGAGCAGGGCGGCGGTGATGCCCGCTCCGAAGCGCGGAGACCGCGGGTCGATGCCGGCGGTCTGGTCAGGCTGTGACATGGTCGCTCCCGAGGATGCGGTCGAGGGTGCCGCGCACGTCGGCGGGCCGTGCCGCCCCGCCGATGCGGGCACGGACGACGCCCGTGCCGTCGAGCACGAGGGTGGTGGGGGTCTGCAGCACCGCGAAACGGCGGGCGAGATCGGGGCGCTCCGTGAGGTCGACGTTGACGTGGGCGACGCCCTCCTCGTCGTGCGCGGCCGCCCCGAGCACGCGCGCCGTGGCGGCGCACGGGGCGCAGAACTCGGTGGAGAACTGGAGCAGGGTCGCGCGCTCGCCGAAGGCGCTCGCGCCCACCTCGGCCGCGCGGACGGTGTCCGCGCGCCGGGTGGACCGCGCGCGCCCCGTGGTGGCGCGCCAGACCAGGCCGGCCGCGGTGGCCGTGGCCACCAGGGCGAGCAGGATGCCGAGCGCTGCGATGCCGTTCATGGTGGGGCGACCCTACGCGCCCGGCACGCCCGGGCGCATCCCGTGTGTCGCACTGTGACAGCGCTGCGGGGGCGCCCGGGGAGGCGCGGCCCGGTCGCGTACCGATAGCCTGGTGCCATGTCTTCCTCCGCGAACCCGTTCGGCCAGGTGCTCGTCGCCCTGGTCACCCCGTTCACCGCCGATGGCGAAGTCGACTGGGCCGGCGTGGAGAAGCACATCGACGACGTCATCACCGCGGGAGCGGATGGCATCGTCGTCACGGGGACGACGGGGGAGACCTCGACACTGACGGACCCGGAGAAGCTCCGCCTGGTCGAGATCGGCAAGTCGGTCTCCGGCGGCCGCGCCAAGATCATCACCGGCGGCGGCTCCAACGAGACCGCTCACGCCATCCAGCTGTACCGGCAGAGCGAAAAGGCCGGGGCCGACGGCGTCATGGTCGTCACCCCGTACTACAACAAGCCGACGCAGGCGGGCATCCTCACGCACTTCCGGATGATCGCCGACTCGACCGACCTCCCGGTCATCCTGTACGACATCCCGGGCCGCACCGGAGTCCCCATCAGGTACGAGACGATCCTGCGCATCGCCAAGCACCCGAACGTCCTCGCCATCAAGGACGCCAAGGGCGACTTCAGCGAGGTCAGCCGGGTGCTCAACCAGACCGACCTGCTCTACTTCTCGGGCGACGACGCGAACGTCCTGCCGCACCTGGCGATCGGCGCCAGCGGCCTGATCGGCGTGACGGCGAACATCGCTCCGACCCCGTACCGGCAGATCGTCGACGCCGTCAACGCCGGCGATCTCGCGACGGCGACCGCGGCGCACCGCAAGCTCGAGCCTCTGGTGCGCGCGGTGATGACCCACGTGCCCGGCACGGTCGCCGCGAAGTACATCCTCCACGGCCTCGGCCGCATCTCCAGCCCCCGCGTCCGGCTGCCGCTCGTCGGCCCGGAGGAGTGGGAGGCCGCTCAGATCGAGGACGAGCTCGATCTCGTCAAGGACATCCCCGGTGTGGACTTCTCCAACTTCCGGCCGGACCGCAACGCGGCCGCCGGTGGAGCGCTCCCCAAGATCGCCGGGACCACGCGGTAGGGGCCGCCGCCACCAACGGCCCGGGCGCCGACGCGCCCCCGACTTCACACGAAACACCCTGAGGAGGGCATATGCCCAACCTGGTCACCGACCCGCCCGCGCTCGAACCCGGAACACTCCGCATCATCCCCACCGGCGGTCTCGGCGAGATCGGCCGCAACATGACGGTCTTCGAGTACGAGGGCAAGCTGCTCATCGTCGACTGCGGCGTGCTGTTCCCCGAGGAGAACCAGCCCGGCGTCGACCTGATCCTGCCGGACTTTGCGCCCGTCCGCGACCGTCTCGACGACGTGCTCGGCGTCGTGCTCACGCACGGCCACGAGGACCACATCGGCGCCGTGCCATATCTGCTCAAGCTGCGGGCCGACATCCCGCTGATCGGTTCCGGCCTGACCCTGGCCCTCGTGGAGGCGAAGCTCAAGGAGCACCGCATCCAGCCGTACACCCTCTCCGTCACCGAGGGGCAGCACGAGCAGCTCGGGCCGTTCGACCTCGAGTTCGTCGCGGTCAACCACTCCATCCCCGACGCCCTCGCCGTCGCCATCACGACCCCGGCCGGTGTCGTCCTGCACACCGGCGACTTCAAGATGGACCAGCTCCCGCTCGACGACCGGATCACCGACCTGCGCGCGTTCGCCCGTCTCGGCGAGGCGGGCGTCGACCTCTTCCTCGCCGATTCCACCAACGCCGACGTCCCCGGTTTCACCCCGCTCGAGCGTTCGATCGGGCCGGTGCTCGACAACGTCATCGCCCGCGCGCCGCGCCGCGTGATCGTCGCGAGTTTCTCGAGCCACGTGCACCGCGTGCAGCAGGTGCTCGACGCCGCCCACGCGAACGGACGCCGCGTCGCCCTCCTCGGCCGTTCGATGGTCCGCAACATGACCATCGCCGCCGAGCTCGGCTACCTCAAGGTGCCCGAGGGTGTGCTGATCGACTACAAGAAGGCCGCGGACCTGCCGGACGACAAGATCGTCTACATGTCCACCGGGTCGCAGGGGGAGCCGATGGCCGTGCTCGCCCGCATGGCCAACCTGGACCACCAGATCGAGGTCGGCCCCGGCGACACCGTGATCCTCGCCTCCAGCCTCATCCCGGGCAACGAGAACGCGGTCTATCGCGTGATCGACGGCCTCACCAAGCTCGGCGCCAATGTCGTCCACAAGGGCAACGCCAAGGTGCACGTCTCGGGCCACGCCGCCGCGGGCGAGCTGCTCTACTGCTACAACATCCTGAAGCCGCGCAACGTCATGCCGGTGCACGGCGAGTACCGGCACCTGGTCGCCAACGCGAAGCTCGCGATCGACACCGGGGTGCCCGAGAAGAACGCGATCCTGGCGGAGGACGGCACGGTCGTCGACCTGCGCGACGGCGTCGCCCGCGTGGTCGGCCAGCTCGACCTCGGCTTCGTCTACGTCGACGGCTCGAGCGTCGGAGAGATCACCGACGCCGACCTCAAGGACCGCCGCATCCTCGGCGAGGAGGGCTTCATCTCGATCATCGTCGTCGTGGAGGCCGCGACCGGGCGCATCGTGACCGGACCGGAGATCCACGCCCGCGGCTTCGCGGAGGACGACGCGGTGTTCGACACCGTCAAGCCCAAGATCGCCGCGGCGCTGGCGGAGGCGGCGGGCAACGGCGTACGCGACTCGCACGCGCTGTCGCAGGTCGTGCGCCGCACGGTCGGCCGCTGGGTCAACACCAGCTACCGCCGCCGGCCGATGATCGTCCCGCTCGTCATCGAGGCGTGAGGGAGCGCGCGCGGGCCGGGGAGCCTGCGCGCACAGAACCGGGCGACGACGCCCGCAGACGAGAGGCAGCAGATGGGGGTTGTGCGGCGCTGGGTGTTCCCCGCCATCAGGACGCTCCTGGTGGCGGCGATCGCCGTCGCGCTGGTCAAGCTGGCGTTCTTCCCGGACGGGGAGAAGCCGGCCGATCCGGCCGTCCCGATGGCCGAGCTGAGCGATCCGGTCACCACCGTGCAGAAGGGGACGATCGTCAATGACGTCTCGGCGAGCGGCTCGATCGTCGCCGACGACGCCGCACCAGTGCGCTCCGGCGCGGCCGGGACCGTCAACAAGGTCCAGGTCGCGGTCGGCCAGGCCGTCGGCGAAGGCGCCCTGCTCTTCGACGTGAAGGTGGAGACGCCCCGCGACCCGATCCAGCAGACCGGACCCGACGGGGAGGTCGTGGTCACGGAGCAGAAGCCGAAGGTCACGTACGTCGAGGTCACCGCGCCGATCGGCGGCGTCGTGAGCGAGCTGCCGGTGCTGACGGGTCAGGCGGTCGCCATCGGCGACAAGGTCGCCTCCGTCGCGCCGCCCACCTTCTCGGTCACCGCCTCCCTGCCCGCGGAGCAGCAGTACCGGCTCACCGCCCGTCCGACGGAGGCCACGGTCACCGTGAAGGGCGGCCCGGCCCCGTTCACCTGCACCGGCCTGACCATCTCGACCCCGCCTCCCACGGCCTCCGACACGCAGCAGGGCGCCGCGCCGCAGACCGGAGCCGCGTCCGGCGCGGGGAGCGCGACCGTCCGCTGCGCCGTGCCTGCGGAGGTCACCGTGTTCCCCGGCCTCACCGCGACGGTGACGATGTCGGCTGGCCGTGCCGAGGGAGTGCTCACCGTGCCGACGACCGCGGTCAAAGGCTCCGCGCAGAAGGGTGTCGTCTATGTGACGGGGGACGACGGCACCCCCGTGGAGAAGCCCGTCGTGCTGGGACTGACCGACGGCACCTCCGTGGAGATCACGGAGGGCCTGGCCGAGGGGGACTCCATCCTCGAGTTCGTGCCCGGCGCGCCGCAGAGCACCGGCGACGGCTGCGCCGCCATGCCGGACGGCGGCGTGGTGTGCACCGGGCCGGTCGGTTCGTGAGTCTGCTGCGGCTGGAGGGCGTCACCAAGACCGTCCCCATCCCGGACGCGGAGCCGCTCACGATCCTCCACGGGGTCGACCTCGACGTGGCCCCCCACGATCGGATCTCGGTCGTCGGGCGATCGGGATCTGGCAAGTCGACGCTCCTGAACATCCTCGGGCTGCTCGACAGCCCGACGTCGGGCGAGCTGTGGTTCGACGACGTTCCCGCGGCACGCCTGAGCTCCCGCCGCCGCGACCGGTTGCGCGGCGCGTCGGTGGGTTTCGTGTTCCAGCAGTTCAACCTCCTGCAGGGGCGCACCGCCCTGGAGAACGTCACCACCCCGCTGCTGTACGCGTCCGGCCGCACCTTCTGGCGTCGTCGCGCGATCGCGGCCGAGATGCTGGACCGGGTCGGTCTGGGGCACCGGCTCGACGCCCGTCCGGAGCTGCTGTCCGGCGGTGAGCAGCAGCGCGTCGCCATCGCCCGCGCGCTCGTCCGCGGTCCGCGCCTGATTCTGGCCGACGAGCCCACCGGAGCCTTGGACGTCGAGACGGGCGCGACCGTGATCGACCTGCTCGACGAGGTCGCGACCGACAACGGCGCCGCCCTCATCGTCATCACGCACG
The DNA here is from genome assembly GCF_020521355.1 of Leifsonia sp. LS1. Lineage (NCBI taxonomy): Bacteria > Bacillati > Actinomycetota > Actinomycetes > Micrococcales > Microbacteriaceae > Leifsonia > Leifsonia sp. LS1. The sequence continues at coordinate 7,127 of NZ_BPER01000004.1, forward strand.
ATCCCGCAGTGGCCGCGCGGGCGGACCTCCGCTACCGGCTGGACGCGGGCCGCCTGCGGCCGTCTGACGTCGAGGTGACGGCGTGAGGGCGGTCGAGACCGTCTGGGGCGCGATCGTGGAGGCCTGGCAGGAGGTCCGGGTGCATCGCGGGCGCGTGCTGTTGTCGTTGATCGGCGTCGGCGTCGCGGTGTGCGCACTCACCTCCGTGGTCGGCCTCGCCAACATCGCGCAGCAGTCCATCACCGAGAGCAACGACCGCTACGGCGGGCGCCCGGCCCTCATCGCGGTGCGGCCGATGTCGGATCCCTCGCTTCCGGCTGCCGGGGGCCCGGTGACGCTCGACGAGGCCTGGGCGACGGCGGCCGAGCGGCACGCCATCCGCTACTGGTCGCGTGTCGGCGGCGGGAGCGTCTCGGTGCAGTTCCGGACGGGTGTCGCGGACGTCTCCCTGCAGACGGTGGACCCGGACTACGCGACGATGCACCGCACGATGGTGCAGCGCGGCCGGTGGTTCACCGACGACGACACGCAACGCCTCGCTCCCGCGCTCGTCGTCAACGAGGACTTCTGGCACCGGCTGGGCTCGCCGGCGCTCGCCGCGCACCCGGTGGCGACCATCCGGTCGGGGGAGGGCACGGTGACGGCGGTCGTGATCGGGGTGATCCGCACCCCCGACAACCCCGACTACCCGATGGCCTACGGGCTCGTCGAGGGGACGGACGCGCTCATCGCTCCGGGCACGTCGATGGGGAACGGTGTCGAAGCGTGGGTGCCTCCCGAGCTGGCCGATCCCCTGACCGCCGCGCTGCGATCGGAGCTCGGCGCAGCGCTCGGCGCGAACACCGTCGACGTCTCGCGCACCGACTACCTGGCGTACCAGACCGAGGACCCGCTCGCCGCGCTCAAACTGGTCGTGATGGGCATCGCCGTCCTCATCCTGCTGCTCGGCGCGCTCGGGCTCGTCAACATCGCGCTCGTGACGGTGCGCAACCGTATCCGGGAGATCGGCGTGCGCCGCAGCTTCGGAGCCACCGGAGGGCGGGTGTTCTTCGCCGTCATGATGGAGAGCGTCGTCGCCACCGTCGTCGCCGGCGCCGCCGGGGTCGGGCTCGCCATTCTCATCGTGAAGAGCCCGTGGGTCGAGCAGCTCGTCGGTCGCGGGATGGTGGCGGACCCGCCGCCGTTCCCGGTGGAGGCCGCCGTGATCGGCCTGGTCGCGGCGACCGCGGTCGGCGCCCTCGCCGGGTTGATCCCGGCCCTCGTCGCGGTGCGCGTGAAGGTCATCGACGCGATCCGGTACTGAGGCGTGCCTGTCGCCTCCGCATCCGTAACCTCCCGGAAACACCCGGGCGAGTAGCGTTCCCCCATGAGCGGGTACCGGATCCGCCCGGCGGCGGGCGACGACGCACGGGTCCTCGCCGACATGCTCGTCGAGGCGGTCAACTGGAACGCGGTGCGTGCACGCCCCCGGGTGACTGTGCTCGAGGACCCGTTCGTGGCTCGCTACATCGCCGGCTGGATGCGGCCCGGCGACTTCGGCTGTGTCGCCGAGGACCATCACGGCACTCCGGTCGGTGCGTGCTGGGCGCGGCTGTTCCCCGCGAACGCGCCGGGATCGGGCTTCGTCGCCGTCGGGGTGCCGGAGCTGACGCTCGGGGTTAACCCGCAGTGGCGCGCGCAGGGCGTCGGGCGGGCGCTCCTCCGCGAGATCGCCCGGCGCGGGGCGGCGAGCGGCGTCGCCCGGCTCAGCCTCAGCGTGGAACGCGCGAACTTCGCGCAGCGGCTCTACGTGAGCGAGGGCTACGTGACCGTGGCCTCCGACGACCGTGCCGACGTCATGGTGCGCGCCCTGCGCTGACGCGCGGATTTCCCGGTTGCAGGCGCGGGAACCGCGTGCTGTCGCGGGTGAGAAGTACCGTATGACCCATGGCTACGAGCACCAAGTCGAACGCGCGCGCCGGCCGGTCCGGTCGCGGCGGTTCGAGCGCGCGCAAGCCGGCGTCCAAGACCGCCGCCCAGAAGACGGTGGCCTACCCGGCCGCCGACGCCGCGCCGAGCCCCCTCGTCCGCGCCTGGATGGGGCTGGCGCACCTCACAGGAGGCGCCTTCCGTGCGCTCGGCCCGGAGAAGCTGAGCAAAGAGGAACGCCGGGACGGGTTCCCGTTCTTCCTCGTGCTGCTCGCCGTCGCGGGCGCGGTGATCGAGTGGTTCCTGATCAACGACCAGATCGCCCGCACCCTCGACGCCTGGACGTTCGGCGGTCTCTTCGGCCGGGTCGCGTTCGCGCTCCCGGTCATCATGGTGCTCTTCGCGGCCTGGCTGTTCCGGCACCCGAGCTCGGTGCACGACAACACGCGCATCGGCATCGGGGTCGGCATCCTGCTGCTCATGGTCTCCGGGCTGTGCCACCTGTTCAGCCACCACCCGACGCCGAGCGACGGCATGATGGCGCTCGCGCAGGCCGGGGGTGTGCTCGGCTGGCTGATCGCCGCCCCCCTGTCGCTGGTCATCACACCGTACGGCGCGGGCGCGGTCATCGTGCTGCTGCTCATCCTCAGCCTTTTCATCATCACCAAGACGCCGCCGAACAAGCTGCCCGCCCGCATGCGCGAGCTCTACGCTTACCTGTTCGGCGCACAGCTGCCGACGGACGAGGAGCGCCAGGAGGCCCGCGAGGCCGCCAAGGAGGCCAAGACCAAGCAGGTGCCGCTCGACGGCGTCGACGACGACGAGTCGGAGCACACGGGCAACCTCCCCTGGTGGCGGCGCAACACATCGCAGCGTGAAGAGGATCCCGACTACGACGCCCCCGGGCGCGACAGCCTGACGGAGGTCTTCGGGGAGCCGAAGCGGGGCAAGGGCGAGTTCGCCACGGCCCTGGAGCCGGACCCGTCCAGCGACCACTACAACACGGAGGTCCTCAGCGAGCTCGCCCTCGCGGAAGACGCCCTCGAGCGCTTCACGGGCGAGGTGCCCCCGACGGCTACGGCTGCGGCCGCCGCTCCGGGTACCGCCCCCGCGGTCCTGCCCGGATTCCAGGCCGGCGCCGACGACTTCGACGACTCCACGTCCGTCGACGGCGAGAGCGGCCCGGTCGCGCCATACAGCCTCCCGTCGGCCACCATGCTGTCGGCGGGTACCCCTGCCAAGACGCGGTCGAGTGCCAACGAGGAGATCGTCGCGGCGATCACGGAGGTGCTCACGCAGTTCGGGGTGGATGCCAAGGTCACCGGGTACTCCCGCGGGCCGACGGTCACGCAGTACGAGATCGAGCTCGGCCCCGGCGTGAAGGTGGAGCGCGTGACCGCGCTCAGCAAGAACCTCTCGTACGCGGTCGCGAGCAACGAGGTCCGCATCCTCTCGCCCATCCCGGGCAAGAGCGCGATCGGCGTCGAGATCCCGAACTCCGACCGTGAGATCGTCTCGCTCGGCGACATCCTGCGCTCGCCTGCCGCCGCCAAGAGCACGCACCCGATGACGATCGGCGTCGGCAAGGACGTCGGCGGCGGGTTCGTCGTCGCCAACCTGGCGAAGATGCCGCACCTCCTCGTCGCGGGATCGACCGGCTCCGGCAAGTCGAGCTTCGTCAACTCGATGATCACGAGTCTGCTGATGCGCGCCACGCCGTCCGAGGTGCGCATGGTCCTCATCGACCCGAAGCGCGTGGAGCTCACCATCTACGGCGGCGTCCCGCACCTGATCACGCCCATCATCACGAACCCCAAGAAGGCAGCCGAGGCGCTGCAGTGGGTCGTGAAGGAGATGGACATGCGCTACGACGACCTGGCCAGCTTCGGCTTCCGCCACATCGACGACTTCAACAAGGCCGTCATCAACGACGAGATCGTGCTGCCGGCCGGGAGCGAGCGCAAGCTCAAGCCGTACCCCTACCTCCTGGTCGTGGTGGACGAGCTCGCCGACCTGATGATGGTCGCCCCGCGCGACGTCGAGGACTCGATCGTGCGCATCACGCAGCTGGCGCGTGCGTCGGGCATCCATCTGGTGCTCGCGACGCAGCGGCCGTCCGTCGACGTCGTCACCGGCCTCATCAAGGCGAACGTCCCGTCGCGGCTCGCGTTCGCCGTGACGAGCGTCACCGACTCCCGCGTCATCCTCGACCAGCCGGGCGCCGACAAGCTGATCGGCCAGGGTGACGGGCTCTTCCTGCCGATGGGCGCCTCCAAGGCGCTCCGCGTGCAGGGCGCTTGGGTCAACGAGGACGAGATCCAGAAGGTCGTCGAGCACGTCACGCGCCAGGCCCGCCCGGAGTACCGGCAGGACGTCACGGCGGGCGCCGAGAAGAAGCAGATCGACTCCGACATCGGCGACGACCTCGAGCTGCTGCTCGCGGCGGCCGAGCTGGTCGTCTCGTCGCAGTTCGGCTCCACCTCGATGCTGCAGCGCAAGCTCCGCGTCGGCTTCGCCAAGGCGGGACGGCTCATGGACCTGCTCGAGTCGCGCGAGATCGTCGGCCCGTCGGAGGGATCGAAGGCCCGCGATGTGCTGGTGACGGCGGAGCAGCTCCCGGAGGTGCTGGCGCGGCTGCGCGGGGCGGAGCCGCCTGCGGCGCCGGCCGCCCCGTCCGCCGCTGCCGGAGCCCCTGCGGCCGCCGGTCACGAGCACGGTGCGCCGGACGGCCGCTACGAAGACGATCCGGTCGCCGCGATGACCGAGGGCTATCCTGAGGTCGAGGGCGACTCCGGCGAGGACGCCTGGCAGCTGACCGGCAGGGAGTAGATCATCGCGATGACGTCCGAGACACCCCCGATCGCGGGCGCCCCGGTCCCGCGGCCCAGCAACTGGAACGTGCCCAATGTGATCACGGTGGTGCGCATCCTGCTCGCGCCGCTGTTCGTGTGGATGCTGCTCGCCGACGCGGGCGCCGACGGCTGGCTGCGCTGGGCGGCGGCCGTGCTCTTCGTCCTCGCCATCGCCACGGACGGTGTCGACGGGGCCATCGCGCGGCGCAACAACCTCGTCACCGACCTCGGCAAGCTGCTCGACCCGATCGCCGACAAGGTGCTCACGGGGGGCGCGCTGATCGCGCTCTCGATCCTGGCGGAGCTGCCGTGGTGGGTGACCATCGTCATCCTGGTGCGCGAGGTCGGCATCACGCTGTACCGGTTCGTCGTGATCCGGCAGGGCGTCATCGCCGCCTCCCGCGGCGGCAAGATCAAGACGATCGTCCAGTCCATCGCGATCTCCCTCGCACTGTTCCCGCTCTGGACCGTGCTGGGCGACTGGGTCTTCTGGGTCAACGGCGTGTTCATGACGGCCGCGGTGGTCCTCACCGTGGTCACGGGTTTCGACTACCTCTGGCAGGCCTGGAAAGGCCGGCGGGCGAAGCGTGCCGCCGGCTGACCCGGACGACCCCGCGGCCCGTCTGATCGCGCGCCTGCGGGCGACGGGCACCACCGTCGCCGCCGCGGAGTCGCTCACCGGCGGCGAGCTGACCGCCGAGCTCACCCGCGTGCCGGGCGCCTCCGCCGTGGTGCTCGGGGGAGCGGTGGTCTACGCGACCCAGCTCAAGCACTCGCTGCTCGGAGTCGACGCGGACCTGCTCGCGGCCGAAGGTCCGGTGCACCCGGAGGTCGCCGCGCAGCTGGCGGAGGGCGTGCGCACCCGTCTCGCCGTCGACGGCCGCCCGGCCGGCCTCGGCGTCGCCACCACCGGTGTCGCCGGGCCCGATCCGCAGGGAGGCCGCGCCGTGGGCACCGTGTTCGTCGGTGTCTCGTCGGACGCCGGGACACGGGTCGTCGAGCTCGCGCTCACCGGCGACCGTGCCGCGATCCGGCGAGCCACGGTGGAGCGGGCGGTCGCCGAACTGATCGCCGAGACGGGCGCCTGACCGCGCCGTCGGAACCCCGGGAATACCGTGTGTTTCGGTCCTGTTACACCTGCTGCATTCACAAGAAAAGCCCAGTAGTCGCCGATATCGTGACCATCAGGGATGCGGTACAGTTGGCATCCATCGATACGTCGGCAGGGTTGAGAAGGAGGCTCCGAATGATTCTTGTACGTCAGGAAATCGGCGACGTGCTCAGGGACTTCCGCCTGCAGAAGGGCCGCACGTTGCGGCAGGTCGCCAGCAAGGCGAGCGTCGCCCTCGGCTACCTCAGCGAGGTCGAGCGCGGACAGAAGGAGGCGTCGAGCGAGATCCTCGCGTCGGTCGCCGACGCACTGGAGACGCCGGTGTCGGTCATCATGCGCGAGGTCGGGGACCGCATCGCGGTGCTCGAGGGCCTCGAGCCGGTCATCCCCGACACCGTGCCCGACGAGTTCGTCACGGCGATGGAAGCGCCGCTGATCGCTCGCTGATCCCCATCCACCAGACTCGAGGACGCCCCGCCCGCGCGGGGCGTCCTTCGTCTTACCCCACCGGGACGCACACATGAAGCTCAGCGAATTCCAGCGCGCCGTCGCCGACGAGTTCGGCAGCGGCTACGGCCAGGCCCTCCTCACCGACCTCGTGCTCGGCGAACTGGGTGGCCGCACCGCGCAGCAGGCGCTGGATGCGGGTCTCCCGGCGCGCGACGTCTGGCTCGCGCTGTGTAGAGAGGCCGGCGTCCCGGTGGCGCACTGGCACGGCGCCGGGCGGCCGGCGCCACGGGCCTGAGCGCCGCGCGTCCCGCGACACGCCGCTTCGAACGTCTCGAAGATATGTTCGGATGTGGCTAGACTCTCCTCACAACCGCAATCGAAAACGAGTTGTCCACAGATCTCCCGGACGATGTCCTCGTGTCGGACGTCTCTCGTACAGTCGGACTCGTCAGCGAAGCGTAAGAAGGAGAACCGCACATGCCATCACCCGCAGACCGCGAGAAGGCGCTCGAGACCGCACTCGCGCAGATCGACCGTCAGTTCGGAAAAGGCTCGGTCATGCGACTGGGCAGCGACGAGCGCGCCCCGGTGGAGGTCGTCCCGACCGGCTCGATCGCGCTCGACGTCGCGCTCGGCATCGGCGGGCTCCCGCGCGGCCGCATCGTCGAGATCTACGGTCCGGAGTCGTCGGGTAAGACGACCCTGACGCTGCACGCGATCGCCAATGCGCAGCGGGCCGGCGGAATCGCTGCCTTCATCGACGCGGAGCACGCTCTCGACCCCGAGTACGCCCGCAAGCTCGGCGTCGACATCGACGCCCTCCTCGTGTCGCAGCCCGACACCGGTGAGCAGGCGCTCGAGATCGCCGACATGCTCGTGCGAAGCGGTTCCATCGACCTCATCGTCATCGACTCCGTCGCGGCGCTCGTGCCGCGTGCCGAGATCGAGGGCGAGATGGGCGACTCCCACGTCGGCCTGCAGGCCCGCCTCATGTCGCAGGCCCTGCGCAAGCTGACCGGTGGGCTCAACCAGACCAACACCACGATGATCTTCATCAACCAGCTGCGCGAGAAGATCGGCGTCTTCTTCGGGAGCCCCGAGACCACCGCCGGTGGAAAGGCGCTCAAGTTCTACGCGTCGGTCCGACTCGACATCCGCCGCATCGAAACCCTGAAGGACGGCGCCGACGCGGTCGGCAACCGCACGCGCGTCAAGGTCGTCAAGAACAAGATGGCGCCGCCCTTCAAGCAGGCGGAGTTCGACATCCTGTACGGCGTCGGCATCTCCCGCGAGGGCAGCCTGCTCGACTTCGGGGTGGAGCACGGGCTCGTCAAGAAGTCCGGCGCCTGGTACACGTACGAGGGCGACCAGCTCGGGCAGGGCAAGGAGAACTCGCGCAACTTCCTCATCGCGAACCCGGACATCGCCGCCGAGATCGAGACGAAGATCAAGATCAAGCTCGGCATCGTCCCCGACCCCAACCCCGTCGCGCAGCCGCAGGGCGAGGTCGAGTCGATCGAGGAGAAGCTGCGGGCACGCAAGGGCGCCTGACGTCGACTGGCGGGTCCGTGCGACCCGCCAGTCGACGACCGTTTGTCCGTGCATCGCGCGAGAGGTGTTCGAGGAGAGCTTCATGGTCGTGAGGTTTCCATCCGATCCGTTCGGTGAAGCGAAGAACGAGCCGATGAACGGAGGGGGCGACGGGGACCGCCTCGCGCCCGTCACTCCGCTGCGGCGGCCGGCGTCGCGTGGCGTGGAGAGCCGGCATCCGGCCGGAACGGCGCGAGGAGTCCCGCGCGAGACCGAGCATGAGCCCGGCGACGAGGGTGCGGACGCGAGGATCGTCGAACTCCCCGGCGCCGCTCGATGGAACAACACGTGGGCGGACGACGGAGGAGCGGCTGCCACCGCAGCGGCCGCAGCCGTGACCTCCGTCGATCAGGACGACGACGAAGCCGATCGCCAGGCGAAGAAGGTCTCAGCGGTCACCATCCGGCAGTTGGCACGCCGGGGCATGTCCCGGTGGGAGCTGGAGCAGGTCCTCCTCAAGCGCGAGATCGAACCCGAGGTGTTCGGCCCCGAGCTGGATCGCCTCGAGACGCTCGGCGTGATCGACGACGCGTCGCTCGCCGTGAGCCTGGCGTTCACGCAGCACAGCCGCAAGGGGCTCGGGCGCACCGCGATCGAGCAGGAGCTGAAGCGGCGGCACATCGATCCCGAGCTCATCGAGATCGCGCTGGCCGACATCGCCGACGAGGACGAGCTGGAGCGCGCCACCGAGCTCGCGGTCAAGCGCATCGGCCAGCTGTCGTCCTACGACGACGAGACGGTGCGTCGTCGTCTCCACGGTTTCCTGGCCCGCAAGGGCTACAGCTCCGCGATCGTGCGGCAGGCGATGGACGCCGCCCTGGCGTCGCGTCGGCGCGGCGGCGTGCGGTTCCAGTAGGCGGGAGGCTGGCATCCCGGGGACATCCCTCCACGCGATCCACGCTGTTCTGAGCCGCGGCGAGGCGAACGTAGAATTGTCGGCATCATGAGCATCATCGAACAGCGCAGCGTCATCGAGCCCTCGGCGGCAGCCCTCCGTGCCGACGGCACGGCACGGACCTACGAGGTCCGCACGTTCGGCTGCCAGATGAACGTGCACGACTCCGAGCGGCTCAGCGGGTCCCTCGAAGCCGCCGGCTACGTTCCGGCCGAGGGCGCCGAGGCCGACATCGTCGTCATCAACACCTGCGCCGTGCGCGAGAACGCCGACAACAAGCTGTACGGCAACCTCGGACACCTCGCCGGCATCAAGCGCCGCCACGAGGGCATGCAGATCGCCGTCGGCGGCTGCCTCGCGCAGAAGGACAAGAACGTCATCCTCGAGAAGGCGCCATGGGTCGACGTCGTCTTCGGGACCCACAACATGGGTGCGCTACCGAGCCTCCTCGAGCGCGCGCGCCACAACGACGACGCCGAGATCGAGATCCTCGAGTCGCTCGAGACGTTCCCCTCCACACTGCCGACGAAGCGCGACTCCTCCTACTCCGGGTGGGTCTCCATCTCGGTGGGCTGCAACAACACCTGCACCTTCTGCATCGTGCCCTCGCTGCGCGGCAAGGAGAAGGACCGTCGCCCGGGCGACATCCTCGCGGAGATCCAGGCACTCGTCGACGACGGCGCGATCGAGGTCACCCTGCTCGGGCAGAACGTGAACTCCTACGGCGTGGAGTTCGGCGACCGGCAGGCGTTCAGCAAGCTGCTGCGGGCGGCCGGGCGCATCGAGGGCCTGGAGCGCATCCGGTTCACCAGCCCGCACCCGGCGGCGTTCACCGACGATGTGATCGACGCCATGGCCGAGACGCCGAACGTCATGCCCCAGCTCCACATGCCGCTGCAGTCGGGTTCCGACCGGATCCTCCGCAGCATGCGCCGGTCGTACCGCTCCGAGAAGTTCCTCGGCATCCTCGACCGCGTGCGCGCCAAGCTGCCGGACGCCGCGATCAGCACCGACATCATCGTCGGGTTCCCCGGCGAGACCGAGGAGGACTTCCTCGAGACCATGCGCGTCGTGGAGGCGGCCCGGTTCGCCTCGGCGTTCACATTCCAGTACTCGATCCGTCCCGGCACCCCCGCCGCGACGATGGAGGACCAGGTGCCCAAGGAGGTCGTGCAGGAGCGTTACGACCGCCTGATCGCACTGCAGGAGCGCATCTCTCTCGAAGAGAACGAGAAGCTGGTGGGCCGCGAGGTCGAGCTGCTCGTCGCCAACGGCGAGGGCCGCAAGGACGCCGACACGCGCCGGCTCAGCGGTCGCGCCCGCGACAGCCGCCTGGTGCACTTCGAGCTCCCGGCGGGAGCGGAGGCGCCGCGGCCGGGCGATGTGGTCACGGTGCGCGTCACGCAGGCCGCTCCGCATTACCTCATCGCCGATGCCGTCGCCGACGGCCCGTTCCGGGTGCGCCGGACGCAGGCGGGCGACGCGTGGGATCGTGCCGAAGCCGAGTCCTGCGCCGTCCCCTCCCACGGTTCGGGGGCGACGGCCGACACCGGCGGTCGCGTGTCTCTCGGTCTCCCGACGCTGCGCACGCGCGAGCCGCTGACCTCGCCCGGCGTCGGGACGATGCCGATCTACGACCCGACGGACGGCCAGCGCTGAACGCCGACGGCCCCGGCGTCGTCGCGATCGTCGGGGCCACCGGAACCGGCAAGACCGACCTCTCGCTCGCGCTCGCCGAGCGCCTGCGCGCGCGCGGACAGGCCGCGGAGGTCGTCAACGCCGACGCCATGCAGCTCTACCGCGGCATGGACATCGGCACGGCCAAGATCCCCGCGAGCGAGTGGCGCGGCGTGCCGCACCACCTGTTCGACGTCCTCGACGTCACCGAGGAGGCCACGGTCGCCCGGTACCAGCCCGAGGCGCGGGCCGCGGTCGACGACATCCTGGCGCGCGGTGCGGTCCCGATCCTGGTCGGCGGATCCGGGCTCTACGTCTCCAGCGTGGTGTTCGACTTCCGGTTCCCCGGCACCGACCCGGAGCTGCGGGCGCGTCTCGAGACCGAGCTCGCGGCGCAGGGACCGGGGATGCTCCACCGACGGCTGACCGCGGTCGACCCCGTGGCCGCCGCGCGCATCGGGTCGACGAACGGCCGACGCATCGTGCGCGCCCTGGAGGTCGCCGAGCTGACCGGCGAGCCGGTGAGCGGCACCCTGCCGGAGTCGCCCGTTCCCTGGCGGCCGGTGACGCTCCTGGGACTGGCGGCGCCGCGCGACGAGCTCGTGACCCGGCTCGACGCCCGCGTCGAGCGCATGTGGGCCGACGGCCTGCTCGACGAGGTGCGCGGCCTGATCCCTCGAGGGATCGAGCGCGGCGTCACCGCGGGCCGCGCCATCGGATACGCCCAGGCCCTCGCCGAGCTGCGCGGCGAGCTGACGACGGCCGAGGCGATCGGCCGGACCCAGCAGTTGACCCGTCGCTACGCGCGACGCCAGGTGAGCTGGTTCAAACGGTACCCGGACCTCCACTGGCTGGCGTACGACGACCCGGCGATCGTGGACGCGGCGCTCGCTAGGCTGTGAACATGGCGACACTCCACTTCACCAAAGGTCAGGGCACGGGCAACGACTTCGTGCTCTACTCCGACCCGGACGGGCGGCTTCCGCTGACGGCCGCGCAGATCGCCGAGATCTGCGACCGCCACTTCGGCGTCGGAGCCGACGGCGTCATCCGTGCGGTGAAGTCCAAGCACCTCCCGGAGGGCGTCGAGGCACTCGCGGAGGACGAGGGCGCCGAGTGGTTCATGGACTACTACAACGCCGACGGATCGGCGGCCGAGATGTGCGGCAACGGTATCCGCGTCTACACCCGCTTCCTGATCGAATCGGGGCTCGTGGAGCTCGCCGACGGGGACACCCTCGCCATCGGGACACGCTCAGGCGTCCGCGACGTGCAGCGCACTCTCACCGGATTCCAGGTCGACCTCGGGCGCTGGGACCTCGACGGCGGTGAGCCTCTGGTGCGCGCGAAGGAGCTCCCGGTCGCGCGCCCGGGCCTCGGCATCGACATGGGCAACCCGCACGTCGTCGTCGCGGTCGCGGACGAGAGCGAGCTGGAGGCCGCCGACCTCACGTACATCCCGCACCTCGAGCCGGCGCCCGAGCACGGCGCGAACGTCGAGTTCGTCGTGCCGCACGAGCCGCTCGTCAAGGACGGCGTCGGCCGCATCCGGATGCGCGTGCACGAGCGCGGCAGCGGGGAGACGCTCTCGTGCGGAACAGGCGCGGCCGCCGCGGCGCTCGCGGTGCGGTACTGGGCGGGCGACGGCGCACCGAATCAGTGGCGCGTCGACGTGCCGGGCGGGACCGTGGGCGTGCGCATGTTCGCCACGGAGGACGGCGAGCACGTCGCCCTCAGCGGCCCGGCGGAACTGGTCTACACGGGCACCCTCGAGCTCGCCTGAGCAGAGCGGCACTGGGCGCGAATGCTCCGGCCGCGTCCCGGAGGTTCAGTCGTCGGCGGTGCGCCGCGGCCGGTGCGAGCGGAGGACGCGGTAGCCCTTGGAGATCGCGGCGCGCGTCGTCTTCAGCTCAGGCAGGGCCGCCTCGATCCAGCGGTGCAGGGAGTCGCTGCCCAGATTGCGCTGCACGACCAGCCACGCGTCCGACCCCGGCTCGAGGCGCGGGAGCCAGCGGGTGAGGATGTTGTGCAGCTCGTCCTTGCCGATCCGGATGGGCGGATTGGACCAGATCGCCGTGAACAGCAGGTCGTCGGGAACATCGTCGGGGGTGACGGGGTTAACATTGGTGAGACCGAGCTTCTGCGCGTTCAAGCGCACCACATCCAGGGCTCGGGTGTTGACGTCGACGGCCCAGACCGTCGCATGAGGGGATTCGAGAGCCAGTGTGAGAGCCAGCGGTCCCCAGCCGCAGCCCAGGTCGAGGAACTGACCTCCGGGCGGCGCAGCGGGGACATGGTCGAGCAGGACTCTCGTTCCCGTATCGATGCGCTCGGGGCTGAAGATGCCGTTCGCGGTCGTCAGCTCGTACGTCTGGCCGGCCAGCCGTACGGTGATCGGCCGCAGGTTCATCTCACTCTCGGGAGCCGTGGAAAAGTAGTGGTCTCCGCTCGCCATAAGAGGACCGTACAGGACGCAGCCGAACTGACAAACTGGGATGGACCCGGAACGGGGACGAAGAATGACTGAACGAACCGAAATCGAAGAACACGGCACCGACGACGTCGTCGCGCGCGTGCTCGCGACCGAGAAGAACCGTGCGAGCCTGACGCTGTTCGGGACGGGCGCGCAGGCGCTCCAGTCCACGGCGACCGCCGACGGCTCGCACGACGGCGAGCAGTTCGACCGGGAGGAGCGCGCGGCACTCCGCCGCGTCAGCGGACTCTCGACCGAGCTCGAGGACGTCACCGAGGTCGAGTACCGGCAGCTCCGACTCGAGAACGTGGTGCTCATCGGCGTGTACTCGCAGGGCACCCTGCAGGACGCCGAGAACTCCATGCGCGAGCTCGCCGCCCTGGCGGAGACCGCGGGCGCCGTCGTGCTCGACGGCCTGCTCCAGCGCCGCCCGCATCCGGACCCGAGCACCTACCTCGGGCGCGGCAAGGCGGAGGAACTGGCGGGCATCGTCGCCGCGCTCGGCGCGGACACCGTCGTGGCCGACACCGAGCTGGCGTCGAGCCAGCGGCGCGCGCTCGAGGACGTCGTGAAGGTGAAGGTGATCGACCGCACCGCGGTGATCCTCGACATCTTCAGCCAGCACGCCAAGAGTCGCGAGGGCAAGGCGCAGGTCGAGCTCGCGCAGCTCGAGTACCTGCTTCCGCGCCTGCGCGGCTGGGGCGAGTCGATGTCTCGCCAGGCCGGTGGGCAGGTCGGCGGCGCCGGTGCGGGCATGGGGTCGCGCGGTCCCGGTGAGACGAAGATCGAGCTGGACCGTCGGCGCATCCACACCCGGATGGCGAAACTGCGCAAGCAGATCGCGGGGTTCAAGCCCGCCCGCGAGGCGAAGCGCGCGAACCGCAACCGCAACTCCGTGCCCTCCGTCGCGATCGCCGGCTACACCAACGCCGGCAAGTCGAGCCTTCTGAACCGTGTGACCAAGGCGGGCGTGCTCGTCGAGAACGCCCTGTTCGCCACGCTCGACGCGACCGTGCGCCGCTCGGTGACCGCCGACGGCCGTCTGTACACCCTCGCCGACACCGTCGGGTTCGTGCGCAACCTGCCGCACCAGCTGGTGGAGGCGTTCCGCTCGACGCTGGAGGAGGTGGCCGACTCCGATGTGATCCTCCACGTCGTCGACGGCTCGCATCCCGACCCGGCGTCGCAGCTGGCGACGGTCCGCGATGTGATCGGCGAGGTCGGGGCGCGCGACATCCCGGAGATCGTGGTCTTCAACAAGGCCGACCTGATCGGCCCGGACGAGCGGCTGGTGCTGCGCGGGCTGGAGCCCGGCGCGATCTTCGCCTCCGCCCGCACGGGCGAGGGGATCGACGAAGTGCTCGCCGCGATCGCCCGGCTGCTGCCCGATCTGTCGGTCGAGGTGCGGCTCGTTGTGCCGTACGACAGGGGCGACCTGATCTCGGCCCTGCACGAGCGCGGACGTGTGCTCTCCACGGAATACGTGGAGGAGGGCACGCGGGTCCACGCGAAGATCATGCCGGAGTACGCGGCGGTGTTCGAGCCGTTCGCGGTCTGAACGACGACCGGCGTTGAGGAGACCGGACGGAAGCGTGTGTCGAATGATGACGCAGACGATTCCGTCCGGCCTTCGTCGCCTGTAGATTCTTCACTCAACCGACGCGGTCATCCGCTCGGTGGTGCGACAGCCGAGCCCGGCACCCGCCCGTGAACCCGCTCCGCCCGACGCGCGCCGTCGGCCGGGCCGGGTGCCCGTGCCGCTGATCGACCACCTGAGGACGCCATGAGCTGTACCACCTCCCGGTACTCCTTCGAGCTCTACCCGCCGCGCAACGAGCGCGCCGCCGCCGCGCTGCCCGCGACCATCGGGCGGCTCGCCGCCGCCCGACCGGACTTCATCTCCGTCACGTACGGGGCGAACGGCTCGTCGCGGACCTCCTCGCTCGATGTGCTCCGTCAGATCCTGGAGCACACCGACGTCAGCCCGATGGCGCACCTCACGTGCGTCGGCTCGTCCCACGAGGAGGCCAACCGGCTCATCCGTGAATTCCTCGACGCGGGGGTCCGGCGCTTTCTGGCCGTGCGCGGCGACCCGCCGGAGGACGCCGCACCCGGCGACGACGGCCTCGGCGACATCCGCAGCTCGGCCGAACTGGTCCAGCTCATCCACCGCGTCCAGGCGGAGCGCGTTCCGTACGGGGAGCTGCCGGTGCCGGAGCTGCACGCCCAGGCCGTGCTCGCCCATCGCGAGCACGTGCAGATCGCGGTCGCGGCGTTCCCCAACGGGCATCCCGCCTCCCATTCGCTGTCGCAGGACATCGACGCGCTGCTCGCCAAGCAGGCCGCCGGCGCCAACCTCGGGATCACCCAGCTGTTCTTCCACGCCGAGGACTACCTGTCGTTCGCGCAGAAGGCCAAGGACGCGGGTGTCACCTTCCCGATCCTGCCCGGCATCATGCCGGTGACATCGCCGGGGCGCCTCGCCCGCATGCTCGAGCTGAGCGGCGAGGACCTCCCCAGCGACCTGGCCATCCAGCTCGAGGTAGAGCCCACGGACGAGGGCCGCCGCGAGATCGGCATCGCGTGGGCTGCGAACCTGGGCCGGCGCCTGCTCGACGGCGGCGCCCCCGGCCTCCACCTCTACACCTTCAACCAGAGCGAGGCGGTGCTGTCCGTCCTCGACCGGATCGGCGTCCTGCCCGCCGACGCCACCACCGCCGTCTCCACCTCCTGACGCAACCGAAAGGGCTCCACCATGACCTCCACCTCCCGTGCCGCCTTCCCGGCGGGAACGATCCTCGGCTACCCGCGCATCGGCCGCCGTCGCGAGCTCAAGAAGGCGGTCGAGTCCTTCTGGGCCGGCGCGATCGATGCCGCAGAGCTGGAAGCGACCGCGGCCGGACTGCGCGCCGCCACCCGCGAACGGCTCGCGAGCCTCGGGCTGGGCCGCGACGATGCCTCCATCCCCGAGAGCTTCAGCTACTACGACCAGGTGCTCGACGCGGCCGTCGCCGTCGGCGCCGTACCGAGCCGGTTCGCCGGCCTCGCTCGCGCGGACGGCTCCGTCGACCTCGCTGGCTACTTCACCATCGCGCGCGGCGAGGGCGACAACGCCCCGCTCGAGATGACGAAGTGGTTCGACTCCAACTACCACTATCTGGTGCCGGAGATCGGTCCGGAGACCGACTTCCGCCTCGCGTCGGACCGTCTCGTCCGCGAGTTCGAGGAGGGGCGCGGCGCCGGCTTCGTCACCCGACCGGTGATCGTCGGCCCGGTGACGTTCCTGCTGCTCAGCAAGGCGTCGGACGAGGCGCCGGAGGGCTTCCGGCCGCTGTCGCGCCTGGCCGACCTCCTGCCGGTGTACCGCGAACTGCTCGCCCGGCTCGACGCCGCCGGCGCACCGTGGGTGCAGCTCGACGAGCCGGCCCTCGTCAGCGAGAGCATCGAGGAGCCGCGGGAGGCCGTCCTGGAGGCGCTCCGCACTGCCTATTCCGCGCTGGGCGGCGCAGCCGACCGCCCGGCGATCTTCGTCGCCGCACCGTACGGCAGCCTGGACGACGCACTCCCCGTCCTCGCCGCCGCGCCGATCGAGGCCCTCTCACTCGACCTCGTCCGAGGCTCGCTGCCGACCGGGCTGGACGCGGCGACAGCCGGGTCGCTCGCGACCAAGACCGTCGTCGGCGGCGTGATCGACGGCCACAACATCTGGCGCGGCGATCTCGAGGCCGCGTTCGGCACGCTCACCGAGCTGCTGTCGCTCAGCCCGGACGTCGCCGTCTCCACCTCCACCTCGTTGCTGCACGTGCCGCACGACGTCGAGGACGAGCCCGACCTCGACGCTCGCCTGAAGGGGTGGCTCGCCTTCGCCGACCAGAAGGTCGGGCAGGTCGCCGTGCTGGCCCGCGGCCTGGTGGACGGCCACGAGGCCATCCAGGACGAGCTCACGGCGGCGACCGCGTCGCTCGCCGACCGCGCCTCCGCCCCGGGCGTCCGCGTCGACGCGGTGCGCGCCCGCGAGGCCGCGCTCACCGGGGCCGACTTCCGCCGTGGCGCCTACGAGGACCGGCTCGCAGCCCAGGATTCGGCGCTCGGCCTGCCGTTCCTCCCGACCACGACCATCGGCTCCTTCCCGCAGACCGGAGACATCCGCCGCTCCCGCGCACAGTTGGTGAAAGGGCTCATCACCGAGGCGGAGTACCTCGCCAGGATGCAGGCCGAGATCAAGCGCGTCGTCGACCTGCAGGAGGAGATCGGCATCGATGTCATCGTGCACGGCGAGCCCGAACGCAACGACATGGTGCAGTACTTCGCGGAGAACCTCGACGGGTTCGCCGTCACCCAGAACGGCTGGGTGCAGTCCTATGGATCGCGCTGCACGCGTCCGTCCATCCTGTGGGGGGACGTCTCGCGACCGAAGCCGATCACGGTCGACTGGTCGACGTACACGCAGAGCCTCACCGACAAGCCGGTCAAGGGGATGCTGACGGGTCCGGTGACGATCCTCGCCTGGTCGTTCGTGCGCGACGACCAGCCGCTCGGCGAGACCGCCCGCCAGGTCGCGCTCGCGCTGCGCGACGAGATCGAGGACCTCGAGGCTGCGGGCATCCGCGTCGTCCAGGTGGACGAGCCCGCGCTGCGCGAGCTGCTGCCGCTGAAGCGTGCCGCGCAGGACGAGTACCTGGACTGGTCGGTCGGCTCCTTCCGGCTCGCGACGGCCGGCGTGCGTGACGAGACGCAGATCCACACCCACCTCTGCTACTCGGAGTTCGGTGTGGTCATCGACGCGATCCGCAACCTCGACGCCGACGTCACCAGCATCGAGGCCGCGCGCAGCCGCATGGAGGTCGTGCACGACATCCAGACCTCCGGCTTCGAGCACGGCATCGGCCCGGGCGTCTACGACATCCACTCGCCGCGCGTCCCCTCCGTCGCCGAGGTCACCGAGCTGCTTGAGACGGCGCTCGGCGCGATCCCCGGTCGCCAGCTCTGGGTCAACCCGGACTGCGGACTGAAGACACGGGGATACGACGAGACCGTCGCATCGCTGCGCAACATCATCGAGGCGACGCGCGCGGTGCGCGAGCGCGTGTCCGTCGAGGCCTGACCCTCCCGGTCGCCGAGGGGCGTCGTTCCGCCGTGGGCGGACGGCGCCCCTCTGCCGTGCCCCCGTGCGCGAGGATGGGCGCATGGTGCAGATGACCGACGCCGAGTTCGAGGAGCTGGTGGGCGCCGTGTTCGACGCGCTGCCGGACGCGATCGTCGGGCACCTCGACAACGTGGCGTTCCTCATCCAGGACCAGCCGTCGGGGGAGCGGCCGCGCCTGTTCGGGCTCTACAGCGGACGGCCGCTGACGACCCGCGGCGTCTATGGATTCGGTGAGCTGCCGGACCGCATCACGCTGTTCCGCAACAACCTGGAGGAGAGCTGCTCGGACGTCGACGAACTGCGCGCCCGTGTGCGGGTGACGCTGGTGCACGAGATCGGGCACTACTACGGCCTCGACGACGCGAAGCTGCAGGAGCTCGGCTGGGCCTGATGCGCGACATCCCCATGCGCATTTTGGACTAAATAACGCTTATCGGCTCGGCAAACGCGACATTTGGTCCAAATCGTGACGCCCGGGAGGG
Source organism: Leifsonia sp. LS1 (assembly GCF_020521355.1). Taxonomy (NCBI): domain Bacteria; kingdom Bacillati; phylum Actinomycetota; class Actinomycetes; order Micrococcales; family Microbacteriaceae; genus Leifsonia; species Leifsonia sp. LS1. The sequence goes on from NZ_BPER01000004.1 coordinate 25,711, forward strand.
GTCAGACGGCGCGGAGGACGGCGACGACCTTGCCGAGGATCTGCGCGTAGTCGCCGAGGATCGGCTCGAAGTTGGAGTTGCGCGGCAGCAGCCACGTGTGGCCGTCGCGCTGCCGGAAGACCTTGACGGTGGCCTCCTCGTCGAGCATCGCCGCCACGATGTCGCCGTTCTCCGCGGTGTTCTGCTGGCGCACCACGACCCAGTCGCCGTCGGTGATGGCGGCGTCGATCATCGACTCGCCGACGACCTTGAGCATGAAGAGCTCGCCGTTGCCGACCAGCTGGCGGGGGAGGGGGAAGACCTCCTCCACCTGTTGCTCGGCCGTGATCGGCACGCCGGCGGCGATCCGGCCGACGAGCGGGACCATCGCGGCGTCGCCGACAGGGGTCTGGTTCTCGTAGTCGACGGACTCGGACGACGACGACGGCAGGTCGATGAGGATCTCGAGGGCGCGGGGGCGGTTCGGGTCGCGGCGCAGGTACCCGCTCAGCTCCAGCTGGTTGAGCTGGTGAGTGACCGACGAGAGGGAGGAGAGGCCGACGGCGTCGCCGATCTCGCGCATGCTCGGCGGATAGCCCCGCTGGTTCACGGACTTCTGGATCACGTCGAGGATGGCGAGCTGCTTCTCGCTGAGGTTCTTTCGGCGGCGCGTGCCGCCCCGCGGAGCCTGATTCTCGTTCGACACGCTCGTCCCTTCGTGAGCTCGACCGCATCCGCTCGTCCCGAATGTCGGTGGTGCCTGGAAAGGTGAACTCCAGACAATCGAAACTGTATCCACGATACGGCCGGAAACAAACATGTGTTCGAGTGTGTCTCGAAATCCGTGGGCGGATTTCTCGGGCGCATCGGGCCTTGCGGTTTCGGACATTCGAAGATACATTCGGAACACAGCTTCGCATCAGCGACGCACGAGGAGGTCACGGCCATGAGCACGACGGTGATGGTGAGCAGCACGATTCCCGCTCTTCCCGCGGGCGCACGCACGCGGCTGCGTCTCACGCGACGCGGTCGGGCTGTGCTGACGACGCTCGCGGCTCTCCCGCTCATCCTCGGAGCCCTGGTGTTCGCGCTCAATGGGGGCGGCGCCGTGGCGACCAGCGAGCAGGCCCACGTGGCCTTCCAGCACGTGACGGTGGAGTCGGGCGACTCGCTCTGGACGGTCGCGGAGCGCATCGCGCCGAGCGCCGATCCTCGCGACGTCATCGCCGACCTGGTGCAGCTGAACGGGCTCGACGCCTCCGGCGTCGTGTCGCCCGGGCAGCAGCTCGCGGTCCCGACCAAGTACGAGCACTGAGACCAAGTACGAGCACTGAGACCAAGTACGAGCACTGAGCAGCGCGATCGACCGGGCGTCATACGGGGGAGTCGTGCCGGTCGACCTGGCTAGCATGGAGGGGTGACCTCCCTTTCCGATCTCCCGATCCGTGATGACCTGCGTGGACGGACGCCGTACGGTGCCCCGCAGAAGTCGGTTCCCGTCGCTCTCAACGTGAACGAGAACACGCATCCGGTGCCGGAGGACGTCGCGGCGGACATCGTCTCCCGCGTCGCGGTCGCCATCACGGGCGTCAACCGCTACCCCGACCGCGAGTTCACGGAGTTGCGCGAGGCCTTCGCGCGCTACCTCGGCCACGGTCTCGACGCGAGCCGGATCTGGGCGGCGAATGGATCCAACGAAGTGCTGCAGCACATCCTGCAGGCGTTCGGAGGGCCGGGCCGCAGCCTGCTCGGGTTCGCCCCGACGTACTCGATGTACCCGTTGCTCGCCTCCGGCACCGGTACCGACTGGATCGCCGGGCCGCGCGACGCCGACTACGAGCTGACGCCGGAGACCGCCGCGGCGGAGATCCGCCGCACCGACCCCGACATCGTCGTCCTCTGTTCGCCCAACAACCCCACCGGCACCCCGCTGAGCCTCGCGACGATGGAAGCCGCGTATGACGCGGCCCGTGGCATCGTCGTCGTGGACGAGGCCTACGCCGAGTTCATGCCCGAGGGAGAGCCGTCCGCGCTCGCTCTGCTCGAAGGGCGCCCCCGTCTCCTGGTCTCGCGGACCATGAGCAAGGCCTTCGCCTTCGCCGGCGCCCGCGTCGGCTATCTCGCCGCCGACCCGGCCGTCGTCGACGCCCTTCGTCTGGTGCGCCTCCCCTACCACCTGTCGGCGCTGACCCAGGCGGCGGCGCTGGGCGCCCTCGCCCACGCGGACGAGATGCTCGCGATGGTGGGGGAGATCCGGCAGCAGCGCGACCGGCTCGTCGTCGAACTCGCGGCACTGGGATACGCGCCGCACCGCAGCGGCAGCAACTTCGTGCTGTTCGGCGGAGTGGAGGACCCGCACGCGGTCTTCGAGGCGCTGTTGGAGCGCGGCATCCTGATCCGCGACGTGGGCATCCCGAACCACTTGCGGGTCACCGCGGGGACCGAGTCAGAGACCACCGCCTTCCTGGAGGCGCTGGCCGCGCTCGGGCGCCCGTCCGGCAGCGCGTCCGCCGTCCCAGTAAACTCGCAGTCATGACCGATCGCACCGCCAGCCTGCAGCGCGAGACCAGCGAGTCGAGCATCGAGCTGAGCCTCGACCTCGACGGGACGGGCGTCTCCGAGATCGCCACCAGCGTCCCGTTCTACGACCACCTGCTCACGGCGTTCGCGAAGCACTCGCTGACCGACCTGCGCGTGCGCGCGAACGGTGACACGCAGATCGACGTGCACCACACCGTCGAGGACGTCGGCATCGTGCTCGGTCAGGCGATCCGCCAGGCGCTCGGCGACAAGAGCGGCATCTCCCGGTACGGCGATGCGCTCGTGCCTCTGGACGAGGCCCTGGTCCAGGCGGTCGTCGACCTCTCCGGCCGCCCGTACCTGGTGCACGGCGGTGAGCCCGCCGGGTTCGAGTTCCACCTCATCGGCGGTCACTTCACGGGCTCGATGGTGCGTCACGTCTTCGAGGCCATCTCCTTCAACGCGGCCATGACGACGCACGTCACCGTCATCGGCGGGCGCGACCCGCACCACATCGCGGAGGCGGAGTTCAAGGCGTTCGCGCGCGCGTTCCGCCAGGCGAAGGCGCTGGATCCGCTGGTGACCGGCATCCCGTCGACCAAGGGCGCGCTGTGACGGCTTCCGGCACACCCGACGTCGTCGTCTTCGACTACGGCTCCGGCAACGTCCACTCGGCCGTCAAGGCGCTCGAGGCGGCGGGCGCGAACGTGGAGCTCACCGGCGACCGGCGGCGTGCGCTGGAGGCCGACGGCCTGCTGGTGCCGGGCGTCGGTGCCTTCACCGCGGTAATCGATGCGTTGCGCGCCTCGCACGGTGACGAGGTGATCGACCGCCGGCTCGCGGGCGGTCGACCGGTGCTCGGCATCTGCGTCGGCATGCAGGTGCTGTTCGAGCGCGGCGTCGAGCACGGCGTCGAGACCGAGGGGCTCGGAGAGTGGCCGGGCACCGTCGGGCTGCTGGAGGCCGAAGTCGTTCCGCACATGGGCTGGAACACGGTGGACGCCCCAGAGGACTCCGTGCTGTTCGCCGGCGTGCGCGATGAGCGCTTCTACTTCGTCCACTCCTACGCCGCGCAGGACTGGACGCTCGAGGTGACGGGGCCCTTCCCGAAGCCGCGCGTCACCTGGGCCGAGCACGGTCCGCGCTTCGTCGCCGCGGTCGAGAACGGCCCGCTGAGCGCCACCCAGTTCCACCCCGAGAAGTCCGGCGTCGCCGGCATCCAGCTGCTGCGCAACTGGATCGGCACCCTCTGAACCCGCCTCTCGGCGCATCATCCGTCCCGCTGTTCCGCGGGCCCGAACGAGGAAACACTGTGAGCGAATTCAACAAGACGCCGAAGCTCGTCCTGCTCCCGGCCGTCGACGTGGCGGATGGCAAGGCCGTGCGTCTGACGCAGGGCGAGGCCGGCAGCGAGACCAGCTACGGCGACCCGGTCGACGCGGCCGCCGAGTGGGCGGACGCCGGCGCGGACTGGATCCACCTGGTCGACCTCGATGCGGCTTTCGGCCGCGGGTCGAACCGGTCCCTTCTCAAGAAGGTCATCCGCCAGGTCAAGGGCGTCAACATCGAGCTCTCGGGCGGCATCCGCGACGACGAATCGCTGGAGCAGGCGCTCGAGATCGGCGCGACGCGCGTCAACCTCGGCACCGCCGCGCTGGAGAACCCGGAGTGGGCCGCCCACGTGATCGGGCAGTACGGGGAGGCGATCGCGGTCGGGCTGGACGTGCGCGGCACGACGCTCGCCGCGCGCGGCTGGACGCGCGACGGCGGCGACCTCTGGCAGGTCCTCGACCGCCTCGAGGAGGCCGGCTGCGCCCGGTACGTCGTCACCGATGTGACCAAGGACGGCACGTTGCGCGGACCGAACATCGACCTGCTGCGTCAGGTCATGGACCGCACCGAGCGCCCGGTCGTCGCCTCCGGCGGCATCGCGAACCTCGACGACATCGCCGCCCTGCGCGAGCTGGTCCCGCTGGGACTCGAGGGCGCCATCGTCGGCAAGGCGCTCTACTCCGGCGCGTTCACGCTCCCCGAGGCGCTGGATGTCGCGGGCTACTGACCCGGGCGACGGTCAGGACGCCGCGGCGGCGCGCCCGCCCGCGACGCCGACCGAGCAGGGCGCCGACCGCCTGCGGAGCTTCGCGGCCTCGCTCGCCGACTCCGCCGGGCAGCCCTGGGACGGGCGGCATTTCGACGACAACCCGTTCGGTGACGACGACGGAACGGCGCCCCCCGCGCTGCTCGGCGCCCTCGCGGCGTTCCGCGCGGGGGAGGTCGGACCCGAGGCGGTCGTGCACGCGCTCGGGGAGTCCCGCCTCCTCATCCCGCTCGTAGCCGAACTCGGTGACGAGGGCACGACCGATGCCGGACTGACGGTGGACAAGTCGCAGGAGCTGTCGATCGTGACGGTCTCCGGCCCGGACGGGCGGGGCGTCCTGCCGGTGTTCTCGTCCGTGACGGCGATGCAGACCTGGAATCCCGCCGCGCGTCCCGTCCCTGTCGACGGCCGTCGAGCCGCGCTCGCCGCGGCCTCCGAGGAGACGGAACTGATCGTCCTCGACCCGACCAGCGAGACGGAGTTCGTGTTGCGGCGGCCCGCGGTCTGGGCCGTGGCGCGAGGGGAACGCTGGCTGCCGAGTCACCGCGATCCCGAGGTGTCCGCCGCCTTCGACGCGTCGATCGCGACGGAGCTCGGGGTCCACGCCGTGCGGTTGGACGCCGGCGACCCCGACCACCGGTTGCGGGGGGAGGAGCTCGTCGTGCGGCTCGCGCTGGCCACCGGCCTGACCAGGGAGGAACTGGACGTCATCCTGGCCCGGCTCGCCCAGCGCTGGGCCGCGGACGACGTGATCGCGACGCGCGTGGACTCCCTCCGGGTGCAGTTGGTGGCGGCGGACTGAGCGATCACGACGGTCGGGCGGCGGTCCCGAATCGTCGGTCCGATTGAGCGTTTCTTGCGTCGGCCCGCGCGCCCCTCGTATCCTGAGCGCGCCGTGGAGAGCCCTACCGGCGGTCGGGGGAACGATCGCCGGGCGATACGCCAGAGATCACGCTCGAGGCGGGGCATCCGCAGATCGGAGCACCGATGCGTGCCTCAGCTCGCACCATCCTCACCACCCTGCTGTCGGCCGGCGCGATCGCCGTGTCGGTCGTGGCGGGCGGGACGGCCGCCCAGGCGGCGACGGGGACACCGGCGCCGCCGCCGGTGAACGCCCAGTTCGACTACCAGATCGGCGGACCGTACACACCGGCGGCGTCCGTCGGGATCGTCGACCGCGATCACACCGCCGCCCCGGTCGCCGGGAAGTACAACATCTGCTACGTCAATGCGTTCCAGACGCAGCCCGACGACACCACGACGTGGGCGGGCGCGAACGACGACCTGATCCTCCGCAACGCGAAGGGCGTCAAGGTCGGCGACCCGGAGTGGAACGAGTACCTGCTCGACACGTCCACCGCGGCCAAGCGCACCCGGATCGCCGCGATCGTGAACGGCTGGATCGACGAGTGCGCCACCAAGGGATTCCAGGCGGTCGAGCCGGACAACCTGGACTCCTGGACGCGCTCGAAGAGCGGCGGCAAGCAGCTGCTCACGAAGCAGAACAACGTCGACCTGGCGACGCTCCTCGCCGCGCACGCGCACCAGAAGGGCCTCGCGATCGCGCAGAAGAACACGACGGAGCTCGGGTCGGCCGGCAAGAACGCGGTCGGCTTCGACTTCGCGATCGCCGAGGAGTGCCAGTACAACACGGAGTGCGACGCCTACACCTCGGTGTACGGGAACAACGTCATCGAGATCGAGTACACCGACAACCCCCGCTCCGCGTACACCCAGGCGTGCGCCGCGCAGGGCAAGAACATCTCGGTGATCCTCCGCGACCGCGACGTGGTCGCGAAGGGGAACAGCGCCTACCGCTACGAGTACTGCTGAGCGATCGGCCGCAGACGGAGCGGGTGCGGACGTGCGATCGTCCGCACCCGCTCCGTCGGACGGGGATCGACGGAGGGGAGGACAGGTGAGGATCGGCATCCTCGGCACGGGCGCGATGACCGCGGCGCTCGGCCGCCGGCTGTCGGCCATCGGGCACGACGTCGTCGTCGGGTCGCGGGATCCCCTCCGGGCGGAGGCGCTGGCCCGCGAGGTCGGCGCCAGCTCCGGGACCGACCTGCTCCACGCGGCGCAGAGCGACGTCGTCATCGTCGCGGTACGGGACACGGCCGCTCTCGAGGTCGTGCGCGCGCTCGCCGGCGAGCTCGCCGGTCGGGTCGTGCTCGACCTGGGCAACCCGATCGATCCGCCGCATTTCGAGAGCCGCTACGGGGCCGGGCCGTCGCTGGCCGAGCGGATGGCGGAGGCCGCGCCCGGCGCGATCGTCGTCAAGGCCTTCAACACGGTCTACGCGGAGCAGCTCGCCGGAGACGGGAGTCCGCAGGTGCTGGTGGCCGCCGACGACGGCCCGGCGAAGACGCTCGTCACTGAGCTCGTCGTCGCGATCGGCTGCGAGCCTCTCGATGTCGGCGCGCTGCGCGTCTCACGGCACCTGGAGCGACTGGCCGGCTTCGAGGTCGACCTCGTCGAGGGCGGCTACGCTCGTGCGACATCGCTGCGGGTGATCGACCTCCCCGGCTGACGCCACGCCGGCGGATGGCCGCCGCCGTTCAGGCGGTGCGCAGCATCCGCAGTCCGCCCACCAGGGCCAGCACGCCGACCGCCGCGACGAAGACGATCAGGACGGGGACGAGCGGCCACACGATCAGGGCGACGCCCACCAGGAGCACGGGCAGGGCGAGACCGATGTAGGCGACCAGGAAGATCGCCGCCAGGACCTCGCCGCGCCGCTCGGGGGCGGAGAGCGCCGCCGTCACGCCGATGGCCGAGCGGAAGAGGAGGCCGACGCCCGCTCCGGCCAGGATGCCGCTCACCAGGAACGCCGCCAACGACGCGACCAGGACGCCCGCGGCGAGACCCGCGAGTCCGACGAGCATCAGCACCAGGGCGAGGGCCAGCTGGGCGCGCATCCGCAACCGCGCGAACACGATCTGCGACAGGGCGGAGGCGGCGAACACGGTGAACGGGACCGCGCCGGCGAGGAGGTGCGAGCTCTGGTGCAGGACGCCGGAGACCACACTCGGCGCGAGCGAGGTGAAGAGGCCGAAGACGGCGAAGCCGGCGAACGCGGCGACGGCGGCGGCGGAGAACGCGCCGCGCGCCGAGGCGGGGAGCGAGATCCGCTGCGGACGGTAGGCGGGGCGCTCCTCGGCACGCTCCACCGTCTCGGGCACGAGCGCGACCGCGAGCGAGGCCAGTGCGAGCACGACCAGGAACACGACGTACGGCAGCAGCAGCGGAGCAGGGAGGAACTGCGCGAACGCGCCGCCCAGCAGCGGACCGAGGGCGAGTCCGCCCGTGTTGACGACGGTGGAGACCGTCCCGGCCAGCCGGGGTCCTTCCTCCGGACGGGCGACCGCACGGAGCTCGCTGAGATGCGCCGTCGCGCTCGCGGTGAGAGCACCCACCCCCACACCGGAGAGCACGCGCGCGACGATCAGACCCGAGACGTCGTTCCACACCAGGAAGACGGCCGCGGCCAGGAGCTCGACCAGCAGGGCGATCAGGACCATCCTGCGGCGGCCGGCCCAGTCGCTCAGATGTCCGATGAGGAACAGGCTGGCGATGACCCCGACCGCGTAGGCGGCGAAGACGACGGTGATCACCCAGGTGGGGAACCCGTCCCGCGCCTGGTACAGGGCATAGAGCGGGGTCGGCACGGTGGAGAACGCCATCACCGCGAGGAACGCTGCGGCGATGACCCAGAATCCTGCATCATGGCGGAAGCGCCAGCCGCCGGCGCTGCGGAGCGGAGCGGTGTGCTGTGCGGGGACGGAAGCGGTCTCGGGTTCGCGGATGGTGGTCATATGTGAAGAATGCACCGCCCCGGCAATCGAGTCCAACGGATAGAATCGATGCCTGCCATCGGAATCATCGATGGCCGCACTATCATGGGCCCATGGAGACCCGTCAGCTCGAATACCTCGTCGCCGTCGCCGAAGAGCTCAACTTCACGCGCGCGGCCGAGAGGGTGTTCGCAGCCCAGTCCACGGTCTCCGCCGGCGTCCGGGCCCTCGAACGAGAGCTCGGCGCCGCCCTGTTCGAGCGCGATCCGCACGGGGTGCGGCCGACCGCGACGGGCGTCGCCGTGCTGGAGGAGGCCAGGGAGGCGCTGCGGGCCGTCGAGCGCGTTCGGGATGCGGCGCGCGGCGACGGCGAGCTGCGCGGCGTCGTGCGGGTCGGCATCTTCACCAACCTCACGACGATCGACCTGCCGGGGATCATGGGGGAGTTCCATCAGCGGCATCCCCTCGTCGATCTGCGCCTCGGGCCGTCGCCCAGCGGCTCGACCGGGCTGGCGGAGGATGTGCGGCAGGGGCGGCTCGACGTCGCCTTCGTCGGCCTCCCGGATCGCCTGCCCGGGCTGCTCGAGCGCGAGCTGGCGGTCTCGCCGTTCGTGGCCGTGGTCGCGGCCGATCACGCGCTGGCCGGACGCCCGGAGGTGTCGCTGGCCGAGCTGGCGGACGAGCAGTGGGTCGACGCCCGCGCGGGGTTCGGCAACCGGGTCACACTCGACCGGGAGCTCGCCGCGCGCGGCATCTCGCGCCGTGTGCCGACGGAGCTGTCCGATCTGGGCGAGATCCCGCGGTTCGTCGCCGCGCGCCTCGGCGTCGCGGTCCTTCCCGCTCTCACGGTCATCCCCGCCGCGGGTGCCGTCGTGATCCCCCTGAGGGAGCGCATCGAGTGGCGGCTGGACGCGATCGCGCGCCCGCGCCCGAGCACGGCCGCGCTCGCGATGCTCGACCTCCTGAGCGAGCGCTTCGGCCGGTCCCGTACGCTGGAGGCACGATGACCGTCTTCGCCGCCCTCGTCCTGTTCCTCAACGCCGCCTTCAACGTCTTCGCGTGGTCCCGCTTCTTCACCCGCGTCCGCCGGGACGCCCGAGCCCGCGACGCCGCAGGCAAGGCCACCCCGTTCCTCGTCGTTCACGCGGTGCTCCTGGCGGTCGCGCTGCTGCTTGCGGTGCTGTCGGCGATCGCGGGGGTCGCGCTGCTGCTGCAGTGAGTGCGCGTCGTCGACATCGCCCTGCGGAGCGATCCCGCGCCGATCCGGAGTTGTACGCGCGGCGGCGTGAGAACGCCGTCTGAACGGCGAACTGAGCGGTGTGGCGGTACGGCTTTCCGGAGCAGGCGGGTGCGTGGGACCATGAGGGCATGGCCGTGAACATCACGGGCGACGCCGCGGCGGACGCCCTTCTCGACAGCTCGCCGTTCGCCCTCGTGGTCGGGATGCTGCTCGACCAGCAGGTGCCGATGGAGACGGCCTTCGCCGGCCCGGCGAAGCTGCGCGACCGGCTGGGCGCACTCGAGCCCGCGCAGATCGCCGCGCTCGACCCGGACGAGCTGACGGCCGTGATGAAGCAGACGCCCGCCGTCCACCGCTTTCCCGGCTCGATGGCGGGTCGCGTGCAGGCGCTCGCCGCCGCGATCGTCTCCGACTGGGGCGGCGACACGGCCGCGATCTGGACGCGCGACGATCCGTCGGGCGCGGAGGTGCTGCGCCGTCTCAGAGCGTTGCCCGGCTTCGGCGAGCAGAAGGCGAAGATCTTCCTCGCCCTGCTCGGCAAGCAGAAGGATCTGCAGGCGCCGGGCTGGCGCGAGGCGGCAGGGGACTACGGTGCCGAGGGCTTCCGGTCGGTCGCCGACATCGTCGACGCCGCGTCGCTGACCCTCGTGCGCGAGCACAAGCGCGCGATGAAGGCGGCGGCGAAGGGCTGAGCCGCTCCGGGGGTGTCGGGGGTCCCCGGTAGGTTGAGGGGAGGTTCGACGGAAGGGGCAGCGCGTGTTCGTGCTCGACGGAGTCATCGTCACCAGCGCCAGCGATCTGACCGAGGCCTCCAAATGCGAGTTCGCGTTCCTGCGCTCGCTCGACGTCAAGCTCGGGCGCATCGAGAAGGCGCCCGAGATCGAGGACCCGATGTACGTGCGGTCATCCCGGCTGGGCGACGAGCACGAGCACCACATCCTGGAGCGCTACCGCGAGACCTTCGGGAGCGGCGTGGCCGAGATCGCGCGCCCCGAGAATCTGACGGCGGACGCTCTGGCGGAGGCCGTCGCGCTCACCTCGGAGGCGTTCCGGTCCGAGGCCGAGGTCGTGTTCCAGGCGACGTTCTTCGACGGGGCGTTCGTCGGCTTCGCCGATTTCGTGGTGCGTCGTCCCGACGGCCGCTACCGCGTGCAGGACTCCAAGCTCGCCCGCAGCGCGCGCGTCACCGCACTGCTGCAGCTCGCCGCCTACGCCGACCAGCTGCGCCGGCTCGGGGTGGACACCGACGAGACCGTCGAGCTGCTCCTCGGCGACGGATCCGTGAGCGAGCACCGGCTGTCCGACATCGAACCGGTCTATCGCAAGCGCCGCGCCCGTCTGCTCGATGTGATCGACGCGCATCTGGCCGATCCGGGTCCGGTCGCGTGGGGCGACCCCCGCTTCACCGTCTGCGGTCGCTGCGACACGTGCGACGCCGAGGTGCAGGCCTCCCACGACGTGCTCCTGGTCGCGGGGATGCGCGTCACGCAGCGCGACCGCCTGATCGCCGCGGGGCTCGACACCATCGACTCGTTGGCCGCCTCCGACGGGCCGATCGACGGGATCCCCGACGGCACGCTCGAGGGGCTGCGCGAACAGGCTCGGCTGCAGCTGCGGGCCGCACCGGGGGAGGCCCCTCCCGTCCGGGTCTACAACGCGCCCGTGCTCGCGGCCCTTCCGCAGCCCGATCCGGGCGACCTCTTCTTCGACTTCGAGGGCGATCCGCTCTACACGGAGGGCGCGGGCGAGCGCTGGGGACTCGACTACCTGTTCGGCATGGTCGACGTGGACGCCGAGTACACCGCCTTCTGGGGGCACGACTTCGCAGCCGAGCGGGTGGCACTGGAGGCGTTCCTCGCGTTCGTGCGCGAGCGCCGCCGACAGTACCCGCAGCTGCACATCTACCACTACGCGGCCTACGAGCAGACCCATCTGCTCGCGCTGGCCGCCCGCCACGGCGTCGGCGAAGAGGAGGTCGACGGCCTGCTGCGCGACGCGGTGCTGGTCGACCTGTACCCGCTGGTGCGCAAGGCCGTCCGAGTGGGGTCGCGCTCGTACTCGATCAAGAAGCTCGAACCGCTCTACATGGGCGACGAATTGCGCCACAGCGAAGTCACGAACGGCGCCGACTCGATCACGGAGTACGCCAATGCCCGCGACCTGCTGGCGCTGGGACGAGACGACGAGGCGCAGCCGTTGCTCGACGCGCTCGCCGACTACAACCGCTACGACTGCGTCAGCACCCTGCGCCTGCGCGACTGGCTGCTCGACCGCGCCGCGGAGAACAGCATCCCGGTCGGCGCGGCACCCGTCGACGACCTCGAACCCGCCCCGGAGGAGTCGCCGTTGCGCGCCGCCCTGCTCGGGTTCGCGGGCGATCCGCTCGACCCCCACCGCACTCCCGATCGAGCGGCGATCGCCCTTGCGGCGGCCGCGATCGACTTCCACCGCCGCGAGCAGAAGACCTTCTGGCAGTCGCACTACGCCCGCCTCATCCAGCCGATCGAGGAGTGGGCCGAGACCCGCGACGTGCTCGCCGTCGAGTCGGTGCGGGTCGTCCGCCACTGGCACCAGGACGACGGACAGCGTGTCGAACGCCGCGAGCTGCTCCTGAGCGGGCAGTGGGGAGCGGGGAGCGCCGTGCGCGTCAGCGAGCGCAGCGGACCCTTCCTGCTCTACGAGTTCCCGGGGCCCTACCGCCAGCCGCGTGCCCAGCCGGGCTCGCGCACCGCCCGCACCGTCGCCGTGATCGGAGCGACCGACGACGGCTCCGTCGTGGTTCGGGAGACGCTGCCGAAGGACGTCCTCCCGTACCGCAACACGCCCACGGCGCTCACACCCGCGGCGCCGCCGGACGCACGACGGCTGGGCGAGGCGATCCGCGAGTGGGGCTCCGACCTCCTCGCCGCGCTGCGTGGCGGCACCTGGCCGGTCGATGCGACGGTCGATCTGCTGCGCCGCACACCGCCGCGCACACGCTCGGGCCGGCTGGCCGACGAGGGGCCGGCCGACGGCGGCGGACGCATCACGGCGGTGGTGGCGAGCCTGCTCGACCTCGACCGCTCGTACCTCGCCGTGCAGGGGCCTCCCGGCACGGGCAAGTCGTACCTCGGCGCGCACGTCATCGCCCGGCTCGTCGCCGAGCACGGCTGGCGCGTCGGAGTGGTCGCCCAGTCGCACGCGGTGGTGGAGAACCTGCTCGACCGCGTCGTGGCGGCCGGGCTCGATCCCGCACGGGTCGGAAAGGCGGCGAGTGCCTCCGCCGCTCCCGACATCGAGCGGGCCTACACGGTTCTCCCGTCGGACGCCCACCTGGTCTTCGCGGAGGACAACGCGGCGTCCGGCTTCGTGCTGGGCGGGACCGCCTGGGACTTCGCCAACCCCGGCCGTGTGCCGCGCGACAGCCTCGATCTCCTGGTCGTCGACGAGGCGGGCCAGTTCTCCCTCGCCTCGACCATCGCCGTCGGTGTCGCCGCGCGCAACCTCCTGCTGCTCGGCGACCCGCAGCAGCTGCCCCAGGTCAGCCAGGGCCGCCACCCCGAACCGGTCGACGGTTCGGCGCTGGGTTGGGTGAGCGAAGGGCACGACGTGCTGCCGGCCGCGTACGGCTACTTCCTCGCCGAGAGCCGCCGCATGCATCCGGCTCTGGCCGACGCGGTCTCCGTGCTCTCGTACGAGGGGCGGCTGCACGCCCACCCCACCGCGAGCGACCGCGTGCTCGACGGCGTGGAGCCGGGCCTGCACCCCGTCCCCGTCGCGCACACCGGCAATGCGACCGCGTCGCCGGAAGAGGCGGCCGTGGTCGTCGAGCTCGTCGACACGGTGCTCGGGCGCTCCTGGACGGACCCGTCCGCCGGTGCGGCCGACGCACCTCTCGCTCCCGAGGACGTCATCGTGGTCACGCCCTTCAACGCACAGCTCGCGCAGGTGCGCACCGCGCTCGACGCCGCCGGGCACACAGCCGTGCGGGTCGGGACGGTCGACAAGTTCCAGGGGCAGGAGGCCGCGATCGCGATCGTGAGCCTCGCCGCCTCCAGTGCCGCGGACGCGCCGCGCGGCATGTCGTTCCTGCTGATGAAGAACCGTCTGAACGTCGCGATCTCGCGCGCGAAGTGGGCGGCCTTCCTCGTCCATTCGCCCGAACTGTCCGAGTTCCTGCCGACGACCCCGGCGGGCGTCACCGAGCTCAGCGGGTTCATCCGGCTCGTGGAGGACATCCCCGCCTGGTCGCCGGAGGCCGCGCGGGTTACGGTGGAGGGATGAACCGCGAGGAGCTGCAGACGCTCGCGGCGCTCCGGCGGGCGCGCGATCTCATCGACCGCGACTACGCCAAGCCGCTCGACGTGCCGACCCTCGCCGCGCACGCCTACATGTCGGCCTCCCACTTCTCGCGCCGATTCCGCGCCGCCTACGGCGAGACGCCGTACAGCTACCTGATGACACGCCGCATCGAGCGCGCGATGGCCCTGCTCCGCACCGGGATGAGCGTGACCGACGCATGCATGACGGTTGGCTGTACGTCGCTCGGGTCGTTCAGCGCGAAGTTCAGCGAGCTGGTGGGGGAGACGCCCTCCAGCTACCGCTCCCGCGAGCACCTCTCCGTCACCGCGATGCCGGACTGCATCGCCAAGCAGCGCGTCCGTCCCGTGCGCGAGCGTCAGCGGAGCAGCTGAGCCCGCCGGCGCCGGGGCGCGCACCGCACCAGGACGGGGCGAGCAGTTTTGGAGAAGCGCCTCCCGTGCCGCCTTCGTAGGGTGGAGCCATGAGCATCTCCGTGCACTTCGTCGACATCATCGCCACCGACCCCACCGAGTCCCTCGCGTTCTATCGCGACGCGCTCGGCCTCGACGTCCTCAACGACGTCGCCTACGACGGCCACCACTGGATCACGATGGGGGTCGCCGGCGAGCCGGGCTCGCAGATCGTCATCTCCGACCCCTACGCGGGGCGCCCAGAAGCCGACGGCGACGCGCTCGCCGCCCTCGCCGCCAAGGGAACCCTGCCGGGCGTCGTCTTCAGCACCGATGACGTCGACGGCCTCTTCGAGCGCATCCGCGCGACCGGAGCGGAGGTGCTGCAGGAGCCGATCGACCAGTTCTACGGCTCGCGCGACTGCGCCTTCCGCGACCCGGCGGGCAACCTGGTGAAGATCCAGCAGTGGGGGATCGCGCAGTCGCAGCCCGCGTAGGCGCCCGCTCTCAGACCCGGCGCACCGAGACCGGCACGAACTCTCGGACCCGGTGGGCGACGGTCGCCGCGCAGGTGCTGAGCAGCGGCTCCGAGAGGCGCTCGCCCACCTCGACCTCGACCGCTCCGCCGGCGTGCGCGAGGCGGACGGTCCACCCGTGCGGGTGCGCATGCTCCTCCAGCACGCGGAAGGCCTCGATCGCGTCGTCGCCGGAGTGGTCCCGGGCGAACGCCTCTGCCGCCTGCGCGACGGTCGAGAGCGCGGTGCGACCGCGCAGGTAGCGGGGATCGACCCGGCCCTCTGCGTACCGCGCGACCACGTGCCCGGCTTCGGCAGCGGGGACGCGCCCGTAGAGCAGCCCGTGCGGGAACACGATCATGGTCGCGGCGAAGCGGTCGCCCCCGAGATGCGAGCACTCCCAGGTCTCGTCGGGATGCGCCGCCGCCAGCGCCTGCACCACCGGTCGTCCGCGGACGGCGCAGCACTGATCGTGCCGGGCGTGCGCGCACACCGCGTAGACCGGGCGGTCGCTCGGAACGCCCGCGCTGCCGTCGAGCGGCAGCGCGAGCAGCTCCTCCTCCGTGTCCGCACGTCCCCAGCGGATGGCGGCGCGCCCCGGACGGGCATCCACGAGGGCCCAGCGCCAGGACCGCTGGCCGCGACGGTCCTCCGCTCGCAGCCCGGTGCGGCGGATGGCCAGCGGACGGATCCCCGCGGCTTCAGCCCGCGTCACCAGCGCTGCGCCCACGGCCGGGTCGAGGGCCGAGTCGAAGAAGGCGTGCCGCCCCCACCCGCTCTCGATCTCGACCAGCAACCACCGCTCGCCGAGGCCGGCGGTGCCCGCGAGCGGGTCGTCCCGTTCGCGGGCGCGGTCGCTGCAGGGGAGCCAGCCGGCCGCCGTCGTCATCGGGGGTCCGTCACGGCGCGATCACGACGACGCCCTCCCGCAGCAGTCGCCGAGCGACGACCACCGCGGACTCCGGGTCGAGGCCGGGGAGCTCGCCGACACGGACTGGACGCCCGTCCAGGAGCCGTTCGACGGCGGCGCGCGCCGCGATCGGGAGGGCGACGGTGCGGCCGGCGAGACGGATCGTCACCGTCTCGACCTCGACGGTGTGCTCGGGCCGGAGTCCGCTCCGTGCGGCGACGACGGTCATGCCGTCCAGCCGGTCGGAGGCCGCCACCGTGGCGAGGGGGCGGACCGGTCCGGGAGGCGAGTCGCGACGCCGCCGCGCACGCAGCGTCGCCCCGACCGCCGCGGCGACGGCCGCGCGGCGCGCGGGATCATCGAGCGCCGCGCGGAGCGTGTCGAGGGCAGCCGACACTTCGGCGTCGACCGTGGCCTGGTCGTCCGGGTCGAAGCCCAGCGGCAGCGACGCGCGGAGGGCGGCGATGTCGGAGGCCTGCCCGACCGCGGCAGCCATCACCTCCTCGCGCGTGTACGCGGCGACCCCGACCGTGAGATGGATGGAGAGCGCGCCGAGCGCGGTCGCCGAGTGGATCCAGCCACGCGGCAGATAGAGGGCGTCGCCCGGGCGGAACGTCTCGTCGATCGCGGGCGGCTCCTGCGCTCGGGCGGCGACGGCGGCACGGTGGTCTGTCCACGGCTGGCTGCGCAGCGGATCCGGGTGCACCGGCTCGTGGATGCGCCACTGCTTCTCCCCGGCGATCTGCAGCACGAACACGTCGTGCACGTCGTAGTGCGGGTCGAAGCCGCGTGCGGAGGCCGGCGTGATGTACGCGTTCACCTGACAGGGATGACCCAGCTCGGCGGAGAGCGCCCGCGCGAACTCCGCGATCGGCGCCCAGGTGCGATGCAGCCCCTGGAGCACGAGCGTGGTGCCCGCGGCGAGCTCGGCGAGCACACGGTCGCTCGCGAGCTGGTCGCCGATCTCGGCCCCGAAACCGCCACCGCCCGTGTAGCGCGCGGCGGGAAGCACGTTGCCCTCCTTCGCCATGCGGGCGAACGGGGTGCGGAGCGCCCGGTCGGCGACGAGTGTGTCCGCATCCTCCGCGCTGAACAGGTCGGCGAAGCCGCCGTCGAGGTCGGCCGCGCGGGTGAACAGCGGCCGGCGGCCCCAGTGGTCCGCCGCGAACGCGTCCCGCCCGATCGCCGTGCAACGCGAAAGCGCGGGCCGGTCGCCCGGCCCGCGCCCGTCCGTCGCCATCAAGCGGACCCGTCGGCTCCGCCGTCGTGGCCGCTGGGGTTGGCTCCGCCGTCGGCCGGGCCTTCGCCGGCCGATCCGTCGGCTCCGCCGTCGTGGCCGTTCGGGTTGGCTCCGCCGTCGGCCGGGCCTTCGCCGGCCGATCCGTCGGCTCCGCCGTCGTGGCCGCTCGGGTTGGCTCCGCCGTCCGCGGGGCCTTCGCCGCCGCCGCTGGAACCGGTGGTGATGTCGTCGTCGTCGATCGCGCCCATGGGGGGCCTCCACTTCGCTCGGTGCCCGCCACACTACGCGCGCCGCCGCCTGCGTCATAGGGGTGTCCGGAACAGCGCGGGCGAGACGTCCCTCGTCACATTTCGGAATGCTTTTTGACCCTCCACCGGGCGGCTGAGAGGCTGAGTCCACCGGCGGACGAACACCGGTATCACATCCCCCCTTCACAAGAGAGAGGCACAGCCATGCCCGACGCCACCCCTCCTGCCGGTTCGCCGGCTCCGGCCCTGCCCGAGAAGCCGAAGAAGTCCAAGACCGGCTGGTTCGTCGGCATCGGCGTCGCGGTGGTCGCCGTCGTCGTGGCGGGCGTGCTCATCGCCGTCAACCTCGTGGGCACCGGATCCTCGCAGGCCGCGGGCTCGAAGAACGTCACGGTCAAAATCGGCACCACCGAGCAGGCCGCCCCGTACTGGTCGATCCTCAAGAAGAAGGCGGCGGCGGAGGGCATCACCATCGACGTCGTCGGCTTCAGCGACTACACGCAGGCGAACCCGGCGCTCGCCGACGGGCAGATCGACCTCAACCTCTTCCAGCACCTGCAGTTCCTCGCGAACTACGACGTGCAGGCCAAGCAGGATCTCGTGCCGATCGCCTCCACGCTCGTCGTGCCGCTGCCGCTCTACTCCAAGAAGTACGACTCGGTCGACGCCATCCCGCAGGGCGCGCAGATCGCCATCCCGAACGACGCGACCAACCAGGCCCGCGCGCTCCTCGTGCTCCAGAAGGCCGGCCTCCTCACGCTGAAGGACGGCGGCAACACTTTTGCCACGCCCGCCGACATCGACGCCGCGGCCTCGAAGGTCACTGTGATCCCCGTCGACGCGGCCCAGACCGCCCCGGCGCTCAACTCGGCCGACGGCGCGATCGTCAACAACAACTTCGCGCTGACCGCGGGCATCGACCCGAAGTCCGCCATCTTCCAGGACGACCCGAAGTCCGAGACCGCCGAGCCCTACATCAATGCCTTCGTCGCCCGCGAGAAGGACAAGGACAACGCGACGTACCTCAAGGTCGCCGAGCTCTACCACTCGAAGGAGGTCACCGAGTCCGTTCTCGCCGAGTCGAAGAACACCGCGGTGATCGTCGACAAGCCGCAGTCCGACCTGATCGCGGTCCTCGACACCCTCAAGAAGAACATCGAGGCGGCGAAGTAGCACGGTGAGTCCCATCATCGAGTTCCGTGGCGTCACCAAGAGCTTCCGCTCGGGTGACGCCACGGTCACCGCCGTCGAAGACATCGATCTCGCCGTCGAGCGCGGCGAGATCTTCGGCATCATCGGCTACTCCGGCGCCGGCAAGAGCACGCTCCTGCGCCTCATCAACGCCCTCGAGCACGCGACCAGCGGCTCGATCGTCGTCGATGGCCGCGAGCTCACCGCGCTGAAGGAGCGCGAGCTGCGCAGCGTCCGCGCCGGGATCGGGATGATCTTCCAGCAGTTCAACCTGTTCCGTTCGCGCACCGTGTTCGGCAACATCGCCTATCCGCTCAAGGTGGCGGGCTGGCCGGCGGACGAACGCAAGACGCGCGTCGCGGAGCTGCTCGCCTTCGTCGGGCTGACCGAGAAGGCATGGGCCTATCCCGACCAGCTCTCCGGCGGCCAGAAGCAACGCGTCGGGATCGCGCGGGCGCTCGCGACGAATCCGGACATCCTCCTCGCCGACGAGGCGACCAGCGCCCTCGACCCCGAGACCACCGCCGACGTGCTCGCGCTGCTCAAGCGCGTCAATGAGGAGCTCGGCGTCACGATCGTCGTCATCACGCATGAGATGGAGGTCGTCCGGTCGATCGCCGACCGCGTCGCCGTGCTCGACTCCGGGCGGGTGATCGAGCAGGGGAGCGTCTTCGAGGTGTTCTCCGACCCGCAGACGTCGACCGCTCGGCGGTTCGTCGGCACGGTACTCCGCAACCAGCCCGACGCCGCCGACATCGAGCGGCTGCGCGGCAAGCACACCGGTCGTATCGTCTCCGCCCGCATCACCGACGACGGCCGGCTGGGCTCGGTGCTCTCGGATGCGGTCGGCCGTCACGGCGTGCGCTTCGAGATCGTCTACGGGGGCATCTCCGCGCTGCAGGGCCGCTCGTTCGGCAGCCTCACGCTCGAGCTGCTCGGTGAGCCGGCCGCCGTGGACGCGCTGGTCGCCGAGCTGCGCACCGTCACCGAGGTCGAGGAGGTCGCCGCATGAGCGACTGGTCCACTCTCTGGCCCGTCTATCTCGACTCGATCGGGCAGACGCTCTGGATGGTCGTCGTCACCCTCGTGCTCGGCGGCGTCTTCGGGCTGGTGCTCGGCGTGCTGCTCTACACCACCCGCAAGGGCGGCCTGCTGGAGAACACGGCGGTCTTCACGGTCCTCAACATCGTGGTCAACTTCATCCGCCCGATCCCGTTCATCATCTTCATGACCGCGATCGCCCCACTGACGCAGGCGGTGCTCGGAACGTTCCTCGGCACGCCCGCGGCGATCTTCCCGATGACCATCGCCGCGACGTTCGGCATCTCGCGGATCGTGGAGCAGAACCTGGTCACGATCGAGCCGGGCGTGATCGAGGCGGCCCGCGCGATGGGATCCCCCCCGCTGCGCATCATCGCCACGCTGCTGATCCCGGAGGCGCTCGGCCCGCTCATCCTGGGCTACACGTTCATCTTCGTCGCGATCGTCGACCTGTCGGCGATCGCGGGCAGCATCGGCGGCGGCGGCCTGGGCAATTTCGCGATCGCCTACGGCTACCAGCGCTATGACTGGGCGGTGACCTGGATCGCGGTCATCACCATCGTCGTGCTGGTGCAGGCCGCCCAGTTCCTCGGCAACTGGCTGGCGCGCAAGGCGCTGCGCCGGTAGCGGCTGCTGCCGCTCGGGACGACGGCGTATGCGTGCGGGCGCAGACGTCCCGCGGCGATGCACGCGGTCGTCGACCGCGTCAGGTCGGGCCGGTGTAGCGGCCGACCGGTCGCAATCGGAGCGGAGGCTCACGGTACTCCGCGAGCGCGTGCAGCACGAAGCCGATCGACCGCGCCGTGGCGAAGATCACCTCGCCGGCGTCATCGCGCATCCCGTGCGCGAGCGTGAGCGCGCCGAGCGCGAGGTCGACGTTCGGCAGCGCACCGGTGCGATCGCTCAGGAGGCGCGCCGCACTCCCGACCGCGGCGAGCACCGGACCGGCATCGGGGTCGCCGCCCAGCAGGTCGAGGAGGGCTCTGGCCCGTGGA
The DNA here is from genome assembly GCF_020521355.1 of Leifsonia sp. LS1. Classification (NCBI taxonomy): domain Bacteria; kingdom Bacillati; phylum Actinomycetota; class Actinomycetes; order Micrococcales; family Microbacteriaceae; genus Leifsonia; species Leifsonia sp. LS1. The sequence continues at coordinate 46,176 of NZ_BPER01000004.1, forward strand.
TCCCCGTCCGGGTAGAGCGGTTGCCCGAACCCCGGGACCGGTCCACCGGTGCCGACGACGGCGTCGGCGACGACCCGTGCGGGTTCCTCTCCGTCGACCACCCGGGCGAGCAGGCGATGCGCCGCCCGGCTGGCGTTGCCGTGCAACGGGGAGTCGAGCGCGCCGATCCCAGCGACCACGACGCCGTATGGAGTCGCGCGCGCGGAGGCCGCGGCGCGGGCGGCGAGAGTGGACACGGCGAGGTCGTGGTCGATGAGCAGCACGAGCGCCGCGTCGAGGGCGGCGACCGCGCTCGGCGCGGGCAGCCCGGTGCGGAGCCGGCGGTGCAGGCGCAGTGCGAGCGGGTCGGTCTCCTGCTCACCCTCGGCCCGGAGGAGGGGGAGCGCCTCCACCATCCCGGCGACCATGCGCTCGGCCGCCCCGGCGACGCTCGCCGGGTCGAGGGAGGTCCGCAGCGGGTCTGCGGAGGCGAGGGCTGTCACCGCGATCAGCTGCCGGTCGCGGTCCCCGGCGGAGGCGGGCAGCGACTCCACCGCACGCCGGACGTCGGCCATTCCGGCGCCGGGGCGGAACCGGATCTCCGGCTGCCAGTCGCCGGTGAGCGCCCAGTGCGCGACCGTCTCGAAGCTCTCGGCGGCGAGATCGGTCGCGCGGCGCCCGCGGTAGTACAGCTCGCCGTCCTCGATCAGTGCGAAGTCTGTCTCGATCACCATCAGAGGGCGGCCCTCGGAGCGACCGCCCTGAGCACCGGCCGGCGCGTCGCGACGGCGGCGGGATGCGGCGAAACGCTCGACCTCCAGTGCGTCGAAGGTGGAGCCCTCCGCCGTCCGCACCCGGGTGAGGCGGCCGCGGGCGACGTAGGCGTACAGGGTCTCGAGCTTGACGCCGAGCCGCGTGGCGGTCTGCTCGGCGGTCAGCCGGGGGAGTGCATCCATGTTGATCCGATCAACGTTGACGTCGTGAAAATCCATGTTCACACTAGCCTCATGAACCGGATGGACGACACCCTGATCGACGTTCCCCGCGGGCTCACCAACGTCGTCGCCGCGCGCACCGCGCTCGGCGACGTGCGCGGGCAGGAGGGGTTCTACCACTACCGCCGGCACTCGGCGGTCGACCTCGCCCGCGATCGCACCTTCGAGGAGTCCTGGTATCTGCTGCTGCACGGCGAGCTGCCGGGCGACGCGGAGCTCGACGCCTTCCGGGTCCGTATCGCGGAGGCCCGCCGCGTGCCGGAGGGGGTCGCCGCGCTCCTGCCCGCGATCGCACGGCTCACCGCAGGCGATCCGTTGGCCGGACTGCGGATGGCGCTCACGGCGGTCGCGGCGGCGGACGGCATCCGTCCCCTCTACGACGAGGACGCGGACGCCCGGCTGCGCGACGCGATCCGCATCGCCGCGATCACCCCGGTCGTGCTGGCCTCCCTGCACGCGCTCGCCGGGGAGCGTCGGCCGCTCGCGCCGCGGGACGACCTCGGCCATGTCGCCGATTACCTCTTCCTCCTCACCGGGGAGGAGCCCGCACCGGAGCACGAGCGCGCCCTGAGCACCTACATGACCGCGGCGATCGACCACGGCTTCAACGCCTCCACCTTCACCGCTCGCGTCATCGCCTCGACGGGAGCGGACCTCGCCTCCGCGGTCGGTGGCGCCCTCGGCGCACTCTCCGGCCCGCTGCACGGTGGTGCGCCCAGCCGCGCGCTCGACACCCTCGACGCGATCGGCACGCCCGACCGCATCGACGAGTGGGTCACCGCTGCCGTGCGCTCCGGTGACCGCATCATGGGCTTCGGCCATGCCGTGTACCGCACCGAGGACCCGCGCTCCCGGATGCTGCGGGATGTCGCCCTCGGATTCGGCGGTGCACGCGTGGACTTCGCGGTGCGCGTCGAAGAGCGCGTGCAGCAGCTGCTCGCCGAGCTGAAGCCCGGGCGCGAGCTGCACACCAACGTCGAGTTCTACGCCGGCATCGTGATGGAGCTCTGCGGCATCCCGCGCCCGATGTTCACGCCGACCTTCGCCGCCGCGCGCGTCGTCGGCTGGACGGCGCACGTGCTGGAGCAGGCGGAGGACGGCAAGATCTTCCGACCATCAGCGCGCTACGTCGGTCCCGATCCGGTGCGGGCCTGAGCACAGCATCCGCGGTTGCGCGCCGTTGCGGGACGAGAGCGGCGGGGCGAGCCGGTCCAGCCGTCTCGAGACCAGGCGCACACGTCGGCGCTGCGGCGGGGACGTCAGGGAGTCGGCTCCAGGGCGTCGTACCGCCGGAAGGCCCCCTGCACGCGCACGACGGTCGCGACGAGCACGATGATCAGGAGTCCGCCCAGCAGCGGCGGGAACCAGAGCGCGCCGGTGAGCGCGAGGAGGCCGATATAGAGGTCGCCGAGCCGCGGGCCGCCGGTCACGACGACCGTGAACACGCCCTGCAGCCGCCCGCGCATGGTGTCGGGCGCCGAGGCCTGCAGGATGGTCATGCGGAAGATGGAGCTGACGTTGTCGGCCGCGCCGGAGGCGGCGAGCAGGAGCGTGGCGAGCACGAGCGCCGGGAGATTGGCCTGGGCGATCGACGCACCGCCGCCCGTCCAGCCGCCGAGCGCCACCACGGCCAGCACGATCCCGAAGCCCAGGATGCTGGCGCCGTACACGAGGATGGCCCGCTCCACGGCACGACCCTGCCAGCGCACGTGACCCAGCCTCCCCGAGAAGACGCTCGACACGAGGGTGCCGACGGCGCCGGCCGCGGTCAGGATGCCGACGGTCACCGGACCGCCGCCGATCAGCAGCGCGCCGACGGCGGGGAACAGCGCGCGCGGCTGACCGAACGTCATCGCGATCACGTCGAGCACGAACGTCATGCTGAGGTTGGGCGCCGATCGCAAGAAGCGCAGACCCTGCAGCACCGACGCGAGCCCGGCGCTCTGCTTCTCACCCTCCGGCACGATCGCCGGCAGGGTGAAGATGCCGAGGAACGCCGCCGTGAAGAGCAGCACGTCGAGGGTGTACGTCCACGGGATGCCCACCGTCGCCACCAGCACGCCCGCGAGCGCCGGTCCGACGGTGACCATCACGCCCATGCTGATCCCGCCGAGCGCGCTCGCGGCGGGGAGGAGCCGGGTGGGCAGCAGGCGCGGCGTGATCGCCTGGCGTGTGCCGCCGATCATGACCGACGCCACCGCGTTGATCGTCGTGAGCACATAGAGCGGCCACACCACCTGGATGTCGAGCCACGCGAACACCGCGATGCCCGCAGTGGAGGCCCACGCGACGATGGCCGTGATCAGTGCGACCAGCCGACGGTCGAACGCGTCGGCGAGCACCCCGCCGTAGAGCCCGAACACGATCATCGGCACGAGCGCGAAGAGGGCGACGAGTGCCACCGCCAGGGTCGACCCGGTCAGGTCGTAGATATGGAGGCCGACCGCCACGATGGTCATCTGACCGCCGATGCCGGAGATCGCGCCACCGAGCCAGAGGCGCGCGAACGCGGGGGACTCCCTCAGCGGGCTGAGGTCGACGAAGTGGCGCCGGCGGGCCAGCGTCGTATCGTCGGGCTCCTTCGTGTCGGGAGCGTCGTCCCGACTCAGAAGCGGGGCTTCTTGCTGAGCGCCACCGCGGCGGTCGAGAAGACGACACCCGCGGCCATGATCGTGAAGGTCACCGCCTGCAGGATCGTCTGCCAGAACGCCTCGAACGGGGTCACGGACACCCAGAGCCAGAGCACGGCGCCGATGAGGGTGATGACGTAGCTGAACGTCTTGCGCGCGAAGATCGCGTTGAGCGCGACGACGGTGCCGGCGACGACCACCTGGAAGAGCGGGAGACCGGCGCCCGGGTTGCCGCTCCAGGTCGCGATGAGGCTCCAGATGCCGAAGACGATGGTGACGAGCACCACGACCGTCGCGATGACCGAGCCGAGCGCGCCGGGGAGGGTGGCGCTCAGGCTGCGGACCAGGCCGCCGTGCTCGTCGTCGGCGGTGACGGTCTCGGCGGTGGACGTGCTGGGGGCGGTAACGTGCGTGCTCACGACGACGATCCTACCTCCCGTACGACCTCGTCCGGCGACTTGTCGGGCCGGAGACCGCGCCACGACGGCTGGCGGAGCCGGCCGGTGCCCGTCCACTCGGCGAACTCCACCTCGCCGACGTGCTCCGGGCGCACCCAGTGAGCGCTGCGGGCGTCGGTCGAGGGCACATCCGCCAGCGGGCTGGTCTTCCGGGGGTGCGCGGAGAGGAGTTTCGCGAGGCGGTCGAGGTCCGCGTCGGAGAAGCCGGTGCCGACCTTGCCGACGTAACGGAGGGTGTCGCCGTCCGGGATGCCGAGCAGCAGCGCGCCCAGCGACCCGGCGCGCCGTCCGGTGCCGGGCGTCCACCCGCCGATGACCACCTCCTGGGCGAGATGGTGCTTGATCTTGATCCAGGACCGGGTGCGCCTCCCCGAGACGTAGGTGCTGTCCCGGCGTTTGGCCATCACTCCCTCCAGTCCCAGCTCGCGGGAGGAGGACACGGCGTGGGCGAGGTCCCCGGCGAACGCGGGAGGCACCTGCACGGGATCGCCGCCGGGTGGCCGCACGGCCTCCTCGAGTGCCGAGCGGCGGTCGTCGTAGGTCTCGCGGCGCAGGTCGTGGCCGTCCCGCTCCAGGAGGTCGAAGACGAAATAGTGCGCCGGCGCACGTTCGGCGGCGGCCGCCACCTCGGCCGCCCGGGTCAGCCCCATGCGGGACTGCAGCAACCCGAAGTCGGGACGCCCGCGGGGGGTGAGCGTGACGATCTCGCCGTCCAGCACGAGGTCGTGGCCGTCGGCCAGCCGGGCGAGTCCGGCCAGGTCCGGGTAGGTCGCGGTGACGTCGTTGCCATTGCGGGTCGTCAGCCGCAGCCGGCCCCCGCGCACGACGGCGATGGCGCGGATGCCGTCCCACTTCATCTCGAAGGCCCAGTCGGCCTCGTCGTCGACATCCTTCTCCGAGCCGAGGGTCGCGAGCATCGGTGAGACGGGCGGATCGGTGATGGCCGGGCCCGGCTTCGCCGCCGCGCCCGCGCCGTCGGCCTTCATCAGGTGGATCAGCCAGTTCTTCTCGTCGCCGTCGCGTCCGCCGGTGCGGATGAGCGCGAACTTCCGCGGCGCACCGCCGAGGCCGCCGTCCTTCTGGCCGGTGAGGGTGACGATCACCTCGTCGTCGCGCCACTTCTCGAGCGCGTACTCGCCGTGGTCCCAGATGTCGACGTGCCCGGCGCCGTACTCGCCGCGCGGGATGTCGCCGGCGAACGTCCCGTATTCGAGCGGGTGGTCCTCGACGTGGACGGCGAGGTGGTTCTGCTTCGGGTCGTCGGGCGGCCCCTTCGGGAGGGCCCAGCTGACGAGCACGCCATCGTGCTGCAGACGGAAGTCCCAGTGCAATCGCCGGGCGTGGTGCTCCTGGATGACGAAGGACCGGCCGTCGGCGGCGTCGGGGCTGACCTCCGGCACCGGCTCGGGCGTTCTCGCGGCGTCCCGTTTCGATCGGTAGGCGGTGAGCCTGTCACCTCGCGGCGCTCGGTCGGAGACGACGATCCGATCGGCGTCGGGGCGCCCCGCCTCCGCGGTCCCCCCGGCCGTCAGCGCGGCGAGCGGGTCTCCCCGCTTGCTCACCCGCTCGAGCACCTCCTGGTATTCGAGGTGGCGCAGCTCCTTCGACGCCAGCTCCCGCCACGTGCGCGGCGCGGCGACGGTCGGCCGCAGCCGGCCGCGCAGGGAGTACGGCGCGATCGTCGTCTTCGCGCCGTTGTTCTGGCTCCAGTCGACGAGCACCTTGCCCGATCGCAGCGCCTTCTTCATGTCGCTGACGACGAGATCCGGATGGTCCGCCTCCAGTGCGCGTGCCAGCTCGTGCGCCACGGCCGAGACCTGGTCGCTCGTCTGCGACCCGTCGAGCGGGGCGTACAGGTGGATGCCCTTCGAACCGCTGGTGACCGGGAACGGGTCCAATCCCATCCCACCGAGGATGTCGCGCGCCAGCCGGGCGACCTCCGCGCAGTCGGCGAGGGTTGCGCCGTCGCCCGGGTCGAGGTCGAGCACCATGCGGTCGGGATTGCGGCGCTGGTCGCCGCGGCCGACCCGCCACTGCGGCACGTGGATCTCCAGCGACGCGATCTGCGCGAGCCAGACGAGCGTCGCCGTGTCGTTCACCAGCGGGTACGTGTTCGTGCTGGTCTTGTGCGTGATCGTCCGCTGCTTCACCCAGCTCGGGGTGGAGGACGGATCGAGGTTCTTCTGGAAGAACACCTCGCCGGGATGCTCGGCCGTCCCGACGCCGTGCACCCAGCGCTTGCGGGTGGCGATCCGGTCGCGCGCGTGCGGGATGAGCACGTCGGCGATCGCGTGGTAGTAGCCGATCACGTCCGCCTTGGTCGTCCCCGTCTCCGGATACATCACCTTGTCGAGGTTCGTGAGCTTCAGCCGGTGGCCGTCGATCGAGACGGTCTCGGTGTCCTCCGCTGCCATGCGCCCACCGTACGCCGCCGCCCATCCTTCGATCACTGGTTGAAATCTGGGCGACTCGCGGACACCATGGAGCGCATGAGGGCCATATGGACGGGCGCGATCACCTTCGGGCTGGTCAACGTGCCGGTGAAGGTCTACAGCGCGACGGAGGATCACGACGTCGCGCTGCACCAGGTGCACGACGCCGACGGTGGCCGCATCCGGTACCAGCGCCGCTGCGAGATCGACGGCAAGGTCATCCCGTACGAGCACATCGCGAAGGCGTACGACGACGGCGAGCGGACGGTCATCCTGACGCCCGACGACCTCGCCTCCCTGCCCGCCGAGCGCAGCCGCGAGATCGACGTCGTCGAGTTCGTGCCGAACGAGCAGATCGACCCGATGATGCTCGACCGCAGCTACTACCTGGAGCCCGACTCCAAGTCGCTCAAGGCCTACGCCCTGCTGCGGAAGACGCTGGAGGACGAGGACCGCACCGCGATCGTCAACTTCGCGCTCCGCCAGAAGACCCGGCTCGGCGCCCTGCGGGTGCGCGGGAACGTGCTCGTGCTGCAGACGATGCTGTGGCACGACGAGATCCGCGAGGCCGACTTCCCCGCCCTCGACAGCTCGCCGCGCATCACCGAGCGCGAGCTGAAGCTCTCCGCCGCGCTGATGGAGAGCTTCGCCGGCGACTTCGAGCCGGAGAAGTTCACCGACGAGTACCAGGAGGAGCTCCGCAAGCTCATCGATGCGAAGCTCGAGCAAGGCGAGAGCATCGACACCGCCGAGACCTTCGGCGAGGAGCCGGAGAAGGCGAAGGGCGGCGGCGAGGTCATCGACCTCATGGAGGCGCTCCAGCGCAGCGTCGAGCGCAGCCGCTCCGGCACGGACGCAGACGCGGGCTCGGCGAAGAAGTCGTCGGGGGGCTCAGCCAAGAAGGCTCCGACGAAGAAGACGAAGAAGCCCGCGTGACGCGCCTGCGCCGCTCCGACCCCTCGGGGCCGGGATACCACCGTCGCCCGAGCGCGAAGGGCCCCGTCTACGAGGACGAGGCCGGCAACCCGGTCGTCGACGAGCGCGAGCTGGAGCGCATCCGCTCGCTCGTCATCCCGCCGGCGTGGGAGGACGTCTGGATCTCGCCGGATGCCCGCGGCCACATCCAGGCCGTCGGCACGGACCAGGCCGGCCGGCGGCAGTACCGCTACCACGACGCCTGGCGACTGCACCAGGACCGCATCAAGTTCGAGCGCGCCGCTCAGCTGGCCGAGACCCTCCCGGCGGCACGCCGCAAGGTGACGATCGACCTGCGCGCGGAGGGATTCACCCGCGACCGCGTCCTCGCCGCCGCGTTCCGCATCATCGACCTCGGCAGCGTGCGCATCGGCAGCGAGGAGTACCTGCACGCCAACGGCAGCCGCGGTCTCACCACGCTGCTCTGCCGGCACGCGCGCATCGACGGCGACGAGATCACCCTCACCTTCCCGGCGAAGTCCGCGCAGAAGTGGACGAGCACCCTCGTCGACGCCGACCTCGCCGAGCTGCTCACCCAGATCCAGGCTCTCCGAGGCCAGCGCTCCCGCCTGCTCTCGTGGAAGGACGGCACCTGGCACACGATCCGTCCCGCCTCGCTCAACGAGTACATCCGTCGCCAGACGGGCGGCGAGTTCACGGCCAAGGACTTCCGCACCCTCCACGGCACCATCGTCGCCGCGGAGGCGCTCGCCGCGTTCGGGACGAGCACGACGGAGTCGCGCCGCAAGAAGCGCGTCACCGCCGCGGTGAACGAGGCGGCGGCCGCTCTCGGCAACACTCCCGCGATCGCGCGCAACAGCTACATCGACCCGCGCGTGTTCGACCGCTACCGCCAGGGCGAGGTCATCGACACGTCCGGCGGGCGCGTGCCGGAGCCGGCGCTGCTCGAGCTACTCGCGGGCTGATCCCGTCGACGCCGGACCCTCCGCATCTGTGGCCGCCGCGTCCCGGGCCGACAGCGGCTGCGCGATGTCCTCCAGCGACTTGCCTTCCGCGTTCACCCCGAGGAATAGCTCCACGAGCCCTGCCGCGATCATCAAGCCGGCGCCGAGGTAGTAGCCGATCACGACCGAGTGGATGCCGCCCTCGATGAGCTGGCCGAACAGGATGGGGCCGATGATGCCGCCGAGGCCGGTGCCGACCGCATAGAAGAAGGCGATGGACATCGCGCGCGTCTCCATCGGGAAGATCTCGCTCACCGTCAGATAGGCGCTGCTGGCGCCGGCGGAGGCGAGGAAGAAGACGGCCATCCAGCAGGCGGTGAGCCAGAACGCGTCCAGCGCCCCCGCGTCGAAGAGGATCGCGGTGCCGACCAGAAGTACCCCGCTGCCGACGTACGAGGTGGTGATCATCACCTTGCGCCCGACCGTGTCGAACAGGTGGCCGAGGAGGATCGGGCCGAGGAAGTTGCCGACCGCGATCGGGACGAGCGCCCACGGGGCGATGTCGTCCGGCACGTGCAACAGCTTCGTCAGTACGAGTGAGTAGGTGAAGAACACGGCGTTGTAGAGGAAGGCCTGACCGATGAACAGCGACAGCCCGAGCACGAAGCGCTTGGGGTAGCGGGTGACCGCGGTCCGCACGATCTCGCCGAAGCCGGTGGAACGGCGCTGCCGGATCTCGATCGACTTCTCGTCGGGGACCACGGGGAGGCTCTCGCCCCGCTCCTCCTCGATGTCGCCCTCGATGCCGTCCACCAGTTTCTCGGCGTCCTCGTCGCGACCGTGGATGAACATCCACCGAGGCGACTCGGGCACGTTGCGCCGCACGAGGAGGATCACGAGCCCGAGCAGCGCGCCCAGGCCGAACGCGAGGCGCCAGCCGATGTCGGCAGCGAAGAGCTGCTCATTGAGCAGGAACACGGTGAGCACCGCGCCGAACGCCGTGCCGAGCCAGTAGGACCCGTTGATCGCCAGGTCGACGAGTCCCCGGCGGCGGGCGGGGATGAGCTCGTCGATGGCCGAGTTGATGGCGGCGTATTCGCCGCCGATGCCCGCACCGGTGAAGAAGCGGAAGAGGAAGAACATCCACGGGGCGAACGAGAAGGCCGTGAGCACCGTGGCGACGAGATAGAGGCCGAGGGTGAGGATGAACAGCTTCTTCCGGCCGAAGCGATCCGTGAGGTACCCGAAGACGAGCGAGCCGACGCACGCGCCCGCCACGTAGATCGCCGCCGCGAGACCGACCTCGCCGGTCGTCAGCCCGAGACCGCTGCTGGGCTCGGTGAGACGGCTGCCGATCGCGCCGACGATGGTGACTTCGAGGCCGTCGAGGATCCACACCGTCCCCAGCCCGAGGACGACGAGCCAGTGGAAGCGGGACCAGGGCAGACGATCCATCCGCGCGGGGATGAGCGTCCGGATGGTGCCGAGGGTCGGTGCAGGGGAACCGTGTGTACGTGTGCTCACGACCGCCACCGTACGATCCGCCGGGGATTCCGCGCAGAGCCTTGACATCAGCGCGGATTCGGGGGACGAAAACAGGCTTTAGCGCACGCGTCGTCGGAGTGTCAACCCCTTGTTGGGGTACATACCCTCCTGCCTACTCTGAGGACGCAAGGAAGAACTGAACAACCGCGGCAACGCAGACGAACGAGCTGATGGGATGACACGATGACTGTGCTCGAAGTGACCAGCGACCCGGTGCGCGACTACCTGAATTCGATCGGCAGGACCCGGCTGCTGACGGCCGACGAAGAGGTGGCGCTGGCCAAGCGCATCGAGGTCGGAGTCCTCGCGGGCGACCGGCTCGCCACCCGCCCCGGCTTGACCCCGCGCGAGAAGCGCGAACTGCAGTACCTCTCCGACGACGGCAAGCGCGCCTTCGAGCGTTTCATCGAGGCCAACCTGCGTCTGGTGGTGAGCATCGCCAAGCGCTACTCCGGTCGCGGACTCCCGGTGATGGATCTGATCCAGGAGGGCAACCTCGGACTCGTCCGCGCGGTCGAGAAGTTCGACTACCGCACGGGCAACAAGTTCTCGACCTACGCCACCTGGTGGATCCGCCAGTCGATCCTCCGCGGCATCGCGGACACGGCCCGCATGATCCGCATCCCGGTGCACACCGTGGAGAAGATCGACAAGCTCGACCGCATCCGCCGCGACCTCGGCGGGGAGCTGGGCCGCACGCCCACCCTGGAGGAGCTGGCGGAGGCCGCCAACCTCACCGAGGCCGAGGTGCACAAGCTGCAGATGAGCGACTCCGAGACCGTCTCGCTGGCCGTGCCGGTCGGGGAGAACGAGGGCGCCGAGCTCGGCGACCTCATCGAGGACGACGACTTCCCCGGGCCGCCGGAGGCCGTGGAGGTCGTGTTCCGCCACCGCGATCTGGAGGATCGCCTCCGCGAGCTCCCGCCGCGCGACGCGAAGGTCGTGCGGATGCGCTTCGGGCTCGACGGCCACAAGCCGATGACCCTCGACGAGGTCGGCGAGGTCTACGGCATCACCCGCGAGCGGGTCCGCCAGCTGGAGACGCGCAGCCTCAAGCGCCTGCGCTGCCCCGAGCTGCTCGAGTACCTGCGCTGAGCGCACGCACCCGCACACTCCACCGGAACCCCGGGCTCAGCTGAGCGCGGGGTTCTCGTGCTCGGCGGCCGCCTGCTCGAACGGGATGTCGCCGGGCTGCTCGCCGGAGAGGGCGGCGTCCGCGGTGCGTGGCGCGGCCTGGCCGTCGTCACCGCTCGGAGCACCCGCCGCGGGCACTGCCTCCGTCGGAACCCCTGGGGCCGGAACCGCCTCGTCCGCTGTCATGGCCTCGCCTCGCTTCCTGCCACGCCGTCGACAGCGCCCACGGTAGGCGCGGGCGTGATCGCGATCAAGGCCTTTCGGCGGTCACGGCCTCCCGGCGGTCAGCGCCCGGGAGGGGAGTCGGCGTCGACCTCGTCGGCGCCGAGCGCTCCGATCTCCTCCGTCAGCTGCAGTCCGGCCGCGCTGTTGGACGAGATCGTGAGCTGCTCCAGCCAGACCTTGTTGATCTTGGGGGGCCGGCCCCCGCTGTAGCGGAACAAGAGCGGCACCGCCGGGTCCACCCAGATCGCGCTGCGGCCGTCCCCGACGCCCTGCTCGTCGCGCCAGGAGAAGAAGAACCCCTCCTTGCGTCGCAGCTTGAGACCGATCACGATCTGCAGGTGTGCGAGGACACGGTCTTCGAATCCGATCTCCGTCGTCCCCGCATATACGAGCTTGCCCATGCGAGAACCGTACAGGACACGGGCGACGCTCCGGCTCCACCCCTGCTTGCGCGTCGCGCGGTGCGGCGTATGGTCGGCGCATGACCTCCCAGCGCGTGCTCGTGACCGGCGCCACCGGGTACGTGGGTGGGAGGCTCGTGCCGCGGCTGCTCGCCCGCGGCCACACCGTGCGGGTCCTGGCGCGGTCGCCGCAGAAGCTCGCCGACGTGCCCTGGGCCGCCGAGGTGGAGGTCGTCGAGGGCGACCTGTCCGACGCCGCGTCGCTGGAGCGCGCGATGGCGGAGATCGACGTCGTCTACTATCTCGTCCACTCGATGCGCGCACGCGGGGACTTCGCGTCGGAGGAGGCCGACACCGCGCGCGCCGTCGCCGAGGCGGCCCGTACGGCGGGCGTGAGCCGGATCGTCTATCTGGGCGCCCTGCACCCGGACGGGCCGCTGTCCCAGCATCTGCGCTCGCGGGTCGCCGTCGGCCGCATCCTGCTCGACTCCGGCGTGCCGGCGATCGTGCTGCAGGCCGGGGTCGTCATCGGCTCCGGCTCTGCGTCGTTCGAGATGATCCGGCAGCTCACCGAGGTCCTCCCGTACATGCCGGCGCCCCGCTGGGTGCGCAACCGCATCCAGCCCATCGCGATCCGCGACGTGCTGCACTACCTCCTCGCCGCCGCGGAGCTGCCCCCGGAGGTGTCCCGCGCGTTCGACATCGGAGGCCCCGACATCCTGCGCTACGGCCAGATGATGAACGGGTATGCGGTCGAGGCGGGGCTCCCGCAGCGGCCGATCGCGTCGCTGCCGGTCTTCACCCCGTGGCTCGCGTCGCAATGGGTGAACCTGGTGACGCCCATCCCGCGCAGCCTCGCGGTCCCGATCATCGAGTCGCTGCAGTACGACTGCGTGATGCGCGAGCACGACATCGACGCGGTGATCCCGCCGCCGGAGGGCGGGCTCACCGGCTACCGCACGGCTGTCCGGCTCGCGCTGGCGCGGATGCGGGACGGCGACGTCGAGACGAGCTGGCGCAACTCCTCCGTCGCCGGGGCGCCGAGCGACCCGTTGCCGAGCGACCCCGAATGGACCGGGCACACCGTCTACACCGACGTCCGGGAGCGGGAGTCCGATGCCGCACCGGCCGAGCTCTGGCGGGTGGTCGAGGGCATCGGCGGGGAGCGAGGCTGGTACTCGTTCCCGCTGGCCTGGGCGCTCCGCGGCTGGATGGACAAACTCGTCGGCGGTGTGGGACTGCGGCGGGGGCGGCGCGACGCCGATCGTCTCTCGACCGGCGAGGTGCTGGACTGGTGGCGGGTGGAGCGGATCTCCCGTGGCCCGGAGGGTGGCGCGTTGCGCCTGCGCGCCGAGATGCGGGTGCCCGGCCGCGCATGGCTGGAGCTGGACGTCACCCCGGCGGCCGGCGGAGGCTCCCACTACCGTCAGCGGGCCGTCTTCTTCCCCCGCGGGCTGGCCGGACGGCTGTACTGGTTCTCGATCCTGCCCTTCCACGGCGTGATCTTCAACGGCATGGCGAACCGCATCGTCGCCGAGCCCGACCGGCTGCGCTCGGTGGTCAGTCCTCGGAGGGGGAGGGGATGACGAGGGCGGTCGCGCTGAGGTCCGTCAGGAAGCGGGTGACGATCTCGCGCTCCTCGTGGGTGAGCGCTCGGGCCACCTCGAACCGTCGCGCGTGCTGGCGGCCCATGGTGCGGCGCACCTCGCTGTGCGTCTCGGGGGTGATGACCACCGTCACGGCACGCCGATCGGTCGGGTGCGGACGGCGTACGACGTGGCCGGAGGCCTCCAGCCGGTCGAGCAGCTTGGTGGTGGAGGCCGTCGAGATGCGCAGGTGCTCGGACAGCGCACCGGCGGTGACGACGACATCGGCGTTGGTCGCGGCGATGATGTACCGCAACGCCTTCATGTCGGTCTCGTTGAGCCGCATCTTGGTCCGCGACTCGAAGCTCAGCCGCTGCTCGGCCTCACGCCAGCCGCGGATGGCGGCGAGCACGCCCACGATTTCGGCGAGTTCCTCTTCCGAGAGGTCGTCGTGTCGCACGAGCTCCTGCCGGGGGTCGATGACGCGGGGGTCGATCATCGAGCCCGTGATGCGCCGCGCGTCCTCGTTGGAACTCATGAGGACAGCCTACGCGCCCGGTGAGAAGCGTGATAGCCTGAATTCTATCTTGGCTAGATAAACTAGCCGCCGAGGGAGGTCCCGATGACCACATTCGACACCGGGGTCGGCCGTCCCGTCGCCGTCTCCACACCCCTCGACATCGCTTCGGGGCTCGAGCGCGTCGACGGCCGCCTCGCCTCGTTCTTCGCGGAGCGCACCTCCGCCTCGGCTGGGCTCGGGGACGACTACCAACGCCTCTGGTCGAGTGCACGCGCCGCCGCCGACGGGGGCAAGCGGATGCGCCCGCGACTCGTGCTGGCCACCCTCACTGCGCTCGGCCGACCCGTCGACGAAACGGCGATCGACACGGCCGTCGCCTTCGAGCTGCTGCACACCGCGTTCCTCCTGCACGACGACGTCATCGACGGCGACACCGTGCGGCGGGGGAGGCCCAACCTCTCCGGCGAGTTCGCCGCGCAGGCGGCCGCGAACGGAGTCGACCGCCCGCGGTCCGCGCTCTGGGGCGAGGCCGCATCGATCCTCGCGGGGGACCTCCTGCTGCACGCCGCCACAGCGCTCGTGGGGCGCGTCGACGTGCCCATGGAGGCGCGGCACCGCCTGCTCGACGTGCTCGACCACTCCGTCGTCGTGACCGCCGCGGGTGAGCTCACCGATGTCTCCCTCGCTGTGGGCCTCACCTCCCCGACCCTTCCCGCGGTTCTCGGCATGACCGAGCGCAAGACCGCCGCCTACTCGGTCGCCGGGCCCACCATGGCCGGGGCCATCCTCGCCGGCGAGGACGACCGCCTGCTGGCCGCGCTCGCCGAGTACGGGCGCCTGGTCGGCGTCGCCTTCCAACTGGGCGACGACCTCCTCGGCGTCTACGGCGACCAGGAGCGCACCGGCAAGAGCGTCCTCAGCGACCTCCGAGAGGGCAAGAAGACCACCCTGATCGCCTTCGCCCGCAGCACCGAGAGCTGGCCGACGATCGAGGCACGCCTCGGTCGCGGCGACCTCACGCTCGCCGACGCCGCAGAGCTCGCCGCCGTATTGGAGGACTGCGGCGCCCGCCGCTTCGTCGAGCGCCTGCTGATCGACCAGGTCGACCGGGCCATCGCCGTGCTCGACGCCCCTGCCGTGCCCCCGCCGCTCGCCGAGGAGCTCGCCGGCATCGCCCGGGGCTGCGTGGGGAGGATCGCATGACGCGCACACCGGTGGCCGCGACGGTGCCCGCGGGCCCTCATCCGACCGATCTCGCGCTCTACACCCGGGCGGCGCACGCCGGCGCCGCGACCATCATCAAGGAGTACTCGACCTCGTTCGGGATGGCGACCCGCCTGCTCGGCGCCGACGTGCGCCCCCGCGTCGAGGACGTCTACTCCCTGGTGCGGATCGCCGACGAGATCGTCGACGGAGCGGCGGCCGAGGCCGGGCTGAGCGTCGACGATCAGCGCGACCTCCTCGACGCGCTGGAGGCCGACACGGAACGGGCGATGCGCACCGGGTACAGCGCCAACGTCGTCGTCCACTCGTTCGCGGCGACCGCGCGCTCCGCCGGCTTCGGCGCCGAGCTGACGCGACCGTTCTTCGCGTCGATGCGGCGCGACCTCAGCCCCGTCGACTTCACGGCCGACGAGCTGCGCGAGTACATCTACGGCTCGGCGGAGGTCGTGGGCCTGATGTGCCTGGCCGCCTTCCTCTCCGGTCGTCCGGTTCCGGACGACACCCGACGTCGTCTGGAGAGCGGTGCGCGGCGGCTGGGGGCCGCGTTCCAGAAGATCAACTTCCTCCGCGATCTGGCCACCGACTACACGGAGCTCGGCCGCAGCTACTTCCCGGGCATCGATCCCGCCCGGCTGACGGAGCGGCAGAAGCTCGCACTCGTCGTCGACATCGACTGCGACCTCGGGGCGGCGGCCGACGTCATCCCGGAGCTGCCGGACAGCTGCCGGCGCGCGGTGCTGGCGGCGCACGGCCTCTTCGCCGAGCTGAGCGACCGCATCCGCGAGACCCCGGCGGCGGAGCTCCTGAGTCGGCGCATCAGCGTGCCGACGCGGACCAAGCTCGCCATCCTGGTGCGCGCCGGCGCCGGGTCGCTGCGATGAGCGGATCGCGCCGCGCCGTCGTGATCGGCGGCGGCATCGCCGGGCTGGCCTCGGCGGCGCTGCTCGCGCGCGATGGTCACGAGGTGACGCTGCTCGAGCAGTCCGACGCCCTCGGCGGGCGTGCCGGGTCGTGGGAGCGCGCCGGCTTCCGCTGGGACACGGGCCCGTCCTGGTATCTCATGCCCGAGGTCTTCGACCACTTCTTCCGGCTGCTCGGCACGACCACCGCCGAGCAACTCGACCTCGTCACCCTCGACCCGGGCTACCGGGTGTTCTCCGAGGACGGCCGGTCTCCGCTCGACATCCGCGCGGACGGCGCGGCCAACCGCGCGCTCTTCGAGAGCGTCGAGCCCGGTGCAGGCGCGGCGCTCGACCGCTACCTCGCCCGCGCCAGGGAGACCTACGCGATGGCGGTCTCGTCGTTCCTCTATGGCACGTTCGCGTCGTTCCGGCCGTTCCTGAGCGGCCGCATCCTGCGTCGGGCGGGTCGGCTCGTCCGTCTGCTGCTGGAGCCTCTCGACCGCTACGTCGCCGGATTCGTCCACGACGTGCGGCTGCGTCAGATCCTGGGCTACCCGGCCGTCTTTCTCGGCACATCTCCCGACCGGGCGCCGAGCATGTACAGCCTCATGAGCCACCTCGACCTGGAGGACGGCGTCCGCTACCCGATGGGCGGCTTCACCGCCCTCATCGACCGGGTCGCCGCCCTCGCGGCGGAGGCCGGGGCGGAGCTCGTGACCGGCGCACGCGTGACGGCCGTCCGCACGGCGGGCGGCCCGGCGCGCGCCCGCGCCACGGGCGTCTCGTACGTCGACGCGACCGGGGCCGTGCGGGAGCTCGACGCCGATCTCGTCGTGTCGGCCGCCGATCTGCACCTCACGGAGACGCGCCTCGTCCCACCGGAGCTGCGCACGCATCCCGAACGGGCGTGGGAGAAGCGCGACCCCGGCCCCGGGGTCGTCCTGGTGCTGCTGGGCGTGCGTGGCTCGCTGCCCCAGCTCACCCACCACAACCTGTTCTTCACGACGGACTGGGAGGCCAACTTCGACCGGATCTACGGAGCATCGCCCGGGATCCCCGACCCCGCCTCCCTCTACGTGTGCAAACCGAGCGAGACGGACCCGTCCGTGGCGCCGGAGGGGCACGAGAACCTGTTCGTGCTCGTGCCGGTGCCCGCCGACGAGTCCATCGGCTCCGGCGGAGTCGACGGCGGAGGAGACCGGCTGGTCGAGCGGACGGCGGACGCGGCGATCGCCCAGATCGCTGAGTGGGCGGGCATCCCCGACCTGGCGGACCGCATCGTCGTCCGCCGTACTCTCGGACCGGAGGACTTCTCCCGCGATCTCGGCGCTTGGCGCGGTGGAGCGCTCGGCCCCGCCCACACGCTCCGCCAGAGCGCGTTCCTCCGCCCCGGCAACGCGTCTGCACGCATCGACGGGCTGCTCTACGCAGGATGCTCGACCATCCCCGGCATCGGGCTGCCGATGTGCCTGATCAGCGCGGAGCTGGCCGTCAAGCGGGTGCGCGGTGATGCCTCCGCCACGCCTCTGCCCGAGCCCCTCGCCTCCGCGTCGCAGACGGAGCGCGTGTCATGACGCTGATCTACCTCGGGGCCGTGCTGCTCTCGCTCGCCGCGATGGTGCTCCTCGACGCCCGATTCCGGCTCGTGTTCTGGCGCGACCCGCGACGGGCGTCCATCGTGATCGCCGTGGGGCTGGTCTTCTTCCTGGCCTGGGACGTCGCCGGCATCGCTCTCGGCATCTTCGCCCGCGGCGGGTCGCGCTTCATGACCGGCATCGAGCTGGCGCCGGAGCTGCCCCTCGAGGAGGTCTTCTTCCTCCTGTTCCTCTGCTATCTGACCCTCATCGTGCTCTTCGGCACCCGCGCCCTGCTCGATCGACGGCGGGAGGGAGGCTCGTGACCTATCTCTGGCTGAGCCTGGTCTTCGTCGCCGTCGCTGTCGTCGTGCTCGTCGTCGCGCTCCTCCGCGTCCCCGACCGGCGGCCCCTCCTGCGGCGCTGGTGGCTCCCGGTGGTCCTCACCGGGGTGCTGATCGGTGTGCTGACCGCCGTGTTCGACAATCTCATGATCGGGGTCGGCCTGATGACGTACGGCGCCGCGCACCTGACCGGCCTGCGGCTGGGACTCGTGCCCGTCGAGGACTTCGCGTATCCGCTGGCGGGTCTGCTGCTCCTGCCGGCGCTGTGGCTCCTCCTGCGCCGACGTCCGCGCGGAACGCCGGGGGAGCCCCGATGACGACAACGACCGCACCCGCTCCCTGGCGGCAGCTGCTGCTCGCCTCGCGCCCCCTCAGCTGGATCAACACGGCCTTTCCGTTCGCCGCCGCGTACCTGCTCACCGCGGGGCGCATCGACGCGACCTTCGTCATCGGGACGCTCTACTTCCTCGTGCCGTACAACCTCACCATGTACGGGGTGAACGACGTCTTCGACTACGAGTCCGACCTGCGCAACCCGCGCAAGGGCGGTGCAGAGGGCGCCCTGCTCGACCGGGGGATGCACAGGCGTACCCTCATCGCCTCCGCGGTGACCAGCGTGCCGTTCCTGGTGTACCTCGTGGTGGTCGGCTCGCCGCTCTCCTGGCTCGCCCTGGCGGCGAGCGTGTTCCTGGTGCTGGCGTACTCCGTGCGCGGGCTCCGGTTCAAGGAGATCCCGTTCCTGGACTCGACGACCTCCAGCCTCCACTTCGTCAGCCCGGCGCTCTACGGCCTCGTGCTCGCCGGAGCGGCCTTCACCCCGCAGCTCTGGCTCGTGCTCCTCGCGTTCTTCCTCTGGGGCGTCGGCAGCCACGCGTTCGGTGCCGTGCAGGATGTGGTTCCGGACCGCGAGGGCGGCATCGCGTCGATCGCCACGGTGCTCGGCGCCGCGGCCACCACCCGCCTCGCGATGGCGGCCTGGGCGCTCGCCGGGGTGTGCGTGCTGTTCACCGCGTGGCCGGGACCGCTCGCCGCGGTTCTGGCCGTGCCGTACCTCCTCGCCGCCGCGCCCTACTGGTCGGTGCCGGACGAACAGGCGAGCGCCGCCAACCGGGGCTGGCGGCGCTTCCTCTGGATCAACTACGTGTGCGGCTTCGCCGTCACGCTGCTGCTCATCGGCTACGCGCTCCGCTGAGCGCGCGTCACGGCCGCGGCGGGAGCTGCTGCAGCGACCAGGCGTTGCCGTCCGGATCCGTGAAAGTCACGAACCGACCCCAGGCGAGATCGGCGACGCCCTGCGCCTCCACGCCGTTCTCTCGCAGGTGCGCAAGGGCCTCGTCGGCGTCGGGGATCACGATCTGCAGGCCCTGCATCGTGCCCGGCACCATCTCGGTCAGGCTCTCACCGAAGGCGATCGAGCACGCGGACCCCGGCGGGGTGACCTGTACGAACCGCAGCGTCGGCGAGACGCGCTGATCGTGGTCGGCGTTCCAGCCGAGCGTGTCGACGTAGAACTCCTTGGCCCTGTCCACGTCGGTGACGGGGAGGATGATCAGTTCGATGCGCCAGTCGCTGATGGCCATGGTCGCTGCCTTTCTGTCCGGTTCGGCTGATGGGTCCAGTCTGCGCGGATATGCGGTCACTTTCCGGCCGCAATCAAAAATGAAGCGAATCCCCGGACGAGCGCGCTATCGTCGGAAACCGACCCTCCCCGCACGACAGAAGGATCCTCCGAGCGAATGAGCGACAGTCCGGCCGCAGCCACCCCGTACGAGGTGCTCGGTGTCCGCTCCAGCGCGACCCAGGAGGAGCTGCGCCGCGCCTACCGCCGCCTGGCGCGGCAGACCCACCCCGACACCGGCGGCACCGCCGCCGCGTTCCAGGCGGTGCAGGAGGCGTGGGAGCTCGTCGGCGACCCGGACGACCGCGCCCGCTACGACCGGGGCGAGACCGTCACGGTCGACGCCGTCGCGGGGGAGCACGACGGCACGGGGGGCGGATTCAGCGCGACCTTCCACGCGACCCGTTCCACGCGCGGGGCGACGGTGCGCGCCCGCAGCTACGGGCATCCGGGAGGTCGCGCGCGCGAGCGCTACCTCACGCTGCTGCGCGAATGGGTCGGACGCGGAACCGAGCTCGAGGACCCCTACGATCCCGCCCTCGTGCGCTCTGCGCCGCGCGAGATCCGCGGGCTCCTCGCGGAGGCGCTCGCCGAGGAGGCCACGGCGCGCTCCGTGTCGGGTCTCGGCATCGGCTTCACGATCTGGAACGACGTCGCCGTGCATCCGGCATCGGACGCCAAGCTCGACCACATCGTGCTCGGCCCGGCCGGGCTGTTCGCGCTCCGCTCCGCCGACTGGGGTTCCGAGGTCAAGCTCGCCAAGGGAGAGCTCGTCGGCCCGGGCATCGATCGCGACGAGGAGCCGTTCCACGATCTCCATCGCGCCGCGAAGAGCTTCGGGCGGCAGGCCGGCGTGCGCTTCACGACGCTCATCGTGGTCGTGCCCGACGCCGACCTGGCCGTGCCCGTCGACGTGATCCAGCGCGGCCGGTTGGCGGGATCCCTCGTCGTCCGGCGCTCCGTGCTGCCCACGATCCTCCGCGACGGGGCGAACGCCGCCGCCCGCGAGAGCGTCGACCGGGCGTTCGAGGTGCGCACCCGCCTGCAGGAGGCCGTCCGCTTCGTCTAGACGCGAACCCCCGGGAGGACAAGAGTGGAGGGCATGGTCACCGCACTCGACATCTTCAGCGGGTTCAGCGTCGACGACATCGACGCCGCACGCGCCTTCTACCGGGACACCCTCGGGCTGGACTGCACGGACGGGCCGATGGGCAACCTCGACATCGCCCTCCCGGGAGGGTCGCACGTCTTCGTCTACCCGAAGCCGGACCACGTCCCGGCCACGTTCACGATCCTCAACCTCGTCGTCGCCGACATCGATGCGGCCGTCGATGAGCTGAACGGGCGCGGGGTGGTCACGACGATCTACGACGATCCGAACCTGCCGACCGATGAGAAGGGCGTGCTGCGCGGCCGTAGCCACAACCGCGGGCCCGACATCGCGTGGTTCCGCGACCCGGCGGGCAATGTGATGTCGGTGCTGCAGGACTAGGGTCGGGCCGGACCGACGAGGCGCTCGCGCAGGCCCATCGCGTCGTAGGGTGCGCGCACCTTCACGTCGTTGTCGAAGTACGCGTAGACATCGAGTCCGTCGTCGAGCCACCGGTCGATGTCCGTCGCCCAGCGGTCGAGCGCCTCGTCGGTGTAGCCGCTCGTGTAGAGCTCCTCGTCGCCGTGCAGGCGCGCATAGACGAAGCCGGTGGTGACCTCCCGCAGCATCGGGTACCGTCCTGCGGTGTCGGCGACGACGACCGCGACCCCGTGCGCGCGGGCGATGCGAGCGAACTCCGGGTCGGCGAACGACGGATGGCGCGCCTCCACCGCGTGCCGCAGCGGGACGTCGGCGGGGGTCGTGGCATCCCGTCGGTCCTCGTCGAGCGTGCTCTCGGAGGCGAGCGAGGCGGCCTCCCGGGTGGTCGTGGGCAGGCCGGCCAGGAAGGCGTCCAGCGCCTCGGGGTCGAGGGGCAGGTTCGGCGGCAGCTGCCACAGCAGCGGGCCGAGCTTGGGTCCGAGGGTCAGCATCCCGGACGCGAAGAAGTTCGCGAGCGCCTCCCGCGTGTTCCTCAGGCGGAGGATGTGCGTGATGTAGCGGCCGCCCTTGACGGAGAACACGAAATCATCGGGAGTCTCCGCCGCCCATCTGCGCCAGCTGGTGGGCCGCTGCAGGGAGTAGAAGCTCCCGTTGAGCTCGATCGAGTCGAGGCGCTCGGCCGCGTAGGCCAGCTCGGCGCGGTGCGGCAGGCCCTTCGGGTAGAAGACCCCGCGCCACGGCGCATAGGTCCAGCCGGCGATCCCGACCCGGGCGGTCCCACGCGTCCGCCGCACCATCAGCGGCCCCGCAGCTGCTCGATCTGCCGCCGGTCCCGCTTGGTCGGGCGTCCTGCGCCGCGCTCACGCGTCACGTCGGTGGGCGTCTCCGCCCGGGGCGGCGGGGGAGGAGTGCGGTCCTCGAAGCAGTCGGCCGCGACCGCGGCACCGACCCGCTTCACGATCAGCCGACGCGCGACGTAGATCTTCTCGGTTCCGGCGACGAAGGCGCGCACCTCGTCGCCCACCCGCACCTGCTGCGACGGCTTGGCGCGGTCGCCGTTGATCTTCAGGTGGCCGGCCTTGCACGCGTCCGAGGCCGCCGAGCGCGTCTTGAACAGCCGGACGGCCCACGCCCACGCGTCGACACGGACGCTCGAGGGGTCGGGCACGGTCAGGCCCCGGCGGGCACGGCGGCGGCGTGCCCGGCCGCCTCCTCCTCGGCGAGCTGCGCCTTCCACTGCACGAGGCTGCGGACCGTCCTGCTGCGGTCCTTCGCGAGCTTCTCCATCACATCGGCCGGCACGAAATAGTTGACCGCCACCCAGCCCCGAACCGTCTCCGAGCGATCGTCGGCGAGCTCGCGGAGGATGTCGCACGGCGTCGCCTCGTTCTTCGCGACGCACCCGCGCACCCCCTCGTCAGGGTCGACCGCGAGCTTCTCGAAGAGGTCGACCGGCGTGTTGTAGCTGCTGGCGACGGCCTCCCGGATCTTCGGGTTGGCGTCGGTCGCGAGCAGCCGCAGCCGGCGGATCTTGCTCTCCGTCACCGGCGGCGACGGGTGGAGGGCCGCGGCCTCCTCCGCCGTGAGCATCGCCGGGCGGTGCTCACGCATCGCCTGGCGCTGGGCAGGGGTGTTGAAGCGGATGCACGACATGGCTCCACGGTACGCGCTCCGCCCGCACGGTGCCCGGATCACCCGCCGCGGTACCGTGAAGGCATGGAACAACTGTTGAAGCGGCTCGATCGCCTCGCGGGCGGACGCCACGCCGATTACACGGTGCCGATGGAGGGACGCGACCACCCGCGCACCCGTCGCGCGTTCGTCGTCATCTTCTGGCTGCTCGTCGCCGAGCTGCTGATCGGGCTCGCCGCGGTCGTCGTCGCCGTGGTGCTCACCCTCGGCGGGGTCGCGGTGCCCTTCGCCGTGTGGATGCGCGCCCTGATCGTGCTCGCGATGACCGCCACCCTGTTCTATTTCGCGTGGCGCGCCCAGAAGGGCTACTACTGGGCGTATTCGCGTCTGCGGCTGTTCTCCAAGATCTTCCCCGTGGTGACGCTGGTGCTCGCCGCGATCCCCGGCCTCTACCCGCTCTGGATGGTCACCGAGCAGATCGTGTTCAGTCTGCTGCTGATCGGCGTCGCCGACTATCTCGACTCCGACCACATGCGCTCGGTGTTCCCCAAGCCCGCGCGCCCGGAGGCCGCGACCTCCTGAGCGGCCGCCGCACGGAGCGGCCGGCAGGACCCCGTCAGCGGGACGCGGTGACCGGCTCCGCGCCGCCGCGGCGCGGGAACCACGGCACGATCGGCGAGGTGCGCCGCTGGTACTCGACGTATTCCGGATAGCGCGACCGCGAGATGCTCTCGGTGAAGACCGTCGAGCCGATGAAGAGGCCGGTGAGCAGCAGCGGTCCGATGACGGTCCACTGCAGGATCGACCCCGCCGCGGTGCAGCCGATCAGGAAGAGCACCCACCACTGCGCCTGCTCGAAGAAGAAGTTCGGGTGGCGCGAGAGGCGGAAGAGCCCGGTCTGCAGGAACCGCGGCGACGGCGTGCGGCCGGCGGCGACCTCGGCCTTCTTCCAGCGGTGGAAGTCCCACTGCTGCTGATCCGCGACGGTCTCGCCGACCAGGAACGCCAGGAAGACCACCGCGAGCACGATGTCGAGTGGCCCGAGCGGAGTGCGGTGCTCGTAGGCGGTCCACGCGGGCAGCGAGATGAGCAGCAGCAGAACGTTCTGGTAGATCACGATGAAGAAGAGGTTGAACAGCTGGAAGGCCGCCGCCGGCATGCGGCCGCGCAGCACCTCCCAGCGGTAGTCCTCCCCGCCCGGCGCGTAGCCGCCCTTCCGCGCGAAGTTGAACGTGAGCCGCGCGCCCCAGAGGGTCACGAGCACCGCCATCAGCACCAGTCGCGGATCGCTGAGCCCGGTCGCCCCGGCGAACACCCAGACGTACGCGAGCGGCACGAGCGACCAGATGCGGTCGACCCAGGAGTGCTCGCCGGTGATCAGCGAGAGCACCCACGTGAGCGCGCACACTCCGATGAGGATCCAGAGGCAGATGAGAAAGGGCTCCACGTCCGTCATCCTAGGCCTCGGCGTCGGTCAGTAGAGTGGACATGTGGATGGAGTCGGCGAACGCGAGGTGAGCTCCCGCGTCTGGACGATCCCGAACCTCCTCAGCTTCTTCCGGCTCGCCCTGGTGCCGGTGTTCCTGGCGTTCGTGATCGTCGGCTACGACGCACTCGCACTCCTGGTGCTCGTCGTCTCGAGCATCACCGACTTCCTCGACGGCTACCTCGCGCGCCGGCTCGACCAGGTGTCCCGTCTCGGGCAGCTCCTGGACCCGGCGGCCGACCGGCTCTACATCTTCGCCGCGCTGATCGGTCTCGCCTGGCGGGAGGTCATCCCCTGGTGGCTCGTGGCCGTGATCGTCGCCCGTGACGTCATGCTCGCGGTGCTGGGCGTCATCCTCGCGAACCACGGCTTCGGCCCGCTCCCGGTGCATCACCTGGGCAAGGTCGCGACGTTCTGCCTGTTCTGGGCGCTTCCGCTGCTGATGCTGGGCGAGGCCTTCGCCCCGCTCGCGCCCTTCTCCCTGCCGCTCGGCTGGGCCTTCGCCCTGTGGGGCGCCTTCCTCTACTGGTGGGCAGGTATCGTCTACATTCGCGAAACCTCCCGAGTAATACGCCTTCCGGCCGATGACGGGGCCGCTCGATCGGATACGCTGGATCACGAGGAGGTTGACGGTGCCTGACGAGAACTACCTGAACCGACCGGCGGACGACGCCGGGAACAACCCCCTGCGTGAATCCGCGTCGGGGAATGAAGACACTACGGCGCGTTTCGGCGAGGACTTCGTCTCGAAGATGTTCCCGCTCGACGGAGAGATCTCGCCGGAGGAGCAGGAGGCGATCAACGCCCTGCCCTCGGGTTCCGCCCTGCTGGTCGTGCGCCGGGGGCCGAACGCCGGGGCGCGGTTCCTGCTCGACGCCGACGTGACGACCGCGGGCCGTCACCCCAACGCCGAGATCTTCCTCGACGATGTGACCGTCTCCCGCCGCCACGCCGAGTTCACCCGCCGTGGCACGGCGTTCGAGGTGCGCGACCTGGGGTCGCTGAACGGCACCTACTTCGACGGGGTCCGCATCGAGAGCGCGCTGCTCTCCGACTCCGCCGAGGTCCAGATCGGCAAGTTCCGGCTCACGTTCTACGCGTCCCGCCAAGACCTCGCCGCCGCGGCGAACGGCTAGTGGCCCGGCAAGCGGCGAGGGCGTCGGGCGCCTCGCGCGCCCTGCTGAGCATCGGGCAGGTCCTCGAGCGACTGACTCCGGAGTTCCCCGACCTCTCGTCGTCCAAGCTGCGCTTCCTCGAGGAGCGCGGCCTGGTCTCCCCGGCCCGCACGCCCTCCGGCTACCGCAAGTTCTCCCCGGAGGATGTCGAGCGACTGCGCACCGTGCTCGGGATGCAGCGCGACCACTATCTGCCCCTCAAGGTCATCAAGGCCTACCTCGCCGACCTCGACGCCGGCCTCGAGCCGAGCATCCCGGGAGGAGCGGCCGCGCCGTCGATCCTGGTCGGAGAACGGCGCCTCCAACGGGACGACCTGCTGCGGGAGTCGGGCGCCAGCCCGGAGCTCCTGCAGCAGGCGATCACGGCCTCTCTGATCGCCCCGGCCGACCTCTACGGGGAGGACGCCCTGACCGTGCTGGGCGCCCTCGTCGAACTGCGCAAGTCGGGCATCGAGCCCCGTCATCTGCGCGGATTCCGCGCCGCGGCGGAACGCGAGATCGGTCTCATCGAGACCGCCCTCGTGCCGATCGCGCGCCGCAACGACGTCTCCAGCAAGGCGCGCACGGCCGAGCTCGCGCGCGAGATCGCCGGTCAGCTCGACGTCGTCCGCGGCAGCATCATCCGCTCGTCGCTGGCGCGCCTGCGTCCGTGACCGACGGAACCGCTCGACACGCCGACAGTGAATGTCCGGATGTCGTTGCCCGGGACCTCCCGCATCGGTACCGTGGATGAAGCGCCCACCGTCGGCGCACGATCCGAGAACGGGCGAGAGGCGAACATCATGAGCGAAGCGAGTCGTGACGACGGCGCTGCCCGGTACGACCTGGGTCTGCTGTTCACCGACGGCCTGCCGGACATGGACGACGCCAACGGCTACCGCGGTGCGGTCGCCGCCCGAGCGGCCGGCATCTCCTACCGCCAGCTCGATTACTGGGCCCGCACGGGCCTGGTCGAGCCGACCGTCCGCGGCGCGGCGGGCTCGGGTTCGCAGCGTCTCTACGGCTTCCGCGACATCCTCGTCCTGAAGCTCGTCAAGCGCCTCCTCGACACCGGGATCTCGCTCCAGCAGATCCGCACCGCCGTCAACCAGCTGCGGGAGTCCGGGGTCAGCGACCTCGCCCAGACCACGCTGATGAGCGACGGCGCCAGCGTCTACCTGTGCACCTCCAACGACGAGGTCATCGACCTCGTGAGTCGCGGCCAGGGCGTGTTCGGCATCGCCGTGGGCAAGGTCCTCCGCGAGGTGGAGTCCAGCCTGGTCGAGCTCGACACGCAGAGCGACTCACTCGACGAGCTGGCCCAGCGCCGCGCCTCGAAGTCCAAGGCCTCCTAGAACCGGTCCCGCCCAGCGGGCGTCCGGGCGGATCATCCGACGTCGGGTGTCGAGCCCGCGCCTCCGATCAGGAGCAGGCCGTCGCGCGTCAGGATCCGGCGGTCGCGTATTCGCCGATGCGGGCGGTGCGCAGCACACGCTCCAGCAGCAGGTCGAAGTTGTGCGCCATCTCCTGTGCGCTCTCGCCCGGCCACACGTGCAACGGCTTCGCGGCGCCCTGCGCCTGCTGCAGCGACGTACGCTCGGGGAGCTGCGGGGCGAGGACGAGCGGCCCGAACATGTCGCGCAGCTCCTTGATGCGGAACTGGTGCTCCAATGACTGGACGCGCGCACGGTTGACGATGATGCCGAGTGGCTGGAGGCGCGGCGACAGGCCGCGGCGGATCTCCTCGATCGCGCGCAGGGCCCGGTCGGCGGCGGCGACCGAGAACAGCCCGGGCTCGGTGACGACGGCGACGCGGTCGCTCGCGGCCCACGCGGTGCGCGTGAGGGCGTTCAGCGACGGCGCGCAGTCGATCAGGACGAGCTCGTAGTCGTGCTCGACGTTGGCGAGCGCCTCCTCGAGCTTCCAGATGTCACGGATGCTCGGGTGCGGCCCGTCGAAGTTGATCGCGGACGGGCTGCCGATCATGACGTCGATCTTGCCCGCGCGGCCCTTGGTCCAGCCGGAGGGCGCGATCGCGGCGCGCACGATCTTCTCCTTGGGGGACGCGAGCACGTCGGCCACATTGAGGTGGCCCGCGACCTGGATGTCCATGCCGGTCGACACGTCGGACTGCGGGTCGAGGTCGACGACCAGCGTCCGCAGCCCTTTCGCGAACGCGGCAGAGGCCAGTCCGAGGGTCACGGTCGTCTTTCCGACGCCGCCCTTGAGGGAACTAACGCTGAGTACGTGCACGAGAGCCACGTTACCTTCACTAGTCTTAGAGAACCTAACCGTTTGCTGTGTGGTGTCGACCCCTGCTCGAAAGGTCCCCATGTTCCGTAAGATCCTCGTTGCCAACCGTGGTGAAATCGCGATCCGTGCTTTCCGCGCCGCCTATGAGCTGGGCGCCCAGACGGTCGCCGTCTTCCCGTACGAGGATCGCAACTCGATGCACAGGCTCAAGGCCGACGAGGCGTACCAGATCGGCGAGCCGGGCCACCCGGTGCGCGCGTACCTGGACGTCGCGGAGATCATCCGCGTCGCCAAGGAGTCGGGCGCCGATGCGATCTACCCCGGGTACGGCTTCCTGTCCGAGAATCCCGACCTGGCCGAGGCCGCGCGCGCGGCAGGGATCACCTTCATCGGCCCGCGCGCCGAGGTGCTCGAGATGGCGGGCAACAAGGTCACGGCGAAGGAGCACGCGATCGCCGCGGGTGTACCCGTGCTGAAGTCCACGCCGCCGTCGCGCGACATCGACGAGCTGCTGGCGGGCGCGGACGAGATCGGCTTCCCGATCTTCGCGAAGGCGGTCGCGGGAGGCGGCGGCCGCGGTATGCGCCGGGTGAACAGCAAGGGCGAGCTGCGCGCCGCCCTCGAAGAGGCGATGCGCGAGGCCGACAGCGCCTTCGGCGACCCCACCATGTTCCTCGAGCAGGCCGTTCTGCGCCCCCGCCACATCGAGGTCCAGATCCTCGCCGATGGCGCGGGGAACACGATGCACCTGTTCGAGCGCGACTGCTCGGTGCAGCGCCGCCACCAGAAGGTCGTCGAGATCGCCCCGGCGCCGAACCTCTCCGACGACATCCGCCAGGCGCTGTACCGCGACGCGGTGGCCTTCGCGAAGTCGATCGGCTACGAGAACGCAGGCACCGTCGAGTTCCTGCTCGACACCGCGGGCGACCGGGCGGGCGAGCACGTCTTCATCGAGATGAACCCGCGCATCCAGGTCGAGCACACCGTCACGGAGGAGATCACCGACGTCGACCTCGTGCAGTCGCAGATGCGCATCGCCGCGGGCGAGACGCTCGCCGAGCTGGGCCTCAGCCAGGACACCGTCCACATCCGCGGCGCCGCCCTGCAGTGCCGCATCACGACGGAGGACCCGACCGCGGGCTTCCGCCCCGACACCGGCAAGATCACCACCTACCGCTCGCCCGGCGGCGGCGGCATCCGCCTCGACGGCGGCACGATCAGCCCCGGATCGCAGATCAGCCCCCACTTCGACTCCATGCTCGCCAAGCTCATCTGCCGCGGGCGCGACTTCCCGGCCGCCGTCTCGCGCGCCCGTCGCGCCCTGGCCGAGTTCCGCGTGCGCGGCGTCGCCACCAACATCCCGTTCCTGCAGGCCGTCCTGGAGGACCCGGACTTCATCGCCGGCGACGTCTCGACCGCCTTCATCGAGGAGCGGCCGGAGCTGTTCAAGGGCCGCGTCTCGAAGGACCGCGGCACGAAGGTCCTCAACTGGCTCGCCGACGTCACGGTCAACCAGCCGAACGGCCCCCGGCCCGAGACGGCCGAGCCGGCGGACAAGCTGCCCAGGATCGACCTCAACGTCCCCGCGCCGTCCGGCTCCCGTCAGCGGCTGCTGGAGCTCGGACCGAAGGGCTTCGCCGAGGCGCTCCGTGCGCAGAAGGCCCTCGCGGTCACGGAGACGACGTTCCGCGACGCGCACCAGTCGCTGCTCGCGACCCGCGTGCGCACCAAGGACCTCCTCGCGGTCGCGCCCTACGTCGCGCGCATGACGCCCGAGCTGCTCTCGGTCGAGGCCTGGGGTGGTGCGACCTACGACGTCGCGCTCCGCTTCCTCGGCGAGGAGCCGTGGGAGCGTCTGGCGTCGCTGCGCGAAGCGCTGCCCAACGTCAACATCCAGATGCTGCTGCGCGGGCGCAACACCGTCGGCTACACGCCGTACCCGACGCAGGTCGCGGACGCGTTCGTGCGCGAGGCCGCGGCGACCGGCGTCGACATCTTCCGCATCTTCGACGCCTTGAACGACGTGTCCCAGATGCGCCCGGCGATCGAGTCGGTGCTCGCCACGGGCACCGCGGTCGCGGAGGTCGCCGTCTGCTACACGGGCGACCTGCTCGACCCGGCCGAGGACCTCTACACGCTCGACTACTACCTGAGGCTCGCGGAGCAGATCGTGGAGTCGGGCGCGCACATCCTGGCGATCAAGGACATGGCGGGCCTCCTGCGTCCGTCCGCGGCCGAGAAGCTCGTCGCGGCGTTCCGCGAGCGTTTCGACCTCCCGGTGCACGTGCACACGCACGACACCCCGGGCGGCCAGCTCGCGACGCTTCTCGCCGCGGCCCGCGCCGGCGCCGACGCGGTCGACGTGGCCAGCGCGCCGATGGCGGGCACCACCAGCCAGCCGAGCGCCTCCGCTCTCGTCGCCGCGCTCGCCCACACCGAGCGCGACACCGGCATCTCGCTCTCCGCCGTCGAGGACCTCGAGCCGTACTGGGAGGCCGTGCGCCACGTCTACGCGCCGTTCGAGTCCGGCCTCCCCGGGCCCACCGGCCGCGTGTACAAGCACGAGATCCCGGGCGGGCAGCTCTCCAACCTGCGTCAGCAGGCCAAGGCCCTGGGCCTCGCGGAGGACTTCGAGCTCGTCGAGGACATGTACGCGGCGGCCAACCGCATCCTCGGCCGCATCCCCAAGGTGACGCCCTCGTCGAAGGTCGTCGGCGACCTCGCTCTGCACCTCGCGGCCGTGAACGCCGACCCGGACGACTTCGCCGAGAACCCGCAGAACTACGACATCCCGGACTCGGTCGTCGGCTTCATGGCGGGCGAGCTGGGCGAGCTGCCCGGCGGCTGGCCGGAGCCGTTCCGCACCAAGGTGCTGGCCGGCAAGACCGTCAAGGTCGGTGTGGAGGACGTCCCCGCGGAGGACGCGGCCGCGCTCGAAGGCTCGAGCGCCGAGCGCCGCGCCGCGCTCAACCGGCTCCTCTTCCCCGCCCCGACCCGGATCTTCGAGCAGATGCGCGAACTGTTCGGCGACCTCTCGGTCGTCGACTCGCTCGACTACCTCTACGGCCTCAAGCCGGGCGCGGAGCACGTCATCGAGTTCAGCAAGGGCGTGCGCCTCTACATCGGGCTCGAAGCCATCGGCGAGGCGGACGAGAAGGGCATGCGCACCGTCATGACCACGCTCAACGGCCAGCTGCGCCCGGTGTTCGTGCGCGACCGCAGCATCGTCGTCGAGACGAAGGCGGCGGAGAAGGCGGACTCGGCGAAGCCGGGCCACATCGCCGCGCCGTTCTCGGGCGTCGTCACCCTGCACGTCGCCGTCGGCGACCGCGTCGAGGCCGGGCAGGCCGTGGCGTCGATCGAGGCCATGAAGATGGAGGCGGCGATCACCGCCCCCATCGCCGGGACGATCGAGCGGCTCGCGATCCCGAAGACCCAGCAGGTCGATGCCGGCGACCTCCTGGTCGTGGTCGCGACGGCGTAGCGCCTACACTGTCGAAGTCGCCTCCGTGAGGAGGCAGGAGGAGACCGAAGAACGTGGCACAGAAGCCGGAGGAGCCGGAGCGCCGCGACCTCACGCCCCTGGACGAGGAGCTCACGCTCACCACGCCGGAGACGCTGAGCATCGCCGTGGATCTTCCGCCGACCCCTCCGCGAGAGGTGCCGGATGACGAGGCCGCAGTCGCGATCGACGACATCCCGATCGACCCCGGGTTCGTCGCATCGCCGACAGAGCCGAGCACGACCTCCGTCGCGATCGTCGCCTCTCGTCTGGCCACCGGCCCGACGGAGACGACCCGCACGGAGACGGCGGAGCCGGTCGTCCCGCTGCCGGGCGGTGACACTCAGCGTGAGCAGTTCGGGCAGTCACGCCGCGACCGGATGCGCGGCGAGCACTCGACGCAGCCCGAACCGGCGGCCATGCTCACCGCCGACCGGCTGCTGGAAGTCAACCGCAAGACGCGGCCGGGACCGGAGGGACCGTGGCAGCGCTTCGTCTACAACGCGACCTTCCGCACGGTGAACCTGGGCGACTCCGCCACGGTGCGCGCCCGCAAGGAGCTCGACCACCGCATCCAGAAGCAGTTCGAGGGCGGCACCCGCTTCGTGCCGGTGCTGACCCGCAAAGGCGGCGTCGGCAAGACCACCGTCACCACGCTGCTCGGGATGGCGCTGGCCGACGCCCGCGACGACCGCATCGTCGCCATCGACGCCAACCCGGATCGCGGCACCCTCTCGGAGCGCGTGCCCAAGCAGACGCGGGCGACCGTGCGCGACGTGGTGCACAAGGCCGCGAGCATCACGGGTTTCACCGATTTCTCGGCGCTCGTCTCCCGGGACGAGACGCGGCTCGACATCCTCGCATCCGACACGGACCCCCTGCTCTCGGAGGCGTTCGACGAGAACGACTACAACGTCGTCGCCGACCTCACGGCGCGCTTCTACTCGATCGTCCTGACGGACTGCGGCACCGGCATCGTCCACTCGGTCATGCGGGCGACCCTCCAGCGTGCCGACTCCCTCGTCATCGTCTCCGGCGGCAGCGTCGACGAGGCGCGCCTCGCGTCCGAGACCCTGACCTGGCTCGAGGCGAACGGCTACGGCGAACTCGTGCGCAACGCGATCGTGGCGCTCAACACGGCGACGCAGGGAACGAACCTGGTGAAGCTCGAGGAGATCGAGGCGCACTTCCGCTCGCGGGTCCGCGAGATCGTCCGCATCCCGTACGACCCGCAGCTCGCCGCCGGCTCTGTGGTGCAGTGGAAGGCACTCAAGCCGCTGACCAAGCTCTCCGCCCGCACCCTCGCCGCGCTCGTGGTCGAGGGACTTCCCGCCGAGCGCGACTGAGCCCGTCCGTCCGTCCGCCCCACCGAGGAGTAGTACTCGTGACCGAGCGTCAGATCCGTATTTTCGGCGACCCCGTCCTGAAGACCCCGTCCCAGCCCGTCGGCGAGATCGACGACGGGGTGCGCGGCCTCGTCGAAGACCTGGTCGACAGTGTGCTGCCGCCGGGGCGCGCCGGTGTCGCGGCTCCGCAGATCGGCGTCAACCTGCGCGCGTTCAGCTACAACGTGGACGGCGACGTCGGCTACGTCATCAACCCGGAGCTGGTCGAGGTCTCCGGCGAGCCCGAACTGGTCGACGAGGGCTGCCTCTCCGTCCCGGGGCTGTGGTTCAAGACCCTGCGCTATCCCTTCGCCCGCGTGCGGGGGATCGACGTCGACGGCAACGAGATCGAGGTCTCCGGCACCGGCGTCATGGCGCAGGCTCTGCAGCACGAGACCGACCACCTCGACGGGAAGCTCTACCTCGACCGCCTCGACAAGGAGACGCGGCGCGAGGCCATGAAGCAGGTGCGCGAGAGCGACTGGTTCTGACCCGGACCGGCCCTCCCTCCTCCTAGACTGACGTCATGCGCATCGCGGTCACCGGAGGATCAGGCAAGCTCGGACGCACGGTCGTCCGCGAACTGCGAGCGGGCGGCGACGATGTCGTCAGCCTCGACGCGGTGGGAGAGCGCGGACCCGGCTTCGTCCGCGTCGACCTGACCGACTTCGGGCAGACGCTCGACGCCATTCTCGGCGTCGACGACCGGCACACCGGGTTCGACGCGATCGTGCACCTCGCCGCCATCCCCGCCCCGGGCATCCTGAGCGACGTGGCGACCTTCCACAACAACATCCGCGCGACGTACAACGTCTTCCAGGCCGCGCGCCGGGCGGGCATCCGGAACATCGTCTACGCGTCGAGCGAGACCGTGCTCGGTCTGCCGTTCGACGTGCCCCCGCCGTACATCCCGGTGGACGAGGACTACGCGGCACGTCCCGAGTCGACCTACTCCCTGGTCAAGCACCTCGAGGAGCAGATGGCGATCGAGCTCGTGCGCTGGGACCCGTCGCTCAAGATCGTCGCGCTGCGGTTCTCCAATGTCATGGACCCGTCCGACTACGCCGAGTTCCCGTCGTTCGACGCCGACGCGCGGGCCCGCAAGTGGAACCTCTGGGGCTACATCGACGCCCGCGATGGCGCGCAGGCCGTCAAACGCGCCCTCGACTGGGACGCCACCGGTTTCGACCGCTTCATCATCGCCGCCGCCGACACCGTGATGACCCGTCCCAACGCCGAGCTCGTGGCCGAGGTCTTCCCCGGCGTCCCGCTGAAGGGCGAGCTCGGCGTCAACGACACCCTGCTCTCCATCGACAAGGCCCGCCGCCTCCTCGGCTACGCCCCCGCCCACTCCTGGCGCGACTGACCCCTTCGGCATTCGTGCCGAATGTCGACTCTGCGTGCGCCATTCCTGCGAATCGTCACGAATGTTCGTCCACAGTTGTGGCGATGAGGAGGAACTTTTCCACAGAAGTGTCGGGAGGGCGCAGGAGCGCCGAGCTGCTTGGCACGATGAACGAATGCGCACTCCTGCACCTCTTCCTGCCGGCCGCGGTGGACGATCCTTCACCTCTGAGGACGCACGCCTGTCGGGCGTGAGCGCGTCGCGCCTCCGCGCTCGCGACCTGCATCATCCGTTCCACGCCGTCCACACGTTTCGACCACCGGAGGATGTGCTCGCGCGGTGCCGGGCCTACCTGCATGTGATGCCGGCGGATGCCTACTTCAGTCACCAGACAGCCGCGGCTCTGCTCGGCATTCCCCTGCCACCTGGCATCGTGCAGGGCATCCTGCACGTCGCCGTCGAACACCCGCGAACGCCGCCGCGCGCGCGAGGCGTCGTCGGGCACAGCTTGCGCAGTGTCGAGGGCGCAGTGACGGATGGTCTTCGCATTTCGGCGCCCGCGCACATTTGGTGCCAACTCTCCGGGGTTCTGGATAGGGAGGATCTGGTGGCGGCAGGCGATCACCTGGTGGGAGCCCGCGGCAGGGAAGCCCTTGTGACCCATGATGTTCTCGCGGCACTGGCAGACGAGTTGCATCGGACCAAGGGCTCACGCTCTCGCACCTGGGCGCTGCGGCGCATCCGCTACGGAACGGACTCTCGGCCGGAGTCGCTGCTGCGATTGCTGCTCGAGGAGTGCGGTGTGTCGGGTATTGCCGTCAATGCGCCTGTACCTGTCGACGGAGGCCGGCTTGTCCTGCACCCCGACCTCACGGTCGCGCGCCACCGTATCGCCCTCGAATACGAGGGCGACGGTCACCGCGTGGACCAGCGCCAGTGGCATCTCGACATCGAGCGACGTGAACTGCTCGAGCGTGAGGGGTGGCGGGTGGTACGCGTGACGGCACGCGACCTGTTCCACGAGCGCGCCGCCTTCGTCACGCGCCTCCGGAGATTCGTGCCGAATGTCGAGTAACGCGGCGTCAAACTCGACATTCGGCACGAATGTCGCGCGGGGTCAGTAGGCGAGGGAGATGCCCTGGGTCTTGGGGTTGTCGCTGTAGATGCCGTCGATGACGTCGGCGAAGTCGGCGAGGATGACGTTGCGCTTGATGCTGAGCTTCGGCGTCAGGTGGCCGCTCGCCTCGGTGAGCTCGGTCGCGAGCACGACGAACTTGCGCACGCTCTCCGCACGCGAGACGCCGGCGTTGGCGGCGTCGACCGCGCGCTGGATCTCGGCGTTGACGGCCGGGTTGACGGACGCCTCGGCCAGCGTCATGTCCTTGTCCTCGCCGTTGTTGGCGAGCCAGGTGGGCAGCATCTCCGTGTCGAGGGTGACGAGGGCGGAGATGAACGGCTTCTGATCGCCGACGACGACCACCTGGCCGACGAGCGGGTTGGCGCGGATCGGGTCCTCGAGAGCGGCGGGGGAGACGTTCTTGCCGCCGGCGGTGACGATGATCTCCTTCTTGCGACCAGTGATGGAGAGGAAGCCGTCGGCGTCGAACGAGCCGAGGTCGCCCGTCTTGAACCACCCGTCGTCGAAGGCGGCCTCGGTGGCCTCCGGGTTCTTCCAGTACTCCTTGAAGACGTTGATTCCCTTCACCTGGATCTCGCCGTCGTCGGCCAGCCGCAGCGCGACACCGGGGAGCGCGGGGCCGACGGTCCCGATCTTGAAGGTGTCCGGGAGGTTGACGGTCGCAGGGGCCGTGGTCTCGGTGAGACCGTAGCCTTCGAGGATCTTGATGCCCAGGCTGTGGAAGAAGTGGCCGAGGTGCGCACCGAGCGGGGCGGAGCCCGAGACGGCGTATCGGACCCGCCCGCCCATCGCGGCGCGCAGCTTGCTGAACACGAGCCGGTCGTAGAGGGCGAACTTCAGCTTCAGCCCGAACGGCACCGACCCGGCCTCGACGGCCTTCGAGTGCTCGACGGCGACGGCGGCGGCGGCGCGGAAGATCTTGCCCCGGCCGCCGGCTTCCGCCTTCTGCTCGGCCGAGTTGTAGACCTTCTCGAACACGCGGGGGACCGCGAGGAGGAAGGTGGGCTTGAAGCTGGCGAGCGCAGGCAGCAGCTGCTTGGTGTCGGCCTGGTGCCCGACCTTCACGCCCCCGGTGACGCACAGCACCGCGATGAACCGGGCGAAGACGTGGGCGGTGGTGATGAAGAGCAGGGTGGAGGCGCCGCCCGGCTGGTTGACCAGCTCGGTGAGCGCTTCGGCCGAGTTGCGGGAGAGCTCGACGAAGTTGGAGTGGGTGAGCACGCAGCCCTTGGGGCGGCCGGTCGAGCCCGAGGTGTAGATCAGCGTGGCGATGTCCTCGCCGCGGGCGAGGTTGCGGCGCCGCTCGATCTCCGCGTCCGGCACCTCGACCCCGGCCGCCGTGAGCTTGTCGAGGTCGCCCAGGTGCAACTGCCACACGTCCCCGATCAGCGGGAGGTCGGCGTGCACCTCGTCGAAGCGGGCGTGCATCTCGGCGTTCTCCAGGATGACGGCGATGGCGCCCGAGTCGGCCATGTTCCACTGGATCTGCGTGGGGGAGGAGGTCTCGTAGATGGGCACGAGCACTGCGCCGGCGAACCAGGTCGCGAAGTCGATGAGACTCCACTCGTACCGCGTCTTGCACATCAGGCCGATCTTGTCGCCGGGCTGGATCCCCGCGGCGACCAGTCCCTTGGCGAGCGCGACGACCTGACGGTGGAACTCGGCCGCGGTGATGTCTCGCCAACCCGCACCGTCCGGAACGCTGAAGAGCGGCGCGTCCGGGGTCGCGGCGACCCGCTGGATGAGCAGGTCGGTGGAGTTGGCCTCGGGGTCGGCAGGGACGACGGCGGGTGTTTCGAAACTGATCACGGGCAGCTCCTTCGATACCGGTGGGCGACTGGCTCGACCGAATGGCTTCGGCCGGACTCGTTAACTACACTCTAGATGGTGCGGCGGGAGTCGCCTCCCGGGCGGCCCGCCCCCACCATCCCACCACCGCCCCCTCTGGAAGGTTCTGCCTGTGCACGCGATCGGGATCGACATCGGAGGCACGAAGATCGCGGGGGCCGTCGTCGACGAGCTCGGGGTCATCGTGCGCGAGGACCGTGTCCCGACCGATGCGACCAGCCCGGCGGAGATCGAGAACGCTGTGGTCGAGATGATCGAGCGCCTCTCCGACGGTCCGGAGGAGATCGCGGGCGCCGGTGTCGCGGCCGCCGGATTCATCGACGCCGCGCAGTCGACCGTCTACTACGCCCCGAACATCAACTGGCGCCACGAGCCGTTCCGGGAGAAGCTCGAGAAGCGCATCGACCTGCCCGTCCTCATCGAGAACGATGCGAACGCTGCGGGATGGGCAGAGTTCCGCTTCGGCGCGGGCCGCCTCGTCAGCGATATGGTCATCCTCACTATCGGCACGGGGGTCGGCGGGGCGATCGTCAGCAACGACCGCCTCTTCCGCGGCGGCTTCGGCGCCGGCGCCGAGATCGGCCACATGCGCGTGGTGCCCGGCGGCCTGCCCTGCGGCTGCGGTGCGCACGGCTGCATCGAGCAGTACGGATCGGGCCGCGCACTGCAGCGGATGGCGAACGAGCTTGCCGACGCGGGCGGCATCGGCCAGGCCCTCGCCGACGTGCGCGCACGCACCGGGACCCTCAGCGGCAGTGACATCTCGACCCTGATCATGGCGGGGGACCCCGGCGCCCTCGCCGCGCTCCGCCAGCTCGGCGACTGGCTGGGACAGGCCTGCGCGAGCCTGGGCGCCATCCTCGACCCGCAGCTCTTCGTGTTCGGCGGCGGGGTCGCCCAGGCCGGCGAGCTGCTGCTCGAGCCGATCCGCCTGGCGTACCTCGAGAACCTCCCGGCCCGCGGGTACCACCCCGAGCCCGAGTTCAAGATCGCCGAGCTCGTGAACGACGCGGGTGTCGTCGGCGCGGCGGATCTCGCCCGCGTGCACGCCTCCCTCTGACGCCGGACGGGGGCTAGGCTGCAGAGCGATGTTCTACTGGCTGATGAAATACGTGGTGGTCGGACCCGTCCTGCGCGGGATCTTCCGGCCGTGGGTGGTCGGTCTCGACAACATCCCCGCCGGTGGGGCCGTCATCCTCGCCAGCAATCACCTCTCGTTCATCGACTCGGTCTTCCTGCCGCTCATCGTCGACCGGCACGTCTCGTTCCTCGCCAAGAGCGACTACTTCACGCGCAAGGGGCTGAAGGGATGGGCGACCAAGACCTTCATGAAGGCGACGGGGCAGCTGCCCATCGACCGCTCCGGCGGCAAAGCGTCGGAGGCATCGCTCAACACCGGTCTCGCGGTGCTGGCCCGGGGTGAGATCCTCGGCATCTACCCGGAGGGGACGCGCAGCCCCGACGGCAAGCTCTATCGCGGACGCACCGGCGTCGCCCGGATGATCCTGGAGGCCGGCGTGCCGGTCGTCCCGGTCGCGATGGTCGATACCGCCGACATCATGCCGATCGGCACGCGCGTCCCGAAGATCGGCCGCATCGGCATCATCATCGGCGAGCCGCTCGATTTCTCCCGCTTCGACGGCATGGAGGGCGACCGTTTCATCCTCCGCTCCGTCACGGACGAGATCATGTACGAGCTGCACGCGCTCGGAGCGCAGGAATACGTCGACGTGTATGCGAGCACGGTCAAGGAGAAGCGGGCCTCGCTCTCCCGCTGATCGTCACATTCGACCCGCGATGGCCCCGCGGTCACGCTCTCACTGCGCGGCACGGTAGGCTCGGTATCCACCAATCCCACCGGCGCGGCCGAGTGCGGCGCGCCCCCGAATGAGCGGAAGACCAGTGCTACAGACCACAGATCCCGTCGTGCGACCAGACGAGTCCGTGATCGAGGGCCTGGACTATTGGCGCACCCTCGAGATCAAGCAGCAGCCGACCTGGCCGGATGCGGAGGCCGCTGCCGCCGCCTCCGCCGAGATCGCCACCCTGCCGCCGCTCGTGTTCGCGGGAGAGGTCGACCAGCTGCGCTCGCGTCTGGCGCGCGCCGCCGAGGGCAACGCGTTCCTGCTGCAGGGCGGGGACTGTGCCGAGACCTTCGCCGGAGCGACCGCCGACCAGATCCGCAACCGGGTGAAGACGGTCCTGCAGATGGCCGTCGTCCTCACCTACGGCGCCTCCGTCCCCGTCATCAAGATGGGGCGGATGGCCGGACAGTTCGCCAAGCCGCGCTCGAGCGACACCGAGACCCGCGGCGGCGTCACGTTGCCGGCCTACCGGGGCGACATCGTCAACGGCTACGACTTCACCCCCGAATCGCGGCAGGCCGACCCGCGCCGCCTCGTCCAGGGCTACCACACGGCGGCGTCCACGCTGAACCTGATCCGCGCGTTCACGCAGGGCGGTTTCGCCGACCTGCGCGAGGTGCACAGCTGGAACAGGGGCTTCGCCGCCAATCCGGCGAACCAGCGGTACGAGGGCCTGGCGCGCGACATCGACAAGGCGATCAAGTTCATGGAGGCGGCGGGCGCCGATTTCGATGAGCTCAAGCGCGTCGAGTTCTACGCCAGCCACGAGGCGCTGCTGATGGACTACGAGCGGCCGATGACGCGCATCGACTCGCGCACGGGGACGCCGTACAACACCTCCGCTCACTTCGTGTGGATCGGGGAGCGTACGCGGGAGCTCGACGGCGCGCACGTCGACTTCCTCTCCCGAGTCCGCAACCCGATCGGCGTCAAGCTCGGTCCGACGACCACGCCGGACACGATGCTGCGCCTGATCGACAAGCTGGACCCGGAGCGCGAGCCCGGTCGCCTGACCTTCATCACGCGGATGGGCGCGGGCAAGATCCGTGACGCGCTCCCGCCGCTGCTGGAGGCCATCAAGGGCGCGGACGCGCTGCCGCTGTGGGTCACCGACCCGATGCACGGCAACGGCCTGACCACGCCCAACGGCTACAAGACCCGTCGCTTCGACGATGTGGTCGACGAGGTCAAGGGCTTCTTCGAGGCGCACCGCGCGGCCGGCACCAACCCGGGCGGCATCCACGTCGAGCTCACCGGTGACGACGTCACCGAGTGCCTCGGCGGTTCCGAGCACATCGACGAGGAGACCCTCGCCACGCGCTACGAGTCGCTGTGCGACCCGCGACTGAACCACATGCAGTCGCTGGAGCTGGCGTTCCTCGTCGCGGAGGAGCTCGGCAACGCCTGACGCACGCCACGGAAGAGCCCCCGCCGTCCTCGGACGACGGGGGCTCTTCCGTGGAGCGGGCGACGGGCTAGAAGCCCGCGAAGTTCACCGTGATCGTGGACCCCTTCGGAGCCTGCTCTCCCGCCGCCGGAGAGATCTTCGAGACCACGAACGCGGCAGGCGCGACATCGGCGATCGGGCTGTACTTCAGCTGGAAGCCGGCGTCCTGCAGAGCCTTCTTCGCGACATCCCAGGTCTTGCCGACCACGTCGGGCACCGGGATGGGCTCCGGTCCCTTCGAGGTCTCGAGCAGGAGCGTGTCGCCCGGCTTCACCACGTCGCTCTGCGGGTGGGCGGCGATGACGTCGCCCTTCTCGACCGTGTCGCTGTAGCTCTGGGGGCCCTCGCCGACCTTGAGGTTGACCTTCGCGAGCGTGGCGGTGGCGTCGTCCACCGACTTGCCTGCGACGTCCGGGATCGGGCCGACCGAGACCACCAGGTCGACCGTCGCCGCCTCGAAGTAGTCTCCGCCGCCGGAGAGGTCGCGGCCGTCGAGGGCACCCGACGCCGAGATGACCGTGCCGGACGGGACCTTCCCGTCGAACTGCTCGGCGACCGCACCCACGTGCGCCTTCTTGCCCGTGATCTCGGCCTTGGCCTGGTCGAGGGTCGTGCCGGCGAGTGCGCCGAGCGTGATGGGCGCCGGGCCCTGCGAGATCCGGACCGTCACCAGGCTGCCGCGGGCAGCGGATGCCCCCTCTCCCGGATCCGTGCTCGAGACGAGGCCCTTCTGCACCGTCGTGCTGTACTCCGGTGCTTGCTTGGTCTGGAAGCCCAGCTCCTTCAGCTGTGCCGCGGCGGCGTCCGGAGCGACATTCACGAGCTTCGGGACCTGGACGAGCGAGCCGGGACCCGAGCCGAAGTACCAGCCGGTGCCTCCAGCGACACCCGCGAGGAGGATGATCAGCGCGAACAGCCACCACCCCTTGCCGCGACGGCGCTTGGCGGCCGCGGTGAGGGCGTCGGCGGAGCTCGGCGTGTTGGCCGCCACCTGCTGACGGATGGCCGGGTTGATGATCTGGGTGTCGCCCTCGTCGGCTGCGTACGCCGGAGGCAGGACCATCGTCGGCTGCAGCACCGCCTCGCCGCGGAGGGACTTCTCGGCCTCGAACAGCCGGTCGAGCATCTCCCGGGCGTCGGCGGGGCGTCGATCCGGGTCCTTCTCGGTGGCCCAGAGGACGAGCTCGTCCAGCTCGGCGGGGACCGCCTGGTTCTTGCTGCTGGGAGCCGGCACCGCGTCGTTCGCGTGCTGGTAGGCGATCTGCATCGGCTGCTCGCCCTGAAACGGCTGCTCGCCGGTCAGCATCTCGAACATCATGATGCCGAGCGCATAGATGTCGCTGCGCGCGTCAGCGACCCCGCGCGTCACGAGCTCGGGGGAGAGATAGGCGATGGTGCCGAGAAGCGCCTGCCCGGTGGCGGTGTTCGCACTCGCCGCCCGCGCGAGGCCGAAGTCGCCGATCTTGATGCGGCCGTCGTCGGCCAGCAGGACGTTCTCGGGCTTGAGATCGCGGTGCACGATGCCGGCCTTGTGCGCGGCGGCGAGGCCGCTGAGCACGGCCTCCATGATGTCGATCGTCTGCTCGGGGGTGAGCTTGCCGTAATCCTTGAGCAGATCGCGCAGCGTGATGCCGGGAAGGTACTCCATGACCAGGTAGGCCATGTCGGAGTCCTGACCCTGGTCGAAGACGTTGACGACGTTGGGGTGCGCCAAGCGCGCCGCCGACCGGGCCTCCTGCACGAACCGGCTCTTGAACGTGCTGTCGTCGGCGAGGTGGCCGTGCATCACCTTGATCGCGACCCGTCGCTCCAGGCGCAGATCGGTGGCGAGGTAGACGGTCGCCATGCCGCCTCGGGCGATCCGCGAGCGCACCTGGTATCGGCCGTCGATGAGACGGCCGATCAAGGGGTCGGTCTGGCTCGTGGTCACGGAACGAGTCTAGGGAACGGCAGGTGCGTGGACCCTGCAAAACACCGGTGTGCGCTCGGGCCGTGATGCGCCTGTGACCTTCTGCGGGCCACCCGGGTCAGCCCAGCTGGGCGAGCCAGGCGCGAGCGGAGGTCTCCCACGTGGCATAGGCGTCCGGGAACGCCGAGATCTGGACGGCTTGCGCCGCCTGGGTGACGGTCATCGACGTCCAGCCGGGGATGTCGAGGAGGCCGCGGGTGCGCCCGGGGTTGGGGTTGTTCGCGCCGCCGAAGAAGGCGCGGGTCGCCCGCTCGGGGTCGAGCACCTGGTCGGCCGTGCCCCAGCCCGTGCTGGGACGCTGCTGGAACAGGCCGAAGGAATCCCGGTCCCCGTAGCGCACGTTGCGCAGCCCCGACTCCTGGGCGGCGGCGGCCAGGGCGATGACGATCCCCTGATCGCTCACGCCCTCCTGGCGTCCGATGCGGACGATGAGGGCCGCGTTGCCGCGCATCTCGTCGGTGAGGGCGACCACCTGGCCTGCGGCGGCCGCGGGGAGCGGCGCCGGAGCGGCGACCGGCGCAGGCGCAGGCGCAGGCGGCTTCGGAGTGACGGCGGCGGCGGTCGTCATGCCTGGAATGGTGATCTGCTGCCCGGGGAAGATCAGACTCGAGCCGCTGAGTCCGTTCGCACTGAGCACCGACGCCGTCGAGACCCCGAAACGGCCGGCGATCCGGCTGATCGTGTCGCCCGAGACCACCGAGTACTTCGTGACGGCCGGTGCGGCGGGTCCCGGAGCCGACGGGGCAGGAGCCGAGGCGGCCGCCCCGGTGAGCGCGAGCACCTGGCCGGGGAAGATCAGGCTCTTCCAGCTCAGCCCGTTGAGGGCGAGGAGGCTCGCGGTCGAGACCCCGAAGCGCGACGCGATGCCGCTGACGGTGTCGCCCGACACGACGGTGTAGCTGCTCGGCACGCCCGCGAACGCCGTGAGCGGTGCGGAGGTCGTCGTGCCGGCGGAGGCCGGCGCCATCCGGGTCGATCCCGTCGTCGGGGCCTTCTCACGGGGCTGTTCGGCCGTCCGCGGCGGGGCGGCCTGCGCCGGTGTGACGAGGTTGAGGGTCACGGCGATCGAACTCGCGACCGCGATGGGCACGGTGCCGAGGATCGAGCGGGCCCAGTGGCGGACGGGCTCGTGCGTAGCGGCTTCGTCGTCTCGTACGGACATCGGACCCCCCTTTCGAGTGACACACTGGTGCCCACGCTGACACAGAATGCGGAGGGAGTCAACCAGAGTGACGGATGTGAAAGCAGTTTACCTGATCGTAACAATCGGCCCCGCTCACGTCGCGGCTCCGGACGTGGCACGCTTGATGGCGTGAACGAGCGAGTCCAGGCCACCGAGTGGCTGACCATCCCCGACCTCGTCGATCAGCTGGGCATCGGTGTCAGCCGCGTGCGCCGCCTGATCGAGGACCGCCACCTGGCCGCGAAGCGCGTCGATGGCGTGATCAAGGTGCCGGCGGCGTTCCTGCGTGACGGCGAGCCCATCGCTGAGCTGCACGGCACGCTGGTCGTCCTCTCCGACGCCGGCTTCGGCGACGAGGAGGCCGTCGACTGGATGTTGGAGGAGGAGGAGTCGCTCGGCACGTCGCCGATCGAAGCACTACGCAACGGCCGCAAGGCCGAGGTGCGGCGGGTGGCCCAGGCGCTCGCCTGAGCGGCTCGTTCAGGCCGCGCGTCGGGTGACGGCCACGGCGAGGTCGCGCAGCTGTGCCTTCGCCTGCTCGCCGATCGGCGCCGCCGCGAGGGCGGCTAGGGCGCGCTCGACGTT
Source organism: Leifsonia sp. LS1 (assembly GCF_020521355.1). NCBI lineage: Bacteria > Bacillati > Actinomycetota > Actinomycetes > Micrococcales > Microbacteriaceae > Leifsonia > Leifsonia sp. LS1. The sequence goes on from NZ_BPER01000004.1 coordinate 89,946, forward strand.
GCGGGCGATCATCTGCTCCACGGCGTCGACGGCCCCCGACTCGCGGATGGTCGACTGAAGCATGCTGATCTGCTGCTCCGTCAGGTCCGGGTCGCCGAGCAGCTCGTCGAGGGTGGCGCGCACGCCCGATGGCACCGCGTCGCGGGTCAGGGCGACCAGGACGGTGCGCTTGCCCTCGCGGAGGTCGTCTCCGCTCGGCTTGCCGGTGACGGCGGCGTCCCCGAAGACGCCGAGCAAGTCGTCGCGCAGCTGATAGGCGATCCCCAGTGGGAGGCCGAAGCCGCGCAGGGCGTCGAGCTGGCCGACGGTCGCGCCCGCGAGGCTCGCCCCGATGAGGAGGGGCGACTCGATGCTGTACTTCGCCGATTTGTAGACGATGACGCGTTCGGCACGAGCGAGCTGATCGGCGTCCGGGCGCCCTTCCCAGCCGATCTCCTCGAAGATGTCGAGGTACTGCCCGGCCGTGACGTCGATGCGCATGCGGTTGAACTCGGCTCGCGCCGCCCGCCGCGCCGACGGGCTGACGGCCTGCGTGAGTCCCTCGTCGAAGAGCTCGTCGCTCAGGATGAGGAGCAGATCGCCGAGCAGGGTCGCAGCGCCGTGGCCGAACGACTCCCCGTCACCACGCCAGTGCTCGTCGTCGTGCAGCCGCTCGAAGCGGCGGTGGGCCGAGGGCGCGCCGCGGCGGGTGTCCGAGTTGTCGATGAGGTCGTCGTGCACCAGGGCCGCCGCGTGGAAGAGCTCGAGGGCGCTCGCCACGGACACCACGGCGTCGAGCGGGCCACCGGTCGTGACGGGGGCGTCGTCGCTCTCGCCGCCCGCTGTTCGCACCGCCTGCCAGCCCCAGAAGCAGAACAGTGCACGGAAACGCTTGCCGCCGCTGAGAAAATCCCTTGAGAACGCCGCGATCGGCGAGAGTTCCTCCGCGATCGAGACGAGAATAGATGCACGGACATCGAAGAATCCATCGATTCTGGACTGGATCAGGTCGACGAATCGGATGCTTTCAGACACACTCCTAGCCTAGTCAAAGGCGCACGGCTACAATCAGCCACACAAGCCTTGAACCCGTGAGAAAGAGGGGGAAACGGATGCCGCTTTCGGAGCACGAGCAGCGCCTCCTCGAAGAGATGGAGCGCAGCCTCTATCAGAACGACGCAGACTTCGTCGCGAAGGTCGGCGGCAAGCGGGTGCGACCCGCGTACCGGTCGATCGTCCTCGGGATCCTGATCGCCGTCGTCGGCGTCGGTGTCCTGGTCACGGGCGTCTTCGTCCAGCAGCCCATCGTGGGCATCCTGGGCTTCGTCGTGATGTTCGCCGGCGTGCTGCTGGCGATCGCTCCGGGCAAGCGCGTCGCGATCGATCCCGACGCCCCGGCTGCGCCGACCAGCGCCAAGGCGCCGCGCGGTGGCCAGACCGGTTTCATGGACAAGCTCAACGACCGCTGGGACAAGCGCCAGGACGGGCAGGGCTAGCCCCTCCACTTCGCACCACCACCAAGGCCGATCCGTGGGATCGGCCTTTTTTCGTGCCTGTTTTCCTCCCCGCAGGTGTCAACTTCCTCCACTTTCCTCCACCGCCCAGATCCGCGTAATTTCGGGGCCAAAACACCCCTATTCGGGCCAATATTCCCGTATCGCGTGATTTTGTGGATGGAAGTGGAGTAAAGTGGAGGCGCACCACAACCTTGGGTCGGAAGAGTGGGGAGGCGTCCGATGTTCCTCGGTACCCATGCCCCCAAGCTCGACGAGAAGGGGCGCATCATCCTGCCGGCCAAGTTCCGGGACGAGCTCGCGTCCGGACTCGTCCTGACCCGCGGCCAGGAGCACTGCGTGTACGTCTTCAGCCAGCGCGAGTTCGAGGCGCTGCACGAGAAGATCCGCCAGGCGCCGGTGACGAGCAAGCAGGCCCGCGACTACCTGCGCGTCTTCCTCTCGGGGGCGAGCGCGGAGGTGCCGGACAAGCAGAACCGGGTGACCATCCCGCAGACGCTGCGCTCGTACGCGGGACTCGACCGCGACCTGGTCGTGATCGGTGCGGGCAGCCGTGCCGAGATCTGGGACGCCCAGGCCTGGGAGACCTACCTGGCGGAGCAGGAATCCACATTCGCAGAGACCGACGAGGAGGTGATCCCGGGGCTGTTCTAGCGCCTGGCGCCGGACTCCCAGCCATACGCCCTGACGCACCTTCCCCGGTGTCAGGTCGGAATGGATGGGGATCCGGACTCAGGGGCGCGGGCCCTCGAAACGATGAGCGAGTCGACGGAGAACGACAGGATCCACACCCCGGTCCTCCTGGAGCGATGCATCGAGCTGCTGGGCCCGGCGCTCGAGCGGCCGGGCGCGGTGTTCGTGGACGCCACCCTGGGCATGGGCGGGCACTCCGCCGGCGTGCTGGAGCGGTTCCCGGGAGCGACGCTGGTCGGGCTCGACCGCGACCCCGAGGCGCTCGCCATCGCGGGGGAGCGCCTGGCGCGCTTCGGCGACCGCGTGCACCTGGTCCACACGGTCTACGACGGCGTCCGGGAGGCCCTCGACGGCCTCGGCATCGAGGAGGCCGACGGCGTGCTGTTCGACCTCGGCGTCTCGTCGCTGCAGCTCGACCGCGTGGAGCGCGGGTTCTCGTACTCGAAGGACGCTCCGCTCGACATGCGCATGGACGGCACGAGCGAGCTCACCGCCGAGGTCATCCTGCGGGAGTACCCGGAGGCCGACCTGCGCCGGATCTTCCGCGAGTACGGGGAGGAGAAGCTCGCTGCCCGCTACGCCCAGAAGATCGTCGAGGCGCGTGAGCAGGCGCCGTTCGTCCGTTCGGGCCAGCTCGTCGACGTGATCACCAGGGCGACACCCGTGGCGGTCCAGCGGCAGGGCCACCCCGCCAAGCGGGTGTTCCAGGCGCTGCGGATCGAGGTCAACCAGGAGCTCGCGGTGCTGCAGCGCGCGATCCCCGCCGCCATCGACACGCTGCGCGTCGGCGGCCGCATCGTCGTCGAGTCCTACCAGTCCCTGGAGGACCGCATCGTGAAGCGCGAGCTGCAGACGCGGTCGGTCTCCAGTGCGCCTCCCGGACTGCCGGTGGAGCTGCCCGAGCACAAGCCGGAACTGAGACTGCTGATCCGCGGCGCCGAGCTCGCGGACGACGACGAGAAGGCCGCGAACCCGAGGGCGACCCCGGTGCGCCTGCGCGCGGCCGAACGGGTGAGGAGGGCCTCGTGAGCACGAGTCTGGCCGAGTCGACCGCACGCCGCCGTCCCGCGGCCTCCTGGCCCGAGGGGGTGCTGCCCGCTCCCGCCGAGCAGGAGCGTCGCGGGCATCTGGAGGTCGTCTCCTCCCGGTCGCAGCGCCGCGCCCGGCCGCGCGCACTCTACGCGGTGGTGGCGGTGGGCACCCTCCTGGTCATCGTGGTCGCGCAGCTGCTGCTGAGCATCGCGATCTCGCAGGGCGCCTACACGCTCAACGGCCTGCAGGCGACGCAGACCAGCCTGCAGCGCTCGTTGCAGGCCGCCTCGGAGGACCTCACACGCGTGTCGTCGCCCCAGAACCTCGCGGCCAACGCCAATGCGCTCGGGATGGTCAGCAACAGCAATCCGGCTTACCTGCGTCTCTCCGACGGTGCCGTGCTCGGCGCCCCGATCGCGGCGAACGGCGCTGCGGGAACGGTCACCGGCGGCCAGGGCAACCTGGTCCCGAACTCGCTCCTCGCCGGTGTCGGCGTCGTGAACGCGCAGGGCCAGCCGACCGCTACGACGCAAACTGGGAATTCCGCAAGCGCGGGAGCGGCGACCCCGCCGACCACCCCGCCGACCGTACCGTTGCAGGGAGCGCTGCCGACGCCGGTGACGCACTGACGACGGGACGGACGCGGGCATGACCAGCAAGAAGATGTTGCGGCGCCGGACCGCGGTGACGGTCGCGGCCGTCGCTGTGACGGTCGGCATCCTCGGCGCGAAGCTCGTTGACATCCAGGTGGTGCGGGCGGACGCGCTGCAGGCCCAGTCCGTTGACGCCAAGGAGCGGTCGACCACGCTCTACGGCAACCGCGGCGACATCGTCGACGACGACGGCACCGTGCTGGCGACGACGATCTACAAGTACACTGCGGCCGCGTCTCCCTCGGACGCGGTCGCCGGCACCGACGGCCACAAGAAGATGGAGGAGGCCGCGGCCAAGATCGGCGCGATCACGGGTCAGGGCACGGAGGCCGTCGTGAAGCTGTTCGACGACGCCCTCGCGCAGAACCCCAAGTCGAAGTACGTGCTCATCAAGTCCGGAATGGACGTGGGGACGTTCGACAAGCTCAACAAGCTCCCGTACGCGTGGCTCACCTTCACCAAGGACCAGACCCGCAGCTACCCGAACGGCGCGGTCGCCGGGAACCTGCTCGGCTACATGTCCGACTCCGGCAACGGCGGCCTCGAGGACAGCGAGAACGGCTGCCTCGCCGGCCGGAACGGCACGGAGACCTACCAGCAGGGTGCGGACGGCGTCGCGATCCCGGGCAGCACCGTCGTGCAGAAGCAGGCGAAGGACGGCGGCACGCTCAAACTGACCATCGACAGCGACCTCGAATGGTTCGCCACGCAGACGCTGGCCCAGCAGGTGCAGGCCACCGGCTCGAAGTTCGGCTTCGTCACGGTCGCGGAGGCGAAGACCGGCAAGATCAAGGCCGTCGCCCAGTGGCCGGCAGCGGACCCGAACAACCTCGACGGGACGGATCCGTCGTACTGGAACCTGCTCCCGCTGACGACCCCGTACGAGCCCGGTTCGACCTTCAAGGCGCTCACCGCCGCGATGCTGCTCGATCAGGGCAAGGCCAGCCCGACGTCGCAGGTTCTGGCACCGTACGAATGGAAGTCCGGCAACGGCGCCGATCTGCACGATTCCGGCTATCACGCCCCGCTGCGGTTGACCCTCACCGGCGTGCTGATGATGTCGTCGAACACCGGCATGTCGCAGCTGGGTCGCGCGCTGCCCGACCAGACCCGCTACGACTACCTCAAGAAGTTCGGCATCGGCGACTCCACAGGGCTGCCGTATCCCGGCGAGTCCGACGGCCTGCTGCATCCGGTGTCGGAGTGGGACGACCAGACCAAGTACGCGACGATGTTCGGCCAGGGAGTCTCGGCGACCCAGCTCCAGATGGTCGGCGCGTACCAGGCGCTCGCGAACGGAGGGGCGCGCATCCCGCTCTCCCTGGTCGAGAGCTGCACCGACGCGGACGGCAAGGTCACCGACGTCCCCTCGGGCGCGGCCACCCAGGTCGTCTCCGCGGACGCGGCGAGCACCACCCTCGGCATGATGGAGTCGGTGGTCACCAAGGGAGAGCTCGCCAAGCAGCTCCAGATCCCCGGCTACCGCGTCGCCGCGAAGACCGGAACGGCCCAGCAGCCGGACGGCAAGGGCGGCTACCTCCCGTCGTACTACGTCTCGGTCATGGGCGTCGCCCCGGTGGACGACCCCCAGTACGTCGTTTCGGTCAACCTCGGATACCCGACTACCATTACTTCGTCGGCAGCAGCCGCTCCGCTGTTCCACACGATCATGAGCCAGGTGCTGAAGACCTACCGGGTGAAGCCGTCGACGACCAGCCCGGCCGACTACCCTCCGTACTACTGAAAGTGAGCCCCGTGACAGGACCGGCGCCCTCCTCTCTGCGCCCCGAGCATCCCGTCGCCCGCCCGCTCGCCCAGCTGGTAGCGGAGTTCGGGTTGGACTGCCGAGGTGATCTCGACGCCGTCGAGGTCACCGGCGCGGCCCTCGCGAGCTCCGCCGTCGAGCCCGGCGACCTCTACGTCGGTGTGCCCGGCCGCAACGTGCACGGTGCGAGCTACGCGGAGGCCGCCGCCGAGGCCGGGGCCGTCGCCGTGCTGACCGACGAGGCGGGAGCCGAGCTGGCGTCCGCCTCGGGGCTGCCGGTCATCGTCACCCCGGACCCGCGTGCCGCCCTCGGGGCCGTCGCCGCGTGGATCTACCGCACGGACGAGAATCAGGCGACACTGTTCGGCGTCACCGGGACCAACGGCAAGACGAGCGTCGTCTACCTGCTCTACGCGATCCTCGGCCAGCTCGGCGTCGTCGCGGGGCTCAGCTCGACGGCCGAGCGCCGGATCGGTGATCAGGCGATCACGAGCAAGCTCACCACGCCGGAGGCGAGCGAGCTCCACGCGCTGCTCGCCCGGATGCGCGAGGAGGGCGTCCGCGCCGTCGCGCTTGAGGTGTCCGCTCAGGCGCTCAGCCGCCACCGCGTCGACGGGATCGAGTTCGACGTCGTCGGGTTCACGAACCTCAGCCACGACCACCTCGACGACTACACTGCGATGGACGACTACTTCGAGGCCAAGCTCGAGCTGTTCCAGCCGGACCGTGCCCGTCGCGGCGTCGTCACGGTCGACTCCGACTGGGGTCGTGCGCTGGTGGAGCAGTCGCGCATCCCCGTGACCACCCTCGCCAGCGCGCCCGGCTCCGACGCCGACTGGACCCTGTCCGTCCTCGGCGAGTCGCTCTCCGACACGGCGTTCGCGCTCGAGGGTCCGGAAGGCCGTCGCATCGAGACCTCCGTTCCGCTGGTGGGCGCGTACAACGCCTCCAACGCGGCCCTGGCGATCGTGATGCTCGTCGAGTCGGGCTACGACCTCGACGCGATCGGCGCGGCGCTCGATCGCGACGGAGGGATCGACACCTATATCCCCGGTCGCACCGAGCGCCTGTCCGGTGACCGCGGACCGGTCGTCTTCATCGACTACGGTCACACGCCCGACGCCTTCCTCTCCACGCTCACGGCCCTCCGCAAGGTCACGGCCGGTCGCATCGTCATGGTCTTCGGCGCCGACGGCGACCGCGACACCACGAAGCGCGCCGACATGGGGGCCATCGCCGCGCGCGGCGCGGACGCGGTCGTGATCACCGACTTCCACCCGCGCTGGGAGGACCCGGCCGCGATCCGTCAGGCGCTCCTCGACGGCGCGCGGTCCGCCGTCCCGGACGGCGAGCTGTACGAGGTTCCGGACCCGCGCGCCGCGTTCCGCACGGCACTCTCGCTCGCCGGCGAGGGCGACGTCGTGCTGTACGCCGGCCCCGGGCACGAGGACTACCAGGAGGTCGCGGGCCAGCGCCTGCCGTACTCCGCGCGCGAAGACGCCCGTCTCGCCCTTCGAGAGGCCGGGTGGCTCTGATGATCGCGCTCACCCTCGCCGAGGTCGCCGCGGCGACTCGCGGCACCCTGCTGCTCGACGGCGCCGCCGTCGCGGGCGTCCCCGCCACTGCCGAGACCGTGGTCGACGGCCTGTCGACCACCGACTCGCGCGAGGTCGTCCCCGGAACCATCTTCTTCGCCAAGCCGGGCGAGTTCACCGACGGACATCTGTTCGCTCCGCAGGCCGCGGAGGCGGGAGCCGCCCTCGTCGTCGTGGACCACCCGCTCGACCTCGCGGTGCCGCAACTGCTCGTCGAGGACACCGTCGTCGCGCTCGGCGACCTCGCCACCGAGGTGATCGCCCGGGTGCGCGCCCTCGGTCGCCTGAAGATCGTCGGCGTCACCGGCTCGAACGGCAAGACCACCACCAAGAACCTCCTCCGCGAGATCCTGGAGCAGGTCGGTCCGACCATCGCCCCGCGCGCCTCGTTCAACAACGAGGTCGGGGCGCCGGTCACGATGCTCGAGGTCACGGAGGAGACGCAGTTCCTCGTCGCCGAGATGGGCGCGAGCGGCATAGGTGAGATCGCCCGTCTCGTGCGCATGGCGCGCCCCGACATCGGGATCGTCCTCAAAGTCGGCCTCGCGCACGCCGGGGAGTTCGGCGGCATCGAGCGGACGCTCGCGGCGAAGACCGAGATGGTCAGCGACCTGCTCGAGTCCGACGTCGCGGTGCTCAACCTCGACGATCCGCGCGTCGCCTCCATGGCAGACAAGACGGTCGCCCGCGTACTCTGGTTCGGTTTGGACGACCGGGCGGCCGTGCGCGCGACCGGCATCGTCTCGAGCGCCGCCGGCACATCGTTCACCCTCCACCTCCCGGATGGCTCCGAGCGCGAGGTGCATTTCCGTGTGCTCGGCGAGCATCACGTCATGAACGCGCTCGCGGCCGCCGGGGCGGCGCACACCCTCGACGTGGACATCGACGCGATCGTCACCGGTCTGCAGGCCGTGACGCGCGCCGAGCGCTGGCGCATGGAGGTCATGGGCGGTGCGCGCGGCGTCACCGTCATCAACGACGCCTACAACGCCAGCCCCGACTCCATGTCCGCCGCCCTCAAGACGCTCGCGCAGATCGCCGAGCCCGGGGCGCGCACGGTGGCCGTGCTCGGCGAGATGAGCGAGCTGGGCGAGTTCTCGGGGGAGGAGCACGACCGCATCGGTCTGCTGGCCGTGCGGCTCGGCATCGGCCAGCTCGTCGTGGTCGGCCCCTCCGCCCGGCGGATGCACATCTCGGCGATCAACGAAGGCTCCTGGGACGGCGAGTCCCTCTACTTCGACACGCAGGACGACGCGTACGCCCACCTGGCCGGCGCGCTCCGCGAGGGCGACACCGTGCTCGTGAAGTCCTCCAACTCCGCGGGGCTGCGCTTCCTCGGCGACCGACTGGGAGAATTGTTCTCGTGAGAGCCCTGCTGACCTCCGGTGCGCTGTCGATGGCGTTCTCGCTCTTCCTGACGCCGCTGTTCATCCGCCTGTTCCGCCGCCTCCAGTGGGGGCAGTTCATCCGCGACGACGGCCCGCAGAGCCACCACGCCAAGCGCGGCACCGCCACCATGGGCGGCATCGTCGTCATCCTGGGCACCCTCTTCGGCTACTTCACTGCGCTGCTGCTCACGGGCGACGAGACCAGCGTCTCCGCCCTGCTCGTGCTGTTCCTCATGGTCGGCCTGGGCGTCGTCGGTTTCGTCGACGACTTCCTCAAGACCCGGCGCGAGCGCAGCCTCGGCCTCACCGGCTGGGCCAAAGTGGCCGGGCAGGTCATCGTCGCGACCGTGTGGGCGTTCCTGGCCATCTCGTTCCCGAACGGCAACGACGAGACCCCGGCGTCGATGAACGTCTCGTTCATCCGCGACCTGCCGATCGATTTCGGCCATCTCACGCAGTTCGGCGCGATCGGCATCGTCGTCGGCTACGGCCTGTACCTGATCTGGATCAACTTCATCGTCGCCGCGACGTCCAATGGCGTGAACGTCACCGACGGCCTCGACGGACTCGCGTCGGGCGCCTCGATCCTCGCGATCGGCGCGTACATCATCATCGGCTTCTGGCAGTCGATCCAGTCGTGCGCGAACTCCAATCTCAATCCCGAGAACGTGGCCAAGTGCTACGAGGTACGGGATCCGTTCGATCTCGCGATCGTCGCGACGGCCATCGTCGGAGCCGTGGTCGGCTTCCTCTGGTGGAACACCTCCCCGGCCCAGATCTTCCTCGGCGACACCGGCTCGCTCGCGCTCGGCGGCGCGGTCGCGGCCCTCGCGATCCTCAGCCACACCGAGCTCCTGCTCGTGCTCATCGGCGGCTTGTTCGTCATCGAGGCCGGATCGGTGATCGTCCAGCGGGCGTACTTCAAGCTGACGCACGGCAAGCGCATCTTCCTGATGAGCCCCATCCATCATCACTTCGAGCTCAAGGGCTGGGCGGAGGTCACGGTCGTCGTGCGCTTCTGGATCATCGGCGGCCTGCTCGTCGCCGCCGGCGTCGGCTCGTTCTATCTCGAGTGGCTGGCGACGTGAGCGTCGGGGAGCGACTTGCCGCATTGACCAGCTGGCACCACGATTGGCGGGGCCTGCGCGTCGCCGTGTACGGCCTCGGGGTGACCGGGTTCTCCGTCGCGGACACGCTGGCGGAGCTCGGCGCCGAGGTCCTGGTGGTCACCGCCTCCGCCGACGCCGAGCGCGCCATGCTGCTCGAGGTCATCGGAGCGGAGCTGCTCGAGCAGCCGGACCTGTCCTCGCCTCCCGCGCGGCTGACCGAGTTCGACCCCGAGCTGATCGTCGTCTCGCCGGGGTTCCACTGGGACCACCCGCTGCTGGTGTGGGCCGAGCGGAACGAGATCGCCGTCTGGGGCGACATCGAGCTCGCCTGGCGGCTGCGCGACAAGGTCGCCGGTCCGGGCAGCGGCAACGCCCCGGCGGACTGGATCTGCGTCACCGGAACCAACGGCAAGACCACCACGGTGCAGTTGACGGCCACGATGCTCCTCGCCGGGGGAAGTCGCGTCGCTCCCTGCGGCAACATCGGCGTGCCCGTTCTCGACGCCATCCGCGACCCCGAGGGCTTCGACGTGCTCGTCGTCGAGCTCTCCAGTTACCAGCTGCACTGGATCAACCGCAACGCCGGGGGCGAACTCTCCCCGTACTCGTCCGCGTGCCTCAACATCGCCGACGACCACCTCGACTGGCACGGCTCACTGGAGGCGTACATCGCGGCGAAGGCGAAGGTGTACGACAACACGCAGGTCGCGTGCGTCTACAATCGCGCCGACGCGAACACGCTGCTGATGGTGGAGGAGGCCGAGGTCGTCGACGGCGCCCGCGCCATCGGCTTCGGCCTCGACGTCCCCGGCCCGAGCGACTTCGGTGTCGTCGACGGCATCCTGTGCGACCGCGCGTTCCTCGAGGATCGCGCGACGACGGCGCTGGAGCTCACCACACTCGACGAGCTGCGCGAGGCGGGGCTCGCCGCCCCGCACGTCGTCGCCAACATCCTGGCCGCCAGCGCCCTCGCGCGTTCCTACGGCGTCGAGCCGCAGACCATCCGCGATGTGCTCACGGCCTTCCGCCTCGACGCGCACCGCATCGAGCTGGTGCGGGTGGAGGCGGGGATCAGCTGGGTGGACGACTCCAAGGCCACCAACCCGCACGCCGCCGACGCGTCGCTCCGCGCCTATCCGTCGGTGGTGTGGGTCGTCGGGGGCCTGCTCAAGGGCGTCGAGATCGACGAGCTGGTCCGCACCCACGCGGCGCGCCTGCGCGGAGCCGTGCTCATCGGCGTGGACCGCGAGCCGCTGCGCGAGGCATTCCGGCGACACGCGCCGACGATTCCCGTGGTGGAGGTGGAGGCCGACGAGACTGAGGGGGTCATGCCGACGGCTGTCCGCTCGGCCGGCGGTCTCGCCCGCGAGGGCGACACCGTCCTGCTGGCTCCCGCCGCGGCGTCGATGGACCAGTTCGCCGACTATGCGGAACGAGGACGCCTCTTCCAGGCGGCCGTCAACGAGTACTTGGGAGGTGAGGCGGATGACTTCTCCGCCTCGCGTCCTGAACAGGACTGACCGAGCCGCATCGTCGTCCGGCTCGCGCCTCGGCGGCCTGACCGCACGCATCTCGCTCGGGAAGAACGTGACCGCGGAGTCGGCCAACTACTTCCTGCTGCTCGGGGTCACCCTCTTCATGGTGATCTTCGGTCTCGTGATGGTGCTCTCCTCATCCTCGGTCGAGTCGCACAGCGACAGCGACAACTTCTTCTCGCGGTTCTGGTCCCAGGGAGCGTTCGCGCTCATCGGCCTGCCGCTGATGTTCCTGGTCTCCCGCCTGCCACCGCAGTTCTGGAAGAGGAGCATCTGGTTCCTGCTCGCGGCGGCGTGCTTCCTCCAGGTGCTCGTCCTGCTCACCCCGCTGGGCGTCGAGATCGGCGGCAACCGCAACTGGCTGCGCATCGGCGGTTTCACCGGGCAGCCGTCGGAGGCGATCAAGGTCGCCCTCGTCGTGTGGCTCGGCGTCGTCCTCGCCCGCAAGAAGGACGTCCTCGACCAGTGGAAGCACGTGGCGATCCCGGTCGTCCCGGTGGCCGGCGGGGCGATCGCCCTGGTCCTCTTGGGCGGCGACCTGGGCACGACCGTGGTGATGGCGGCGATCGTCCTCGGCGCTCTGTTCTACGCCGGCGTGAAGATGCGCTACCTGGTCATCGGGACCCTCGGCATGGGGGCGGTCGCGGTGGCGGTCGCGCTGTCGAGCGCGAGCCGTGTCGGCCGCATCGCGGCCTACTTCGGCGGCACCAGCGCGGCGAACCCCGACGTCGACTGGCAGATCAAGAACGGCTTCTACGCCCTCGCGTCCGGAGGCGTCTTCGGTGTGGGGCTGGGCAACTCGCACTCGAAGTGGTCGTGGCTCCCGGCGGCCGACACGGACTTCATCTTCGCGATCATCGGCGAGGAGCTCGGTCTGATCGGCGCGATCGTCGTCCTCCTGTTGTTCGTGCTGCTCGCGATCGTGTTCCTGCGGATCATCCACGCCTCCACCGACCCGTTCGCCCGCGTCACGACGGCCGCGATCATGGTCTGGCTCATCGGTCAGGCCTTCGTGAACATCGCGGTCGTGCTCGGCGTCATACCAGTCCTGGGTGTGCCTCTGCCGCTGATCTCCGCAGGCGGGACTGCGATGATCAGTTCCATGGTCGCCATCGGAATCGTCCTCTCGTTCGCGCGCGAATCGAGCAAGGAGTCGCAGTCCTCATCCGCCGCCACCCGTCGGGCGGGTACCCGCGCATGACGCGCTACCTGCTGGCCGGCGGGGGGACCGCCGGCCACGTGAACCCGTTGCTGGCCGTGGCCGATCGCCTGCGCCGCGATGATCCCGCTGCGGAGGTCCTCGTGCTCGGCACGAAGGAGGGGTTGGAGGCACGGCTCGTCCCGGCGCGCGGCTACGAGCTGCTCACCATCCCGAAGCTCCCGTTCCCGCGCCGGCCGAACGCCGCCGCGTTGCGGTTCCCGGGCGAGTACCGACGCGCGATCCGCACTGTCCGCGACCTGATCCGCGACCGCGGCATCGACGTCGTGGTCGGCTTCGGGGGCTACGCGGCCGCACCGGCCTACTCCGCCGCCCGCAAGGAGGGCGTGCCCTTGGTGCTGCACGAGGCCAACGCCCGGCCCGGCCTGGCCAACCGGCTGGGCGCCCGCTACACACCCTGGGTGGGCGTCGCCTTCGAGGGGACGCCGCTGCCGCACGCGACCTTCGTGGGCATGCCGCTGCGGATCGAGATCGAGGAGCTGGACCGTGTCGCCGCCCGCCCCGCCGCTCTCGCCGAGTTCGGGCTCGACGACGATCGCCCCACGCTGCTCGTGACGGGAGGTTCGCTCGGCGCGCGCCGTCTCAACGGCACGATCGCGGCGCGGGCTCAGGAGCTCACGGCCGCGGGCTGGCAGGTCCTCCACATCCAGGGCGGCCGCGGCGAGCTGACCGATCCGGGCGTCGAGCACTATCGCCTGATCGACTATTGCGACCGCATGGACCTCGCGTTCGCGATCACCGATTTCGCCGTCGCCCGTGCGGGCGCGGCGACCGTGTGCGAGTTCGCCGCCCTCGGCATCCCCGCCGTCTACGTGCCGTTCCCGATCGGGAACGGGGAGCAGCGCTACAACGCGGCGGGCGTGGTGGGGGCCGGCGGCGGGATCCTCGTCGACGACGCCGCCTTCCTGCCGGAGTGGGTCGACGCCGAACTGATTCCTCTGCTCGCCGACCGCGATCGCGTCGCCGGGATGGCGGCACGGGCCGCGTCGGCCGGTGTGCGGGACGGCTCCGCCCGCACGGCGGCGCTGGTCCGGCGCTCCCAGGAGACGCGGTGACCCCGTGAGAGGATGGGAGCCCGTGATGCAGATTCTCCGCGTGAACCGAAAGCAGTGCCCGTGATCAAGCCCGACCTCACCATGACCATCCCCGACGAGCTCGGCGCCCTCCACTTCGTGGGCATCGGCGGCTCCGGGATGAGCGGCATCGCCCGTCTGTTCCTTGAGGCCGGGTACACGGTGACCGGTTCCGACGTGCGCCACTCGGCGAACATCGACGCGCTGCGCGCCCTGGGCGCGACGATCGCCGTCGGCCACGACGCCGCGAACGTGGGCGACGCGGACACCCTGGTCGTCACCGGCGCTCTGTGGCAGGACAACCCGGAGTACCAGCTGGCGCTGCAGAAGGGCCTCCCGGTGCTCCACCGGTCGCAGGCGCTCGCCTGGCTCATCAACCGCAAGCGTCTCGTCGCCGTGGCGGGCGCCCACGGCAAGACAACGTCGACCGGCATGATCATCACGGGCCTCCTCGGACTGGGGGAGGACCCGAGCTTCGTCAACGGAGGCGTGATCGCCTCGCTCGGCAAGAGCTCCCAGTCGGGCAGCGGCGAGCTGTTCGTCGTCGAGGCCGACGAATCGGACGGCACCTTCCTGCTCTACGACACGGCCGTGGCGCTGATCACGAACGTGGATCCCGACCACCTCGACCACTACGGCTCGCTGGAGGCGTTCGAGGAGGCCTTCGTCACCTTCGCCCGCGAGTCGAGCGAGCTCGTCGTGGTGTCGTCCGATGACGCCGGAGCGAAGCACGTGACGGACCGCCTGCTCGCGACCACGCCCGACAAGCGCGTCGTGACCTTCGGCGAGGCGGAGGACGCCGCGGTGCGCGTCCACTCGATCGTCACCGACGGGCCGGTCGCCTTCCGGCTCTCGTACGACGGCGCGGAGTACGTGGCGCAGCTGCGCGTTCCGGGACGCCACAACGCCATCAATGCGGCGGGCGCCTTCGCCGTGCTCACCGGCCTCGGCTTCGAGCCGGCGGCGTCGCTGGCGGCCATCGCCGAGTTCGGGGGGACCGAGCGACGCTTCGAGCTGCACGGCACCGTGGGCGGCGTCAGCGTCTACGACGACTACGCCCACCATCCGACCGAAGTCGCGGCCGCCCTCTCGGCGGCGCGGACCGTCGTCGGATCCGGTCGCATCATCGCGGTCCACCAGCCGCACCTCTACAGCCGCACGCGCCTGTTCGCACAAGAGTTCGCCGAGACCCTCGAGAAGTACGCCGACGAGACGGTCGTACTCGACGTCTACGGCGCCCGCGAGGACCCGGAGCCGGGCGTCACGGGCGCGCTCGTGTCCGACCGCTTCGAGCATCCCGAGCATGTCGCGTTCATCGCCGACTGGCAGGCCGCCGCCGACCACACCGCCGAGATCGCGCGTGCGGGCGATTTCGTGATCACCCTCGGGTGCGGCGACGTGTACCGGATCGTCCCCCAGCTGCTGGACTCGCTCCGCCGCGTCCGCGAGTAGTCGCCCGTGAAGCGCCCCCAGGGATACGACCGGCAGACCGACCAGGTGTCCGCCCGACCGGCCGCGTCCGAGCGGCCCCCCTCGGAGACGACCCCTCGCGCGGTCTCCCCGGAGCGGGCGGCGTCGCCTGCGCGCACAGCCACCGAGCCCGTCCCGATCGTGGAGGCGCCTTCGCGCGCGGCCGAGACCTCCCCGTACGACCGCCTCCCGAGCAACCGGGACATCAGCAGGGCTCTCCGCGCGGCGCGCAAGGAGCGCAAGCGCGTCGAGCGCGGGGAGGTGCGCCGGTTCACGAAGCGTTCACGCCGTCGCCGCCGCGCCTGGCTGGCGGCGGGCGGCGTGCTCGCCGCACTCGTCCTCGGCGTCACGCTACTGGCCTTCTCGCCCGTCCTGGCACTGAAGCACATCGAAGTGACGGGGGCATCCCGGCTCGACCCCAAGGCGATCGAAGCGAAGCTCGGCGATCAGCTCGGCAAACCCCTGCCGTTGCTCGACCAGGCGGGCATCTCGCACGACCTCGCGGCGTTCCCGTTGATCCGCAGCTATACGGTCGAGAGCCACCCGCCCGACACGATCGTGATCCGCGTCGTCGAGCGGCAGCCGATCGGCGCGGTGCAGGAGGGGGCGGCGTTCGTCCTGGTCGACGCGGCGAAGGTCCCGATCTCGTCGACCGCGGCCCGTCCGGAGGGCGTGCCGCTGATCACGGCGGCGGGAGGCTCGGCGGACAAGGACGCGGGCTCCGCGTTCGCCGCCGCCGCGAGCGTCCTCAGCGCGCTCCCCGCGGCGACGCTCGCCCAGGTCGACACGATCTCCGCGACGACCAAGGACGACGTCTCGTTCACGCTGCGCGGCAGCGGCGCGACCGTGGTGTGGGGGAGCGCTGAGGACTCGGATCTGAAGGCGGCCGACCTCGCCGCGCTTCTCGCCGGAGCCGGCGGGGCGAGCCACTACGACGTGTCGTCGCCGCACAGCGTGACGACCGGCTGACGCCGTGTCGGACACCGCTTCGGCGCGCACTTTCCCGACACGCCTGCCGGGTTACCCCGGCACGCGCCGCGCGCACCTAACGTCGAGAAAGAGAATTGCATACTCAGCATAACTTTAAGCCTCGACTTGAGGTTGAAGGTTCCCGTGGAGGCCGGACGTGACAGCAAATCAGAACTACCTCGCCGTGATCAAGGTCGTCGGCATCGGCGGAGGCGGCGTCAACGCCGTGAACCGCATGATCGAGCTCGGCCTCCGCGGCGTCGAGTTCATCGCCATCAACACGGACGCCCAGGCGCTGCTCATGAGCGACGCAGACGTCAAGCTCGACGTCGGGCGCGAGATCACCCGCGGCCTCGGAGCCGGAGCCGACCCCGAGGTCGGCCGCCGGGCCGCCGAGGACCACGCGGAGGAGATCGAGGAGGCGCTCGCCGGCGCCGACATGGTCTTCGTCACCGCGGGAGAGGGCGGCGGCACCGGTACGGGAGGCGCCCCGGTCGTGGCGCGCATCGCCAAGTCGATCGGTGCGCTCACCATCGGTGTCGTGACCAAGCCGTTCTCGTTCGAGGGCAAGCGCCGCCAGGGCCAGGCCGAGGCGGGCGTGCAGCGGCTGAAGGAAGAGGTCGACACCCTCATCGTCGTGCCCAACGACCGCCTGCTGGAGATCAGCGACCGCGGCATCAGCATGCTGGAGGCGTTCTCCACCGCCGACCAGGTGCTGCTCGCGGGCGTCCAGGGCATCACCGACCTCATCACGACCCCCGGCCTCATCAACCTCGACTTCGCGGACGTGAAGTCGGTCATGCAGGGCGCGGGCAGCGCCCTCATGGGAATCGGCTCCTCGCGTGGTGCCGACCGCGCGATCAAGGCGGCCGAGCTGGCCGTGGCGTCCCCGCTCCTCGAGGCCAGCATCGATGGCGCGCACGGCGTGCTGCTGTCCATCCAGGGCGGCTCGAACCTCGGCATCTTCGAGATCAACGATGCGGCCCGCCTGGTGCAGGAGGCCGTGCACCCCGAGGCGAACATCATCTTCGGAGCGGTCATCGACGACACCCTCGGCGACGAGGTGCGCGTCACCGTCATCGCGGCCGGTTTCGACGGCGGCGAGCCCGGCTCGAAGCCGGTGGTCGACACCCGTCGCTCGACGTTCGTCGAGGCCGGATCGGAAGAGGCGGCCGCCTCGTCCGCCGTGGTCGAGGCCGGCGAGGTCGAGGCCCCCGTGACCGAGACCTGGACCGGGGAGACCCCGGTCGCCGAGACCGCCCTCAAAGACCCGGCCTTCGACGACGAGAATGACGACCTCGACATCCCCGACTTCCTCAAGTAGTCCGCTCGCGGAGCGCCTCCGGACCGTCCGGGCCGGCATCGACGATGCCGCTCGGTCGGCCGGGCGCGCCCCCGCGGAGCTCACCACCATCGTGGTGACCAAGTTCCACCCCGCGTCGCTCGTGCGCGAGCTCGCCGCGCTCGGGGTGCGCGACGTGGGGGAGAACCGCCACCAGGAGGCGCAGGAGAAGGCGGCCGGGCTGACCGATCTCGATCTCCGGTGGCACTTCGTCGGCCAGCTGCAGAGCAAGAAGGCCAGACAGGTGCGCCGGTATGCGGATTTCATCCACTCCATCGACCGGGTCTCGCTCGTCGACGCCCTGCGCTCCGAGGAGGAGTCCGTCGACGCGTTCGTGCAGCTCAACCTGACGGAGGATCCCGCCCGCGGGGGAGTGG
This sequence comes from Leifsonia sp. LS1, assembly GCF_020521355.1. Lineage (NCBI taxonomy): Bacteria > Bacillati > Actinomycetota > Actinomycetes > Micrococcales > Microbacteriaceae > Leifsonia > Leifsonia sp. LS1. The sequence goes on from NZ_BPER01000004.1 coordinate 107,659, forward strand.
CCGACCGCGATCTCGAGCCTCTGGTCGAGCACGTCCTCACGACGCCCGGCCTGCGCCTGCTCGGCGTGATGGCCGTGGCGCCGCTGGACGAGGAGCCGGCCCGCGCATTCGCGCGTGTACGAGCGCTCAGCGACCGCGTCCGCACCCTGGCCCCCGACGCCTCCGCGATCTCCGCCGGGATGTCGCAGGACTATCGCGAGGCGGTCGCGGCCGGCGCGACACACCTACGGATCGGGACCGCCATTACCGGGAATCGGCCGACCCTTCGTTAATCTCGAAGGAGAAGAAGGTTCGCAATACGTGCGTGCGAGGCGTCGGCGCACAGGTCTACACGGAGGAAGCGCATGGCCAACCCGCTGAAGAAGACGATGGTCTACCTCGGCCTCGCCGACGAGGAGCTCGAGTTCGACGAGCAGCCCGAGCAGGCGCAGCAGCACGCGCCGCGCCGCGAGGCTCCCGCCCCCGCTCCCGTGCAGGCCGTCCCCCACCCCGCTCCGGTCACCCCCGTGGCCGGCCGCGCTCCGGTCACCCCGCTGCGCAAATCGTCCACCGCACGGAATGCTTCGGTACAGGAAATGAACGAGATCCTCACGGTCCACCCCCGCCAGTACCGCGACGCGCAGGCGATCGCCGAGTCGTTCCGGGAGGGCATCCCGGTGATCATCAACCTGTCGCAGATGAGCGAAGGCGACGCGCGCCGCCTCATCGACTTCGCCAGCGGCCTCTCGCAGGGCCTCTACGGCAAGATCGAGCGCGTGACGCCGAAGGTCTTCCTGCTCTCCCCGTCGCACGTCGTCGTCTCCGGCGAGCACGGCGGCGCGGACGCCGAGGTCGACGCCTCCTTCTTCGCCCAGAACTGAGCCGGTCGGCCGCGCGGCCGCCGACACGACGAGAGCGCACGTCCTCCCCGACGGGGGAGGGCGTGCGCTCTCCGTCATACCGCGCTCTCCGTCATACTGGGAGAGTGTTTGTCGTCTCGATCGTCGCGACCGTCGCGTACTACCTCCTCCTCATCTACTTCTTCGTCATGTGGGCGCGCTTCGTGCTCGACCTGGTGCGGACCTTCGCCCGGCAATGGCGTCCGAAGGGGTTCGGATTGCTGCTGGCCGAGTCGACGTACGTCGTGACGGACCCGCCCATCAAGTTCTTCCGTCGCATCATCCCGCCCCTGTCGATGGGGCAGGTGGCGCTGGACTTCGGCTGGAGCCTCACCATGCTCGTGGTGATCATCGGTTTGTACGTCACGCTGGGATTCAGCTGAGCGTCGAACCCGGAACGGCCGACCACGCCGATGTAGGGTGGTCGAGCCGACGTGAGCGAGCGCGGCGGAGTGCGCACTGGCTGCCCACTTTGCTAGCGTTGGCTGAACGCATTATCTGTTCGTCTCTTTCAAGATCTAAGGTGGCTTGCCATGGCGCTGACTCCGGAAGATGTAGTCAACAAGCGGTTCCAACCGACGAAGTTCCGTGAGGGCTACGACCAGGACGAGGTCGACGACTTCCTCGACGAGGTCGTCGTCGAGCTGCGCCGACTGGGCCAGGAGAACGAGGAGCTCAAGCAGCGTCTCGTCGCCGCCGACTCGCGCATCGCAGAACTGCAGCGCAGCTCCGGCTCGTCCACCCCGGCCCCGGTCCCGGCGCAGGCCGCCCCTGCCGCCGACAACGGCGAGCTCACCCGCCTCCAGCAGGAGAACGAGGAGCTCAAGCAGCGCCTCGCGGCCGCCCAGCAGTCCGCTGCGGCCGCACCGGCCGCGGCTGCCGCTCCGGCGTTCACGGCCGACAACGCGAACGACCCGAACGCGACCAACAACCTCCTCCAGCTCGCGCGCCGTCTCCACGAGGAGCACGTGCGCGAGGGTGTCGAGAAGCGCGACTCGCTCATCGCCGAGGGGCACGCCACCGCGGCGCGCATCGTCGCCGAGGCCGAGTCGAAGCAGCGCGCCCAGATCAGCGCCCTCGACCAGGAGCGCACCCAGCTCGAGCGCCGCATCGACGAGCTCCGCACCTTCGAGCGCGACTACCGTCAGGGCCTCAAGGGCTACATCGAGGGTCAGCTCCGCGACCTCGACGCCCAGCCGGCAGCGGGCGGTTCCGCCTTCAGCCAGAACCGTGCCGCCGCTCCGGTGAGCGCGGGCGGCGGTGTGCCGGCCCCGGTTGCCGCGGACGGCTCCAGCACCTCGGACCAGGGCCAGCAGCCCCCGGTCTTCCCCGGCTTTGGAGGCTAGTCCTTCCCGGCCCTCGGTCAGCGTCCGGGCCTTGGTGATCCTCGGGGTGGTCGCGCTCTGCGTGTACCTCGTCGACCAGATCGCCAAGGTCCTGGTCGTCGCCAACCTCTACGAGGGTCAGCGGGTCGAGGTCCTCGGCCAGCTGCTGCAGTTCAACTTCGTCAAGAACGCCGGCGCCGCCTTCTCCATCGGCAGCGGATCCACCTGGATCTTCTCCATCGTCGGGGTCGGCGTGCTCGGCTTCGTCATCTGGTACGCGCCGCGGATCAAGTCCACGGCGTGGGCCATCCTGTTCGGGCTGCTCCTCGGCGGCCTGCTCGGAAACCTCACCGACCGGCTCTTCCGTGAGCCGGGCTTCGGTGTCGGCCATGTGGTCGACTTCCTGCAGATCCCGCTCCTGCCGGCCATCTTCAACCTGGCCGATGTCGCGATCGTGTCGAGCATGGCGCTCTTCCTGATCCTGACCATCCGGGGTGTCGGGCTCGACGGGCGCCGTGGCGCGGACGACGAGGGCGAGGTCGAACCGGAGTCCGACCACGAGGCCCCTGCGCCGACGGCCGCAGAGGTCGAGCACCCCGAGAAGCCGCAGCCGTAGTGGAGTCCCGCAGCTTCCCCATTCCGGACGGCCTCGACGGGTCCCGGGTCGACGCGGGCATCGCCAAGCTCCTGGGATTCTCCCGCACCTTCGCGGCCGAGATCGCGGAGGCCGGCGGCGTGACCGTCGACGGCCGCGACGTCGACAAGTCGGACCGTCTGACCGCCGGCTCGTGGCTCGAGGTCTCGTGGCAGCCGCGCGAAGAGGTGCGCATCGTGCCGATCGCGGTCTCCGAACTGACGATCGTGCACGACGACGACGACATCGTCGTGATCGACAAGCCGGTCGGCGTCGCTGCCCACCCCTCCGTGGGGTGGGAGGGTCCGACCGTGCTCGGCGCCCTCGCTGCGGCCGGGTTCCGCATCTCCACCTCGGGCGCCGCGGAACGGGCGGGCATCGTGCACCGGCTCGACGCGGGCACGAGCGGCCTCATGGTCGTGGCCAAGTCGGAGCGCGCTTACACCGCGCTCAAACGGGCCTTCCACGATCGCACCGTCGAGAAGATCTACCATGCGGTCGTGCAGGGTCATCCCGACCCGCTGACGGGCACCATCGACGCCCCGATCGGCCGCCATCCGCGGTCCGACTGGAAGTTCGCGGTCGTCGCCGACGGCAAGCCGTCCGTCACCCACTACGAGACGATCGAGGCGTTCCCCGCCGCGAGTCTGCTGGAGATCCACCTGGAGACCGGCCGCACGCACCAGATCCGAGTGCACATGGCGGCACAGCGCCACCCGTGCGTCGGAGACGCCATGTACGGCGCCGACCCGGCACTCTCCGCGCGGCTGGGCCTCACGCGCCAATGGCTGCACGCGGTTCAGCTCGCCTTCGAGCACCCGGCGACGGGGGAATGGGTCACCTTCACCACGGGCTACCCGGACGACCTCCAGCACGCCCTCGACGTCCTCCGGGCGTCCTGAGGCCGGCCCCGACGGGCGTCGCGAACGGAGGAGCTCCGACGTGAGTTGCCTCGGCTCTCCTCCGTTCCCTGTGTTCGCCATGCACGTCGACCTACATTTCCTCCGTCGCCGCGCGCGTCCCGCCGGACGTCCCTGGCACGACGTAGGCTAGTCCCCGACATGAGCGATTCCTTCGTCCACCTCCACGTCCACAGCGAGTACTCGATGCTCGACGGCGCGGCGCGCGTCAAGCCGCTGATCGAGGCCGCCGCGGGGCAGGGGATGCCCGCGGTCGCCGTCACCGACCACGGCAACATGTTCGGCGCGTACGACTTCTGGCGCACCGCGACCGATGCCGGGATCAAGCCCATCATCGGCACGGAGGCGTACCTGACTCCCCGCACGCACCGCACCGACAAGACGCGAGTGCGCTGGGGCGACGGCGGGGGCGACGACGTGTCCGGCTCCGGCGCCTACACGCACATGACGATGCTCGCGGCGACGACCGAGGGGATGCACAACCTCTTCCGGCTGTCGTCCAAGGCGTCCATCGAGGGCTACTACTTCAAACCCCGCATGGACAGGGAGCTGCTCAGCCAGTACGGCAAGGGCATCATCGCGACCACGGGCTGCCCGTCGGGCGAAGTGCAGACGCGCCTCCGACTGGGTCAGTACGACGAAGCGGTGAAAGCCGCCGCCGAGTTCCGCGACATCTTCGGCAAGGAGAACTTCTACGCCGAGATCATGGACCACGGGCTCGGCATCGAGCGACGCATCATGAGCGACCTGATCCGGCTCGCCAAAGACCTGGGCCTGCCGATGGTCGCCACGAACGACCTCCACTACACGCACGCCGAGGACGCCAAGAGCCACGCGGCCCTGCTCTGCGTGCAGTCGGGATCGACGCTCGACGACCCGAACCGCTTCAAGTTCGACGCCGACGAGTTCTACCTGAAGTCGGCCGACCAGATGCGCCAGCTCTTCCGGGACTATCCCGAGGCCTGCGACAACACGCTCGCGATCGCGGAGCGGTGCGACGTGCAGTTCGACACCGCCGCCAACTTCATGCCCCGGTTCCCCGTGCCGGAGGGCGAGACCGAGCAGACCTGGTTCGTCAAGGAGGTCGAGCGGGGCCTCGCCGAGCGCTACCCGAACGGCATCACCCCCGAGGTGCGCAAGCAGGCCGATTACGAGATCGGCGTCATCTCGCAGATGGGCTTCCCCGGCTACTTCCTCGTCGTCGCCGACTTCATCAACTGGTCCAAGGACAACGGGATCCGGGTCGGCCCCGGCCGTGGCTCCGGTGCGGGATCGATGGCGGCCTACGCCATGCGCATCACCGACCTCGACCCCTTGCAGCACGGACTCATCTTCGAGCGGTTCCTGAACCCCGACCGTGTCTCCATGCCCGACTTCGACGTCGACTTCGACGATCGCCGCCGCGGCGAGGTCATCAAGTACGTGACCGAGAAGTACGGCTCGGAGCGCGTCGCGCAGATCGTCACGTACGGCACCATCAAGGCCAAGCAGGCTCTGAAGGACTCCGGCCGCGTGCTCGGCTTCCCGTTCTCGATGGGCGAGAAGCTGACCAAGGCGATGCCCCCGCCCGTGATGGGCAAGGACATCCCGCTCACCGGGATCTTCGACAAGAACCACCCGCGCTACAAGGAGGCGGTCGATATCCGGGCCGTCGTCGAGAGCGACCCGGAGGCGAAGACCGTCTTCGACACCGCGCTCGGGCTCGAGAACCTCAAGCGCCAGTGGGGAGTGCACGCAGCCGGCGTGATCATGTCCTCCGACCCGCTGATCGACATCATCCCGATCATGAAGCGCGAGCAGGACGGCCAGATCGTCACGCAGTTCGACTATCCGGCCTGCGAGTCGCTCGGGCTGATCAAGATGGACTTCCTGGGCCTGCGCAACCTGACGATCATCAACGACGCGCTCGACAACATCAAAGCGAACCGCGGAGAAGACCTCGTGCTCGAAGACCTCGAGCTCGACGACCGGCCCGCCTACGAGCTCCTGTCTCGCGGCGACACGCTCGGCGTGTTCCAGCTCGACGGCGGCCCGATGCGCTCGCTCCTGCGCCTGATGCGCCCCGACAACTTCGAGGACATCTCGGCGCTCATCGCCCTCTACCGTCCCGGCCCCATGGGCGCGAACTCGCACACGAACTACGCGCTGCGCAAGAACGGTCAACAGGACATCACCCCGATCCATCCAGAGCTGGCCGAGCCGCTCGCGGACATCCTGTCGACCAGCTACGGCCTCATCATCTATCAGGAGCAGGTGATGGCGATCGCGCAGAAGGTCGCCGGCTTCTCGCTCGGACAGGCGGACATCCTCCGTCGCGCGATGGGCAAGAAGAAGAAGTCCGAGCTGGACAAGCAGTTCGAGGGCTTCGCGCAGGGGATGAAGGACAACGGCTACTCGATGGACGCTGTCAACAAGCTCTGGGAGATCCTGCTCCCGTTCTCCGACTACGCGTTCAACAAGGCGCACTCGGCCGCGTACGGCGTCATCTCGTACTGGACCGCGTACCTCAAGGCGCACTACCCGGCCGAGTACATGGCGGCGCTGCTGACCAGCGTCGGCGACTCCAAGGACAAGATGGCGCTCTACCTCAACGAGTGCCGACGCATGGGCATCAAGGTGCTGCCGCCCGACGTGAACGAGTCCAGCCTGTACTTCGCCGCCGTGGGAGAGGACATCCGTTTCGGCATGGGCGCGGTGCGCAATGTGGGCGCGAACGTCGTCGAGGGCGTGCGGGAGGCGCGCGAGAGCAAGGGGCGCTTCGACTCGTTCCACGACTTCCTCGCCAAGGTGCCGATCCACGCCGCGAACAAGCGCACGGTCGAGTCCCTCATCAAGGCGGGCGCCTTCGACTCCCTGGGACACACGCGTCGCGCGCTGGTGGAGGTGCACGAGGACGCCGTGGAGTCCGCGGTGAAGATCAAGCGCAACGAGGCGAACGGCGACGTCGGGTTCGACTTCGACAGCCTGTGGGAAGACGACGAGCCGGGTCAGGCGCAGCACAGCATCCCGGACCGCCCGGAGTGGGGCAAACGGGACAAGCTCGCCTTCGAGCGCGACATGCTCGGCCTCTACGTGTCCGATCATCCGCTCGCCGGGCTCGAGCTGCAGCTCGCGAAGATGGCGAGCACCTCGATCGCCGACCTCGTGGGTTCGGACAGCATCCAGGACGGCGAGACGGTCACGATCGCGGGCCTGGTCACCAGCGTGCAGCACCGGGTGGCGAAGGCGTCCGGCAACCAGTACGGCATGATCACGGTCGAGGACTTCGGCGGCGAGATGACCGTCATGTTCATGGGCAAGGCGTACCAGGAGTTCTCGCCGATGCTGACGGGCGACTCGATCGTGGTCGTCCGCGGCCGTGTGAGCCTGCGCGACGACGGCATGAATCTGCACGCCTTCAGCCTGATGAACCCCGACCTCGGACCGATCGAGGACAGCAGCCCGCTGAAGATCACCATGCAGGACCGCCGCGCGACGCCCGACGTCATCACCCGGCTGGGCGAGACGTTCTCGCGGCACCCCGGCGAGAACGAGGTGCGTATCCACCTGGTGTCGGGCAGCCGTGTCCGCGTGCTCGGCGTGCCGAACCACGTCAAGGTCAGCCCCGACCTGTACGGGGAGCTGAAGGGGCTGCTCGGCCCCAACTGCCTGGTCTAGCGTGGGAGCATGAGCGACGGCGTCCGCAATCTGCACGAGGCACTCTCACGGATCGGCGAGCACTGGCAGCCGCACCGGCTGACGAGTGTCAACGACTACGACGTCAAGGTGGTGAAGCTGCTCGGCGAGTTCGTGTGGCACGAGCACCCCGACACGGACGAGCTGTTCCTGGTGCTCCGCGGCGAGCTGACCATTCAGCTGCGCGACGGCGACGTGACCCTGGGCGAGGGCGACGTCTACGTGGTGCCGCGCGGGATCGAGCACTGCCCGAAGGCCGATGAGGAGGTGGAGGCCGTGCTGTTCGAGCCCAAGGGCACTGTCAACACCGGCACAGCGGGCGGAGAGCGCACGGCGCAACTGCGCGAGCTCGACTGACGCGGGTCTGCTCAGTCGAGCTCGGCGGGGCGGTGGTAGCGCCGCTCGTGGTAGAGCAGAGGGGCGTCCTCGGCGCCGAGGCCGCCTTGCTCGATCTGCACGATGACGACGGCGCTGTTGTGCACCGTGACACGCTCGATGATGCGCCCGACCATCCACGCGGTCGTGTCCTTGATGACAGGGAGGCCGTGCGGGCCGGCGTACCAGTGCTCACCCTCGAAGCGCTGGGCGTTGTCGCCGGCCAGCTTCTGCGCCGCGGCTTTGTTGCGCACGCCGAGCGTGTGGATGACGACGCGGTCCGTCTCGGCGATGGCCGGCCAGCTGGAGGCCGAGAGCGCCATGTTGAAGGTGGCGAGCGGCGGCACGGCGGCCAGGGAGGCGAGCGAGGTGGCTGTGAAGCCGACCGGCTTCCCGTCCGTTCCGAGGGCGGTGACGATCGCGACGCCGGCGGCGTGGCGGCGGAACGTCTGGCGGAACGCCGCCAGGTCCGGGGTCGCGTCGGTGACGGTGCCGTCGGTGGGGTCGGGGGATGCGCTGTTCATATGTCTACTGCAAGCACCAATCGGTGGGGAGAATTCCGCGCGCCGTCACACGGGAGAGGGAGCGGATAGGCTGGGCTGGCCATGATGCAGACCATCGACCTCCGCGGAATCCAGCCTACTCGCGCCGCTTTCGAGCGCCTCGTCCCCCGTCCCGTCGTGGACGTCCAGGTCGCGATGCATGTCGCGACCGAGCTGATCGAGGACGTTCGCGCCCGAGGTGCGGACGCCTTGCGCGAGCAGGCGCAGCGGTTCGACGGCGGCGCCCCCGCGGCGATCCGCGTTCCCGCCGACGACATCGCGGCGGCGGTGGAGGGGCTCCCCACCGATGTCCGCGAAGCCCTGGAGGAGGCGATCGCGCGCGTGCGCGAGGCGACCGCCGTGCAGGTGCCGCCTGCGGCGGAGACGCGCATCGGCCCGGGGGCGACGATCGTCCAGCGCTGGCAGCCGGTCGAGCGCGCCGGCCTGTACGTGCCGGGCGGCAAGGCCGTCCTGGCGTCGAGCGTCGTCATGAACGCGGTGCCCGCGCAGATCGCCGGGGTGGCGTCGGTGGCGCTCGCGAGCCCGCCGCAGCGCGAGTTCGGGGGATCGGTCCACCCGGTGATCCTGGGGGCGGCCGGGCTGCTGGGAATCGACGAGGTGTATGCCATGGGCGGCGCCGGTGCGATCGGGGCGCTCGCGTGGGGCGTGGAGGAGATCGGCCTGGATCCGGTCCAGGTCATCACCGGCCCGGGCAACATCTACGTGGCCGCGGCCAAGCGCGTGGTGCGCGGCAAGACGGGCATCGACTCCGAGGCCGGCACGACCGAGATCCTGGTGATCGCGGACGAAGCGGCCGATGCGCGATTCGTCGCCGCCGACCTGGTGAGCCAGGCCGAACACGACGAGGCCGCCGCCTCACTGCTCGTCACCGACAGCCCCGCGTTCGCGGAGCGTGTCGTCGCCGAACTGGAGGGGCTCGTCGCCCCCACCCGGCACAGCGACCGCGTGCGCACCGCGCTCGGCGGCCCGCAGTCCGCGATCGTCCTCGTCGACGACCTGACCGCCGCCGCCGCGTTCAGCAACGCCTACGGCCCCGAGCACCTCGAGATCCAGACGGCCGACCCCGACACGGTCCTCGCCGACATCCAGAACGCTGGGGCGATCTTCGTCGGGCCGAGCGCGCCGGTCAGCCTGGGCGATTACCTCGCGGGCTCGAATCACGTTCTGCCCACCGGGGGCCAGGCGCGGTTCTCGCCCGGACTCGGCGCCTACTCGTTCCTCCGACCCCAGCAGGTGATCCGCTACGACCGCGACGCGCTGCGCGAGGTCGCCGACCGCATCGTCGCCCTGTCGAGCGCGGAGGACCTGCCCGCGCACGGCGCTGCGGTCACCATCCGGTTCGACGACGGCGAGGACGCCTGACCTCCCGCGCGAGCCGCTAGAATTCAGGCATGTTCTGCCCCTTCTGCCGCCACCCGGACTCCCGCGTCATCGACTCCCGGACCAGCGACGACGGACTCTCCATCCGTCGCCGGCGGCAGTGCCCCGAATGCGGTCGCCGGTTCTCCACGACGGAGACCGCGAGCCTCAGCGTCATCAAGCGCAGCGGGGTGGCGGAGCCGTTCAGCCGCGAGAAGATCATGCTCGGTGTGCGCAAGGCCTGCCAGGGTCGTCCGGTGACCGACTCCGACCTGGCCGTGCTGGCGCAGAAGGTGGAGGAGACGATCCGGTCGACCGGCGCCTCGCAGATCGAGGCGAACGACATCGGCCTGGCGATCCTCCCCGAGCTGCGCGAGCTCGACGAAGTCGCCTACCTGCGGTTCGCGAGCGTCTACCAGGGTTTCGACTCGCTCGACGACTTCGAGGAGGCCATCCGGCAGCTGCGGGTCGCCCACCACGGCGAGCCCGCCGAGCTGCAGGCCTGACGCGCCGGCCCGAACGCCGCCGCGCGGTATTCTCGAATCGGCATGTATCCCACACTCTTCAACCTCGTCCTCTCCAAGCTCGACCCCGAGCGGGCCCACCACCTCGCCTTCCTCGTGATCAGAGCGCTCCCGGCACTCGGTCTCGGCGGCCTGGCGCGTCGCTTCACAGCGCCCGACCCGTCCCTCGCGGTGGAGTCTCTCGGCCTGCGGTTCGACTCGCCGTTCGGCGTCGCCGCCGGGTTCGACAAAGACGGCGAGGGGGTGCTCGGCCTGGGCGCACTCGGCTTCGGCCACGTCGAGGTCGGCACGATCACCGCGATCGCCCAGCCCGGCAACGACACGCCGCGGCTGTTCCGTCTCATCCCGGACCGTGCCGTCGTCAACCGCATGGGATTCAACAACCACGGAGCGGCGGCGGCGGCGAACCGCCTCCTGCGTGTGCGGCGCGCCCGGCGTCGTCCCGTGCTCGGGGTCAACATCGGCAAGAGCCGGGTGGTCGCGGTCGAGGACGCGACCGCCGACTACCTGACGAGCGCCCGCGCGCTCGCCCCGGTGGCGGACTATCTGGTCGTCAACGTGAGCTCGCCGAACACCCCGGGCCTGCGCGGTCTGCAGGAGCTCGACCTCCTGGCGCCGCTGCTCGCCGCCGTGAAGGAGGTCGCGGGGGAGAAGCCCTTGCTGGTGAAGATCGCCCCCGACCTCACGGACGAGCAGGTGCAGCGCATCGCGGAGCTCGTCGTGCGCCTCGGACTCGCGGGCATCATCGCCACGAACACCACGATCGCGCGCGAGGGGCTGCGCACCGATCCCGCCGTCGTGGCTGCGGCCGGTGCGGGCGGGCTCTCCGGCGCACCGCTCGCCGCACGGTCGCTCGAGGTGCTGAAGCTGATCCGTGCGTCGGTGCCCGCAGAGCTCTGCGTCATCTCCGTCGGGGGAGTGGAGACCGCGGAGGACGTGCAGGAGCGTCTCGACGCCGGGGCGACCCTGGTGCAGGGCTACACGGCATTCCTCTACCGCGGTCCGCTGTGGGCGCGGCAGATCAACCGTGGGCTGCTACGCCTCCGGCGTGCCCTGGTGGAAGCGTAGGCGCCAGCGGCCCCCGCTGCGCTGCCAGAGCGAGCTCCGAAGCGATCCTCCGCGCGCGTCCATCGTGCGCGCCGTCAGCAGGATGATGCCGTCGGCGACGCTCACCGTGTTCAGTACGTCGAGCTCCATCGGAGCCGACTCCTCGTCCGCCAGGGCCTGAAGCATCTCGTCGCGGCCCCAGAGCCGGCCGGAACGTCCGATCTCCTCGAAGTCGGGGTGCAACAGTTCCGCCACGCGGGAGGCGTCGGAGCGCACCGCGGGGTCGAGCAGTTCGCGTTCGAGACGGGCGACGAGCTCCTCGTCGGTCTCGGCCGCGGCGAGATCGCCGAAGATGTCGAGCTCGAGCGCGGGCTCGGGCGTCGCGAGAGAGGGAGACGGGGCGGCGGTGGCCGTCGTCGCGTCCGGAACGTCGTCCGCCCGCACGGCATCCGACGCGGTCACGGCTCTCTGCGGTGCGTGCGGCCAGCCCGGTCCGATCGGGATGGGGTCGCCCTTCTGATACGCGGTCGCGACGGCTCGTGCGCGCGCGTCGGCCGCCTCGTTGAGATCGTGGCCGGCGTGACCCTTGACCCACTCGAACGAGTACCGCCGGCCCTGCAACGCGCGGTCGAGACGCTCGAGCAGTTCGCGGTTGAGCACGGGAGCGCCGTCCGCCTTGCGCCAGCCCTTGCGCTTCCAGCCCGCCATCCATTTGGTGACGGCGTTGATCACGTACTGGCTGTCGCACAGGATGCGCAGGTCGTCGTCGAGGTGAGCCGTGGACTCCAGCAGATCGATGACGGCCATCAGCTCGCCCTGGTTGTTGGTGCCGTGCGGCCAGCCGCCGGCCGACCAGCAGTCGTCGTCGACGTACCACGCCCACCCGGCCGGACCGGGATTGCCGAGGGCGGACCCGTCGGCGGCAGCGACGATCGTCACGTCAGGCCGGGTACTGGCCGCGCTTGACCTGCGGCTTGGGCAGACGCATCACGCGCAGCTGCAGCGCGCGCATCGAGGCGTACCAGCGCAGGCCGCGCTCGACCTTGTCGGCGCCGTACTTCGCGGCGATGCGCTTGCGCACCAGGAAGCCGAGCACGATGCAGTCGAGGACGGAGATCAGGAAGAACGCCCACAGCGCGAACAGGGCCCACACCTGCAGGAACTGCCACGGCAGGAAGCTCAGGATGATGATGACCAGCATGACCGGGATGAGGAATTCGCCGATGCTGAAGCGTGCGTCGACGTAGTCGCGCACATAGCGGCGCTGCGGTCCCCGATCGCGGGCGGTGAGGTAACGCTCGTCGCCGTTGGCCATGCCGACGCGGGCCTTCTCGCGCGCCTCCGCCTGCTTGGCGCGGGCATTGCGGGCCGCCTCCTTGCGGTCGCCCGGCACCAGGGGGCGTTTGCGGGCGGCCTCCTGCTCGCGCCGGGACGGCGTCGGAGCGCCCTTACCCTGCGTCAGTCGCTCTGCAGTCTCTTCAGGGGTCTCGACGACCGGCGTCTCCGCCTCGGTCGCCGGGTGGTCTCGTTTCGCCAACGCTCAGCCTTCGGTTGTGGGGTCACTTAAGATTACCCGCATGACAGACTCCCAGCCGTCTTCCGACCCGTATTCGCCCGCAGCCGACGATCCGGCGGCCGAGGAGCGCGTGCGGTCCGCCGTCGAGACCGGGCTGCCGTCCACGGTTGCCGACCTCTCGCGACTCGTCCGCATCCCCTCGGTCTCGTGGTCGGCGTTCGACCCCGCGAACGTGCGGGCGAGCGCTGACGCGGTCGCCGCACTGTTGAGCGAGACCGGCGTGTTCGAGAGCGTCGAGGTGAAGCAGGCGCCGATCGACGGCGACCAGCTCGGCCAGCCCGCGGTGCTCGCCACGCGCGCGGCGCGCAACGGGCGCCCGACGGTACTGCTCTACGCGCACCACGACGTCCAGCCCCCGGGGTCCGACGAGGACTGGGACACGCCGCCGTTCGAGCCGACGGTCCGCGGCGATCGCCTCTACGGGCGTGGCGCCGCCGACGACAAGGCCGGTGTGATGTCGCACGTCGCGAGCATCCGTGCCCTCGTCGAGGCGCTCGGGCCCGACTTCGACCTCGGGCTCGCCGTCTTCATCGAGGGCGAGGAGGAGTTCGGCTCCCGATCGTTCGCGAACTTCCTGCACGAGAACAGGACGGCCCTCGCGGCCGATGTGATCGTCGTGGCCGACTCGGACAACGTCGACGTCGACACTCCGGCGCTGACCGTGTCGCTGCGCGGCAACGTGACGTTCCGCCTCACCGTCTCGACGCTGGAGCACGCCTCCCACTCCGGAATGTACGGGGGAGCGGCCCCGGACGCCATGCTCGCGCTGATCAGGCTGCTCGCCACGCTCCACGACGAGGACGGGGCGGTCGCGGTCGAGGGCTTCCTCTCGTACGACGACGCGGAGGAGCCGCCCCACCTCAGCGAGGAGCAGTTCCGGGAGGAGGCCGCCCTGCTGCCCGGAGTGACGGCCGTCGGCACCGGTCCCATCCTGTCGCGCCTCTGGTCGAAGCCGACGGTGACGATCACCGGGATCGACGCTCCGAGCGTCGCCAACGCGTCCAACACACTGCTGCCGAGCGCCGCGGTCCGCGTCAGCGCGCGCGTCGCGCCCGGCCAGCCGGCCGCCGAGGCGTTCGCGGCCCTCGAGAAGCACCTCCGCGCGAATGCGCCGTTCGGCGCCCACGTCGACATCTCGGACGTGGACACCGGTGAGGCGTTCCTCGTCGACACCGCCGGCTGGGCCGCCACGGAGGCGAAGCGCGCCATGGCCGACGCCTGGGGCCGCGAGGCCGCGGAGACCGGGGTGGGCGGGTCCATCCCGTTCATCGCCGACCTCGTGCGGGAGTTCCCAGGCGCCCAGATCCTCGTGACGGGGGTGGAGGACCCGGACTCCCGGGCGCACAGCCCCAACGAGTCGCTGCACCTCGGCGTCTTCAAGCGAGCCATCCTCGCGGAGGCGCTGCTGCTCGCCCGGCTCGACCGCCGCACGGTCTGAGCGCCGTCTGAACGTCTGGACAGCCTCTCGGTTTTCCGACGTACAATCGACGCAGATTTCGGTTTCCCGATGTCCCGTATTCCGTGAAGGAGTTCCATGACCGACACAACGCTGACCGCGCCGAAGGCCCATGGCGTCGGCCTGACCGAGGCCGCGGCGAGCAAGGTCAAGAGCCTGCTCGAGCAGGAGGGCCGTGACGACCTGCGCCTGCGCGTCGCCGTCCAGCCCGGCGGCTGCTCCGGCCTGATCTACCAGCTGTACTTCGACGAGCGCATGCTCGACGGCGACGCCACGGTGGACTTCGACGGCGTCGAGGTCATCGTCGACAAGATGAGCGTGCCGTACCTCGACGGCGCCGCCATCGACTTCGAAGACACCATCCAGAAGCAGGGGTTCACGATCGACAACCCCAACGCGACCGGCTCGTGCGCGTGCGGTGACTCGTTCCACTGATCGTCGCATAGCACACAAAAACACCATGGGCCGCCCCTCGAGGGCGGCCCATTGTGTTCGAATCAGGGTGTCCGGCGGAGTAGGGTAGGGAGAGCCACATACATTTGGATGTGAACTGTCCCAGAAGTCACTCGAAAGGTCACCGGTGCGTCACAATCGCCGTCTCCGATGGGCTGCCATCCCGATCGCAGCGACGCTCGCCGTCGTTCTCGCGGGTTGCACGCAAGCACAGCTGAACGGATTCCTCCCGGGATTCGTCGAGGGCGAGCAGCCCGTCACCAACCACACCGAGCGCATCAGCGGTCTGTGGGTGACGAGTTGGATCGTGCTCCTGATCGTCGGCGTCATCGTCTGGGGCCTGATCGTCTGGGCGGTCATCGTCTTCCGCCGCCGCAAGGGCCAGACCGGTCTCCCGGCTCAGCTGCGCTACAACATGCCGATCGAGATCTTCTACACGATCGTCCCGCTCATCCTGGTGCTGGGCTTCTTCGCCTTCACCGCGCGGGACCAGAACGCGATCGAGAAGCCGTACGCGAACCCGGACCTCAAGATCCAGGTCTACGCCAAGCAGTGGGCGTGGGACTTCAACTACGTGACGGACAACGTGTACGACCCGGGCATCCAGGTCCAGCCGGACGACGCGAGCGCCACCCCCGGCTCCGTGCAGGAGGGGTCGATCCCGACCCTGTACCTGCCCGAGAACAAGAAGATCACCATCCAGCTGGACTCGCGCGACGTGATCCACTCCTTCTGGGTGCCGGCGATGCTCTACAAGAAGGACGTCATCCCGGGCAAGACCAACTACATGTACTTCGAGACGACGGGCCGCACCGGCACGTTCGTCGGCAAGTGCGCCGAGCTGTGCGGCGAGTACCACTCGGCGATGCTCTTCAACGTGAAGATCGTGCCGCAGGCCGAGTACGACGCCCACATCCAGAGCCTGCGCGACCAGGGCTTCAAGGGTCAGCTCGGGTCTGAGTACGACCGCAACCAGAACCTGCCCGGAACGGGCGCTCCTCAGGGCAACGAGTAGGACACACCGATGACGACGACAGCACCGGCGCCCGGGGCGACCACCGCTCCCGCGCCGAAGCCCACGATCCTCAGTGCCAACGGCATCGAGCGCAAGGGCAACATCCTCGTGAACTACATCACGTCGACGGACCACAAGACGATCGGGTACATGTACCTCATCTCGTCCTTCGTGTACTTCCTCATCGGCGGCGTGATGGCGCTCATCATCCGGGCACAGCTCTTCGAGCCGGGCCTGCAGGTGGTGGCCACCAAAGAGCAGTACAACCAGCTCTTCACCATGCACGGCACGATCATGCTGCTCATGTTCGCGACGCCGCTCTTCGCCGGCTTCGCCAACGTGCTCATGCCGCTCCAGATCGGTGCGCCCGACGTCGCGTTCCCGCGGCTGAACGCGCTGGCCTACTGGTTCTACTCCTTCGGCTCGCTCATCGCGGTCGCCGGATTCCTCACCCCCCAGGGCGCGGCCTCGTTCGGATGGTTCGCCTACGCGCCGTTGTCGAGCACGACGTTCTCACCCGGCATCGGCGGCAACCTCTGGGTGCTCGGCCTCGGCCTCTCCGGGTTCGGCACGATCCTCGGCGCGGTGAACTTCATCACCACCATCATCACGATGCGTGCTCCGGGCATGACCATGTTCCGCATGCCGATCTTCACCTGGAACACCCTGGTGACGTCGATCCTCGTGCTGATGGCCTTCCCGGTGCTCGCCGCCGCGATGTTCGCCCTCGCCGCCGACCGCGTGTTCGACGCCCACATCTACGACGCCGCCAACGGGGGAGCCCTCCTCTGGCAGCACCTGTTCTGGTTCTTCGGCCATCCCGAGGTGTACATCATCGCGCTGCCGTTCTTCGGCATCGTCTCCGAGATCTTCCCGGTGTTCAGCCGTAAGCCGATCTTCGGGTACAAGACCCTCATCTACGCGACGATCGCGATCGCCGCCCTCTCCGTCACCGTGTGGGCCCACCACATGTACGTGACCGGCTCGGTCCTGCTGCCGTGGTTCTCGCTGATGACGATGCTCATCGCGGTCCCGACCGGTGTGAAGATCTTCAACTGGATCGGAACGATGTGGCGGGGGTCGTTGACGTTCGAGTCGCCCATGCTGTGGTCCATCGGCTTCCTGATCACGTTCACCTTCGGTGGTCTGACGGGCGTCATCCTGGCTTCCCCGCCGCTCGACTTCCACGTCTCCGACACGTACTTCGTCGTCGCCCACTTCCACTACGTCGTCTTCGGCACCGTCGTGTTCGCGATGTTCGCAGGGTTCTACTTCTGGTGGCCCAAGTGGACGGGCAAGATGCTCAACGACCGGCTCGGCAAGTGGCACTTCTGGCTGCTCTTCATCGGCTTCCACACGACCTTCCTCGTGCAGCACTGGCTGGGCGTCGTCGGCATGCCGCGTCGGTACGCGACCTACCTGCCCACCGACGGATTCACCTGGATGAACCAGCTGTCGTCGATCGGCGCCGGAATCCTCGCGATCTCGATGATCCCGTTCTTCGTGAACGTCTACCTGACGGCGCGCAACGCGCCCAAGGTCACGGTCAACGACCCGTGGGGCTACAGCCGCTCGCTCGAGTGGGCGACCAGCTGCCCGCCGCCGCGCCACAACTTCACGTCGATCCCGCGCATCCGTTCTGAGTCGCCCGCGTTCGACCTGAACCACCCCGAGGCGGGCATCCCGATCGGCGTCGGCGGTGCCAAGGACGCCCCGGACGCCCCGGTGCTCGACGTCGCGAACAACGAGGTGAAGTAACCCATGAGAGCAAATGCCATCCTCTTCTGGATCCTCTCGATCTTCTTCATCCTCTCCGCGGTGGTCTACACCGCGTGGAGCCTGCTCGACCCGATGCACGGGAAGGTCGAGTGGGTCGGTACGGTCGCGCTCGTCCTGAGCGCCATCCTGGCTGCATTCATCGCGTTCTACATCGGCCGCTCGCATGCCTCCCAGGGCGGAGAGCTGCCGGAGGACCGCCTCGACGCCAACATCGACGACGGCGACCCGGAGCTCGGGCACTTCAGCCCGTGGAGCTGGTGGCCGATCGCGCTGGCGGCCGGCGCCGCACTGGTGATCCTCGGCCTCGCCGTCGGATTCTGGATCTGCTTCATCGGTGTGGCCTTCAGCCTCGTCTGCATCGTCGGCTGGGTCTTCGAGTACTACCGCGGGTACTTCGCGCGCTGAGCGTCAACCGCTGAACGACTCTCATCCACTGGGCCGTCTCCTTCGGGAGACGGCCCAGTGGCGTCGTCCGACCACCTGTGGCGATGTGTGCTGAGGGGAAAGGATCGTCGAATGATTCGTGTCGTGCTCTTCGACCTCGACGGAGTCGTCCGGAACTTCGATCCCGGGGTCGTCGTCGATATCGAGCGGAGATATGGCCTTACGGCGGGGCGGCTGGAGAGTATCGCCTTCTCGAGGCCGCTCATAGACGATGTCACCACGGGCCGAATCAGCCGAGCTCGCTGGCTGCGCGAGATCGGCGAGCTCGTTGGTAGCCCTGCAGCTGTGGCGGAGTGGGGTGATCACCCGGCGGTCGTCGATGAGGGTGTTCTGGAACTGTCCGACGAACTTCGGAGACTCGGGGTGCGGACGGCCGTGCTCACCAACGGAACGGACACCATCTGCGCCGAGATCGCTGCGATGGGTATCGGCGGTCGATTCGACGCATTCTTCAACTCGGCCGACATCGGATTCGCGAAGCCCGATGTCCGCGCCTTCCAGCACGTCCTCGACGCCCTCGATGTCTCGGCCGAGGACGTCTTCTTCACTGATGACTCCGCCTCGAAACTCGTGGGCGCTGACAGCCTCTCGATGCGGACTCACCTCTTTGCGGGTGTCGTCGACCTTCGTCGGCACCTCAGGCAGGCAGGGGCGGACGTAGCCCCGCACGGCTCTGAGTCGATCAGCGAGAGCGGCCGCCATCCCGGACGCTGAAGTGGAGAACGTCCACGTCGAGGCGTGTCTCGGAGGGGAGCCCGACGATACCGGTGCCGGTGCCGGTGCCGGCGTCGACGTGATGCGCCGACGGTCCCATGCCGATGAGAGCGCGTCGGAGGGGCTCGTCGACTGCGAGTGTCTCCTCGACGTGTTCGCGCCCCTGGAGGGCATACAGGGGCGCTGCTGCGGTGATGACATCCAGCGCCTTGTCGTCGGGAACATCCAGCATGGCGGTTCCGTTCCGGAGGGAGGCGAGGTGCGTGGCCCGGGGGACGACGACGATGAGCGTCCCGCCGGGCTCGAGCACCCGAGCGAACTCGGGCAGGTTGCGTGGAGCGAAGACGTCGAGGATGACGTCACACGCGGCGTCGTGCAGCGGCAGAGGGCGCCACGTGTCGGCGACGAGTCCGTCGATCCGGTCCGATGATCGCGTGGCGCGGGTGACCGCAGCGGGGGAGAGGTCCATCGCGAGGCCAGTCGCCTCCGGACGTGCAGCGAGAGCGGCGCGCAGGTAATACCCGGTGCCCGCGCCGGCGTCGAGGATGCGCAGGGCGCTCTCCGGGACGGCGGCGGCCAGGGCGGAGGCGATCGCGGTGTAGAGGCCGCCCTCGAGCACGGCGTCGCGGGCGTCGAGCATCGGAGCGCTGTCTCCGACATGCTTCGAGCCGCCGAGCAGACTGATGTAGCCGCGCTTGTTGACGTCGTGCCGGTGACCGTTGGCGCAACCGAGCACGAGGCGGTCCACGGGGGCGAGATCGGCGGCGCACACGGGGCAGCGCAGCCAGGAGGCGAGGCGGTCGAGATCGGTCACGGCAAGCTCCGGGGGAAAGCGGGTGTCGGCGGGCAACAGAGGGCGCGTGTGGGAATGCGAAAGCGCCGGTGCGTCACACGCACCGGCGCTCTCACGACGGGGACCGGGTCAGTGGTGGTCGTGACCCGACTCGAGCTCGCCCTTCGACGGCGGGACCATCCGGTCCTCGAAGAACCAGCGGGAGAGTCCGGCACGCATCCGGTTGCCCATGGTGATCTTGCCCTGCCTGTTCGGGCGGATCATCAGCGGCTCGTAGGACTCGTAGCTCACCAGCCGCCAGCGCTCGTAGTCGCTCAGCTGCTCGTGCACCTCGATGAACTCGCCGCCGGGGAGCTTGACGATGCGACCGGTCTCGTAGCCGTGGAGGGCGATCGAGCGGTCCTTCTTCTGGAGCGCCAAGCACACGCGGCGCGTGACCACGAACGCGATCAACGGCCCGAGGAACAGCAGCGCCTGCAGAGTGTGGATCACGCCCTCCATCGTCAGCTTGAAGTGGGTGGCGATGAGGTCCGAGCTCGCGGCGGCCCAGAAGACCGCGTAGAAGGTGACGCCGGCAGCGCCGATCGCGGTGCGCGTCGCGGCGTTGCGCGGACGGTCCAGGATGTGGTGCTCACGCTTGTCGCCGGTGATCCACGCCTCGATGAAGGGGTAGATCAGAACGGTGACGATGAACAGTCCGAGGATCGCGACCGGGATGATGATGTTGAACGACCAGGTGCGGTCCAGCCAGACGAACTCCCAGCCCGGCGGGACGAGACGCAGGGCGCCGTCCGCGAAGCCGATGTACCAGTCGGGCTGGGTGCCCGCCGAGACGGGGGAGGGATCGTAAGGTCCGTAGTTCCAGATCGGGTTGATGGTGAAGAGCGAGGCCATGGCCGCGACGACACCGAACACGATGAAGAAGAATCCACCGGCCTTGGCCGCGTACACCGGGAGCACCGGGTAGCCGACGACGTTGCCCTGGGTGCGGCCCGGAGCGGCGTACTGCGTGTGCTTGTGGATGACGACGAACATCAGGTGCAGCGCGATGAAGGCGAGCACCATCGCCGGCAGCAGCAGGATGTGCAGCGTGTACAGGCGCCCCACGATCGCGGTCCCCGGGAACTCGCCACCGAAGAGGAGGAACGAGATCCACGTGCCGACGACCGGCAGGCCCTTGATCAGACCGTCGATGATGCGGAGGCCGTTGCCCGAGAGCAGGTCGTCCGGGAGGGAGTAGCCGGTGAAGCCCTCGGCCATCGCGAGGATGAAGAGGACGAAGCCGATGACCCAGTTGAGCTCGCGCGGCTTGCGGAACGCTCCCGTGAAGAAGATGCGGAGCATGTGGAGGCCGATGGCCGCCACGAACAGCAGCGCCGCCCAGTGGTGGATCTGGCGGACGAGCAGGCCGCCGCGCACCTCGAAGGAGATGTTGAGCGTGGACTCCATGGCCGCAGACATGTGGATGCCCTTCAGCGGGACGTACGAGCCGTGGTACACGACCTCGGCCATCGACGCCTGGAAGAAGAACGTCAGGAAGGTCCCCGAGAGCAGGATGACGATGAAGCTGTAGAGCGCGACCTCACCGAGCAGGAACGACCAGTGGTCGGGGAAGATCTTGCGGCCGAACTCCTTGACGGCGCCCGAGATGCTGGTGCGGTCCTCGATGTAGTTCGCGGCTGCTGCCGTGAATCCACCGCTCTTGACCGGCGTAGGTGCCGCGGGTGCGGCGGCTGTGGTGCTCAATGGCGCTCCCAGAAGCTCGGGCCGACGGGCTCGTGGAAGTCGCTGCGGGCGACCAGGTAGCCATCGGCGTCAACGGTGATCGGAAGCTGCGGCAGCGGGCGCTTGGCCGGTCCGAAGATGACCTCGGCCTCGTGCGTGATGTCGAACTGCGACTGGTGGCACGGGCAGAGCAGGTGGTGGGTCTGCTGCTCGTAGAGCGCCACCGGGCACCCGACGTGCGTGCAGATCTTGGAGTACGCGACGATCCCGTCGTAGTTCCAGTTCTCACGGCCCTTGGAGACGTGCAGGTCCTCGGGCTTGAGGCGCATGAGCAGGACGGCCGCCTTGGCCTTCTGCTCGAGCATGTCGTCGGTCTCGTTGAGGCCCTCGGGGATCACGTGGAACGCGCTGCCGAGGGTGACGTCGGAGGCCTTGATCGGAGTGCCGGACGGGTCGCGCGTGAGGCGCACGCCCTTGGCCCACATCGTCTGCGAGAGCAGTTCGACCGGGTCCTCGTCCTGCGGCGCGAGACCGCGGAAGAGGACGACCGCGGGGAGCGGGAACGCGATGAGCGCGCCGATGAGGCTGTTGCGGACCAGGGTGCGGCGGTTGAAGCCGGACTCCTCGTCGGCCTGGCGGAAGATCTCGACGGCCCGCTCGGTGGTGCCCTCGCTGCCGCGCACGGGGTGGCGGAGGTCGACGCCCTCCTTCTCGTGCATGAGCGCCTTGCCCCAGTGCACGGCGCCGATGCCGATCGCGAGCAGTGCGAGGGTGATGCCGAGACCGATGAACAGGTTGTTCAAGCGCACCGACGCGGGGTCGCTGTCGTGGATCGGGAACGCCATGTACGCGGCGACGGCCCAGACGCTTCCGGCGATCGACAGGTAGAAGAGCGTGTAGACGGTACGCTCGGCGCGCCGCTCCTTCTTGGGGTCGAGGTCGGTGACGCGCGGCCGGTGCGGCGGGAAGCCGGGGTTCTCGGGCGCGTCGCGGACGACGATCGCTGTCCCCGATTCGCCCGTGCGGTGGGCGTCGACGGCTGACGAACTGGCTGGCGTCAGCTCGTGACCGCCGTTCTCGTCCTGTGCCATTGTTCTCCTTCTTACGCTTTCTCTACGCTCAGTACCGGCTAGTTGGACTTCGCCGTGATCCACACGGTCAGGGCGACGATGGCGCCGAGGCCGAAGATCCACAGGAACAGGCCCTCGGCCACCGGGCCGAGCGAGCCGAGCTCGAAGCCGCCCGGGGACGGGTGCTCCTGGATGTACATGAGGTACGTGATGATGTCGGCCTTGCCCTGCGGGTCGACGTTCAGGTCGTTGAAGACCGGCATGTTCTGCGGGCCGGTGATCATGGCCTCGTAGATGTGCTTGGCGCTGACGCCCGTGAGCGGCGGGGCGTACTTGCCCTCGGTGAGCGCTCCACCGGCGCCGGCGACGTTGTGGCACATCGCGCAGTTGATGCGGAAGAGCTCGGCCCCGCGGGCGGCGTCACCCTTGCCGTCGAGGTACTTCTGCTCCGGAATGGACGGGCCGGGGGCCAGGGAAGCGACGTAGTCGGCGAGAGCAGCGGTCTGCTCGTCGGTGAACTGGACCGGCTTCTCCTGGGCCTGCGGGCCCTGCATCTGCATGGGCATGCGGCCGGTGCCGACCTGGAAGTCGACGGCGGCCGCACCGACGCCGATGAGGCTCGGCGCCGCGTCGGTGCCCTGGGCCTCCATGCCGTGGCAGGTGGCGCAGTTGGCCTGGAAGAGCTTCTTGCCCTCGTCGACGCTGGCCTGCGACGCCGCTGCCGGAGCCGTCTCGGCGGACGCCGTCGTGGTGGTGAAGGCGGCGTAGGCGCCGCCGGTCAGGCCGAGACCGATCGCGAGGAGGGCGACGGTGGCCAGGGGGTGGCGGCGACCGCTCTTGCGCGCGGGCTTCGCCGTGCTGCGGTTCTGTGCGGGTCCGGAGTGTCGGGGACGCATGGGGTGGTGTCAGCTCCTGATTTCTACTAACGGATGATGTAGATGACCGCGAACAGTCCGATCCACACGACGTCGACGAAGTGCCAGTAGTAGGAGACGACGATGGCGCTCGTCGCCTCCTTGTGGCCGAAGTGCTTGACCGCGAAGGCGCGGCCGATGACGAGGAGGAAGGCGATGAGGCCGCCGGTCACGTGGAGTCCGTGGAAACCGGTGGTCAGGTAGAACGCCGATCCATAGGCGTTCGAGTGGATCGAGATGCCCTCGCTGACGAGCGTGGCGTACTCGAGGATCTGGCCGGCGACGAAGATGGCGCCGAGCGCATAGGAGAGCAGGAACCACTCGACGAGGCCCCACTTCCAGAACTGGAACAGGCCTCCGGTGCGGTGGGCCTGCAGACGCTCCGCGGCGAACACCCCGAACTGGCACGTGACGGAGCTGAGCACGAGGATGGTCGTGTTCGTCGCCGCGTAGGGGATGTTGAGATGCGCCGTCTCGGCGGCCCAGAGGTCCGGCGACGTCGACTTGAGGGTGAAGTAGATCGCGAAGAGTCCCGCGAAGAACATCACCTCCGAGCCGAGCCAGACGATGGTGCCGACGGCCACGACGTTGGGCCGGTTGATCGCCGGCGCATTCGCTGCAGGGGAGATTGAGGTGCTCGTCACGTAACCCATTATGGCTGAAAAGGAGCCGTGGTTTTCTCACCTGAAAGGTCTGAATTAACCCCCAGAGTGGTTAGGCTGCCCTTAGTTGACGCCCGGAAGCGTGGCTCCCCGTGGCCCACCGGTGCGCAATAGGATCGTTTCATGACGGAATCACAGTCCTGGTCGTCCGTGCTCACCTCCTTGCTCGCCGGCGAGGATCTCAGTGTCGCGGACGCCGCCTGGGCGATGGATCAGGTCATGACCGGGCAGTCGACCGACGCCCAGCTCGCCGCCTTCCTCGTCGCTCTGCGCGCGAAGGGCGAGACCGTCGACGAGATCGTCGGCTTCCGCGACGCCATCCTCGACCACGCCGTGCCGCTCGCGGTGGACCCGATGGCACTCGACATCGTCGGCACCGGAGGCGACCGGTTCGGCACCGTGAACGTGTCGACCACGGCCTCCATCGTGGCCGCTGCCGCGGGGGTGCCCGTGATCAAGCACGGCAACAAGGCGGCCAGCTCCTCGTCCGGCTCCTCGGACGTGCTGGCGGCGCTCGGGATCGATCTCTCCCTGCCGGCCGAGCGCGTCGCCGAGGTGCTGCGCACGACGGGGATCACCTTCGCCTTCGCGAGCGCCTTCCACCCCGGCTTCGCCAACGCGGGCCCGGTGCGGTCGCAGCTCGGCGTCCCGACCGTCTTCAACTACCTCGGACCGTTGTGCAACCCGGCGCGGCCCGAGGCGTCGGCGGTCGGCGTCGCGACGCTCGACCGCATCCCGCTGATCGTCGGCGTGTTCCAGACCCGCGGCGCGACCGCGCTGGTCTTCCGCGGCGACGACGGGCTGGACGAGCTGTCGACCACGGGTCACAGCCACGTCTGGGAGGTCTCCAGAGGCCTCGTCACCGAGCACGACATCGATCCGCGCGACCTGGGCATCCCCCGGGCGCGGATCGAGGACCTGCTCGGCAAGGATGCCGCGTACAACGCGGATGTCGTGCGTGCCGTGCTCGCGGGCCAGGAGGGCCCCGTGCGCGACATCGTGTTGCTCAACGCGGCGGCCGGGCTCGTGTCGTACGAGCTCGCGTCCGACCCGTCGAGGGTCCAGGACTCCATCCTGGATCGGTTCCGTTCGCACATGGCGGTCGCCGCCCAGGCCATCGACTCCGGGGCTGCGGCCGCGAAGCTCGACGAGTGGGTGGCGGCGACGCGCTGAGGTAGCAAGCACCGACAGCTGTGGAAAGAAGGGTTTTCAATGAAGAAGCTCATCAACGACGTGCCCGACGTCGTGGCGGAGTCCCTCGCGGGGTTCGGCCGGGCCCATGCCGACATCGTGACGGTGTCGGATGATCCTCGCTTCGTGTCGCGCGCCGACGGCCCTGTGCAGGGCAAGGTCGGCCTGGTCAGCGGCGGTGGCAGCGGCCACGAGCCGCTCCACGCCGGCTTCGTCGGCAAGGGGATGCTCGACGCGGCCGTCCCCGGAGAGGTCTTCACCTCGCCGACGCCGATGCCGATCGTCGAGGCCACCAAAGCCGCGGACGGCGGCGCCGGCGTGCTCCACATCGTCAAGAACTACACCGGCGACGTGCTCAACTTCGAGACCGCGGCCGATCTGGTCGGCGCCGAGGGGATCACCGTGCGTGCAGTCGTCACGAATGACGACGTGGCGGTGCAGGACTCCCTCTACACGGCCGGGCGCCGTGGGGTGGCGGGAACCGTCCTCGTCGAGAAGATCGCCGGCGCCGCGGCCGACCGCGGCGACGACCTCGACGGCGTGACCTCCATCGCCGAGCGGGTCAACGCCAACGTGCGTTCCATCGGTCTCGCCCTCACGGACGGGACGGTGCCGCACGCCGGCGAGCCGGGCTTCGTGCTCCCCGAGGACGAGATCGAGTTCGGCGTCGGCATCCACGGCGAGCCGGGCCGCGAGCGCATCAAGATCGAGCCGGCCGACCGCCTGGTGGACCGGATGATGGACGCCGTCCTCCCGGACCTGCCGTTCTCGTCGGGCGACCAGGTGCTCCTGTTCGTCAACGGGATGGGCGGCACCCCGCTGTCGGAGCTCTACATCCTGTTCCGGCGCGCCGCGGAGATCCTGGACGAGAAGGGCATCACCCTTTCGCGTTCGCTCGTCGGCAGCTATGTCACGTCGCTCGAGATGCAGGGCGCCTCGATCTCGGTGCTCAAGCTGGACGACGAGCTGACCGCGCTGTGGGACGCGCCGGTGCACACCGCCGCGCTCCGCTGGGGACTCTAGGCCCACGACCACACCACACGAGGAGGAGGCGCTGATGGCGCTGGACACGAACTGGGTCTCGGCCTGGGTGACGGCGGCCGCTGCGGCGGTCGGGGAGCACAAGCAGGAGCTGAACACCCTCGACAGGGAGATCGGCGACGGCGACCACGGCGAGAACATGGACCGCGGCATGCACGCGGCCGCGGACGCGCTGGCGAAGCTCCCCGGGGACGCCACTCCGAATGCGGCCCTGCGGTCGGTGGCGATGACCCTCATCTCGACCGTCGGAGGCGCGTCGGGCCCGTTGTACGGGACCGCGTTCCTGAAGGCCGCGGAGCCGGTCGGCGACCACGCCGACATCGACGGGCCGACGCTCGTCGCGCTGCTCGGCGCAGCCCGGGACGGCATCGTGTCCCGCGGCAAGGCGGAGCCGGGCGACAAGACGATGGTCGACGCCTGGACCCCCGCGGTGGAGGCGGCCGCAGCCGCGCAGGAGTCCGGGGCGTCGCCCGCGGAGATCCTCGCGGCCGCGGCGGACGCCGCCGAGCAGGGTGCCGTCGCGACCGAGCCGCTCGTGGCCCGCAAGGGGCGGGCGAGCTATCTCGGCGAGCGATCCGCCGGCCACCGCGATCCGGGAGCACAGTCGACCGCGCTCATCCTGCGTGCGGCGGCGGAGGCGGTGAGATGACCGAGCGGGTGGGCATCCTCTTCGTCTCGCACAGCGTGCTCCTGGCCGACGGCGCCGTCGCCCTCGCGGCGCAGATGGCGCCCTCGGTCCGCCTGGTCGCGGCGGGCGGCACGGACGACGACGGTATCGGCACGAGCTTCGCGAAGGTGATGGCCGGAGTCGGTGAGGCCGACACCGGGTCGGGCGTCGTCGTGATCAGCGACCTCGGCTCGGCCCTGCTCACCGCGGAGACGGTGCTCGACATGCTGGGCGACGACGAGCGCGCCCGCGTGCGCGTGGTCGACGTGCCCTTCGTGGAGGGCGGGATCGCCGCCTCGGTCGCGGCGGAGACGGGTGCCGACCTGGCCGCGGTCGCCGCCGCCGCGGAGACGGCGCGGACGGCGTGGGCGGGGGAGGCGCAGGCGGCCGAGGTCTCTCCGGCGCCCGCACCCGAGGCTGCGCCGGCCTCCGTCGGAGCGGACGGATCGTACGAGCGCGAGGTGCTCGTCCGCAACCCGCAGGGTCTGCACGCCCGCCCGGCCGCCGATTTCGTCAAACTGGCCAACACCTTCCCGGCGAAGGTGACGGTCAACGGCAAGGACGCCAAGAGCCTGCTCGGCGTGATGTCCCTGGGGCTCACCGCGGGCTCCACCGCCCGCATCGCGTCGGACGACCCGGCTGGGACCGACGCGGTCGACGCCCTGGTGGCCCTCGTGGAGACGGGGTTCGGCGAGGTCTGAGCGGACGCCGCACAGCGGATGCCGCCTCCTACGCCAGGGAGGCGGCATCCGCCGTTTCAGGGCCTGCTCCTCAGAGCGCGAGGGCCATCTCCCGCTCCCGTGTGCTGCGGTCGAGCGGGTAAGGCTGTGTGCGGCCGGTGAAGACGAAGCCGCGGCGCTCGTAGTAGCGGATCGCGGCGGGGTTGTGCTCGTGCACGTCGAGGAGGAGGCGGTCGCCGCGTCCCTGCGCCCACTCGATGACGGCGTCGAGGAGGGCGTCCGTGACTCCGGCCGCGCGTCCGCGATAGCGCGGGGTGACGTACACGCCTACGAGATACGGGTCACGGGTGCCCGCGGCCTGGTGGCCGCCCATGCTGCCGAGCCACGTCCCGCCCGGAGCCACCGCGGCGAAGAGCCGGGTCGTGGTGGACGTGCCGTCCGTGCGGCGGCGCCAGTGCTCGTCGGGGTGGAGGCGCGCGGCCTCCAGGGTCTCGAGGAACGCCAGCGCCGCGTCCTCCAGCATCTCGAAGCGGAGCGCGCGGTAGGCCTGCCAGTCGTCCTCGACGCTCGGCCGGATCGTCCAGTCCGGCCGAGCACCTGACGCCGTGCCCGCGAGGGTCACCGGACGATCAGCCCCGCTCCGCCAGGAGTGCTTCGGCTTCGGCGAGGAGGATGGCCGTGCACAGTCCGTCGAGCGCCGTGCGCAGCTCCCCGATCGGCGGGAAGGTGGGCGCGATGCGGATGTTGGCGTCGCGCGGGTCGTCGCCGTAGGGGAAGGTCGCGCCAGCGGGGGTGACGGCGATGCCGGCCTCCTTGGCCAGCTGCACGGCGCGCGCCGCAGTGCCGTCGAGCACGTCGAGGCTCACGAAGTAGCCGCCCTTCGGGGCGTTCCACGTGCCGCCGCCCCAGGGGGCGAGGCGAGAGGTGAACGTCTCGTCGACGACGGCGAACTTCGGGGCGACGATCGCGCGGTGCTTCTCCATGTGGGCGGCGAGGCCCTCCGCGTCCTTCAGCAGCTTCACGTGGCGCAGCTGGTTGATCTTGTCCGGCCCGATGCTCTGCGCAGCCAGGTTGCTCTGCAACCAGG
This sequence comes from Leifsonia sp. LS1, assembly GCF_020521355.1. Taxonomy (NCBI): domain Bacteria; kingdom Bacillati; phylum Actinomycetota; class Actinomycetes; order Micrococcales; family Microbacteriaceae; genus Leifsonia; species Leifsonia sp. LS1. The sequence goes on from NZ_BPER01000004.1 coordinate 136,226, forward strand.
CGATGTTCGCCTCCGACGCACCGACGAAGGCGACGCCGGCACCCGGGTAGGTGACTTTGGAGGTCGAGGCGAAGACGAGCGGGCGGTCGGGGTTGCCCGCCTCGGCCGCGAGGGCGAGCACGTCGATCGGCTCGGGGCGTTCGTCGGCGAGGTGATGCACGGCGTAGGCGTTGTCCCAGATCAGGCGGAAGTCGTCGGCGGCGGGGAGCGAGACGAGGGCGCGCACGACCTCCTCGCTGTAGACGGCTCCGGTCGGGTTGGCGTACACCGGGACGCACCACATGCCCTTGATGCTGTCGTCCGTGGCGAGGAGCGATTCGACGGTCTCGACGTCGGGGCCGTCGTCGTTCATCGGGACGGCGACCAGCCGGATGCCGAAGCGCTCGCAGATGGTGAAGTGCCGGTCGTAACCGGGCACCGGCGCGAGGAAGCTGATGGACTGGCCGGCCCACGGACGCTCCCCGCCGGGCACGCCGTAGAGCAGGGCCTGCACGATGACGTCGTGCATGAGGGTCAGGCTGGAGTTGCCGAGCGCGAGGAGCTGGGGGACCGGCACGCGCAGCGCGTCGGAGAAGATCGCGCGCAACTCCGGCAGCCCGTTCGGGCCCCCGTAGTTGCGGAGGTCGGTGCCCGCCGCGTCGCGGAACTCGCCGTCCGGGAGGTGCAGGAGGTCGTCCGAGAGGTCGAGCTGCTCCGCGGACGGCTTGCCGCGGGTGAGGTCGAGCGAGAGGCCGGTGGCCTTCAGCTCCTCGTACGCACGCGAGAACTCGGCGTGCGCGGCGCGGAGCGCCTCGGTGTCCAGGTCGGTGAGAGGTGTCGCGGGGGAGGTCACGTTCCGATCGTACCGGCGCGGGCGGGGTCGTGCCGCGGGCGGGGTGTGCGAACATCCTGAATGTGACCGACGAAGTGCAGAAGGGCCGCGGGTTGTCGCGCGCGCGGATGATCGTGGCGCTGGCCGCGGGTGTGGCCGTCGGCGTGGTGGTCGGGCTGCTGGACGCCTGGCACTACGCCGTGATCGCGGGCTGGGCGGGCGCGTGCGTCGTCTACATCGTCTGGGTGTGGACGACCGTGTGGCGGCTGGACGGCGCACAGACGCGCAGCCATGCCACGCTGGAGGACCCGGGCCGGCGGGTGACCGATTGGCTCCTGTTGTTCGCGTCCGTCGCCTCGGTCGTGGCGGTGGTGTACATCGTCGTGGACGCCCGGCACCTGAAGGGCGCGCCGCAGCTGGTGGTGGCGCTGCTCGCGGTGTTGAGTGTGGCGCTCTCGTGGGTGCTCGTGCACACCGTCTACACGTTGCGCTATGCGCGGATGTACTACCGCAAGGACGGCGGCGTCGACTTCAACCAGAAGGAGCCGCCGCGCTACAGCGACTTCGCGTACCTGGCGTTCACGCTCGGGATGACCTTCCAGGTCTCGGACACGAACATCAGCAGCTCGTACATCCGGCGCGCGATCCTGCGGCACACGCTGCTCTCCTACCTGTTCGGCTCGGTCATCCTGGCGACGACGGTGAACCTGGTGGCGGGGCTCACCTGAGGTAGCGCACGAAGCGGTAGCGCAGTCCGTCGGCGGAGGTGAGCCACTCGCCGTGCTCGGCCGTCCAGCCATCGCCCAGCTGGGGGGCACGCGTATCGCCGTCGACGGCGAGGTCGACTTCGGTCACCTCGACGCGGTCGGCGAGCGGGAGCGCGGCGGTGTAGAGCTGCGCGCCGCCCATCACCCAGACGGTGTCGGCGTCGCCGGCCGCCGCGAGCGCGTCCTCGACGCTGTGCGCGACCTCTGCGCCCGGAGCCGCCCAGTCCGCTCGGCGTGTGACGACGATGTTGGTGCGGCCCGGCAGCGGGCGGAACCGCTCCGGCAGGGAGTCCCAGGTGCGGCGACCCATGACCACGGGGGAGCCCGAGGTCTGGGCACGGAAGTGCCGCATGTCCTCCGGGAGGCGCCACGGGATGCCGCCGTCGGCGCCGATGATGCGGTCGTGGGCCTCCGCCCAGATGAGCGCGACCGACACGCGGCTCAGACGGCCACCGCGGCGCGGATCGCCGGGTGGTGCTGATAGTCATCGACGACGAAGTCCTCATAGCGGTAGTCGAAGATGCTGTCGGGCGTGCGGGTGAAGCGGAGGCGCGGCGCGGGGTACGGGTCGCGCGAGAGTTGCTCCTCCACCTGCTCGACATGGTTGTCGTAGATGTGCACGTCGCCGCCGGTCCAGACGAACTCGCCGGGCTCGAGGCCGACCTGCTGAGCGACCATCAGGGTCAGGAGGGCGTAGCTCGCGATGTTGAACGGGACACCGAGGAACATGTCCGCGCTGCGCTGGTAGAGCTGGCAGGAGAGCCGGCCGTCGGCGACGTAGAACTGGAAGAACGCGTGGCAGGGGGCGAGCGCCATGTTCGGGATGTCGGCGACGTTCCAGGCGGAGACGATGATCCGGCGTGAGTCGGGGTCGCGGCGCAGCTGGTCGATCACCTGCGCGATCTGGTCGATGTGCGAGCCATCGGGCGCCGGCCAGGAGCGCCACTGGACGCCGTAGACCGGTCCGAGCTCACCGCGCTCGTCGGCCCACTCGTCCCAGATGGTGACGCCGTTCTCGCGCAGCCAGCCGACGTTGCTCTCCCCGCGCAGGAACCAGAGGAGCTCGTAGGCGATCGACTTGAAGTGGACCCGCTTGGTGGTGATGAGGGGGAAGCCCTCGGCGAGGTCGAAGCGCAGCTGGCGGCCGAACACGCTGCGCGTGCCGGTGCCGGTGCGGTCCGACTTGCGGCTGCCGTTCGCGAGGACGTCGCGCAGCAGGTCTTCGTACGGGGTCGGGATCGTCTCGCTCATCGACAACGATGGTACTTCCGTTCGGTCACCCCTGACCCCCGCACGGCGCGAGTCGTAGTCTTTCGACATGGAGACGGGTCCGGGCGCGGAACGGCACAGCGACGACGAGCTCGCCTCTGCCCTGGAGCGGGAGGTCGCACGGATCACCTCCGCGATCCCTGTCGTGGGCACGGCCGCGGTGCCGGGTGCGGAGCCGGAGCCGGAGTCGGAGCCGGAGCCCGACGCCGAGGAGGACGGCGACTGGATCGGTCCGCCGACGCAGGCGATCAGCTTCGAGGATCTGCCGGTGCGGCGGCAGATGGAGGGTCCGCAGCCGACCTTCAGTGCCTGGGTGGGGGCGGCGGCGCGACCCGTGCCGTCTCCGCAGCCCGAGCGCCCTGCGCCCGCTCCTCCCTCGCGCGCCGAACCCCTGTCGTTCGTGCCCCCCGAGCTGGCGCTGCGCGACTCGCAACCGCTCCCGCTCCTGGCGGAGGGGCCGGAGCCCGAGCCAGAGACCGAGCACGAGCCCGAGCCCGAGCCGGCAGCCGGCCCCGCGCCGCCCGTCGTCCCGAGGATCGCGCTGGCACCGGCCCTGCCCGACCTTCCGGGCACCGGTCCGGTCGTCACGCACGAGCTCGGCCCGATCGATGCGACATCCGCACGCATCGACACCGACCTGCACGACGACGCCGACGACGTGCACAGTACGGCGCCGTCGCCGGTCGCGTCGCCCCGGGTGGCGCTCGACGAGACGGTCCTCTCCGGCGCCGAGCCGGTCCCCGCGCCGCTCTTCGAGCCGGAGGAGGCCGACCTCGAGCCGTCGGCGGTCGACCGGCGGGTGGGGCGCGCGGCACGGATGTTCTGGCTCTGGTTCGCGGGCACCTCCTCTCTCATCTCGATCGGCGTCGGCGCGACGCTGTTCACCCTCGGGCTCAGCCTGCGGCAGCTGCTGGTGGCGACCCTCGTCGGGGTGGCGCTGTCGTTCCTGCCGCTCGGGCTCGGCACGCTCGCGGGCAAGTGGAGCGGCCAGCCGACGATGGTGGTCTCCCGGGCGACATTCGGGCTCCGGGGAAACGCCATCCCCGCGATCCTCGCCCTGCTGACCAAGCTGTTCTGGGGCGCCGTGCTGCTCTGGCTGGCGGGGACGGCGGCCGGCTCGCTCGCGGTGTCGTGGGGCGGAGCGGCCGACCGCGCGACGCCGACAGCGGTCGCCCTGCTGGCCGCGATCCTGATCGCCGGTCTCGTCGCGTACTTCGGCTACGCCCTCGTCGCGCGGGTGCAGCTCCTCCTCACCATCGCCTCCGCGGCGCTGATCTCGGTGATGATCGCCGGCACGTGGCGGCACGTCGACCTCGTCAGGGCTCTCGCCGTCCCCGACGCGCTGTGGACGCACGTCGTGACGGGCGCCGTGCTGGTGTTCAGCTACCTCGGGCTCGCCTGGGCGATGAGCAGCGCGGAGGTGGCGCGCTACCAACGACCGACGTCGTCCGGGGGCGCCGCGATGCTGTGGGCGACCTTCGGGGCCGGGGTGCCTCCGTTCGTCCTGGTGTCGTACGGCGGCCTCCTCGCGGCCTCCCACCCCGGGCTCGCCGATCGGCTCGCGAGCGACCCGGTCTCGGGCTTCGTCGCCCTCGGCCTCCCCGGCTGGTTCCCGGTCCCGCTGCTCCTCGCCGTCGGGCTGAGCCTGATCTCGGCGCTGGTGCTCACGATGTACTCGGCGGGTTTCACGCTCGACGCGCTCGGCGTCCGGCTCGGCCGGCGGTGGAGCACGGTCGTCGCGGGCGGTCCGATCGCGCTCGCCGGGATCGTCCTGGCCCTCACGGTCACCGACCTGGACAGCGTCATCCGCGGCGTGCCGACCGCCCTCTCCGTGCCCGTCGCCGCGTGGACGGGTCTCTTCGCGGCGGAGACCATGCTGCGCGAGCGCCGCTTCCACCAGCCGTCGCTGCTGGCGACCGGCGGGGTGTACCCCGACTGGCGCTGGGTGAACCTGGGAATGCTGTTCGTGGCGTCGGCCGTCGGGCTGGGGCTCGTGAGTTCCGACCTGCCCTGGCTCGCATGGGAGGGCTACCTCTTCCGGCTGCTCGGCATCGACCCGGAGGCCGGCATCGGCACCAGCAACATCGGTGTCGTCGTCGCGCTCGTGCTGGGGCTGGTGACGCCGCTCGTGGCGGGCATCCCGGCCGTCCGGCGCCAGGAGCGGGGCGTCGCCTGATCCCGTAGGCTCTATCCCGTGCAGCACACCCTCCGTTCCGTCCGCGAGACCGTCGAGGGCCTGTGGCCGCTCTCCGGAGCCGAGGGCTGGGACGCCCCCGGGCTGCTGTCGGGCGACCCGGCCGCCCCGGTCGAGCGCATCCTGCTCGCCGTCGATGTGGTCGCCGCGACCGTCGACGAAGCCGTCGAGGGCCGAATCGACCTGCTTCTCGCGCACCACCCGCTGCTGCTGCGCGGGGTCACGAGCGTCGCGGAGGACCGGTACAAGGGAGCGCTGCTCGCCCGGCTCATCCGCGGCGGCTGCGCCCTGATCGCCGCGCACACCAACGCCGACGTCGTCGCCGCCGGCACCAGCGCCGTCCTCGCCGCGCGCCTCGGGCTCATCGACGCCGTCCCGATCGCCCCCGCAGCCGACGGCGTGACGGGCATCGGGCGCGTCGGCACCCTGCCGCAGCCGACCACGCTCGGTGCGCTCGCCCGCGAGATCGCCGGCATCCTCCCTCCCACCGCCGGGGGAGTGCGCGCCGCGGGGGACTACCACCAGCCCGTCTCCCGCGTCGCGGTGTGCGGAGGGGCGGGGGACTCCCTGCTCGGTGAGGACGCCGTCCGCTCCGCCGACGTCTACATCACGGCCGACCTGCGCCACCATCCCGCCTCGGAGGCGCGCGAGCAGGCGGTGCTCGGCGGTGGCCCCGCCCTGCTCGACGTCTCGCACTGGGCGAGCGAGTGGCTGTGGCTCGAGGTCGCGGCCGAGCAGCTGCGCGCCGCCCTCCCGGGCGTGGAGGTCCTGGTCAGCGAGCTGCGCACCGACCCCTGGGACTTCGCCATCCTGCAGTGAGCACGCAGAACCCACCAGCCCTCGACGATCCCGGCAGACCCGGACGACCGTCCCCCACGAAGATGGAGCACCGCCCGTGAAAGCCAGCCCCGCCGACCAGAACGAACTCCTGCGCCTGCAGTCCGCCGACACCCGCCTCGCACAGCTCGACCATGCGGTCGCCACGCTGCCGCAGACGAAGGAGCTCAGCACCCTGCAGCCCGAGGTCGAGGCCCTGCGCGCACGCTGGATCGCCGCGACCGGCGAGCTGGAGGACGCCCGCACCGAGCTGAAGCGGGTCGAGTCCGATGTCGAGCTGGTGGAGGCGCGGATCAAACGCGACAACGACCGCGTGCAGCAGACCGCCTCCGTCAAGGACGTCCAGGCGCTCGAGGCCGAGCTCGCCTCCCTCGCGAAGCGACAGGGCGACCTCGAGGAGATCGAGCTGACCGTGATGGAGCGCGTCGACGGTCTCGAGAAGGCGCTCGCCGCGGTCGAGGCGGAGCGCGCGGAGCTCGGGTCGCGCGTCGAGGCGCTCGAGGCGGCACGCGACGCGGAAGCCGAGAAGATCGCGGCGCAGCGCACGGCGCTCGCCGCCGACCGCGCCACCATCGCCGGCGCGCTCCCTGCCGACCTGGTCGCGCTCTACGAACGCCAGCGCGCCCGCTACGGGCTCGGCGCCGCCCTGCTGCAGCGCGGTGTCTCTCTCGGATCCAACGTGAAGCTGACCGAGTCCGACCTCGCCGAGATCCGACGCGCGGCCGCCGACGACGTCGTCCTGTGCCCCGACAGCAGCGCCATCCTCATCCGCAACGAGGAGTCCGGTCTCTGAGCCGACTCTGACCCGGCGCACAGCCGGCCTGCGCTATCGTGATCAGCGGAATGGGTCGGCAAGACGGTCGCGTCGGTCCGCGTGAGCGGGCCGCCGAGGAACGTCCGGGCTCCACAGAGCAGGGCGGTGGGTAACACCCACCCGGGGCAACCCGCGAGACAGTGCAACAGAAAGCAGACCGCCACCGGCCTCGGCCGGTGGTCAGGGTGAAACGGTGGTGTAAGAGACCACCAGCGGCCGGGGTGACCCGGTCGGCTCGGTAAACCTCGCCCGGAGCAAGGTCAGACAGGGAACGCATAAGGTGGCTCGCCGAGTTCCCGGGTAGACCGCTGGAGGGCGGCGGCGACGTCGCCCCGAGAGAGATGGCCGTCCGCGGCACCACGGTGTCGTGACAGAACCCGGCGTATCAGCCGGCCCATTCCCTGCACGAGCACGACGGAGGCACGCGAGGGGGAGCGGGGCATGGAGGAGCGGACCGCGCAGCTCGTCCCCCGGGCGGGCGCGCTCGCGATCTGCGTGTTCGTGCTGGTCGGAGTGGGCTACGTCTCGTGCGTCGCCGTGCTGCTGGTGTGCCCGTCGATCGTGCCGGAGCCGATGTACTGGGCGATGGACCTGTCCGGCGACGTCTTCCGCATCTCCACCTTCTCGCTCGGCTACTGGATGACCGCGTGCGTCGTCGCGCTCGGTCTCGCCCTCGCGATCACCCTGCTGGCCGGGCGCGCGTTGGCTGCACTCGGGGAGCTCGCTCAGTCGGCGTCGGGGGAGAACCGGTAGCCCATCCCCGGTTCGGTGAGCAGGTACCGCGGACGCGAGGGCTCCGGCTCCAGCTTCTTGCGCAGCTGAGCGAGGTACAGGCGCAGGTACCCGGTGTCGCTCGTGTACTGCGGTCCCCACACCTGGGTGAGCAGTGCCTGGCGGGTCACCAGACGGCGCGGGTTGCGCACGAGCACCTCGAGGATGGCCCACTCGGTCGGCGTGAGCCGCACATGCTCCACGCCGTCCACGGTCGTCCGCGTGACCTGGTGGGCGGCGAGGTCGACGCTGATCGCACCGAAGGTCACCACCGGCTCGTCCGGCGCACCGGTCTGGCGGCGCGTCAGCGCCCGGATGCGGGCGAGCAGCTCGTCGGCGGCGAACGGCTTCGTCACGTAGTCGTCGGCGCCGGCGTCGAGCGCGTCCACCTTGTCGGCCGAGCCGGTGCGACCGGAGACGACGAGGATGGGCACGGTCGACCATCCTCGCAGCCCCTCGATGACCTCGATGCCGTTGAGCTCGGGCATCCCGAGATCGAGCATGACGAGGTCCGGGTGGTGCTCGACGGCCTCCGACAGCGCCTCGGCGCCGGTGCTCGCGGTGAGCACGTCGTATCCGCGTGCGGTCAGCAGGATGCGCAGGGCGCGGAGGATCTGCCGGTCGTCGTCGGCGATCAGGATCTTCACGCAGGCTCCTCCTCCGTCGCCGCGGGCAGCGACACCACCATGGTCAGTCCACCGCCGGGCGTGTCCTCGGCGTCGAGCGTTCCGCCCATCCCCTCCACGAAGCCCTTGGAGAGGGCCAGGCCGAGGCCGATGCCCGTGTCGTTGTCCGTGTCCCCGAGGCGCTGGAACGGCAGGAAGACCGCCTCCCTCCGCTCGCCGGGGATGCCGGGACCGTGGTCGATCACGCGCACCTGCACCATTCCGGCGAACGCGCTCGCGGCCAGTACCGGGAGACGGTCCGGCGGGCTGTAGCGCAGGGCGTTCCCCACCAGGTTCACGACGACGCGCTGCAGCAGCACGCCGTCCGCGACGAGCGCGGGAAGGTCGGGAGCGATGTCGAGCTCGACCTCCGCCGGGCCGACGCCGAGCTCGTCGAACGCCGGCGAGATCACATCGTCGAGCTCCGTCGGAGCGAGGGAGACGCCCAGCACCCCTGCCTGCACGCGGCTCACATCGAGCAGGTTGGTGACGAGCGTCGCCAGGCCGTCGAGGCTGTCCTCCGCGGTCTCGAGGAGGTCGTCCCGATCCTCGTCGCTCAGGGCGAGATCCGTCTGGCGCAGGGTGGTGACCGCGGCCGTGGCGGCGGCGAGGGGGCGGCGGAGGTCGTGACCGACGGCGGCGAGGAGCGCGCTGCGCACGCGGTCCGCCTCGGCGAGCGGGCCCAGTTCCGAGGCGGTCGCAGCGAGGTCCCGGTGCTCCAACGCCGCGTCGAGCTGAGCCACGATGGCTCCGAGCAGCCTCCGGTCGCTCGCGGCCAGGTCGCGCCCCGAGAGCTCGAGAGTCCCCCGGGTACCGACCGGGAGGCGCTGCGTGTGCGCGGAGTCCGCCGGCTCCCCGTCGATCGAGACGACGTCGTCGCCGTCGAGCAGGCGTACCCCGCTGAGACCGAACGCCTCCCTGGTGCGGGTGATGAGCGCCTGCAGGGCGTCCTGTCCGCGGATGACCCCGCCCGCGATCGTCGCCAACAGTTCCGCCTCGGCGGTCGCGCGCTGAGCCGCCCGGGTGCGGCGCGCGGCCTGGTCGACCACGAGGCTGACCAGAGCGGCGATCACGACATAGAGCACGAGGGCGAGCAGGTGCAGCGGCTCGCTGATCGTGATCGTGTAGAGGGGGTCGACGAAGAAGAAGTCGAGCGTCAAGCCCGAAAGCAGGGCGGCGAACAGGGCGGGCCAGATGCCTCCGACGAGCGCGACGATGACCACGAGAAGCTGATAGCTGAGGACGTCCGCCGTCATCGACTCGCCGGAGCGCACGCTCGTGAGGAGGAGGGTGAGCAGGGGGCCGCCGACCAGCGCCAGCGCGAAACCCAGGACGCGTCGGCGCACGGTGAGGCCACCCGTCGGGCGCGGCAGCGAGAACCGTCCGCCGGCGCGGGAGTGGGACACGATGTGCACGTCGATGTCGCCCGACTCGCGGATGACGGTCGAGCCGATCCCGGGGCCGGTGAGGAGCGCCGCGAGCCGGCTGCGCCGTGAGACGCCGATGACGAGCTGGGTGGCGTTCTCGCCCCGGGCGAACTCGACCAGGGCGCGCGGGATGTCGCTGCCGACGACCTGGTGGTAGCTGCCGCCGAGCTGCTCGACCAGCGCACGCTGCGCCGCCAGGGTGCCGGGGGCGCCGGTGCGGAGGCCGTCCTCGCTCGTGACATGGACGGCGAGCAGCTCGCCGCCCGCCGACCGCGCGGCGATGCGTGCGCCACGACGCAGCAGGGTCTCGCCCTCCGGGCCGCCGGTGAGGGCGACGACCACGCGCTCGCGCGCCTCCCATTTGCCGGCGATGCCGTGCTCGGCGCGGTACCTCTGCAGCGCGCTGTCCACCTCGTCCGCCAGCCAGAGCAGCGCGAGCTCGCGCAGGGCGGTGAGGTTGCCGAGCCGGAAGTAGTTGGACAGCGCCGCGTCGATGCGCGACGCCGGGTAGACGGCTCCCTCGGTGAGCCGGTCGCGCAGCGCCTGCGGGGCGAGGTCGACCACCTCGATCACGTCGGCCCGGCGCAGCACGGCGTCCGGGATCGTCTCCCGCTGCTGTACGCCGGTGATCTGCTCGACCACATCGTTCAGCGACTCGATGTGCTGGATGTTGACCGTCGACATCACATCGATGCCCGCGTCCAGCATCGCGTCGACGTCCTCCCACCGCTTCGCGTGCGGCGACCCGGGGGCGTCGGTGTGGGCGAGCTCGTCGACCAGGGCCAGCTGCGGGGCCCGCGCGAGCACCGCCTCCAGGTCGAGCTCGGTCAGCTGAACACCGCGGTGCTCGACGACCCGGCGGGGGACGACCTCGAGCCCGTCGAGCATCGCGGCGGTGGCAGCGCGACCGTGCGTCTCCACGACCGCGACCACGACGTCTTTGCCGAGCCCCTGCAGGCGCTTGCCCTCCTCGAGCATCGCGTACGTCTTGCCGACGCCCGGCGCCGCGCCGAGCATCACCCGCAGGCGACCACGTGGCATGTCTACTTGTCCATCTCCGAAAGGGCCAGGTTGAGCTGGAGCACGTTCACGGTCGGGTCCCCGAGATAGCCGAGGTCCCGTCCCTGCATCCTAGACTCGACGAGCGCGCGCACCCGGTCGGCAGGCAGGCCGCGCGCCGCCGCGACCCTGTCGACCTGCAGGAGCGCGTATGCGGGGGAGATGTGCGGGTCGAGCCCGGAGGCGGAGGCGGTGACGGCATCGCTCGGGATGGTGTGCGCGGGGACGCCATCACTCGCCTCGATGGTCGCGATGCGCTGTTCGACCGCCTTCTGCTGAGCGGGGTTCGACGCCGCGAGGTTGCTGCCCGAGGAGGCGGCGCCGTCGTAGCCGTCGCCCGCCGCCGACGGACGGGACTGGAACCACTGCGGAAGCGGCTTCCCGTGCGCGTCGGTGAAGCTCTGGCCGAGAAGGGCGGAGCCGACCGGCTTCCCGCCCACCGAGATGATCGAGCCGTTCGACTGTGCGGGCAGCGCGAGCTGCCCGATCCCGGTGATGACGAAGGTGTAGGCGATGCCGAGCGCGATCGTCAGGACGATCATGGCGCGCAGGGCGACCCAGTACTGGCGCCAGGCGCCGCGGAGGCCGTTCATTGTCGTGTCCTTATCCGTGCGTGTCAGAATCCGGGGATCAACGCGACCACGAGGTCGATCAGCTTGATCCCGATGAAGGGGGCGATGATCCCGCCGAGCCCGTAGATCAGCAGGTTGCGGCCGAGCAGGGCCGACGCGGCCGAGGGTCGGTAGCGCACACCGCGCAGTGCGAGCGGGATGAGCGCGACGATGACGATGGCGTTGAAGATCACCGCCGAGAGGATGGCCGATGCGGGCGAGTGCAGGCCCATGATGTTGAGCGCGGAGAGGCCGGGGAAGGCCGCCACGAACATCGCCGGGATGATCGCGAAGTACTTCGCGACGTCGTTGGCGATGGAGAACGTGGTGAGCGCTCCGCGCGTGATGAGCAACTGCTTGCCGATGCGCACGATGTCGATCAGCTTGGTCGGGTCCGAGTCGAGGTCGACCATGTTGCCCGCCTCCTTCGCGGCCGACGTGCCCGTGTTCATGGCCACCCCGACGTCGGCCTGGGCGAGGGCCGGGGCGTCGTTCGTGCCGTCGCCCGTCATGGCGACCAGGGCGCCGCCCTCCTGCTCGCGCCGGATGAGCGCGAGCTTGTCCTCGGGCTTCGCCTCGGCAAGGAAGTCGTCCACGCCGGCCTCCGCCGCGATCGCCTTCGCCGTCAGGGGGTTGTCGCCGGTGACCATGACCGTGCGGATGCCCATCCTGCGCAGGTCGGCGAACCGTTCGGCGAGCCCCTCCTTCACGACGTCCTTGAGGTAGATCGTGCCCAGCAGCGCGGCGCTGCCGTCGGCCCCGCGTGTCGCGACGGCGAGCGGCGTGCCGCCGACCTGCGAGATGCGCTCCACCTCGGCGTCCAGCTCGGCCAGCGCGGCGGAGGAGGGCGGAGTCGCGCCTGCCGCGGCCGCGCACTCGCGCACCCAGGCGACGACGGCGCTCGCCGCACCCTTGCGCACCTGCGAGCCGTCGGGGAGGTCGAGGCCGCTCATCCTGGTCTGGGCCGTGAAGGGGACGATATCGCCCTCGACGGTCGTGGGCGTCTCGTGCCCGAGCGATGCAGCGAGGTCGAGCACCGACACGCCTTCCGGCGTCGGGTCGCTGAGCGAGGAGAGCGCGGCCGCGCGGATGAGATCCTCCGGACCGGCCCCTCCGATCGCGGTGAACTCGCTCGCGCGCCGGTTGCCGTAGGTGATCGTGCCGGTCTTGTCGAGCAGCAGCGTCGTGACGTCGCCCGCGGCTTCGACCGCTCGGCCGGACATCGCGAGCACGTTGTGCTGCACGAGCCGGTCCATTCCGGCGATCCCGATCGCGGAGATGAGCGCGCCGATGGTCGTCGGGATGAGGCACACCAGCAGGGCGATGAGCACCGGGACGGTCGGGGCCGCGTCGGAGTAGCCGGCGACGGGCTGCAGCACGAGCACGACGATGACGAAGATGATCGAGAGGCTGGCCAGCAGGATGTTGAGGGCGATCTCGTTCGGCGTCTTCTGCCGCGACGCGCCCTCCACCAGCGCGATCATCCGGTCGACGAAGGTCTCGCCGGGCTTCGACGTGATACGCACGACGATGCGGTCGGAGAGCACGCGCGTGCCGCCGGTGACGGCACTGCGGTCGCCGCCGGACTCGCGGACGACGGGGGCGGACTCGCCGGTGATGGCGGACTCGTCCACGGTCGCGATGCCGCGGATCACGTCGCCGTCGCCGGGGATCGCCTCGCCCGCCGCCACGACGACCACGTCGCCCAGGGCGAGCTCGCTCGACGCGACCTGTTCGAGCGCGGCGGACGCGGCCTCAGGGTCGGCCTGTTCGTCGTACCCCACGACGCGGTTCGCGAGGGTGGTGGAGCGGGTGGCGCGCAGCGTGGCCGCCTGGGCCTTGCCGCGGCCCTCGGCCACCGACTCCGCCAGATTGGCGAACACGACGGTGAGCCAGAGCCAGACGGCGATGCTCCACGTGAAGGCCAGGGTCGCCGGGCCGGCGCCTCCTGCGCCGAGGAACGGCTGGGCGATGGCGACCACGGTGGTCAGAGCCGCGCCGACCTCCACGATGAACATGACCGGGTTGCGCCACATCAGGCGAGGGTCGAGTTTGCGCAGTGCGCCGGGGAGGGAGGCGATCAACTGAGCGCCGCTGAAGGCGCCGGAGGGGCGGGTGCGCTCCTGGGGGGCGCGCATGCCGCGATGAGGGGTGAGTGTGGTCATGGTGTCACTGAAGCCCTTCCGCCAGGGGACCCAGCGCGAGAACGGGGAAATAGGTGAGTGCGGAGACCAGCACGACCGTGCCGATCATCAGGCCGACGAACTGCGGCCGGTGCGTCGGGAGGGTTCCTGCCGTGGCGGGGACGCGCCCCTGGGCCGCGAACGAGCCGGCGAGCGCCAGAACGAACACGATCGGCAGGAAGCGGCCGAGGAACATCGCGACGCCGAGGGCCGTGTTCAGCCAGGGGGTCGCCGCCGTGAGCCCGGCGAAGGCCGAGCCGTTGTTGTTCGCGGCGGAGGTGAAGGCGTAGAGCACCTCGCTGAACCCGTGCAGTCCGGGATTGAGGATGGACGTCTTCTCGATGTCCGCCCGGACGGCGGGGATCGCGAAGCTGAGCCCGGTGCCCAGGAGCACCAGCGTCGGCGTGGTCAGGATGTAGAGGCTCGCCAGCTTGATCTCCCGCGGTCCGAGCTTCTTGCCGAGATACTCCGGCGTGCGGCCGACCATCAGCCCCGCGACGAAGACGGCGATGATCGCGATGACCAGGATGCCGTAGAGCCCCGAGCCGACGCCTCCGGGCACGATCTCGCCCAGCATCATGTTGATCATCGCCATCATCCCGCCGAGCGGGCTGTAGCTGTCGAGCATGGAGTTCACGGCGCCGGTCGACGTGGCGGTGCTCGTGGTGTTGAACAGTGTCGACCCGAGCACGCCGAAGGCCGTCTCCTTGCCCTCCATCGATCCGCTGGCGGCCTCGAACAGCGTCATGCCGACGAGCGACACCAGGAACAGGGTCCCCATCGTCGCCAGGATCGCGTATCCCTGCCGCTTGTCGCCGACCATCGTGCCGAAAGTGCGCGGCAGCGAGAAGGGGATCAGGAGCATGAGCAGCACCTCGACGAGGTTCGTCCATGCGGTCGGGTTCTCGAACGGGTGCGCGGAGTTGGCGTTGTAGAAGCCGCCGCCGTTGGTGCCGAGCAGCTTGATCGCCTCCTGCGAGGCGACCGGTCCGCCCGGGATCGACTGGGCGGCTCCGGTGAGGGTCGTCACGTGCTCGAACCCGTTGACGTTCTGCACGACCCCGCCCGCGATCAGGACGACGGCCGCGACAACCGAGAGCGGCAGCAGGATGCGCACGGTGCCGCGCATCATGTCCACCCAGAAGTTGCCGATCGTCCCGGTCGATCGCGACGCGAACCCGCGCACCAGTGCGACGGCGACGGCCATGCCGACGGCGGCGGAGACGAAGTTCTGCACCGCCAATCCGGCGAACTGCACGGTGTAGCCCAGCGTGGCGTCCGGCGAGTACGACTGCCAGTTCGTGTTCGTCACGAACGAGATCGCGGTGTTGAACGCGGTCCCTTCCGGCACCGCGGGCATCCCCAGCGAGTAGGGCAGGAACTCCTGCAGCCGCTGGAGACCGTAGACGATCAGGATGCCGACGACCGAGAAGGCCAGCACGCCGCGCAGGTATGCGGGCCAGGTCTGGCCGCTGCGCGCATCCACGCCGATCAGCCGGTAGACGCCCCGCTCGACGGCCAGGTCGCGGTCGGTGGTGTACACGCGCGCCATGTAGTCCCCCAGGGGGCGGTAGGCGACGGCGAGCAGGAGGATGAGCGTCGCCAGCTGGGCGACGAACAGCCAGGTGCCCGTCACGGAGTCCGCGCCCATCTCAGAACCGCTCCGGCTTCACGAGCGCCACCACCAGGTAGGCGACGGCAGCCACGGCGAGCAGCGCCGCGACCGCATCGATCACGATCACAGCTTCTCGACCCCCCGGCCGGTCAGACCCACGACGAGCGCGAGCACGACCACTCCGAGGAGGTAGACGATGTCCAGCACGACTCTCTCCATCCACGAGGACGCCCCGGCCGATCGACCGGGGCAGGAGAGAGTCCACACCCGCGCGGGGCGCACGGAGGCGCTCCTAACGCATCCCTAACGCCCCGCGGCGGAATCCTTGCGGATCGCTCGCGCTAGCTCGCGACCGCCAGCGCTGCTGCCCCCAGGATGCCCGCGTTGTTGCGGTGCACAGCCGGGACGATCTCGGTCTTCAGCTTCAGCAGCGGGAGGAACTCCTGGTAGTTCTTCGAGACGCCGCCGCCGACGATGAACAGGTCGGGGGTGAACAGGAACTCGAGGGTGGAGTAGTACTTCTGGAGGCGCTTGGCCCACTTCTCCCAGCTCAGGTCGTCGCGCTCCTTGGCGGAGTAGGCGGCGCGCGACTCGGCGTCGTGGCCGTCGACCTCGAGGTGCCCGAGCTCGGCGTTGGGGATGAGCACACCGTCGTAGATGAGGGCGGAGCCGATGCCGGTGCCCAGTGTCGTCATGATGACCAACCCGTCCTTGCCCTTCGCGGCACCGAAGCGGGTCTCCGCGTATCCGGCGGCGTCGGCGTCGTTGACGAAGTGGATGTCGCGGCCCAGCGCCTTCTCGAACAGATCCTCGGCGTGCAGGTCGATCCATTTCTTGGAGACGTTCGCGGCCGAGAGGGTGACGCCGTGGCTGACGATGGCGGGGAAGCAGACGCCGACGGGCGCGTCGGGCTCCTCCGCCGCCAGCTGGTCGACGATCTGCGTGGTGACCTCGACGATGCCGTCGGGCTCGCCGCCCTCGGGCGTCGGCAGCTTGACGCGGTCGCTGATCAGCTCCCCGGTCTCGAGGTCGACCAGCCCTCCCTTGATTCCCGTTCCGCCGATGTCGATGCCGATTGCGTGCTTCTGACCGCTCATGCCCACGAATCTACCGCGGGTCGCGGGCGGAGGGCGCGAGGGTGGCCGTCGCGAGCGGCAGGAACAGATCGTCGACGATGGCGACCAGCGTCTCGTCCGCCGGCGGCTGGAGCGTCATCAGCATCTCGTGCCGGAGGGCCATCGTCGGCAGGCCGGCCACGATGTCGGGCAGCCGGCTGCGATCGATCTCCCCGCGGGCGTCGGCACGATCGAGGATCTCGTCCAGCATGGACGGGCCCGGCGCGATGAGGCGCTCGCGAAGTCCTGCCACGCCGCCTTCCGCCTCGCTGACGATGCCGGAGAACCGCAGCATGATGAGCGCGACGAGTCCGCTGCGCCGCGCACTGAACTGGCGGAGGAGGTCGAGCACGTCGGCGCGGAGGCTGCCGCGGTCGGGGACGTCGATCGGGTCTCCGTCGTAGTGCGCGCGGATGGCGGCCATCGCCAGGTCGCTCCTGGTCGGCCAGCGGCGGGCGATGACCGGCCGGCTCGTCCCCGCGCGCGCCGCGACGGCCTCCATGGTCAGCGCCGCGTACCCGTTGGCGTCGAGCTCCTCCCAGGCGGCGTCGAGGAGCGCGCTCTCGAGCTCCGCTCCGCGCCGGCGGCGAGAAGGTGAGGAATTAGAGTCCATTTGCGCATCTTATCCGATCGGCGTATGGTCGGCGTTTAGATACACACACGCATCTTAAGGAGTGGGCTCATGGCAGCGGAGAAACTCGACAGGACCGTGGTCCGCACGGCGACAGCCTTGGTCGTCGGAGCGCTCGCGGTGGTCTTCGACACGACCATCCTCAGCATCGCCCTGCACTCGCTGGCGATCGACCTGCGCACGGACGTCGCGCACATCCAATGGGTGACGACGGGATACCTGCTGGCGCTCGCCGCGACCGTGCCGCTGTCGGCATGGTGCCTCGCCCGGTTCGGCGGCAAGCGTGTCTGGATGGCGGCCCTCGGGATCTTCCTCCTCGGCTCGATCCTGTCCGGCCTCGCCTGGAACGCCGACAGCCTCATCGCCTTCCGTGTGCTCCAGGGCGTCGGGGGAGGTCTCATGCTGCCGGTGATGACCACGATGGTGATGGAGGTCGCGGGCGGGAGGCAACTGGGGCGCGTCACCGCCGTGGTGGGTCTGCCCGCGATGGCCGGTCCGGTGCTCGGCCCGGTGCTCGGCGGCCTCATCCTCGCCGTCGGCGACTGGCGCTGGGTGTTCTGGGTCAACATCCCCTTCTGCGTCGCCGGACTGATCCTGGCCTGGCGCATGCTGCCCTCCGACCGCGGGCGCGATCCGCGTCGCCGCCTCGACATCGTCGGCGTCCTGCTCCTCGTGCCCGGTCTGGCCGGTCTCCTCCTGGGACTCTCCGACTCCGTGCTCGACGGCGGCTTCGCCCGGGCCGACGCGTGGATCCCGCTGGTGGCGGGCGCCGTGCTCGTCGCGGGCTTCGGATTCTGGGCGGTCCACCGTCGTGGGGACGCGCTGGTCGATGTGCGGCTGCTGCGGGTGCGGTCGGTGTGGTCGGCCTCCACCCTCCTCTTCCTCTCCGGTGTCGCCCTATACGGTGCGATGCTGCTCCTTCCGCTGTTCTTCCAGCAGATGCGCGGTGTGGACGCGCTCGGCGCCGGGCTTCTCCTGGTGTCCCAGGGGCTCGGGATGCTCGCCTGCCGCCCGCTCGCCGGGCGACTGATCGACCGGATCGGTGCGCGCTGGATCGCTGTGGTCGGCTTCGCGATCGTCGCGGTCGCGACCGTGCCGTTCGCGCTCGGACTGCCGGCGTCGGCCGACCCGCTGCTGCTCGTCGCGCTGTTCGTCCGCGGCTTCGGTCTCGGCGCGGTCACGATGCCGCTCATGGTCGCCTCGTATCAGGGACTGAGCGGCGAGCAGATCGCCCACTCCAGCATCCTCACGCGCACCGCGCAGCAACTCGGCGGCTCGTTCGGCACGGCGGTGTTCGCCGTGCTGCTGCAGGCGGCGGTGCTCGGCGGGTCCACGCTCGACGCTGCCTTCTCGTCCGCCTTCTGGGTGGCGGTCGGCGCCACGGTGCTGGGCGTGGCGATCGCGTTCGTGCTGCCGTCTGCCGGGCCGAAGCGCCCGCAGGATGCGGGCGCGGTCGCGCCGGCCCCGGTCGCGGAGCCGGTCGCCGGCCCCGCGGTCAGGGGAGCGTGAGCACCTCGGCGCCGCGCTCGGTGACGACGAGCGTGTGCTCGAACTGGGTTGTCATGCTGCGGTCGCGCGTCACGACGGTCCAGTCGTCCGCCCACATGTCCCACTCGTGCGTCCCGAGGGTGAGCATGGGCTCGATCGTGAACACCATCCCCACCTCCATCACGTCGTCGTAGGCCGGAGCCGAGTCGTAGTGGGGGATGATCAGGCCCGAGTGGAACGTGGCGCCGACGCCGTGCCCGGTGAAGTCGCGCACGACCCCGTAGCCGAAGCGCTTGGCGTACGACTCGATGGCCCGCCCGATGACGTTGACCTGGCGGCCGGGGGCGACGGCCTTGATGCCGCGGTTCAGCGCCTCGCGGGTGCGCTCGACGAGGAGGGTGACCTCCTCGCTCGCGGTGCCCGCGATGAAGGTCTGGTTGCTGTCGCCGTGGAAACCGTCCTTGTACGCGGTGATGTCGATGTTGACGATGTCGCCCTCCTCGATCACGGTGTCGTCCGGGATGCCGTGGCACACCACCTCGTTGACCGAGCTGCAGATCGACTTCGGGTACCCGCGGTAGCCGAGCGTCGACGGATAGGCGTCGTGCGCGATCAGGAACTCGTGCCCGATCGCGTCCAGCTCCTCGGTGGTCACGCCCGGCCGCACCGCCTCGCCGACCAGGGCGATCGCCTGCGCGGCGATCCGCCCCGACTCCCGGATGAGCGCGATCTCGTCGGGCGAGTACACGTCGCCGCGCGTGTTGGGCGCGGGCGAGGGCTTCCCGACGTACTCGGGCCGCGGGATGCGCGCGGGCACGGGACGCGTCGCGGTGACACGACCGGGGATCAGGTGGCCGGCGGAATCCTTGGGCATAGGATCAAGCTTATGACCGGTGAGAACGAGTACGGCATCACGCAGGACGCGGAGCACAAGTACTGGTACAACATGAAGACCGGCGCCGTGGAGCAGGGCTTCCTGTCCCCGGCGCCTGATCGCGTCGGGCCGTTCGACACCCGCGAGGAGGCCGAGCACGCGCTCGAGAAGCTGCGCGAGAACAGTGCCAAGTGGGCCGAGGAGGACGCGGCCGACGGCCGCTGACCTCTCCTAGAAGCTGTGGTCCGGCCCGGGGAACGCGCCGGACTGCACGTCCGCCTTGTACGCCGCGGCGGCGCCCGAGAGCACCGTCTTTAGGTCGGCGTACTGCTTGACGAAGCTCGGCACGCGGCCGGTCGTGAAGCCGGCCCAGTCCGTCCACACCAGCAGCTGACCGTCGACGTGCGGGCCCGCGCCGACGCCGATCGTGGGAATGCGCAGCTCCTGCGTGACACGCTGCGCCACCGCGGCCGGGACCATCTCGAGCACGACGGCGAACGCGCCCGCATCCTCCACGGCGTGCGCATCGGCCAGCAGCTGCTCGGCTCCCTCGCCGCGACCCTGGATCAGGTGGCCGCCGAGCCCGTGCTCGCTCTGCGGTGTGAACCCGATGTGCGCCATCACCGGGATGCCCGCATCCACGATGCGCCGGATCTGGTCGGCGCTGCGCACGCCGCCCTCCAGCTTGACCGCGTGGGCGCCGGTCTCCTTCATGAACCGGACCGCGGTGTGCAGCGCGTCCTCCACCCCCGTCTCGTACGAGCCGAACGGCATGTCGGCGACCACGAAGGCGCGCTTGACGGCCTTCGCCACCGCGCGGGTGAGCGGGATGAGCTCGTCGACCGTGACCGGGAGGGTCGTGTCGTAGCCCAGCACGTTGTTGCCCGCCGAGTCCCCGACGAGCAGGAAGTCGATCCCGGCCTCGTCGAAGATCTGCGCCGTGAGCATGTCGTAGCTGGTGAGGCCGGTGAACGACGAGCCCTCGTCCTTCGCCGCCTGGAAGTGCCGCGTGCGCACGCGCTTGAGCGACTGCATCGACGGGGTGGCGGGGTGGACGCTCGGAACGGGTGACTGCTCGGTCATGCGCCTCAGTCTAGTGACGCGTCCCGAGCCCGTTCGGAGCCCCGGAACCACTAGTCTGGAGGGGCTGACGAAAGGGGCAGGATGGACAAGCAGCGCGACTTCGTTCTTCGGACGATCGAGGAACGTGGCATCAAGTTCGTGAGGCTGTGGTTCACCGACGTCGTCGGCACTCTGAAGTCGGTCGCCATCGCGCCGGCGGAGGTCGAGGGCGCGTTCAGCGAGGGACTCGGCTTCGACGGCTCCGCGATCGAGGGTCTCACGCGCGCGTACGAGTCCGACCTGCTGGCGCACCCCGACCCCACGACGTTCCAGATCCTCCCGTGGCGCGGGGAGATCGATCCGACGGCGCGGATGTTCTGCGACATCACGACGCCCGACGGCCAGCCGTCCGTCTCCGACCCGCGCAACGTGCTCAAGCGCACGCTCGAGAAGGCGGCTGACCGCGGCTTCACCTTCTACACGCACCCGGAGATCGAGTTCTACCTGCTGAAGTCGTCCGCCTTCGACGAGAACGGCCCCGAGCCGGTCGACTCCGCCGGCTACTTCGACAACGTCCCGGGCGGCACCGCGCACGACTTCCGCCGGCGCTCCGTGCGGATGCTGGAGGATCTCGGCATCTCGGTCGAATTCAGCCACCATGAGGCGGGCCCGGGCCAGAACGAGATCGACCTGCGCTACGCGGACGCCCTCACCACGGCCGACAACATCATGACGTTCCGCACCGTCGTCAAAGAGGTCGCGATCGAGCAGGGCGTCTACGCGACGTTCATGCCGAAGCCGCTGTCGGGCCAGCCCGGCAGCGGGATGCACACCCACATGTCGCTCTTCGAGGGTGACACGAACGCGTTCTTCGAGGCCGGCGCGCAGTACCAGCTCTCGAAGGTGGGCCGCCAGTTCATCGCGGGGCTGCTGAAGCACGCGCCCGAGATCACGGCGGTGACGAACCAGTTCGTCAACTCCTACAAGCGCCTGTGGGGCGGCGACGAGGCGCCCAGCTTCGTCTGCTGGGGCCACAACAACCGTTCGGCGCTCGTGCGCGTGCCGCTCTACAAGCCCAACAAGGGCCAGAGCTCACGCGTCGAGTACCGCGCCATCGACTCCGCCGCCAACCCGTACCTCGCCTTCTCGCTCATGCTGGCCGCCGGCCTCAAGGGCATCGAGGGCCAGTACGAGCTGCCGCCGGAGGCGGAGGACAACGTGTGGGCCCTGAGCGACACGGAGCGCCGAGCCCTCGGCTACAACCAGCTGCCGGCGAGCCTGGACCACGCCATCTCGCTGATGGAGGAGTCCGAGCTGGTCGCGGAGACGCTGGGGGAGCAGGTCTTCAACTACGTGCTCCTCAACAAGCGCAAGGACTGGGCGGAGTACCGCGCACAGGTCACGCCGTACGAGCTGCGGACCAACCTCGAGATCCTCTGACCCGGTCGTGTCGCGCGAGCAGCTCTCCCTCACGGTGCTGGCGCGCGCCGGCTTCGTCGGGCTGAGCTCCGTCCGGGCCGAGCTCGACGAGCTGGCCGCCCTCACGGGGTTCCCGGTCGACGACCTCCTGCCCCCGCTGAGCGCCGCCGCGGATCCGGACAACGCGCTGGCTCTCGCGCTGCGTCTCCTGCAGCACGCGCCGGTGCAGAGCGCGCGCTACGTGCCGTCGCGCAACGACGCACGCAGAGTGCTCCGGGTGATCGGGGCGTCGGAGGGGGCGGCCGAGTTCTTCCTGCGGCAGCCCGCCGAGCTCGCCGCACTCGATCACCCGGTCACGGCGCTTCCGACCGCGGACGAACTCCGGCTCGACCTCCTCGATTCGGTGGGGGCGGTAGACGGCTTCGCCGCACTCGTCGAGGAGCAGGCCTGGACCGCGCTGCGGGTCCGCTACCGTCGGCGCCTCGTGCAGATCGCGAGCTTCGACCTCGAGCAGGAGGACCCGGTCGCCGGCTTCGACGCCGTGGCCGCAGCGCTCTCCGACCTGGCCGCGGCCGCGTTGGAGGCGTCCCTCGCCGTCGCGCGCCGCCAGACCAGCGGCACCGGACCCGGACGCTTCCCGGAGGACGAGGTGCGCGCCACCCGGTTCTCGATCATCGGGATGGGCAAGGCCGGTGCCCGGGAGCTCAACTACGTCAGCGACGTCGACGTCATCTTCGTCACCGAAGGCGACGACGAGGCCGGGTTGAGCGGAGGCCGCGCGGTCGACATCGCGACGCGGCTCGCGATGCTCACGATGCGCGGCATCCACGAGCCGGCCATCGAGCCGGGTCTGTGGGAGGTCGACCCCAATCTGCGTCCGGAGGGCAAGGACGGCGCCCTCGTGCGCACACTCGAGTCGCACGTCGCCTACTACGACCGCTGGGCCAAGGGCTGGGAGTTCCAGGCTCTGCTCAAGGCGCGCCCGCTCGCCGGAGACCCGGGGCTGGGGGAGCGCTACCTTGCGGCGCTCGCACCCAAGGTGTGGAGCAGCGCGTCGCGCGAGAACTTCGTCGAGTCGGTGCAGCGGATGCGCGAGCGCGTCACGGAGCACATCCCGGACGACGAGGTGCACTACCAGCTGAAGCTCGGACCGGGCGGGTTGCGCGACGTGGAGTTCACCGTGCAGCTGCTCCAGCTCGTACACGGCCAGACCGACGACCAGGTGCGGCAGCGCGACACGCTCTCGGCCCTCGCCGCCCTGGCCGCGCAGGGGTACATCGGCCGAGAGGAGGCGGCGGCGTTCGCGCAGGACTACCGCACGCTGCGGCTGATCGAGCACCGCATCCAGCTGCGGCATCTGAGCCGCACCCATCTGATGCCCCGCGACGAGGGCGACCAGCGCATCCTGGCGCGAGCGACGGGCCTCGCGCCGAGCGCCGCCCAGCTGTTCGCCCGCTGGAACGAGATCAAGCACCGCGTGCGCGGGCTGCACGAGCGGCTCTTCTACCGTCCGCTGCTCAGCGCCGTCGCGGCCACGCCGAGCGAGGACTTCGCGCTCACGAGCGCCCAGGCCGAGGCGCGGCTCGCAGCGATCGGTTTCCGCGACCCGCGCGGGGCGCTCGCCCACATCGGGGCGCTCACCTCGGGGGTCTCGCGGCGCGCGACCATCCAGCGCCACCTGCTGCCGGTGATGCTGCAGTGGTTCGCCGACGGCGCGGATCCCGATTACGGTCTCCTGACCTTCCGCCGTCTCAGCGAGGATCTCGGCTCCACGCACTGGTACCTGCGGATGTTGCGCGATTCCACCGGAGCGGCCGAGCGTCTGACCCGGGTGCTCTCGGGATCGCGATTCGCCGGTGAGCTTCTGGGACGCATCCCCGAGTCGGTCGCCTGGCTCGAGACGGAGGACGAGCTGCGCCCGCGCTCGGCCGAGCTGCTCCGGGAGGAGACGGCGGCCATCCTGGCGCGCCACGATTCCGCGGAGACGGCGGCCGCCGCTCTGCGCGCCGTGCGTCGTCGGGAGGTGCTGCGGCTGGCGTTCTCGGGCATCCTGGGCTTCGCGACGATCGAGGAGCTGGCGCACGGGTTGAGCGCCGTCACCGAGAACGTGATCGCCGGTGTGCTGGCCGCGATCCGCGCGGCGCGCGGCGACGCGGACGCGTTCGAGTTCGCCGTGATCGGCATGGGGCGGTTCGGCGGACGCGAGCTGGGGTTCGGCTCGGACGCGGACGTCATGTACGTCTTCCGTCCGCTCACCGCCGAGCAGGACGAAGCGCATCGCGCCGCCCTCGCGATCGTCTCGGACCTCTCGCGACTCACCGAGGACAACATCCTCCCGCTCGATCTCGACATCGGGCTCCGCCCTGAGGGCAAGAACGGCACCCCGGTGCGCTCGCTGGACTCGTACCGCGCGTACTACGAGCGCTGGTCGCTGACCTGGGAGGCGCAGGCCCTCCTGCGCGCGCGGGGCGTCGCCGGAGACGAGGCCCTCCTCGACGCCTTCGACGCCCTCGCCGACGTGGTCCGCTACCCGGCCGAGATCGGTGAGCGCGAGATCCGCGAGGTCAAGCGCATCAAGGCACGCGTGGAGAACGAGCGCCTGCCGCAGGGCGCCGATCCCTCCCGTCACCTGAAGCTCGGCCGCGGCTCCCTCAGCGACGTCGAGTGGTTCGTGCAGCTCATCCAACTGGAGCACGGCGCGGCGATCCCGGCCCTGCGCACACCGAGCACCCTCGACGCCCTCGCCGTCGCCGCCGAGCACGGCTTCGTCACCGATGAGGACGCCGCCAAGCTCCGCGAGGCGTGGGTCTTCGCCTCCCGCGCCCGCTCGGCGATGACCCTCTGGACGAACAAGACCGCCGATGTCCTCCCCTCCGACCGTGTCGCCCTCGACGGCGTCGCCCGCCTGATGGAGTACCCGCCGGGCTCCGCGACCCGGCTGGAGGAGGACTACCTCGCCGTCACCCGCCGCGCCCGCGCCGTCTTCGAGCGCAGCTTCTACGGCATCCAGGAGCGGCCGGCACCCACGGGCTGACCCTCGCTTCCTTCTCCGGCTGTCTTTCCGCCGTCATCACTGTGAGTGGAAGCCCGGTCGATATTCGTGATTCGTGGATGAAGAGTATAATCTCGAGAACGTGGGATCTAGACGACCAGTAGTGAACCCTTCTAGACTGTCTTTGTGATAAGAATCCAAGGGTGCTCGTCGCCCGGCCTCCTCCGATCAGGTCCGCGGAATCTGCAACTTTTGCGCGGCGTGGCCCGCCACCGTTTCGTCAACTCCGCGCACAGACGGCATGTCTACGCAGTCGTACCGGTCCCGAGTGGCGTGCTCACGTGACCGCCGAGGTTCCACCCTCCGCGCTGGGGACGCTGTCGAGGCGGTCGCTCTTGGCGAGTCTGGCGGCGGTGGGCGTGCTCGGGCCAGCACTTCTGGACGGACCTCCGGCTCTCGCCAGCGGAGTGGCTCCCGGAACTGCGAACGAGGCGATCACGCTAGCCCGCTCTCTGCTGGGAAAAGGGCTTGTCGAGCTCCGGTCCAACTACGTGAACGACCCACCCTGGAACACGTACGGGAACTTTGACTGGTGCGCCTGGTTCGTATCGTGGCTCCTCCGGGGAAGCGGTCGCGGTATGAAGACCTGGGTGACCGACATGTACGATTACGGCCCTGTGGTCGGCTCTCCGCAGGTGGGAGACATCGTCATCTTCGTGGACTACCACGTGGGAATCGTCTCGAAAATCGTAGCGGGTACCCCGTATGTGATCGACGGCAACGGCGGAACCCTGGCACCGACGGCGACGATCGTACAAGAGAGGCCCGTGTGGAGCGACACTCACAAATTCGTACGGCCAACCTATTCAGGAGCTTCGAACCCCACCCCGACACTTACGGAGGATGAAATGACCACGATGGAACTTGTTCGACAGGATGGCGATGCAGCGGTGTACTTCTCCGTGAACCGCATCATTCGTTATCACATTACGTCGGCCTCGCTCGTCGACTATCAGTTCTGGTTGAACCAGCTGAAGGCGACCAATCCGTACGCCAACCCCAACGTGCAGGTAGTCCAGAACATTGCCTCTTTCGGTGCGGTACTGGCGTAGCGGCAACCACAAGGGGCTCTCACTGGCCTCATATGGATCGTGGGGCGTGCCTCACCGCGTCCATGCTAGGACGACGGATCCTTGTGCACGTGCGGGCTTTTCGCGCGCGGCCTGCCTCCCCACTGGCTGAGGCTCTCTCGCACGCCGTGCGTGACGGTACGTCGTATCGCCGTACCGTCGTCTCGCGTCGACTTGACCGCGGAGACGCGGAAGGGGGGGGGGGCCCCCCCCCCCCCCGGCCGCATCCCCAGCGGGATGCGGCCCTTCTCGTATGTGGAACGCTGAGCGTCAGACGCCGAAGTACAGCTCGTACTCATCGGTGGTGATTGGTGAGTGTTGGTGAGGGGCAACTTCGCCGGAATCTCGGGAATTTATCGTTGGCTAGCGTTGGCTGAGGTCAGACGTGATTGGGATTGCTGCGGACTATCTGCGGACTGCACCCTCGGCTCGCGCGCAGCGCTGGTTGACTAGGGGGCATGAAATCCGGCGAGTTCTGGGGCTATCGCGTGCGGCAGGCTGATCCGCTCTTGGCCGTGGAAGTGCTGCGGATCGGCGACAAGCGGCCGGCGCGTGTCTTGGTCCGTTTTGTTGACGAATCGATGGAGGGTCGGCGCGAGTGGGTGCCTCCTGTAAGGCTGAAGGTGCTCTGGGCTGACAGGGGGCCGTTTATCGAGAAGGAAGAGCGCTGGGCGGCGATACGCGAGTTAGGCGTCAAGAACGACTCAGCGACCGACTTCGCCGCTGACGTTGTGTTCCGTCTTACGGTCCCGAGGAGAGTGGCGGAGTACGAGATGTCTGGGTATGCGAGGGTCTATGACATCGAGAGGCTAGCCCAGGCCGCAGAGATTGAAATCGAAGCCGTCAACAGCCACCCTGCTTCCTTCGCCATCGATGAGTCGACCTGGGCGCTGCCGTGGCCAACGGTAGAGCAGATCGTGAAGCTAATCGCCCTGAAACATGCCAACCGTATCCTGCAGTACGTCGAGGCCGAAGAGCGAGATTTCGAGACGAAAGCCACTCACGGCTACGACTACCGCTCCGTCGTCACGGGCGAGATAGCTTTCATGGATCCGGAAGACGTAGCCAGCTCGGAAATGGAGGAGTACCAGCGCCCCATGTGGAACCTTCTTCGTCAATGGTGCGGCGCCGAGACTGTCGACATACGCGACGAGTTGAACGCGCTACGAGTCGAGGTTCGCCGAATTGGCGAAGTAGCAGAACGAGCAATTGGTGTCCTGCGGATACATGGTTTCATTCGGGAGGCTGAGAGGCTGCGCCATGATCTCGGAGTCCGCGTTGAAAAGCCCGGCGAACGCTAGATAGTCCGGGGCTGGGGCGGCATCAGCACGGTCCATCCGTAGGGCATGAATCGGTCCACCTCGGCGCTCGGGTAGTCGACTGGTTCGGCTATCTGGAGCTCGGCCGCGTTCCGAAGCGGGTCGAGGCGATCGGCCTCCGCGCGCAGCCAATTGGCCCATTCCACCGATTCATGGGAGCCCTCGACTGCATCGGCGTAAGATCGCAGGTCTCGAGCTTTGGTCCATGCCGCGACCTGCTCATCGGCACGGTTAGCATTCACGTTTCGTGCGTACGCGGCGCGTGCTTGTGGCACCGCATCGGCCCATCGCTGAGCGATCAGGTCGTTCTCGCGCTGGAGTTGGTCGCGCTTGTCACGGGCCCTCTGTGCGGCGTCGACAACAACTCCGACGATTTCAGGGAGCTTCTCCTCAAGCGTCCATCGTTTCCGATCAGCCCACCACGGCTGCGACCGGACCCCGAAAGTGATAGTTAGACGCAGCCGGCCACTGAACACCCTGCGCTCCACCTTGGGAAGACGTTGCCAGTCGTACTTCACCACAACCGACTCGTCGGGAACAACGCGCATCGTCTTCTCTTCCTCAATGAGGAGCCGGAACAGGTCGTCACCACCTCGAAGCGTGAGCATTCCCTTTTCGTCGTCCCAACCCATTTGGAAGCCACCCAAGAAGGCTTGCGAATTGAGAGCGGTGAGCACAGCGACAAGTCGCGACCTCTGGTCGGCGCTCACCCGGATTTGGTCTGACTTCACCAGATTGTCGATGTGCTGGACGTCCATAACTGCATTGTGGATCAACAGCTACCGAGACGTGACCGGCGATCTGAGGTGGCGGGTGCGGGCTCGCGGCGGGAACTGGTTCGTGGATAGACCTTGATCGGATCCACAGTTCCCCACGGGTTCGCGAAGATCGCGGGTGTCGTGTTGTTCTCAATGAACTCTTCGATCGCGCGCCTCGGAACGATCTCGTTGCCGCCCACCCTGAGCGTGCCTAAGAAGAAATCATCTATCAGCGTCCTCACGACTTCCGCACTCACTCCGAAGATCCTCGCGGTCTCCTCGACGGTATTCACATCTGCGATCTGACTCATGTTCCTTAGCCTGATGGATTTACTCCCGCGGTGCTTGGGACACCGACCACCGCGAACTGATCAGCTCGCCATCCCGTGCCGGATGACCAGTGCACGGGTGGCGCGAATCACGTGAACGGTCTCATGGGCCGTGAGCGACGAGTTCACTCCCGAAGAAATCAGCCCCATCGCACGAGTGGTGCGATGGGGCTGAGTGCTTCGGGACCCCTAGAAGCTGAACCGGATACTTCTGTCGGCGCTGCGAAGCTCTAGCTCTTCTGCTGGTGCCAGCGCACGTCCAATCCGAAAGGCTATATCGACTTGTCCGGCGAACGGTCCGCTTCCCGACGCCGCCTGTTCGGCCAGCGTTTCGAACGTCCCATTGTGGTCGGTCAGTGTCCACTGGGTGCCGACTGCAAGGGGCTGCTTTGTCCCGCGCGGGCCCGGAGCTGATGCAAAGTCGCGCAGCCTGAGAAGTATGCGATCTTCCGCGATCTCGACCGATTGCAGTTCGAGCGTCTCGTCCCCCGCCAGAGTTGTGATTGTGCCGTAGAACATGGCGCTCACACTACTTCGTGATACCCCATGCGTCATCCCAGTAATCGGCTCCGTTGTAACGCAGCCACGCCTCCACTTCGAATTCTTGTCCCTTCGGCGGGCAGATGTAGTTCGTGCGGGTCGAGAGCGAAGTTCCGCTCCCCGCGGCGGAACCACAGGCCGACCACGGACCATTGTTCTGCCTCGAAGTGCAGTCAAGCTTCTTGTAGCCTGAGGCTAGGGAGCTCGCGGTGGTCGACCACACAACGCTCCCCACTGTGATCGTCAGATGAGCAGCCACGTCGCCAACGCCGTTGATGACCTTGTTCGGGCTCATCCCACGCCCAGATACTTGGGTTGAACCGTGCGCTGCCTCAGCTGCGGCGGGGTGGGCGCACTTCCAAGCGAAGTGGTCGATGAGCTCCTGCTGTTCGTCCAGAGAGAGCGGAGCACCGGTCGTCGGATCGTTCAAGTTCACGTCCGTCCCCGCGCAGATCGAGATGGTGCCTCCAGCCGGCGATGGTGTCGGCTGGCCGGCGGCTGAAGCGGGCGATACCGCCAGAAGAGACATTCCCCCGAAAACCGCTGCTGCCACAGCGGTGAAGACGGCGCGATGAGTTCTAGTTTCCATAAGGAACCCCCATGTACTAAAGACCGTGACCCCCACGGCTGCTCCAGAATCGGACACGAGCCAGAACGGTTGCAATACCCGCCTTCTGTGGGTGTGAGTACTCTCAGAAAGGTGTCGAGCGGCTGCTGCTCGAGGGCCCTCGTAGAGCCAATGCGATCAGCCTCACCGCCTCCCTAAATCGAACATATGTTCTAATGAATCAGTGACGCGTCCGAAACCCATCCGATACGACCGGGACACCTGGCTTGTGATGCGGGACGACAAGGTGATCCCCAAAGCGGTAATTCGCCGGTACACGGACAAGCAGGGAAGAGATCAGTACTTGCTCATCCGGTGGGATTTGGATCCGGCAGAGCGCCGGCTGATGGCGGTGTGCGATTCGCTCGAGCGGGCGGACAATCTGGTGCTCTTCGAGAGCGGTTCACCAACAGGGTATTGGAACGGCCCACCGAACCCACACCCAGCCGGTTAGAGGCTCACAGGGTATCTTTCCCACGTGGGCGCCCTCTCCAGCCGTGTCGTCTCAGACCGATTCGAATTCGTCGTAGGTGTGGACACGCATTCTGAGTCCCACACGTATGCTGTCCTGCGAAGTGGCAATGGCGAGGTGCGCGCAACCTCAGAGTTCCGGGCAGACCGGCAAGGCATTCAGGCCGCCCTTTCGTGGATCACCACGATCGTGAGTGGCGAGACACTGCTCGCGATCGAAGGCGCAAACTCCTACGGCTCACTCCTCGCCCAGGTCGCTGCGGATGCCGGATTTGAGGTTTGCGACGCGCGGGTTAGAACGCGTGATCCCACCAGGCCCAAGAACGACCAGACCGATGCTGTGTGGGCGGCATACCGCCTACTAGGTACGCGACTAGAGTCCCTCGCCCGACCGCGTGCGTGGGGCGCTCGCCAGATGCTCAGCCTCCTCGTGATGTCTCGTCGCGACATGGAGATCCGCTCGGTTGCTGTTCGCAACCGGCTCGGGGCGATCGTGCGCACGGTCGACCTCGGCCTGGACACAACCCGCAAGATCAGCCGTTCCACCATCCGCACCCTCGCAGACCCCGACTGGGCCAGAGCCGACGACCCGCTCACCATGCTGGGGCGCCGAGAGGTATCCCGGATGGCCAACGAATACCTGCTGCTCCTCGAACAGCTCGACAGCAACAAGAGCGACCTCGAGGCCGTCGTCAAATCCCTCGCTCCTGGGCTGCTGGAGATCTACGGAGTCGGCCCCGTCACTGCCGCAGTTATCCTCGGTGCGTACTCCCACGTCGGCCGCGTCCGATCCGAGTCCGCGTTCGCATCGCTGGCCGGCGTCGCGCCAATCGAGTACGCGTCAGGTAAGACGACCCGGCACCGCCTCAACCGCGGCGGTGACCGCCAACTCAATCGCGCGATCCACACCATCGTCGTCGTACGACTGTCCCGCGACGGTCGCACTCGCGAGTACGTTCGACGGCGCACGACCGAGGGAGTGTCGAAGGCCAACGCGATTAGGAGCCTCAAACGCTACGTCGCGCGCGACATCTTCAGACAAGTCGATCGGATGATGCGGGCAGGGGAGGCGGGCAAAACCACTGGCAGCCACTAGTGGGCAGCTTATGTTCGAGCCACGCCTCCCCTCGAATCGAGCATAGTGACGGCGGACGAAGCTGCACCGAGGCATCCGTTGAGCCAGTGTGATCATTGGTCACGCCACACGAAAACTATGGCCCTTCGCGTCAGAGGTCAACGCTACGGTCGGGTCATGGATACCGAAGATTGATGCCAGCTTCGAGCTACCGTTATCGTGCGGAGAGGTAAAGGTTGGCGAGGCGTGCCCGACGTTCAGTGCATGGGCGACGCAGGACACGAGGACGGGCTCATGGATCGCGAGCATGAGTTCTTCGCCCATGACACGCACACGTTCGGTGTGTCGTGGGAGAAAGGGCGTTGGGTCAGCCGCTAGCTGACAGGTGGCGATCGGCGGAGCGGCCCGCGCAGGGGGGTGAGGAACAGCATGTGCGGCGACGAAGGAGTAGCCCCGCCGCGCGGCAATGAGGAAGTGAGGGTTCTCAGGCTTCTACGCTGAACGCAACACTCGCTGCCTCAGCGGAGTCGACGCTTAGCTGCCAGGTGTATCGACCAGGTTCCAGCCTTAAGTCGCGGAATCGAAACACCAAAGGCATGTCCGCCTCAGTCCCGTGCATCATCCCAGGAGGGCGTCCGACTTCGAACTCGGCGTCCACACGAACATCCACGTCAGAGTCGCCCTGGCGGACGACGGCTCCGTCTGCATCGGTCAAGGTGAGTTCGAATCGATGACGGACGTTCGTTTCAGACCACGGAATCCAAATCTTGCCGGCGACCGATAGGTCGAATCCCTGCCCGTTGAAGATTCTCGAGAATCCGCCACCTATTATGTTCAGTTTGCCGGCATTTTCCTCTGCGTAGTCGCAGAGGAGGATCATGCCTTTCAAGCGTACGAACCGCTGGAAACTGAACTGCGTACCCCACGATTCTCATCGCGATAGTTGACCGATTGGATCAGGGGTTGCGGCTCTGCCGCATCTCGCCAGCTATCCCAATCAATCACCATATCCACAAGTCTGCCTCGAACCCCGCGAACGGTTGCAAACGCGGAATGATCTTCACCATCGTCGATGGCGACACGCTGACCCACTTCGGGAATCAAGAAGAGTCCTGAGCCTAGGTGATAGTCAAGGGACGCGGTGATTCGCCCATCATCTCTCGCTGCCTGAAAATCGACGAGAAACTTCATCTTTCAACCTCCCACTCGTCCGGCTGATTAGTTGGTGGCGAAAATAGCTCATCGAGCTTCGACCAGGTCGTTTCATCCGGCGGGTTATCTAGAACAATATCGAAATGGTCTGATTCCCACGTAGGTGAGAGCTCAAAGCCTGCCGCGCGTACAGCACCTGCCGTGGTGACTCGAATTCTCCGATAATTGGGCGGCGCAATCTTCGGAGATTTTTCCCATATTTCTGAGGCGGTCAGGCCTGGGATCGCGAACGTTGAAACGCCGTAAAATCCGTAGTCCCGGTAGTTTGTAACAGCCGCCGCTTCGACTGAAGCCCGTAGCATGATCCCTCCGCGTACGACAATTGCATCATCGGGCAGTGGCGGCTCTTCCCGGATAACCAATGGTTCCGGGCCTGAGTCAGTCATCGCTCCTAGGTGGTTAGATTAGGCTCCTCAGGTTAGGGCTATCCGGCCGCCACGGCTAGGCCCAGTCATGGGGGCTCCTTCGGGAGTGGCGCAACCGCAACTGCGCAACGTTGAGTTGTGCGACCACCCGCCGACGAGCTTGTGAAGTTCTGGCGCGAACACCGGAATGCAAGCAAATAGCGTTTCGCTTTAGCGAGCACACCCTGCATTCAAGCCCGCTTTAGCCGATCCTCCCAAACCGTCCTAAACGACAAAAAGGTGCGCCCGCAACCACACGGCCCCTCTGTGGATAACTTGTGGATAAAACTGTGCACAGCCTGTGTAGAGCCAGCAGAGGTTGTGGTACTTTTGAGCCATGACGGGCCCACGGGAACGTCATCCGCCTGGGGCCTCGCTGAGCGAGGCCCTCAGTGCTTAAGGCGTCCAGATGTAGCACGAATGGAGCAAAGGCCTAGCCAAGTCGCTGAGCTTCTGAATTTCGAGCGTAGGGCGCGGGTGAGCGTTTGAGACGAACCTCTTGCGCAGGTACACATAGGTCAGCATGTCGACGGCTTGAAGGGCCCTGTGTGACCGCGAGTCCTCCCACATGAATTCAGGACGGATCCTCGATAGGTCGCGATGATTCCACCCAGGAGTCCTCCCGCGAGCCTGAAACTGGTTGATACGTGCTTGATGGTGCGCCGCGTCAGGTACCTGATCTGCGATAATCACAACGTCTTCGCCTTGTGACTCTGCGTAGTCATGCACACGCTCGAGGGCGTATTGAAGAGCGATCTCGTGTGGGGGTGTTGGGTTCACGTAGCGCTGTGCGAGCCGGTCAATGCGTCGAACTCCACCGACGATCCACACACCCCCTGACGCCACGATCTTGCCGACAGCGGCCCGATAGACAGTGAAAGCGATGCGGGGCGTATCTCGCAGGCAACTCCATTCCCCGCTGCGCTGGAAAAGCTGTTGACCGTGCAGCTCGATATCCATCGATACCGAGGGGTTCCGCTTGTTGGTCTCGAAAACAATCTTGTCGAGGGCGAGGCCTAGCATCCGATTCTGATGAGCATTCAACACGAGCACACCGATGAGGTGAACTTCCCCCTCGATGTATGACTCATCAACGTATGCGTAGAGCACGGTAACTATCTTGCTGTACGCAGCCGACAGATAACTCACGAATCGCACAACGACGAAAGACCCCGGCCCACCCATGAGGGTGAGCCGGGGCTCATGGTCTGCTAGAACCGGTATCGACGATAGGTGGCCGTGCAGGGCGGCCACCAGAGTGTTCACGCGGTGAGACGAATCCACCCGCCACCACGAACCACGATCTCCGGCTTCTCCGTCACACGCACCTCGTCCGCTTCTACCGCAAACACCGGGAGGGAACGAAAGAACCCCGCTCTGCCGTCAGGTAGGCGGGGTTCTTGTCGGTGTTGGGCTAGCCGAGGACGGCGCCGAAGGAAGCGACGTTCTGGACGACCTGCACGTTGGGGTTCGCGTACGGGTTGTTGGCCTTCAGCTGGTTGAGCCAGAACTGATAATCGGTGAGCGAAGCAGCGGTGATGTGGTAACGGATGATGCGGTTGACGGAGAAGTACACCGCTGCATCTCCATCCTGTCGAACGAGTTCCATCGTGGTCATGTCATCCTCCGGGGTTGGGGTAGGGCTAGTCGTGCTGGAGTCCTGGTCGGCATATACCGGATAGGCATACGCCGTCCCCGACCTGCCGGTATTGTGGTGCACCACCGATGATGACCACGGGTTACCGCCGGCGTTCCCTTCTACGGTTTCGCACACAGAACCGTTGGTTCCGATGACGAGACCGACGTGAGAAGCCGGCGAGTCGAAGAAGATTAGGGCTCCCACCGTCGGTTTCGTGCCGACGCGCCCCATGGCTTTGTAGGTGTCATACGGATCCTGTGCCCCCACTTCGTAGCCGATCCCGTTGTTGTGCAAAAGCCAGGTGACGAACCAGGCGCACCATTCGCCATTGAAGCTTGCCCACGGTCCGGTGACGGCGAGATCCGCCTTCACTTGGGACAGCGTCCGATTCTCCTCACCGAGCGCCATGTTCTTGACCTGATTGAAACTGAGGGGCGAGTCTGCCCACGCAGGAGGAGCGGACATCACGCCCATTGCGGCTAGGGCTGCCAGGGACAGGCCTCCGGTCACGAGCCCTCGGCGGGATAGATCAGCTCGAAACGGTGAGGACTCGAGATCGGCATCATTCACGACGTCAGCTTTGCACCTAGGAAACCGGACCCCCACCCCCACAAGCGGGACTTGCGACAGCCCGTCTCACCCCAACGGGTAGAACGCAGAGAACGCCCCGGCCCACCCGAAGGTGAGCCGGGGGCCCATGGTCTGCTAGAACCTCGACCAGTCTGTGCCGCTGCGCTGCCGGAAGGCCAGAGCGCGGCCGCACTACCTCCGGTCGAGCTGAATGGCACCGCCACCACGGACGATGATGTCCGGGTCGCCAGGGCCTCCATAGCCCTGCGCGGTCACACGCACGGGAAGGTACTCGTCCGCGTTCACGGTCACCGCGTTCGGCGAGGTCGCGTCAGGGCCGGCCAGGCACAGGCTTCCGACCCGACCGTCCATCTCCAGCGTGTGCCAGGCTCCGCCGATGCTGACCTCGACGACCGCACCATCGGGCAGGTCCTCGTCGAAGACCCAGAAGAACGGCTCGCGGCCGTCCGGGCTCAGATAAGTCATCCGCCCGCTCCTCCCACCTCGTCCTCACGGATCGGACCGACCACACGCCACGGGTTCCGCATGGGCCCGACGACATGCACGATCAGCGCTTCACGCGGGCCGCCGCCCGTCGACACCGTCACAGGACCGAGGGCGACGGCGAGCAGCATCGGGGAAGCGGACACCGTCAACGCGCGGTCAGCGGTGACACGAGGCACGCCCACGCCGACGCTGAGCACGATCGGCGGGACCCCCACCAGCACACCGCCAGCAGATACCGCGACCGCCGGGGCCGCCATCGCGACGGAGGCCTGCGAGGCTGGCACGCGCACGGCCGTCGCGATCCCGACCGACGGGCGCGGCGGCTGGACATCCAACCCCAGCACCATCGTGGGCACGCCGACCTGCACGGAGCCGCCAGCGCCCGGCTGCGGCGACGGCATGCTCGCCGACACCAGCATGACCGGCACGCCGATCGAGACGCTCACGCCCGCAGATACGGCCGGAGCATGCATCTGCACACCGACCGTCATCGGGCCGCCACCGTCGACTGTGCGCCCCGCCGTGATCGCAGGAACCGGAGCCGCCAGGGACACGACTATCGGCGGCACCGCCACCGCGACCGCGCCGCCGGCCGACACCCGTGGGGCGATCGCCTGCGCGGTCATCGTCATCGTCGGCACCGTGACCGACACCGGGGTGCCGCCGGCGCCCGCCTTGAACGCGATCTGCACCGCGGCGACGTTCTGCGCCTGGCTCACCCACGTCGCCGTCGTCGCACCGACCGCGCCCGCCGCCGCCTGCGTCTTCTGCGCGACCACCAGGGACGTCTTCGCAGCCGAGGCACCCGTCGGCGCCAGTGCCTGCGCGACCGACGTGAACGAGTTGTTCCACGAGAACGTATCCGAGATCGTGCCCGAGTAGCCGTGCTGCGCGTGCACCGCCAGCACGAGATCCCCGGCAGCGGTCGTCGTGACCGTGCCGGCGGCGAGGCTCGTCGCGTTCGTCGCCGTCCCGACCGTCCCGACGACATCGAACGGCGTCGACGAGACACCCGCCAGCTCGAGCACGATCATGCTCACGTAGTCGGCCGCGCCCGGCGTCACCGTGAACGTCGTCACGTCCGACGCGACGACCGGTCGCGTCCAGATGTAGAAGTCCTGGTCCGAGAGATAGTGGAACCGGGACGTCCACGAGCCCGTCGGCGTGATGACGTTGTTCGAGTTCGCGATCAGGACGAGAGTGTTCCCCACCGTCGGAGGACTCGCGAGCGTCGCCGATACGCTGGCACCGGTGGCGGCCGCGGTCGCCGACTGCAGGATCGATGCGGCCACGGGTCACCTCCAGGATCGGATGTAGTCCACCAGCATCGTCGGGTTCGCACCCGGCCACGACTGCCCGGTCCGGGCCGCCAAGTTCAGGATCAGGTACTGGCTCCCGCCGATCGCCTTCGACGACGTCCGCGACACGGCACCGTCGATGTAGAAGACCGTCGTCCCGTCCGACTTCCACCAGGCGCCGTAGGTGTGCCACGAGGTGAGCGAGCTCGGCGCGTTCACGTGCACGGTGTCCTTGTCGGACGTCGTCACGTACACGTTCTGCTCGATGCCCGGCCCCATCCCGAACAGCTCGAAGATGTCCGTCTCCGGCGGCCACTGGTCCGTCGCCGCGTTCGACTCCCACCCGGCAGGCCAGATGATGTTCGACAGCACGGGTACCTGGATGCGCATCTCGACGAAGCTGCCCGGCGAGGTCGTGAACGACTTCAGCGACTGCACCATGCCTGACTTGTACGAGAGCCCGGGGTACGTCGTCGAGTCCTGCGCCATCGTGAGCACGAGGTTGCTCGACCCGTCGACCGTCGCCAAGGCGTCGCTGTAGTAGTTCGCGTTGTCGGTGTTCGTCCGGTTCCCGCCAGGAGACTGCGCAAGGAACCGCGGCCACGCCGGGTAGACCGTGTCCCACTTCAGCCGGTCCAGGCTCGAGCCGTTGAACTCGTCCGAGAACGCCAGCGACCAGCCCATCAGCCCGGACGGCTGCACACCGGCCGGGCTCGACGGGTCGACCAGCTGCAGGCCGCCCGACGCCGGCTCCACCGTAAACCGGTCGCGGCGAGTCGACGCCGTGACGGCCGGCATCAGGCCACGGTGGCCGTCAGGATCCCGGCCGGATCCCACGCGACCGAGAACGCCGCGTTCTGCGACGCCATGTCGGCGCCGAAGTCCGCGTACCCGATCAGCGTCCGCGTCGCGTCCGTCGACGGCATCGAGTCGTACAGCACCAGCTCGCGCGCGTTGATCGTCGCCGACGCCCACGAGATGTCGTTCGCATCCAGCGTCAGCGTGTTCGTCGACGCGTTGTACGCCACCGTCACCCCGGAGAGAGCGATGCCGCCGGCCGTGTAGCCCGGGTTCGCCTGCACGGTCGCGCCCGACGCGTGGGCCGAGCCGAGCGCCGCCGAACCGGTGCCGATCGCACCGAGCGTCAGCGTGTACGGGCCGGACCCGGTCACTGCGGTGACGATGCGGTACTCGACCGTGCCGCCCGTGTCGATCGCGATCGCGTTCCCGACCGGGATTGACGCGGCGACCGAGATCGTCGTCGCACCCGACGAGGCCGCCGACGAGAGCGTGGTCGCCGTGGTGACGAGCTCGTTCGTCACCGACGACTTGTACTGGTGCGCGTCCTGATCCGGCACGTACGCCGACGTCGTGAGCATCGCCTTGATGCTGTCACTGTCCCAGTCGATCTCCTTGTTGAACAGCGACTTCAGGAACAGCCCATAGGCCTTCGCGATGACAGCCATGGTTTACTCCTTCGGGGTGGTGAAGCCGGGAAGCGACGTGATCGTGTACGAGCCGTCGTCGTTCTGGACGGCAGGGGCGGGTGAGGCAGCCTCCGGCAGGTAGCCGAGCACGCCGAGCAGCAGCGAGCCGAGACCCGAGATCAGGGCGGCCTGCAGGATGGTCGACCAGTGCACGTCGGTGAAGAGCACCGCATTGCCGATACCGACCGCGATACCCTGCGCGACCGTCTTCACCGTCCGCTCGAGCAGCGCCAGCCACGCAGGGATCCTCGTGCCCGCCGCCTCCGGAATGCCAGCCAACGACGTCACCAGGGAGGCGAGATAGCCGAGCGCCGCGGCCGAGAGGATCGACAGCCACGGGACACCGGCGAAGAGGACCGCCGTGCCGAGGTACGGGATCGCGATCGTCACCGCCGTGCGCAGCGCGCGGAGGCTCGCGGCCTTCCACCACGCGGCGGTGAAAAGAGGGCTGCTCAAGGCAGCCAGGACATGCTTGCTCACTGCTGGTCTCCAATCGGAGTAGGGGCGCACGAGTACGTCGGCGCGGTGGGATCGAACGGGTCCGTGCGGGTGCACGAGTACTGGATGCCGAGCGCATCGGTGTACGTCCAAGAGAGGGGAGGCTGGCCGTCGGCGCCGGCCGGACCCGGCGCTCCCGTCTCGCCGGTCGCGCCAGTTGCGCCGGTGGCGCCTGTCGCGCCGGGCGGCCCGACGATGGTCTGGCCGTCCTTGCCGTCTTTGCCGTCGGTGCCGTCGCGACCCGGAGTACCGATGCCGGGCGTTCCCGCGCATCCGAGGCGAGCGTCGCAATAGTCGCGCACCGCGGCAGCGATCTGCGCATCGGTCGCGTCACGGCCAGCAGGACCAGCGGCGCCCGCGGAGCCTTGCGGGCCAGGGATCGCCTCCGGTGCCGGCGCAGTGGGCTCGCAGTTGGTCGACTCGGCGCAATCACCGTAGAGGCGGGAGTACTGGGTGAAGAGTCGGTCGTACTTCGCAGAGAGGTTGTCGTAGCGGGCGGCACCGATGTCGATGCGCCCTTGCTGCACCCAGAAAGTGCCTGCAATCGATGCGATCAGAATCAGGGTGCCGACGATGATCGCGGCGCTGGTCCAACGCGCCCGGGTCCTGCTCGTCATCGCTTCTTCCCCGCGTAAAGATCCGTCGGCCACTCAGGGGGCGGCGGCGGCGAGCCCGCGTAGATGTGATCTCGGAGCCTCTGGGCGTAGTTGCGCCAGATGAGATCCCGACGCTCGAGCTCGTCCATGCGGTCTCGCAAGTCGCGGATATCCGCCTTGTCCGAGGACCGCCGGTTCGTCAGCCACGTGAGCCAACCTCCCGATGCAGCGATCGCCGCGATGATGATGGCGAGCAGCCAGTCCGGCATGCAGATCCCCTCTCAGGGTGGAAAGATGCTCACCGAGATGAGCAGTCCTCACTCGGGGGTATTAATTCGGCGGCCACAGCGCTACCCTTCTGCGCATGAGCGACACCCAGGGGGAAGCACCACAGAGCCGCCGCGCGAAGATCATCGGCGGCACGATCGCAGGCATCATCACGGCCGCCGTGATCGCTGCGGCCGCCGTCTTCGCGGTCAACGTGCGCGCCGGCCAGGAAGCCCACACCCAGCTCATGAGCAGCGTGAAGACAGAAGGCAAGACCCTCACCGCCGCCGCGACCGAGGATGCGGCGCTTGCTGGCTCCGCAGCCGCCGCAACCGAGCGAGCCCGCATCCAGGCGATCGCCGACCAGCGCGCTGCCGAGCTCGCCGCCCAGCAGGAAGCCGCGGCCGCAGCCGAGCGCGCAGCAGAGGCCGCACGCCAGGCCGCTTCCGCCCAGGAGCAGACCGACGGCGACAGCACTGACAGCGGCAGCAGCACAGGCGGCGGTTCCGCACCGTCCGGCCCGACGAAGTGCCCCGCAGGGACCCACGCGATGGCCGTCGACGCGCAGGGCAACGAGTCGAATTGCGACCCGCTGAACGACCAGGGCCAACAGTGCGTCGCCTACGACGCAAGCAATCAGTGCACCGCGTGGCTCCAGGAGTAGATCACAGCCCCAAGTGCTGCTCGATCGCGTCGAGCCGCTTCTCGTGGTCAGCCACGATCGGGAGCAGCGAGTAGGCGATCAGGATGTCGTGGATCCCGAACGGGATCGGTTCCCCGTCCGCGCCGAGCTTCAGCTGGTCACCCACGACGACGTCGACCAGGTCGCCGTCCTCGTTCTCCTGCTGCTCGATCACCGGCTCGCGCTCGTAGACCACGAACTCCCACAGCCCCGCCTCGTGCAGGCGCTCAGCGATCGCCCCGATGTTCGTCGCGACGTGGTAGTCCGGGCCGACGTACCCCTCGAAGGTCGAGTCGTCGCGCTTGCGCACTTCGTCGATGTAAGAGAAGTGCACGACGTCGATGCTGAGGATCGCGCGGAGGTGATCGAGGCCGACTGCCTCGATCTCGGTCTTGAAGCGTTCCGACGACGACGCCGTGCCGCCGCGGCCGGTCGCGCTCTCCCACCAGCCGGCGACGCGAGTCGCGGTGATGTTGAAGGTTGGCGCGTTCGTCGCGTACACGTCGGCGCCGCGGTGAGCGCCGGTCGCGGTCATGTCGCCCGTCGCCGACATGCCGGCGCTCGACGAGACGCCCGCACCCGAGATCGTGCTCAAGGACGTCACCGCCCCGGACGCGCTGACCGTCGTCGGGGCGATCGCCCCCGGGTTCGCGACCTTCGCGGCAATCTGGGAATCGGTCTGCGTCTTGTTGTAGTAGTTCGCCTCGATCGTGTCCTCGATTGTCTCCTGCAGGTCCGCGATCACCGGAGCGAACGCGTCCGCGATCGACGGACCAAGCTCGCGCAGTTGCCGCCGGAGATCCTCCAGGTCCCGAACGAGTTTCGCGTTATCGACCATGTCAGTCCTCCGTCGAGACGCCCTCAAGAACCGGCGTCACCTTGTCGATACTGCGACCGAAATCGATCTGCCAGCCTGTGGCCCTAACCGCCGCCGAAAAACCGTCAGGGAAGTCCGGGACGGTGTCCGCGATCTGAACCCCAACGTCGTCGCCGACATCCCAGGTCACCCCGACCCGATCGACGCCCTTCGAGATCGACACCATCGTGAGCGTGTTCGTCCCGCCGCCCTGCAGCGTCGCCTTCTTCCGAGCGTGATCGTTCAGCGTGTTCACGTCCACGATCGACGACGACGGGGTGAAGCGCCGCTCGAACGTCGGTCGATCCGGATCCGTCACGAGGATGTGCTCCGACTGCGGACGGGTGTCTCCAATCGCAGTCGAGACAGCCATGAAGTCGTTCCCAGCGTTGTCCGCCGAGTAGTCCTCCATCAGCTCGAACTCGGCCAGCGACCCCGGCAAGTCGAACTGCACGTTCGGGTCGAGCCCGTCTGCTGCAGCCGACCCGATCCGGTCACCGACCCGTAGGACGAACGTCAGCCGCTCTGGGTTGTGTTGCCACTCGGTGAAGACCGCCCACTCGGGGCCGCCGTCGACGCCCATGAGCTCCGTCAACGCCGAGTACAGCGTCTTGTCGCTCATGTCCTTGTAGTTCCGGACTCGAACCTTCCCGGCTCCCGCGGTCACGACCTCGACACGGATCGGGATGCCGCCGTTGCTACCGGTCGCGGCGAACGATGCCACCAAGTCGGTGACGATGCTGTTCTGGTCGACGTTGTTATACGACCGGTCTCCGACGTACCGACGGTCGAAGTAGGCGTCGACCGTCGCGAGCGACAGTTCAAGCTTCCCGGTGCCCTGACGCGGGCGTCGTGTGATGAACCCGGACCAGATTGGAACTCCGACCTGGGGGTCCGCCTTCTTGTCGAGACAGTTCAGCACCGTCGCCCCCTGAAGCGTCGCACGGCGCCAGTTCTCCGGTGCGCGAGCAAGCGGCAGAGATGCGGTAGTGGTGGTGAACTTTCCAAGCGACTTCGTGATG
Source organism: Leifsonia sp. LS1 (assembly GCF_020521355.1). Lineage (NCBI taxonomy): Bacteria > Bacillati > Actinomycetota > Actinomycetes > Micrococcales > Microbacteriaceae > Leifsonia > Leifsonia sp. LS1. The sequence goes on from NZ_BPER01000004.1 coordinate 178,097, forward strand.
CTGCCGACGTCGAGCTCGGGCAGTTCGGCGATCAACTCACCAGTGCGAAGCTCGGTTGCCACCCACTGGTAATCGCTCGACACTAGGCGACCTCCCTCGGCCTCTTATGCGTGGCTGGGCCTCATGGCCAACGCCGCCTGAACCGCGTTGTTGATGATCTGCTGCTCTGCGGTGTTGAGTTCCTCACCCGCGATCCGACGCTGGGTGAGGGTGAGCACACCCTGACCGATGTTGTAGCGGGCGCCGAAGGCCGGGAGCGACGCATCGTCGACGACGTAGTACCAGCCGCCGGCCACACCCGCGACGGTCTGGAGCTGCTGGAGACGAACACCGGGGGCGACCTCGCGCGCACCACCGAGGAGCTTGTTGAGGTTCGCCCGGATTTCGCCGAACGCGCCGTCGTAGTCCTTCGTCTTGTTCACGACGTAGGTGAGGTCTTCGCGGTCCTGATCGCTGAACATGTCGTCCTCCTGGGAGATGGGGGTGCTGGTGCCGGTTCCGGCGGTGGTGGTGCCCGGGTAGGGCGGGCGGATGTAGGAGAGGATGTAGCCGGCCGAGCGGGTGCGGTCGCGCATGTCGTCGCCGGGGTTCGAGTTCGTTCCCCGCGAGGTCACGATCGACCCGTTCGAGGAGACCGAGACCACGATCTCGGTGTGGTCGGGGTCGCCGTCGCCGTCCCAGTCGAACGCGAGGACGTCGCCGCGGCGGACACCGGCCGATCCGGCGTGCCAGACGCCGAGGTTGCGACCCCAGGTCTGGACCTGGGAGACGTAGCTGTAGAACGGGTTCCCCAGCGAGTTCAGGCCGAAGAGGTAGAACGAGACGCATGCGGCGCAGTCGTCGTACGCGCTGATGCCCTTCGGCCACCACGGGTTCGGCCACTTCGTTTCGAACTGGGCGGCCATCGCGGCGAGCATGTCGTCGGCGCTGCGGTTCAGGAGGTCAGGCATCGGGGTCCTCCTCGCCGTAGCTCGAGCTGATCGCCTCCGGTGCCGGGACCTTCGCCGCGTTCATCGGAGGGAAGGGCTCCCCGTCGCTGTCGACCGGGATGTTCGGATCGGTCACGGTGTCACCTCCGCGGTGGGTTCCTCGTCGAGGATCAAGACGCCGGCGTACTCGGCGGCGACCTCTGCCCGTGCCGCCTCCCGGTCGGCGTTGGTCTTGCCGACGTGGATGTACGCGCCGGGCCCGTAGTCGAGGGTGAAGTCCTGGTAGTTGTCGGGCAGGTCCACGAAGGTCTCCTAGTTCGTCTCGGTGATGGAGTAGCCGGCGCGGGCCAGCGCGGTCACCTGCGATGCCGCCGACGCCTTGAAGCGCAGCTTCACGGTGTGCATACCGGCCGCGAGGCCCGCGATCTCGACCTCGCCCGCGATCTTGAAGTAGGTTGTCGCGGCAGCGACGGGCACGGCGTCGATGTCGTAGTCGGTGCCGTCGATGTTGATGCCGAGTCCCATGTTCTGGGCGGATCCTGCCGTCAGCGAGCCGCCCATGAACGCGCGGACGACGAGCTTCGTGCCGGCGAAGCTCTTCGTGATCGTGCGCAGGAACGCGGCCGCGTCAGTCGCGTTCGGGAAGTCGGTGTACGAGAGGGCGTTCGAGAATGCGTTCCCTGTGCCGACGGAGCGGGAGTTGACCAGCGTCCACGGGGTCGCCCGCACCCATGCCACCAATTGCGCGTTGAACAGATAGTCGCCGTTGTTCGCGGCCGTGACATCGGACGTCACCCGTGCACGCTGCTGATCCGGCGCCGTCGTCCAGGCGTTCAGCTGGTCCAGTGTCAGCACCGGGATGACCCCGCCCGCCCCCGCCGTGTACGGAGCCACCCACGTCACCGTCGGCGAGCCCGTACCCGACTTCGGAACGTTGATCTGCGCGATCACGAACGCCCGCGTCACAAGTGGCGACGGCGGAGTCGACGAGCCAGCGACGCCAGCTCGGTAAACCAGCGACACGGCCGGAACTGTCGATGCGTCACCCTCCGCCGGATCATCGATCTGAACGTAGAGGATGTCGATGCGCGGCAGGCTGCCATCGGCCGGCGTCATCGCGCCCGTCTTCACCGCGTCGAAACTGAACGGGTACCCGCTCGCCTCCGCCGCAGCCTCGACATCAGCCACGCCCGCGAACGGCTGACACGTCCACGTCGTCGAAGTCGCCGTGACCGTCGTCGCGGGAGTACCCGGACGAACCCCAGTACGAACGCCCAGGGGCCGCGACGTCGATCCCATCGCCTGGTGGACGCTTCGCAGCTGCCGCTCCCAACGCCCGTTATACGCCGGCGCGTTCGAGACGGCATCCACAGGTCCGATCCGGTCAACCATCAGATCTCCTTCTCACTGCCACGATTCGGTGGCCATCACGGTCAGCTGTGCGCCAGGGTTGAAGACGGCGGCAGTGAACGCCCACGTGTTCAGACCAGGCTCGAAGCCTGACCAACCACGCTGCGTCACCCATCCGGCGCGCGACGACTGCCCGTTCGCGAGCACCAGGTGGTTCTCCATGTCGACATCGATCCACTCACCCACGCCGAGCTCGAGCGACGTCGCGAACTGCAGCTGCCTCTTCAGGTCCCCTGCCGTGTGCGTCACCACCGGACCCTTCACCGGGCCATCGATGCGGAGCGTCACCGGCCCCGTCTCATTGCCCGGGTTCGTCAGAAACACCTGACCCGAAACCGTCGTTGACGCAATCACATACGGATAGGTGTGCGGGTAGGTGAACCCGCCGGACGTCGCCGGGAGCCGCGTCGCCTGAGTGAGCACGTTCCCGAACTTGCGGGAATCCTCAGCGGCGACCTGGACGGAGTACTCGGCGTACCACCTCGACTTGCGGGTGATGATCGGTTCGTCCTCCCGGCGGACCATCGCCCAGCGGGAGACGCCGACCTCGGTGACCGTCAAGAGGCGCTCCTCGCGCGCGAACGCCGACAGCAGTGCGTCCTTCGCAGGAAGGATCCGCAACGGGTCGCGGGACCGGATCCACCCGCCCACCGTGATGTGGCGGGGACCCGAAAACGAGTCCCCGCCTATCGCTCCCTGAGAGCGGACCCGGTTAGTCAGATCGAGGGAGGGCTTGGAGGCACCCTCCCAGCCACTGAGCGTGGTGACGCCGAACTTCACACCGAGATCAACGTCCACGGCCGCGAGATCGAGACCGTCAATGTTGACGTTTGAAAGCCCATACGGGACACCCATCACGCCCCCAAAGCATCGAGTCTGCGCAGCACTGCCATCGCCGTTCCGTTCGGATCGGACACTTCGCTGATGTTGAAGATCGGACTGCTGGTCGAGCCACCCTGTCCGAGCGCTGCCCGGGCTAGGCGACTCGTCAGCTCGATCAGCGCGTTCGTGCGCCCGAGATCCGTCACCGTCTCAGGCCGACCCGCTTCCGAAACTCGGATGAGGGTGCCACCCGGCGTTGGCTGGATATCCGCTCCACTCGCAAGCGACGGGATCGTCGGCAGGTGGATTCCCCACTTCTGACCGCCGATTCCCGGCACCCAGTCGGGGATCGTGACCGAGAGCGAGTTGATCGCTCGGATCGCCCCGTTCACCATCGCGATGATCCCGTTGATCGCACCACGGATCACGCCGGAGACGTTCGAGAAGGCGGTTCCTACGAACGAAGCCGCGGCGCCAAGCCCGTTCTTGAGTGCATCCGTCACGGGCGGCACATTCTGAGCCACCCACTGCAGAACCGGCCCGAACTCGCCGCTCAGCGCCTTCGAGAGGAACTGTGCCTGCGTCTGCACGCCGGTCAGCACCTTCGTCACGTTCGAACCGATCGCGATCCAATACTGCAGCGGGGTCAGGATCGCGGTCACGACCTGGATGAGGAAACTGATCACGGGCACGAGCTGGTTGATGTTCTGAGCGAGCAGAGGCAGCGTATTGGCCGCGATCTCGAGTAGCTGCACCAGAAGAGGACCGAGCGCCTGCGCGAGCTGAAGGAAACTCGGTGTCACCTGGATCAGCGCAGTCACGAGTTCCTGGCCAAGCACCGGGACGATGGGCTGCAGCTGCGTCAGCAGCTCGGTCACCACCGGGACCAGGGTCTGAATCGCCTGGCCAAGCACGGAGCCGAGCTGGCCTGCGAGAACACCGGCAAACTGAGCCACGGTCGCGAAAAGGGTACCCAGCGCGGGCAGAGCAGGGAGGAGCCCCTGAATCCCGTCCCGGATCCCGTTGAACAGCGACATGATTGCCGTCTGGATTTCCGGCTTCGCGAGCTCGTTCGCGATCTGGCTCAGCACCGTCCCGACCATGACGCCGATCGACGACATCACGGACGAGAGGGTCGGAGCGAGAGCGGAGAGCATGTTGCCCAGCGGGCCGAGCGCCGTGAGGAGCCCGTCGACGCCAGCCGCGGCACCCTCGAACAAGGTGGCAAGGGTCGTCTGGAAAGCCGGGCCGTTGACGACCTCCGCGATCTTCGCGAGCACCCTCTGCACAGTCACGAGACCGCCGCCGCCGGCAGCCTGCGCCGCCGACGAGATGCCGGAGAAGATGTCGAAGATCGAACCGAACGAGCTCCACAGCAGCTTGGCCGCGTCGATGGCGCTGTTCAGCCACTTGTCGAGTGACCCGTCGCCCTCGACACGGGTGAGCCACGCGTCGAACTCCTTCGTGATGTCGGCGAACCACTGCGCCATGCGGGGCAGGTTGTTCGCGCCGAAGGTGCCGAGCGTGGCGATCGCGTTCGCGAACCCGTCGGTGCCTGTCGCAGCGATCGAGATCGACTCCTGCAGCTTCGCCAGCATGTTCGCGAGCACGCCGTCCCCGAACGCCTTCTTGAACCCGTCCGCGAGCGACGCCGTCCACGACCCCAGCGAAGACGAGACGCCCTCGAGCCCCGCCGACAGCTGTGGAAGCGTCGACTGAACGAAGTCGATGATGGGCTGCTTCGCCTTCGCCCAGAAGTTGTCCGAGATGACCGACTTCAGGCGGGTCCACACCGAGGACAGGGAACCGAGCTGTGTGCCGGCGTCGGACAGCGCTACTGCCAGCACAACGACGCCGGTGAGGGACGCCCCGAGCAGGCCAGGCAGCGGCCCCAGCAGGCCCACCAGCGCAGCAAGGCTCGATCCGAGGGTGAAGATGCCGCCGACCGAGGAGAGCGCCGCAGCACCGATCGCTCCGACCGCCAGGATGACGGCAGAGATCTTCGGCAGCGACCGGTCGAGGTTCTGCAGCTTCTCGCTCAGGTTCTGGACGAAGTCGCCCGCCACGCGCGCGCCGGACAGCGACGCCAGGATCGATCCGGCCTTCGCAATCGACGTCTGGGTGATCTTCAGGTCGATCGGCAGCTCGCGGCGCCGAGTGAACTCCTTCACGTGTGTGGTGGCACCCAGGGTCTCGACGTCGACGTCGATGTTGGCCGTGCGCTTCTCGATGTCGCGCACGAGCTCGTCGACCTTGTGGCGGAAGTCGGCGGCCGCCTCGGGATCGGTCGGGATCTTCGCCTTCAGCGACTTGTTGATCTTCTCGATCTGCGCCTGCAGATCGGCGCGCATCTTCTCGCCGTCGATGCCGGCGGGGATGGTGGCCTCAATCTTCTTCGTCGCCGCGGTGACCTGGGAGCGGAGACGGGCCGCCCACGTCTTGTCGAGGTCCGAGACCTTGGCCGGGACGATGATGGGGGAGCGGTCCGAGTCGCTCTGCCACTTGCGGCGGAAGCGCTCTGCTTCCCCCATCGCGTCCTTGCCATCGAGCACCATCCGGATCTTCAGGACGGTGGTCTTCTCGATACGGTCGAGGGTCTTCTTCAGATCCGCTTTGAAGCGGCTCGCATCAGGGACGATGCGAGCGGACAGCCGACCAACGCTCTTGCCTCCGGGGCCCTTAGCCATGAGCCCTCCTTCGGCTAACTGTTGATCTGCCGCATGAAGCCGGCGACGTCCCACTCGGCGATCGTCGGCACGTGCGTCTCCGGGGCGGTTAGGCGAGGGCGGCCGTACAGCGCGTCCTCAGGTGCGGCGTTCCCGCCCAGCCCGGCGAGGACTTTCACGAAGAGGTCGTAGAGGTCGGCGATCGTCTCCTGGACGTGCGGCCAGTGCCAGACGCTGACCTCTTCGCCGCGGCGCGCGGCGCGGAAACGTGAGTCCGGGATCGCAACGAGTTGCTCCGCGAGGATGAGAGCACGACGGGTGCCCAGCTCGCCTGTCCACCAGCTCTGCAGGTTGAGCCCGTAGAACTGCTGGAAGTCGGCGAGGAGGGCGACGCCGTGCTCGTCGATCAACTCGCGGAGCTGTCGGCTTCCCCCAGTGCGTTGACGTAGGCGAAGATCAGCGGGAGGAGCTCGACGGTCGCAGTGTCGAAGCCTCCGAACGAGCGGATCCACTCCCGGAACTCTGCGGAGTTGCGGGCGAAGACCGTCTGGAGCTCCTTCACCACCAGGCCGACCTTCTTCAGGAGCGAGGCGGTCATCTCGATGCGATCGCCGCGAGTCTTGATCTCGGCGACGAGGGCAACGAGCGTCGTGTACTCCCAGTACTCGATGTCGGACGGGTCGCGCAGGAGCTCCCAGCCGGCAGGGTGCTCCTCGGGCTTGATCAGCTCGGACTGCGCGATCTTGTGGTCGTCGGGCACTCGGGCGCCCTCGGGGATGTCAGGCATAGCGGACCTACTTTCGTGCGGACCTGGGGTGGGTCCCGCCCTGCCGGTCCGCTACCAGAGCAGGGCGGGACGGGGGTCACCCGCGCGTGTACGCGAGCGAGTTGGAGACGCCGGCGGCGTTCGTGACCGTGACGGCCGCGGAGCCGGCGGTGCCAGACGGCACGACAGCGACGATCACGCCGTCGCTGATCACCGTGAATGCCGTGGCGTTGGTGGCGCTGAACTTGACGGTCGTCGCGCCGGTGAAGCTCGATCCCGTGATCGTCACGAGCGCACCGGTCGCGGCGCCGGTCGGGGTGGCGGTCTTCACGAGTGGCTTCGATGCGGTGAATCCGGTCTTGAAGACCTTCATCAGGCCGGACTTCCCGCCGTTGGACGCGATGACTGCCTCGTCCGCGGCGTGAATCGAAGCGGAGAGCGGGATCTCGAAGAACTTCGACGTGTCCATCGACGGGGCATCGCCGGTGGAGATCGTCGTGTCCGGCATGTAGAAGCCGAGTGCCCCGGTGCCATCCGTCGCGAGCAGGAAGAGAGCCTTGTCGATGCCGTCCTGCGACGACGGAATGACGTAGCCGCCGTCAGCAGGATCGACCCAGCCGTTGAAGCCGAGATCGAGCGAGTTCTTGTCGACCTGGATCGGGTTGAAGCCGAGCGACCAGTTGGTGGCGGCGTAGACCGTGTCGACGTTGTCTTCCAGCCACGAGTCGAGCTGGGTGGCGTCGCCACCGTCGCGGTTGAACGCGGCCGTGTTGTCCTTCGACGTGTGGCCGATGTTCTCCCACCCGGACGGCGGCGTGCCCTTCAGCGTGAAGGCGGTGAGGGGGTTTGCGGGAAGCGCCGTGTTCGCGTCAGCGATGAACAGCGTGCCGTGCCCCGGGACGATCAGAGCTGTCTTGTCGACGCCCATGCGGGTTCCTCCATAGGGTTGTGCGGACCCACCCGAGACGGGTGCTGGAGGTGGTTAGTTTCTGAGTGCCAGGGCGAACGACCCAGCGTATTGACTCACGCCACGACCGGTCAGAGCCGGAGTCCCCGCGCGTGAGAAGAGGGACATGTCCTCGACCTCGGAGACCCAGCCGACGCCGTCAATGACGGTCGCCGCGGGGTCGTCCATCCAGGACCAGATGGCGTCGTAGCAGAGCCGAGCCTGCTGCTTTGCCGCGTCGATTCCGTTGCCGAAGACGTTCACGTCGAGCGTGAACGACCACAGCCCGGGACCGTTCTCGGACTGCCCGTCGCTGTCGGTGTGGAACATCCAGACGGGGAGTTCGCCAAGTACGTCGAGGTCGCTCTCTGGGAGCACCTGTGTGCCTGGCGGTGCTGCCGCCTGCAATAGCTCGTAGACGAGTCGCTCGCCGTCGATCATCAGTCGACCGCCGGCATAGAGCGGACCGCGTTGCCGAGGCTGTGCTGCCCCTTCACGTACCCGATCGTCTCGCCGTCGCGGACCAGAGCGTGCCCGAGTTCCTTCGGCACAGCGAGCGGATCCGTCGACTGAACGAGCCGGTCGGTGACACCGCGCTTCCCGCGCGTGCGGACGACTTCGAGGCTGTTCTCGAAGGTGCCGTCCTTCGCATGCTTCGCGGCATTCGCTTTCGCGCGGCGCAGGAGCGTGTTGGCGATCTCGTCGAGTCCGTCGCTCTCCCCGGCGAGAAGCGCCGCCTCGATCCCGGCGTTCGCGAACACCTCAGCCACGGCGATTCCTCCTTCGAATCAGGACCTCGACGTGCTGGGTACCGCGACCGATGTCGAAGTGCTCGGCGTCGCCGACCTGGTCCCAGTCAGCACTGCGGAAGTCGATCCGGCTGAACTGATCTCCGGGCCACGCCTGACAGTGGAAACGACCGGCGACGTAGTCCTGCAAGCCGTAGCTCACCGTCTCGTCCGAGCTGAGCGGGTGGAAGTTGCCGCGGACCGGCACCGGATCACCGACAGGTTGGTACTCTTCCTGGCCGATCGATCCAGTGGCGGCTGCGTAGCGCTGCACGAGGACGACGTGCCGCGGGCGCGAGCGTAGCGACATCACGACCACCCCCGGTCGAGACCGATACCGATCGTGCCGGGGCCGACCGTCTGGTCAGCCCCGGACAGGATCGCGACCTCGTCGTCCGTGAACCACAGGTCACCGGACGACACAGTGGAGCGCAGCCCGTACGAGTAGCCGCCCTCGCTCTCGCTCGTGTACCCCTCAGGGTTGCGGAGCACGCGCAGCACCGCATTCGCGATCACGCGCTTGTAGAGATTGGCGGTCAGCCGGCCGTCGGAGATCCGCGTTGTGAGCGTGGTCCCCCAACGGCCGGCCGTGTAGTCCACGGCATCCCGAATCTGCGTTTCGACCTGCGCACGCGAGAACTGGTCTTCGAGGTTGCCCTCGAGGTACCGTCCCGCGACATCGTCGAACGAGACGACAGGCATGGATGCCATGAGCACTACTCCTCGGTGTTGTCGCCGTCGGCGGGGTCACCGGCGCGGGAGTCACCGTCGCCGTCCTCCGCGCCGTCGTCCTCGCTGGAGTCGCCCGCGGCGGCCTTCAGCTCGGCGTCGTGCTTCTCGAGACGCTCGATCAGCTCGGCCTTCTTGCCGGTCTGAGGAAGCTCGCGCTTCTTCAGCTCGGCTTTCAGTGCCGCGGTTTCGAGCGCGGCATAGCCTGTCGGCTGCTGCTCCGTCGAGGTCGGCGTGCTCTCGGGCTCGACCGCATCGTCATCGCGGAACGCGTTCGGGTTGGTGACCTGCTCCTTCGCCCAGCCAGGGAGCTCCTGGCCGGGGGAGAGGACGACCACGTCGCCCTTCTTGTCCTTGACGTGAACGTACGAGCCCAGGATCTTGCCCGCCATCAGAGCACGCTCGCAGCGAAGGTGCGGTTCGCGTTCTGCTCGATCGGCAGCGCGATCGCCGACGCGAGGACGTTGTGGCCCTCGGGGTCGTTGTCGTGGAACGCGGCCGAGAAGATGCCCGGCTTCTCGGCATCGGCGATGCCGTAGACCGGGTTGATGGCTTCCGCGGGGACACCGAACTCGGTGCTGCCGAGTCCGCCGCCGCCGACGCCGCCGAGACCGCCACCGGACTCCGGCAGCCAGACCAGCTTGTTGTTGCTGATCAGGCGCGTCGCGGTACCGGCCACGTTGACCTGGTCGTCGTTGATCACGATACGGCCGAAGCCGTAGGTCGAGAACACCGCACGGACCTGGTCCTGGCTGATGATGGGTGGCTGGTTCGCTGCCGCGAGGCCGGTCGCTGCACCGATGATGGACTGGTTCTTCTGGAGAGCGGCCATCACCGCCGAGGACAGCATGGCGACGGCCGGCGCGGTGCCGTTGGTCGCCAGGTAGACCGCGCGCCACGTGGTCAGGTCGGTCAGGGCCGGGGCCGAGGCCGTCGACCATGCTGTGCCGGCCGTGACGGAGTGCTGCGCCTTGCGACCGAAGTCGATCGTGAAGACGAGCTTGTTCTCGTTCAGCACGATCGTGCCGGTCTCGACGATCTGACCCTGGCCGAGAGCGAGACGCGCCGCGATCTGCGCGCCGAGACGCTGCGCGTAGTCCTCGAACTTGTTGCCGATGGCGTCGCTCTGCCCGTACAGGCTCAGCTGGTCGAACTCGTTGACGCGCAGCTTGCGGCTGATCGGGGGCAGCTTGCCCGACCGGGACGTGTCGCCCGGGGTCGAACCGTAGGGCGCCTCGGTGTCCCACGACCGGTAGGTCGCAGTGTCGGTCAGGGTGACCGAGCTGGGGTCGAAGTCGTACGAGAGACCGAAGTTCTCGTTCGACGGGAACCACGAGCCGAGAACGAAGCTCGACTCGAGCACGTCGGCGGCCGCGCGTGCGACACCCGTGAGCTGGGCGGCGGTGCGGAAGGCGGAAGAGTATTCACCCATCGGGCTGCTCCTAGCTCTCGAAAACGTACTGGCCGCCAGTGGCTGCCGTCGTCACGTCGGACGCGCCACCGGCGCGCTGTGCGGGGACCGGGAGGCTCGTCGGCACGATGATCGCGTGCCGGATGACCGGTGCGCTGATCTGCGTGGAGGTGGCCCCGTTCTCGAGCAGCAGGCCCTGCTCGTAGAGCAGGAAGCTGTCGAGGGTGGTCTGGCGGCCGTCAGACGCCGTGGTGTCGTACGGGCCGTACAGGCCCGAGGCGGTGATCTTCGCCAGGGCGATGCCGGACTTGAGCACCTTGGTGTTCGCGTCGTAGTGCACCCCGGAGGTGAACTTCGAGATGTCCAGCATGCGGACGAGCCCCGAGCTGATCCCGTGGTCGCTGCGCAGCCACGTCAGGTCGGTGCCGCCCTCGTAGGACACCTGGGTGGTGAGATCCATGGGGATCGTCCTTTCAGGGTTGAGGGTTGCTACTTCTTGGCGGGCGCGAGCTTCTCCCGCGCCGCCTCGCGGATGGCCTGGATGGAGCCGGAGCCGTCTCCGCCTCCGGTACCGCCACCGCGCTGCCGTTCGAGCGCCGCCTTGACGGGGTCGATCTGCTGGCTACTGCCGCCGCCGTTGTCGTTCGTGCCGAACGTGCTGGCGAACTCGGTGAGCGCGTCGTTGTCGATCGCGCCGTCCTGACCGACGAAGGAGTGGACGTCGATGTGGGCGAACGCCTTGTCGACGTCCTCCTGGCTCTTGCCAGTGAGCGCACCGAAGCGCGCCGTGACGGCGTCCTTCAGGTACCGCTCGGCGCCGAGGTTCTCACCTTCGCGGCGAGCCTCCTCACGCGCCTCTTCGAGCGCCTTCTCCTGATCGGTCTGACCGTCCTTCTTGAGCTTCGCGAGCTCCTCGGAGTCGGCCTTGAGCTGGTCGTAGTCCTGTCGGGACTTCGCCGTGCTCTCGTGCTTCCGCGCCTGCTGCTTCCAGTACGCCTCGCGCTGCTCGACGGTCATCTCGGTCAGGGGCGTGTCCGCCGGGAAGCCGAGGTCACCGCCGCCCTTGTTACCGTCGTCGCCGCCACCCTTGTCGGGTTCGCCGTCGATGAAGCGGAGTCGGGGCAGGCAGTTGATGCGCTGGCCGAATGCGTTGGTGCGGAACATGGTGGTCCTCCGTGTCGGTGGATGGTGGTGCCGGCCCGTGTCGGGCGCGGCGGGTTACTGGAGCGCGGCGAACGCGTTGTCCAGGGCTCGGATGTAGTCGCGGAGGTAGTTCCGCGCTCGGGTGAGGTTCGTGCGGTGGATGATCAGCGCACCGTCCGTCGTGTCGCGCGGGATCGCATCCAGCTCGGCGAGGGTGGTCGTCATCCTGGCGTCCGCTTCCGCGCGCGCCTTCCGATTCGCGGCACGGATGCTCTCCGGTGTCGGCTTCACGTACTCGGGGCGGCCCGCCTCCTTCGCGGTGCGGAAGTTGTCGCCTTCCTTCACCAGGACGGGACCCAGCTCGCCGTGCTCACGGATCGTGATGCGCGTGTTCAAGAGGTCCCGAGCCGACGTCGACCCGGCGGCCGCGTACAGCTTCTTCAGGTCGTCGTCGTTCAGCCGGAAGCCCGGGTCGTCGCCCTTCACGATCGGCATGACCGTGCAGTTGCAGCGGTCGTGCAGCGGCAGAAGCTCGCCGACCGTGTAGAAGCGCTGCGACGCGACCAGGCAGAGCCCGCACGTGCCGTCGGTCGAGAGCTCGGGGTGGATGACTCGCCGGTAGCCGACGACCCGCTTCTTGCTGCCCTCGAACACCCGATGGGATTCGTCCCGGTCGGCGAGCAGCACGTCGTCTTCGGCGATCTGTCGGAGACGCTCGGTGGCAGCATCGCGCGCCTCGTCGACACTCGCCCCGCGGGACAATTCCCAGAGGAACTGCTTGCCCGGGCGTTCGTACACCTCGAGCGCGGAGACGCCGTTCCTCGGGTATGGGTCGACCAGCTTCGGCAACTGCGGCCGCTCGCTCATGGTCGCGAACACCGACTGCAGGTGCGAGCGGGACTGCAACCGCATCCGCGACGTCGCCGACCCGACCAGGGACGCCGACCGGGCAGCGATCGCGAGCCGCGCGGCGTCGTCGCGGGCGTCCGAGAAGTCGCCCCACAAACCGAGGAGCAGCTTGATCAGTTGGACGATGATGCTCTGGCGGACGCTCGCGTGCCGATCGGCGATCGCGCCGAGCTGCTGAAGCTCGGCGGCCATTATGCCCCGGCCGCCGGCGCCAGGAACGCCTCGTCCTGCTTGTATTGCTCCTCGCGGGCCATCTCGGCGGGGGTGAGCTGGAAGATCTTCTCGTTGATCATCCGCTGCGACAGGCCGCCCGCCTTCGCCTGCGCCGACGCCGACGCACGCTCGGTGATCGACGACCGGTCGGCTGGCGCCCAGATCGTCTCGATCTCCTCGATCGCTGCCCGCTCAGTGTCGCCGAGCGCCTCGAATGCCATCGACAGGGCGAGCGCGAGCGCACCGTCGGCGCGGTCGTTCATCTCCTCGACAGCGAACACCAGGCCTTCGCGGGCGAGGCTTGCGCCCTCCGCGGACCCGTTCGCGGCGTCCGGCTGGAGGATGTAGAGCGGCGTGCTCGTGACCGCGGCGAAGTGCCGCACGTCGTCCTTCGTCGCGCCGAGCACCGGAGTGATGTCGGTGACGCCCGACTCCCAAACCTTCGCGCCCTCAGGGAGCATCCACAGCGCAGCCGGACCTGCCTTGAACATCTCCTCGTAGTTGATCTTCTCGCCGGCTCGCTCGTGCCACTCCGGATACCGCTCGGGCAGCTTGCCCTCGATAGCCATCTGACGGAACGCCTGCATCGCGATCAGAGTCGACCGCTCCAAGATCGTGTTGTTGATCCGATCGAGCGAGTCGGTGTGGGCTTCGAAGACGCCCTTCCCGTCCTGCAGCGACAGCTGCGTAACCGGGTTGCCTTGCGTGTAGCCGAGCGGGATCGGGTCGGACACCCACTCCCACCCACGGCCGGGCAGCCAGGCGCTACCGTTCGTCGGGATGGCGCTGACGCGCGCTCGGCGCATCGCCTGGCGCATGTAGCCGGGCCGGAAGAGTGTCAGCACGTCGACGCCGTTGATTGCGTCGTAGCCGACCATCAGGGCCGCCTCGGACAGCCACGGGCGCGCAGCGTCCTGGATCGAGTGGACCTCCCACGGGCCGCGCGGCACGATCAGCGGATCCGCGTCCGCCGACGGCGTCTGCGGGCCGGAGTTGATCGTGAAGCCCTCACCGTAGATGCTGGCGTTGCGAAACAGGTCGCGGGAGCCGACCTTCAGGTTGGATCGCTTCCAGATGCGCATCGCGATGGTGTCGCCGAAGTCGTCGCCAGCGGCCGCCGTGCGGAAGCCGAGCGGCTTCATTCGGTTCACGCGCGCGTTGATCGCGAGCTCGCCGATGTTCAGCCGGTGCATCCGCAGGAACCGCCGGTAGGCCTCCCGCATCGCCTGGCTCGCCTCCGACGGCAGCGCGGACGTGCCGTCGATGTAACCGCGAAGGCGTGCCAGGCGGGGGAGGCACTGCCCGTACTCGACGGCGAGGCGCATCAGCCACCAGTCGTCGGTGCCCGGCACGCTCGTCTCAGACAGCAGCATCCGGCCACCTCCATCTCATCGCACCGAGAACGGCACCCAATCCGGCTCTTCGTCCGGCACCTTCTTCGCCCCGAAGTCCGTGGCTGCCAAGAACGCGAGCGTCGCCGCCATCGCGGCGTCGATCTTCCTCGGCGAGTTCTTGCCTTCCTTGCCGATGACCGTGCCGCCGCGTCGCTTCCACCGCTTCGCGTTGATGAAGTGCCGCATCATCTGCTTGCCGAGCTTCGACTCGTCGTCGAACGACACCGTGCCGCCCCGGATCGCCTCCAACAGGCGCTCGAGCGCCTCAGCCATCTGCACGTCACGCTTCGTCCACCAGCGGATCGCCGACTTGGCGGACGACTTCACCTTCAGGTCCTTGCCGAACTCGCGTTCCCACGAGTCGATGTAGTCCTGCCAGTGCGGCGGATCCGCGTAGAACCCGACAACCGTGTAACGCTTGAAAGCGTCGGCCACGGCCGCGTCGAACGCCTCCTGGTTGACTTCCCAGCCTTCCGATTCGGGCCCGTCTGGGACCTCTTCGATCAGCAGGGGGAAGATGTGGCGGTCCTGCACCCGGCACGCGACCAGTGCGGTCGCGTCGTCCGAGATCGAGCCGTCGAATCCGAGGGTGACGACGTCCTTCTCCCACGGCCGAACCCACGACCAGTCCGTGCCGGCCTTCTTCGCTGCCGCGCGGATCCGTGACATGCCTCGTGCACGGAGCGTCTCGGCCTCGATCCACGAGTTCGACGAGGAGACGAGCGCGTTGAAGAAGTACCGGCGTGTGTCAGCCTCGGGCTGCCGCGTGTCAAAGACGCCGTCGATGAGGTCCGGGATCGAGTTCCAGGCGATCGCGTCACCGTACGCCTCCTCGAACGCGTCCGCGAGGTTGGCCTCGTTCCGCAGATCCTTCGGCTCCGCCCATCGGTGATCGAAGAGCAGCTTGGCGCGGCGCGCCTTGCCCTCTTCGATCTTGTCAGCGAGGTCGTACGTCTCCTCAGCCACCGACTGCTCGCCGGGCGCGTACATCGTCGTGGTCTCCAGGAACCACGTGCCGGCGATCTTCTTCCGCTTCCGCAGGTTGCGGGTGACCGTCCGGTACATCGACCGGAGGATGGGCGTGTTGTACAGGTGAGTCTCGTCGAAGACCGCGAAGGTCTCCTTGCCGCCGTCCTTCGACGCCGCACCCGACGTGCTCGGCGTGATCTCCCCACCGTCCGGCAGGATCACCCGAGAGAGGCCCGGGTCGCAGCCGTACGCGCGCAGAGCCGAGAGCGGCGCCTGCTCCTCCGTGAGGTTGAAGTGGACGGTGTCGTAGACGTTGCCGGTCTGGCCTTCCTCCGTCGCCATGATCCGCACGTACGGGACCTTGACGGGCCGGGCCATGGCCTCGCCCTTGCGGTAGGTGTAGACCTTGCCGAGGAACTCGTACGTCTCGCCGCCCCTGGCCCAGCCCTCGAACCGGCACGGCCCGAACGCCTCGAGCAGCGCGAGTTTCGCGGCCAGTCCCGACTTGTCGGTGCCCTTCGGGCGTGAGTAGAACGCCGAGTCATACAGGCGACGCCCCTCGACGTCCTGCGCGTAGCAGTCGACGACGAAGTCGGCGTGCTCGTCCGTCAGGATCGACGGTTCGCCCTGGACGTCACCAGGGCCGTGCACGGTGAAGGTCTCGATCCACCACACAGCAATGTGCAGTGCCCGTCTACGATCATGCGACTCGTTTCGGATGAGCCGCCGAGGCATCAGCTAGTCCATCGGTCACGACGAGACTCGATGCTTGTCACGTTGTCGTTGCCCGCCGCGCCGGCCGGGTACTCCTCCGGCACGTCAATCTCCTGACGAAGACGCAGACGGTCCTCCGGGGTCGCCCCGAACTTCGCAGCGCGCAGCCGCACCTCGGACGCGAACTCCCACCGGCCCTTGGCCCACATCGTGTGGTGCATGAGCGCGGTGTCGAGGAGGAAGTCCCAGTCAGGTTCCGACAGCATCCGCGACGCCTGCGGCGATGTCCGCCAGTGCTCCCACCATGACCGCGTTGCAGCGTGCCAGTCCTCACCATCGGGTAGCCAGCCCTCAGGGAGCTCCGGCCCAACCGGGTGCTCACCAGCGACCAGCCGCGTCTTCTCCGGCATCTTGTTCCGCCGAGCAGCCTTCTCCTTGGGCGCAGGCCCGATTCCAGCCATGACAACCTCCGTGACGGCTGCCCCGTCAGCCATGGCGGCGTCGAAGCATGGTTGATGCGAAACCCCCAGACCCGTACAGAACGTCAGCAGCAGAACGCGTAGCGGTCAAGGAGGGGGTGGGTGGGGGAGGGGTTCCCCCCTGGGGGTGGTTAGTTGAGGTGCAGTGCGCCGGTGAGCCAGGTGGTGAGGAGTGTTGCGGCTATGGTGATGGGCGCTACTACGGCGGTGGTTACGAGCGCGGTCTTGATCTTGGTGCGTTCGTCTGTCTGCCTGGTGGTGCGTGCGTCTCGTGTCTCGTTGAGGACGCGGCATCCGGTGCGGTGGTCGGCGAGTCGGGTGCGGAGCGTGCGTGAAGCGATGACTGTGCCGGTGACTGCGAGTGCTGTGAGTGTCCACCCGAAGATGCTGAGCGCGACGCTGGTGGTTGTGGCTTGGACGGCGATCATCGCGACAGTCAGAACGAGGGCGGGGATGAGGGCGACGAGGTGAGCGATGCGGCTCCACTGTGGCACGGGCTTCGTCCCGTCGAGGATCTTGCCGACTACGGCGTCGCGAATGCGATTCACGGAGACGAGGTCGCCAACAGCGTTGACAACTACGGTCGGTTCCATGCCGCGACGGAGTTCGATGTTGATGGACCCGCCGGATCCCCTGGCCTCAAACTGGATGAAGATCGAGATCCTCGACTTCTCCACGGGGGTGAGCGCCGGTATAGCCGCCGCTTCCAAAGATCTGGTGTCTCCGCCGCGCTTGGGGTCCTGAATGAGGAACTGAGCAGGACCAGTCGGCTCGATTTCGTCGCTCTTTAGTTGACGGATCGCGAAGTCCGCGATGTCAACGAGGTCGTCCGTGTCGAGAACCACTGCTCTAAATGCGACTGGGTCGCCCACATTGACTACGTCAAAGTGACGCAACGTGAGGGGCCGGTAAGTTCGCGGTCCGTACAGCCAGTCGAGTGCCATGCCTGAACGATAGTGGAACCCTCCGACTCGGCCGCCTTCAAAACGGGGCGGCAGGATCGGGCCGTGGTGGGTCGATGAGCCCAGGGTGCAGTGGCGTCGCCACGTCCCGGCGTGCGCGACGCGCGATCGCGGATGCGGTGCCGCCCTCGGATGAGGACTTCCGCTGGTGGTGCCACTCGCACAGTGCCTGGAGGTTCGACGGGTGGTCGGTGCCGCCGTCGGCTGGGCGGATGATGTGGTCGACCTGGTTGGCGTGGCGGCCGCACTTCCGGCCCGTGTCCTCGCGGATGTGCTGGCAGCGGTGGTGGTCGCGGCGGAGCACGAAGATGACGATGGCTGGCCAGTCCTTCGGCAGCTCGTGCCGGCGGTTGCTGCCCTTCCAGCCGGGCATCAGCCTGCGAGGTAGGAGACGAGGTCCGGGTTGTCTCGCAGGACCTGGAGGGTGGGATGCTCGAGCTTGCGGATGACCGACTCTTCGCGGGCGTCCCGGTCTTTGCCCAGGTGCCGCCAGTCAGGTGCACCCATGGTCGTCTCGGAGAGCGCGTGAATCACCTCGTGCCAGAGGGTGAGGCGGGCGACGTCGGGTGCGCTGTCCGGGTTGATGTAGATGCGCGCCGGCGTGTTCTGCGTGTGCCCGTAGAAGCCTTTGGTCTGGGTCTCGTGCTCGATCTTGACCCACTCGTCCGGGTTGGTGACGACGGTGTAGACGACGGCGCCAACCTTGATCTCGGCCGGCATGCCGGGGAAGAGGGCGGTCATGCGAGCATGTCTCCGATCCGCTTGGCGAGCTTCTTCAGCCCGGCCCGCACCGTCGCCTTCGGGAAGCGCACGACGGCACGGCCGCCGTCCGGTACATCAACCGTGACCGGGATGTCGAGCACGCCAACGACGACGGTCTCGCCGGCGACGCGGATCAGGACGTCGCCCTTCACCGTGGAGAGCTTGGCCATGGTCGCCTCACTTCTTGATCGGGATCGGGCCGACGTGCGGGGTGCCAGGCCAGAAACCCAGGGCATCGTGAAACCACTGGGCAGTGACCTGGTCGACGATTGTCGGCGACAGGTGCTTGATCAGGTGGTTGCGGAGGGCGGTGAACGGGTGCGGGCTGGTCGCCCACTTCGCCAGGCCGGGGCCCTTAGTCCAGTACCACTTCAGGTATCCGCGGGATCCAGGCCGTGGGTCGGCGACGGCGTCGGGCTTCACGGTTGCCATCGCGCTCCACCTGCCTTCAGACTCGACGCATGGCAATCTCTGACTGGTGGTGGCGTATCTCGGAGCCCTCTCGACAGTGGCTCATCGAGCACAACGGGGAGGCCGTGCGAGGCGACATCGTCGCCGAGATCGCGGGAGCCGGAGGTGTCGTCACTTCCGACGCATGGTGGGTCGGCACTGAGGGACCAACGGGGTTCTTCCTCTCCGAACGCGCTGTCGACTGGGTCGAGGCGGTCGCGAACGGGGAAGCGCCCGAGTGACACCGGCTGCGGGCCGGGATCCAGAACTGCGGGTCGGTAGGCTGCCCGGCATGAGCAACGCACAGCCTGGCTACTACGACGACGGGGCGGGCCCTCGTCGCTGGTGGGATGGCTACCAGTGGACTGACCACTACGAGCAGCCCGCCGTCGTGACCACGCTGCCGCCGACCGTGTCGTCCGTGCAGCGGGAGGCGAACCTGCGGAACGCGGTCGCCGCGTGGGCGGCGCAGGGGTGGACGGTGAACTACGTGCACGGCGACCAAGCGGTCGTGAAGCGGCAGCGCCGCATGGGGTGGTTCTGGAACACGGTCCTCGTGCTCGTCACTGGGGGATTGTGGCTGATCTACGTGATCTACCGTGCACTCAACCGTCTTGAGGATATCGTCGTGCTGAATGTAGACGCGTACGGGAACGTGCACCGACGCTGATTCCGGGCGCCCCGGGCGGCTCTACAGTTCTTTCTAGTTCCGTCCTGGCCCTGCATCTGTGCGTGTGGATGCATCGTTGTCGCTGTTTGTAAGCATCGGCTTCCTTGCTCTACCGACAAAGTCGGCGACGAAAATGATTGCCACAAGTATGTAGAGCGGGTATAGCAGGCCGAAGACCATGCCGCGCTTCATTCCTGCGGTCGGACGGGTGAGGTGGCGGGTCCTGGCACGGTCTCCTGACGCCCACGCTCTTAGCGTGGTCTCGATTCGAGCGAGAATTGTTCGGGTGGGTACTTCATTCCTGAACCACTCCATGTCGGCGAAGTCCCCTCCTGCGGCGGTGGTCGGGTAGTAACCCAAACTGCGCATGAGCCAACGTTCTTCGAATAGGTACCAGGCGATCACTCGTCGCGTTAGCCATGGGTCCCTGAGGATCAACGTGTCGGGGATTTCGAGGGCTGGTTGTGGTGTGTCGTAGGTCTTGTCGAAGAAGAGGTCTGACCTGATCCGCTTGAGTTCTCGTTTGGTGCGGGGTGGTTCAGTCCAGGGCTCCCATTCGCGTGCGCGCTTCAGGAGTGAGGCCGCGTACTCTTCGCGAGCTAATCGGGTGGTATCGCTTCGCGCGGATGCGCGTCCCATCCTTGCGGCGACGAGTCCGAGGATGAAGGCGAGAAGCGCGCCGAGTATTGACGCCCAGATTTGAACGGGCCAACTGCTGGGCTCGTACCACATGTCTAGACGTTAGCACCGAGCTCCGCGTGGATACTCGGGTGCACTGGGATGGGCCGGCGCATGGCTATAACCGACACGTGGACGGGCGAGGCGGTGAGGAACGCCACAGACATGTGCCCGGCCCACCCAGGCGGTGCGACGGTTGGGTTGGCATATCAGCCTGCAGACCCTTGCTTGGAACTGCTGTAGTCGGTCTCACTCTTCACCAGTGGCGAGGTCCGACAGACACCATCTGGTTGCTGACCGGTGCGCATCTCGTCGAGAATGCCCGATAGGTCCGGTCGGATAAAGCCCTAGCCTGGCGCGACTGGGTCGCATCGGCACGCGCACCATACGGAGACTGTTCGGGCAGGTTTGTGCAAATGCGAACGCCGGGCGGAGTTCCGATGATCGGTTCTCGCCCGGCGTGCACGCTTGCGTAGCGCCATGCTATCAGCCAGGGGTGACATCGAGTCGATGTCAGGTGTGGCGTGTCCGGCTCGGGTCGTTCTTCATCTGCTTCCGCCACCGTGCGAGGAGTGCGTCGTGTCCGATGTACACGTGGCCGCCGATCTTGCGGTGGTCGAGGCCGTCGGCGAGCCATCGTTTGATCGTGCGCTTGTCTCGGCCTACACGTATCGCAGCCTGGTCGATGGTGTAGGCGGTGCGGTTCTCAGGGCTCATGCGGCGCCGAGGGTCGGCTGATAGTCGAGGCAACTGCATCGTGCGTGTTCGCACGGGGCTGTTGCGCTGCCCGTCGCGTAGCTGAACCAGTGCATGGACAGCGAGTGCCCGCATGTGCACATCCCCGCCTCGCCAGTCACCCGACCACCCAGTCGAGGATCTTTGCGTAGTGCTTGCGGGGTATCTCTTCCTCGCAGAGCTCACATGCGACCTTCACGTCGTGGGTGTTCTCTGACCACCACTCCGCGCGCACGGCGGGCAGACCGCAGGCGGGGCACGGGCGAGGCAGAACCGGCTTCTCGCGACCACGGTCCACGGGATACCGCCCGCTGAGCTCGCCAAGGAACTCGATCACGTCCTCCCGGTAGGCCAGGTACTGATCATGGTTGATGATCTGCTCGTGATGGATGTTCAACCACATGGTGAGTAGCGATACGAGCACTGATGCACCTTCGGGGGTGACGCCGACACGGAACCCTTGGATGTCCTGGTTGTCGTGCCGGCGGGCGGCAATGCGGACGACCGGCGGTGCGATGGTGAGTTGTGCGGCGAAGTAGTCCACCCACTCGTTGAGGCGGGCGTACCGGTCGTCGATGTCGTCTTCGGCGGTGATGCGCAGCGGGGAATCCAGGTGCGGTACTTCGTCGCCCCGTTCGGTTCTGCCGGAGATGGCGAGCGCTCGCACGTGCGCGAAGATCTCCGGTGCATCCCGCAATGCACGTGACAGGCGCCACTGCTGGATGCGCTCCTCCCGCTGGTCGTCGGTCTCGACATCGTGTGGGTCGGTGGTGAAACTCATTAGCGTCGCCTCTCCTAGGATTCAGTCATGGATCTCGTCGCCGCGCCCGTGCACGACAACTTCGAGTGGTGGGCAAGCATTTGGATTCCCGCTTTGGTCGGTACCGCCACAGTGCTTCTGGCTGCTGCAGCCGTCGTCACCAGCGTCCTCGCGATCCGAATTGCTCGTCGTTCTGACCAGGCGCGGCTTGCCGAGGAACAACGCGCCTCCGCGCGCGAGGCTGCGGCGGCCTTGAGCAGATTTGTCTCACTTGCGCTCTCGGTCCAGCACACAATGACCAGACGGTTGAATGAGTCGCCGTCCGCAGCCGAAGTGGAGCGGGCCAATGCGAAAGCTGATGCGGAGGCAGCGACGCTAACGAGTCCGGTGCCTGGCGCACGCGCGCTCTTCACCCTCACCATAAGTGACTTGAACAACCGGTGGAGCGACTTGCCTGACTCGCTGGTGGAGGATGAGGAGAGCGAAACCATGAGCGAACGGGACAACCTCCGCGCGCGGCTCGTGAACGAGCGAACCCAACGAATCCGCATGAGAATCGGTGACTGGGCGTCCAACCCTCTCCTCACAGCGCCTGACCTCGAGAAGGAAGCGAGTTCTCTTCAGGAGTGAGCGGTCTCAGTGCGGCGCTTTGGTCCATCGGGTGGGGGTGTGTGCATCCTTCGGCGCCTCGGTCGCACCGCATGCACCACAGGTCTTTGATCTCGTCCGGTGTCATCGTTTGGTCCCCTTCGTGATCACCCAGCATGTGGGGCTCGTCTTGGCGTGCTTGTTTGTCCAGAGAGACGCGCGGTAGGGGCGATGCCACCATGAACGTGAACCGCATGTCCCGCACGTCATGCGCATCCACAACCGCCCGAAGACACGGCGATGCTTGGCGCGGAACGGCTCCTTGGAGGCGTAGTGGGTCACCGGCTCTCA
This sequence comes from Leifsonia sp. LS1, assembly GCF_020521355.1. NCBI lineage: Bacteria > Bacillati > Actinomycetota > Actinomycetes > Micrococcales > Microbacteriaceae > Leifsonia > Leifsonia sp. LS1. The sequence goes on from NZ_BPER01000004.1 coordinate 200,341, forward strand.
CCTCCGACAAGGTCGAGCAGGCGGGTGGCCTGTCCGGTTTGAATGAGTTCGACCGCGCGGAACTGGATCGCGGCGTCTGCCAGGTAGGCGGCTTGACCGATGTCGCCCCGCTCTTCCCACGTCGGTCGGAACACTCCGGGACTCATTTCCGCACCGAACCGGCGCGCGTCGAGAGCGGCGGTGAAGATCGCCAGCTGTGTCACCTCGTCTTCTGTAGCCATCGGGTGGTCCTTTCAGTGATCGATGTCGGACGCGGGTACCCACGGCCAGGTGATGCCGTGGCGCAGGTAGGCGGGCCATCCGCGTTCTTCGCGGTCGCCGCGCCAGCGGACGAGGCGGGCGAGGTGTTCGTCCTCTTCGTGCTTTTGTAGGCCGAAGCCGAACTCGGGCCAGCCGAGGAGAGCGGCGGATCCTCGTGGGCGGAGATCGCGCTCGCCGCCGACGCCTTTGGCGTGGCCGGCGTGGGCCTCCATGACGAGGGCAACACCCCGGTCCCGGAGCGAATCGAGGGCGACGATGAGCGGAGCGGCGTCGTCGTCGTTGGTAATGGCGCCGGTGACGAGCTTGTACAGCGGGCCGATGAAGACGACGTCGGGTTCGTGCTGGTCGATGAGCCGGTGAATCTCTCCCAGATGTGATCCTTGGGTGATATCGATCCGCGTGCCGGCGACCATGTTGATCGCGGACAGCGGGTCCACCGACCCCATCTGAGCAGCTGCTCCAGCAAGAGGACGGATAGCTCGACGCCACTGCTTCTCGGTGTTCTCCGCATCCACCACCAGCACGTTCACGGGCTCAATCGGGTGGAAGAACAACGGGTGGATTCCCGCGGCCGAGAGGAGCGCGAGCTGCCGCACGAAGGTCGTCTTGCCGGCGCCTTCACCACCGGTGATGACGAGGCGGTCGCGGCGCTCGAGGAGACCATCGATGACCCAGTCGTACGAGTCGTCTCCCTCCATCACCTCGCTGAGCAGCTTCGTCCGCAGCTGACCCGATGATGTTCCGTCGACTAGGTCTGTGAGCATCACGAGACCCTTGGATGCGGCGTCGACGGGCTGATGATTTTCGAAGAGCATGCGGCGCATTACCTCGGCGGTGTTCTCGACACCGCGCCGGACCGCATCGTTTCGGACAGCGCGGGCATAATCGGCCGCGAGATGCGGGTACACGTCAGCACCGACCCAGGTGAACGGCTCAGCGTGATTGATGCCACGGATACCCCATTCGGCGAGCGCATCGGAGACCACGACCGCGTCGGTTCGTTCACCACCGCTCACTCGACGCACGATCTGCTCGAACACATCCCCGAGGCGCCCATCCTCGAAGTCACGCCCAGAGACCAGATCGAATATCTCTCGCAACTGCCGGTTGTCCGACAGCACAGCGCCGAGAAGGTTACGCTCCGCCTCCGACCCCGTCACAGGGCGTCCTCCGTCAGTCCACGCGACCGCGCAAGCTGCAGCGTCGCGTCGTCCCATGCGCGCCCGAACTTCTCGAGACGCTCCTCCGGGGTCATCTGCCACGGTGCACGCTCCGTGCGTGCCATCCACGCGTTCGGATCAGGCTTCGCGCCGCTCCGGACATCTGCCGGCATTATCGGCTTGGATGAGCTCCGAAAGTGCGCGAGGACAGCTTTCTGAGCCTGCACGTACTCGATGTCCCCGAGTACTTCCCGCCACGCCTTCACGGTCAACTCGTCCACGACCATGAACCGGTCGAACGTGGCAGCAACCGCCAACAACTGCGCAACTTCGCTTTCGGTCATCATTGGGTGATCTCTTTCGGTGCAGATGCCTCTCGCCTGCGGAACTCTGCGATCAGGGCAAGGTTCTGGTCGTTCTTCGATGCAGCGCGCTGGCCCCGCGGACCGTCGAGTTCGTCGTTCCACCCGTCGGCGTTGAGCCACGACGCGGGGTAAGGGATGAACTGGACCGGAGGGCGGTGCGGGTTCTGGGCGTACGCAACGGCAGCGGCGCAGATGACATCCGCGCTTGAGCGCTTGATCGCCTTGGCCCACGCCTTCTCCGCGGCCGGCCGATTCTTCTTCTTCGGCCAGGCGGCGTAGAAGTCCGCGAAGGCCGAAGCCGGTGGAAGCTCAACGAGCACGAGCGCATTAACTTCCTGTTCTACTTCCTGTTCTACTTCCTGTTCACTTATTGCGTCGTCACTCTGACGGGTAGGGATTTGCAGAGTGACAGGTAGGGATTTGCTCTCTGCCAAGTAGGCGCTCTGCCTACTAGGCTCTGCGCCTACTTGGCTCTCTGACGTGTAGGTGGTCACAATCGCAAAGTTGTCGGTCGTTCTGTATCCGCGTTTGTCGGTCCGTCTCTCTCGCTCGATGACACCGAGATCTGCAAGACCGTCGAGTGCACGTCCAACCGTGGAGTTCGACTGACATGTCATAGCCGCAAGCGTCTGCTGGGACGGGCAGCACTTGCCAGTGCGCTCGTTCAGGCAAAAGCACAGCGCCACGAGAACAGCCTTCTGCGGTCCGCTCAGCCCTCCCACCGTGTACGCCCACTCGACGGTCTTGAACCCCACGTCTACGCCTCCGAGAGGATCTGTGTGACTCGCTCGATCGGTGTTCCGGAGAGGGCGGCGATCTCGTCGGGGCGGAGTCCCTCGCGGGCCGCGAGCGGCACGTACGTCTCCTCGCTGCGAGCGACCTTGCGGTGGTCCTCTCCGAGCATCGACAGGAACAGGCGGGCGGTGTCCGCTTTGCTGTTGTTCGTCATGATCAGGCTCCTTCCGGGAGGTTGTCGTCGGCGACGACCGCGACATTGAGTGCGCCGGACCGGGCGGCGGCCTCGAAGTTCTCGTAGTCAGGTAGAACTCGGGCCAGCGTGAACCAGTACGGATCACCACCGGCGGCTGCCGCTTTCTTTGCGTCGTCGGCGGTGATGCTCCCGAGGCGCTTGCGGCGGTTGCCCGGTAGCTGAGTCACTACGTCGAGGTCACGGCTGGTGATGAGGGTCTTGGGCATCAGAACCCCAACTTGATGTTGAGGCGGCGGGCCTCAGCAGCGAGCCAGGCGACGTCGTTCACGAACGATGCCGCGACCGTCGGATGCAGGTAGAGGTCGTCGTGGCCGCGCCCGCTGATGGAAACCTTCCACGGTTCGTCTGCGTACTTCGACAGTCGGATCTCGTAGCCGGCGCCTTCGATCTTCTCGGTGCCCTTGTGGAGTACGAAGACCGCGGTTGGATCGTCCTCCTCGACGAGGTGGTACGGGGCCGCACAGCCCTCCTGGGTGCATTTCACGATGAAGCGCCGGTTGTACGGGCGGATGGACTCGAACCGGTCGGGCGTCATCGCGGTTCCGAGGGTCAGCGACCGGAACTCGGTTCCGGGGTGCTTCTTGCTCTCCACGGAGCTCCACGGGTAGCGCTTCTCGAGACCCGCCTTCACGTCGTCGACCACGATGTGCAGAATGGACAAGTCGATCTCGGTCGCGCCGCGCTTCAGGAAGATGATGAATGTCTTCGTCCCGTAACTCATCTGCACGCCGCCGGCGAAACGGTAGGGCTCGCCAGTCTCGGACTCCTCGTAATACACCTCGGTGTTGGTGAACTTGTACTTGGTGGTCCAGGCGGCGTACTGCTTCGCGACCCCTCGTTCTTCATCGCTCGCGATATGCGAGTTCGGGATGGGCGTGAATCCGTCACTGTTTGGGCGCACGTCCGGCGCCGCATCGATGATCGTCATTTCTCCTCCACGGAGTAGTTGAAGGTACCCAGGGCGGCGATGGCCGCGACAACGATCGCGACCACCGCCCCCAGGTTCATGAGGTACCGCTGCCCCGCGAGGGCAGCGGCGAAGGTGACGAGCACCGCGACGACGAAGACCACGGTGATAGTGCGGCGCCTGTTCACGAGACGCTGCGCAGGCTGGCCAGCTCGGCTTCGAGCTCGGCGATCCGATTCTGCTGGATGCGCTCCGGGGTCAACCAGATCACCGGCTCCGACTCGACGATGTCGACCTTCGCCCCGTAGGACTCGAGCAGACGTGCCCGCGACCGGGCTGTCCCCTTCGTGAAATAGACCTTGTCGGCCTTCGGCCAGAAGAACTTCTCGTCACCGAACCGCTCCACCCACGCGGCGCGGTCATCCGGGTCCGAAAGCCACCCCTCGGGCTCCCAGTCGCGGTTGAGCTCGTTGTAGGTCTCATCTTCGACGTTGTCGAGGATGGTGCCGTCATACTGGTGGACCAGATTCCCGTCCGCGTCTTCGATCACGGGCTCGCTGCAGGCGGTGCACCACATGCGGTCGAGGTAGGCCTCGGCGGGGTACCGGACGGTCAGGGTGAACAGGCGAAGGTTCTCGAAGTCAGGCATTGCGGGTCTCCTTGGATGTGAGTTCGGCGTCCGTCTTCACGATCTGGACGAGGTTGTCTTGGCCGATGGCGTCGGCCTCGCGGGCAGCGAGAAGCAGGTGAAGAGCGCAGAGCGCGATTCCTGCGTCTGGCACAACGGGCTTGCGGCACTCGTTGCTGCTGGTCGTGGTCAACGCCACGCATGTCTTCTGCACTAGATCAGCTCCTCAAGTACGAAGCGGTTCACGCGCGGTCCGAACGTGGATGCGATGACGGTGAAGCGACCGATCAGCTCATGGTGGAACCACTGGGGATCCACTGCGGGGTCGTCGCCCCACGTGAATCCGGGTCCGCGGCCCTCGAGGTGGTCTGCCGGCGTCTTTCTGACGCGAACGTCCGAGTACCCGGTGAAGTCCGTCTGCTGGGTCAGGATCACAACATCGCCGACCTCGTGCGTGGAGTGGTCCTCGACCTCGACAACGCGTCCGCTCGCGTTCAAGATCCGTGCCTGCTCGGCCGCCTTCAGCAGCGCCGCGGCGTGCTTCTCCGCACCGGCCGCGTCGTCGTACTCGATCTGCTGGTTGCAGTACACGTACCAGGCGTCGTTGATGTCGCCGACCGCCTCGTTGCACACGAAGATCGCCGACAGCTCCGGGTCCGGCGGGGTGAGCTTCCGATAGTAGAAGTCGGGGCCGTAGCCCTCGCTGGCATCCAGGTCGGTGTACAGCGTTGCCACGAGCGGGGCTCGCAAATCCGTCAAACCGTACTTGCCCAGATCGACGGGCTCGGCCAGAATGGGTGTGTTCATCTTGCTCCTCCTTGGAGTTGAAGGCGGTTTCCGTTGCACCGGAGGCCGCCTTTTTGCTGGATTGGGATATTCGCGGGCTTACCGGACAGACCGGGGCATTCCGCATTCAGATCGGCTCGTGGTCTTCGGGGTTTCCGGCGCCTCACCCCGCTGTGCGGGCCCTTACTGTCCACCTCCCTGTTCGTCGGGGGCGTGTTCAGGTCACGAACCGTATGTAGTTGTGTGCGCACCCTGTCTCAGGGCGCGACAAGTACCGCCCGCAAAGTCGGCGAGAAGTTAAGACTGGCCGCGTCGGCTAGGCGGCGGCCTCCTTTTTGAACTGCGCTTCGATCCAAGCGTCCACGTCCGCAGCCTTGAACATGCGGCGACCTCCGATGAGCGCGGACGGCGGGGCAGTCTTGGTGTGAACCATCCAGCGCAGTTGCGCCTCGCTCTTCCGCAGCCGCTCGGCGGTCTCGCGGAGGGTGATAAGAACAATCAGTGTTTCCACGGTTGCCCCCTTCCTTCGTCGTGTGTTCAGTGCCGAACACGAGTCAGCATATGTCGGGATGTGTTGGCTGTCAATGCCATCATGTGGGAGAGTGGGGTTGTGGTTGAAAATCCTGACTTCACTGCCAAGGTCGATGCGTCCATAGCGCGTAACGTCAAGCTCGCGCGCGAGCGCGCTGGGCTGTCCCAGTCCGAGCTCGCGGCGCGCCTCACCAGCATGGGTGTAGGTGGATTCCACCAAACGACAGTCGCTCGAATTGAGAGCGGGACCCGCGTCTTGCGCCTTGCCGAGGCTCTAGCCATCGCCCGTCTGCTCGATTACCGCGTCGAGGAGCTCGTCGAGTCAGAGGAGTCGACGAGCCTGCGGTGGGAATACGACTCGCTCTCGAAGGGCGTAGAGGCCTTCTGGTCGGCAGGGCAGGAACTGATGAGGGTGCGTCTCCTCACGGCGCAGTCACTTGACGACAAGTTCCCCTATGGGTCTCACGCACATTTGACCGTCAATCCTTCCACCTTTGAGATGATCGACGAGTTGCTGAGCACCAATTCGGAGCCCGTCGACCGAGTGCGCACCATGTATATGGAGTGGCGAAATCACGTGGCGCAGTTTGTCGAGCCCTTCAAATCAAGCCGAGTGATGGACCTGTACGCCGAGATCATCACATGGGCCTACTCGGACATCAGCTTGCACCTCCACGATCGAACTGAAGTCCCGACGGAGGTCTTCGATCGCGAGGTGCTTGAGCTGTTCGCGGAGGTGCAGGATGAGCATCAAGAAGCGCCCTAACGGAGCCTGGCGAGCTCGCTATCGCGATGCCAACGGCAAGGAGCATGCTCGGCACTTCAAATTCAAAGACAATCCGAACGACCCGCTGAACTCGGCGCAGCACTGGCTCGACACCGTGACGACGTCCGTCATGACCGGGACCTATGTCAGCCCCAAAACCGCAAAGACCACCGTAACCGAGTGGTGTGAGACCTGGCTTGCCGGGTACGCAACCAACCGGACGTCGACGGTGAAGAGCGCGCGCGTCCATATCAACCGCATCGTCGCGAAGTTTGGAGATCGCTCGCTCGCCAGCATCCGCCCGTCAGAGGTGCGCAGCTGGATGGCCGAGCTCAAGGCCGAGGGGCTCGCTGACTCGTTCGTGTACGCGCTCCATCGGCGCCTGGCGCAGCTGTACACCGACGCCGTGCACGACGGCATTGTGCCGAAGTCGCCCGTGAGTCGGCGCACCTCACCGGGCGCGGGCAAGCAGCGACCCTACGTCGCGACCACCGCGCAGGTCTGGGCACTCCACGACGCTCTCCCGGACCACTTCCGGCCTGTCGTCCTGCTCGGTGCCTTCGCAGGGCTCCGGGTCGCTGAGATCGCCGTGCTGCGCGTCTCCGACGTCGACTTCATGCGTGGCATCATCTCGCCGGCCATCCAGTACCCGGCCGAACCGCTGAAGACCGAGATGTCGAAGAAGCCGATTCCGATCGCGCACGAGCTCGCGCTCGAGCTTAACCGGGTGCCGGCGACGTGGGGGAGTAGCACGCTCGTCGTAGGTGCGTACGGTCGGCCCGTCGCGCCTTACACGATCGAGACAGCGTTCCGCGCCGCGCGCGCGACCGTCGAGGGGCTGCCGGAGGGCTTCCGGATCCACGATCTGCGGCACTACTTCGCATCGCTTCTGATCCACGCCGGTCTCGACGTGAAGACCGTCCAGGCGCGGATGCGGCACGCGTCTGCGAAGACGACGCTCGACACCTACGGGCATTTGTGGCCGGACACAGACGAGTCCGCACGAGCTGCGGTTTCGGCCGTTTTCGCGGACCGTCCTGCAACTCGTGCGGACTCTTTGCGGACTGACGAGGCGTCAGCCCAGTAAAACACTGGTCAGATCGCTACACCCCGAAGTACAGCTCGTACTCGAACGGGTGCGGACGCTGCGCGAGAGGCTTGATCTCCTTCTCGCGCTTGTACTCGATCCAGGTCTCGATGAGCTCCGGGGTGAACACGCCGCCCGCGGTGAGGAAGTCGTGGTCGGCCTCGAGCGCGTCGAGGGCCTCGGCGAGGGTGCCGGGGACCTGGGGAATGTTCTTGGCCTCCTCCGGCGGGAGCTCGTAGAGGTCCTTGTCGACCGGCTCGTGCGGCTCGATGCGGTTCTTGATGCCGTCGAGGCCGGCCATGAGCTGGGCGGCGAAGGCGAGGTACGGGTTGCCCGACGCGTCCGGCGCGCGGAACTCGATGCGCTTGGCCTTCGGGTTGGTGCCCGTGATCGGGATGCGGATCGAGGCGGAGCGGTTGCCGGCCGAGTAGACGAGGTTGACCGGGGCCTCGAAGCCGGGGACCAGGCGGTGGAACGAGTTCACCGTCGGGTTTGTGAAGGCGAGAACCGCGGGGGCGTGCTTGAGCAGGCCGCCGATGTACCAGCGGGCGATGTCGGAGAGGCCGCCGTAGCCCGACTCGTCGTAGAACAGCGGCTTGCCGTCGTTCCACAGCGACTGGTGGGTGTGCATGCCCGAGCCGTTGTCGCCGAAGAGCGGCTTCGGCATGAAGGTCGCGACCTTGCCCCACTGCTCCGCCGTGTTCTTCACGATGTACTTGAACTTGAGGATGTCGTCCGCGGCCGCGACCATGGTGTCGAAGCGGTAGTTGATCTCGGCCTGGCCGCCGGTGCCCACCTCGTGGTGCGCGCGCTCCAGGATGAGTCCGGCGTCGATGAGCTTGAGCGAGATGTCGTCGCGCAGGTCGGCCTGCTTGTCGACCGGGCTGACCGGGAAGTAGCCGCCCTTGTACGGGGTCTTGTTGGCGAGGTTGCCGCCCTCTTCGACGCGACCGGTGTTCCAGGCGCCCTCCTCGGAGTCCACCGAGTAGAAGGACGAGTGCTGGTTGACCTCGTAGCGCACGTCGTCGAAGATGTAGAACTCCGCCTCGGGGGCGAAGAACGCGGTGTCCGCGATGCCGGTGGAGGCGAGGTACTTCTCCGCCTTCTTGGCGACCTGGCGCGGGTCCTTCGCGTAGATCTCGCCGTTGCGCGGGTTGTAGATGTCGAAGACCATGATCAGGGTGCGCTCGACACGGAACGGGTCGATGTAAGCGGTCGACACGTCTGGGATGAGCTGCATGTCCGACTCGTGGATCGACGCGAAGCCGCGGATCGAGGAGCCGTCGAAGAGCTGACCGACCGAGAAGAACTCCTCGTCGACGGTCGAAGCGGGAATGTTGAAGTGCTGCTGCACACCGGGCAGGTCGGTGAAGCGGATATCAAGGAACTTGACGTCGGTGTCCTTGATGAACTTGAGCACCTCGGAAGAATCACGGAACATACGGAGGACTCCCAATGGCTTGCGGTGACCGGACTGCGCGTGCAGTCCCACACCCACGGTAGGGGGAGGCCGTTTCCCCGGGGTGACGCAAATGTTTCCGGCATGTTACGCGTACCGGCCCCGGGTAAACTCGACGGGTGCCACAGAACCCCGTCCCGAACCGCTCCGGCGACATCGCCCCCAGCCGCTATCCCGGTGAACGCCTCGGACTCCCGGAGGTCGGACCGCGCTCGGTGGCACGTTTCGGCCGCCGCCTCGGGGCGATCGTGATCGACTGGGCGATCGCCTCGTTCCTCTCGTTCGCGTTCTTCCACTACGACGGCTGGGCGAACATCGGCATCTTCGCCCTCATGCAGATCGTCTTCATCCCGACCATCGGCGGCAGTATCGGGCACCGGATCTTCGGGCTGCGTCTCGTCCCGGTCCGTGGGGGATGGGTGGGTGTCTGGCGTCCGATCGTCCGCACCGCGCTCCTGTGCATCGTCATCCCCGCGCTCGTGTGGGACTCGGACCAGCGCGGGTTCCACGACAAGATCGCCGGCACCGTGCTGCTGCGCGGCTGAGCGCTGGGAACCCCGCAGGGTCCCGCAACGCAAGAACGCGCCGTCCCGAGGGGCGGCGCGTTCTCTCATGAGACGACTCAGCGGGCGCGCTGTGCGCGGACCTTCATCGGGTCGATGCCCTTCGGGATGGGGAGCGCGTTCTCGAGCGACTGCAGGCGGTTGCTGATCGCGAGGACCTCCGCCTTGGTCAGGGTGGGCTTGATCTTGGCGAGGGTGCGCGGCACGCGGTGCAGCGGTACGGCGTCGCTGTCCGGGCCCACGCTGATGACGGTGACGGGGACGTTGGGGAGCACGCGGGTCACCTTGCGGCGCTCCTCGTCGACCATGCGCTGGGTGCGCGTCTTCGGGCCCTCGCTGATGAGCACGACGCCACCGCGGCCCGTGGCACGGTAGACCGCGTCCTGCGTCTTGCTGTTGACGGCGACCGGCATCTCCGAACCGCGCCAGCTGCGCTTGAGCGAGCTGCGCAGAACGGCGCCGACCGCACCGGGCTGTCCCTCGATCTGCGAGTAGGCGGCACGCTCGGCGCGGCGGCCGAGGATGATGAGCGCCGCCAGCACGCCGCCGAAGACGCCCGCGATGATCCAGAGGACCATCGTGAAGACGTTGCCGCCGGAGAGGAAGATCGCGAGGAGCACGCCCGCGACGATCGGGAGGACGAAGCCCAGGATGATGTAGAGCAGCGCGCGGTCGTCGTAGCGGCGGGTCATCTGGAAGACCTGCCACATCTGCTTCAGCCGACCGGGCTCCTTGCTGGACTTGTCCTTGCGTGCCATACCGATAAGGATACCGTCCCGCACAGCCTTCGGCAGACGCCGTTCGCGGTCAGGAGACGGCCTGCGCGAACCCCAGCGACGCGTCGGCGAGATGCTGCAGGTCGGGCGGGACGGGACGACCCTTCGCCTGCATCGACTGCGCCCAGAGGCGCCCGGCGCGGTAGGACGAGCGCACCAGGGGGCCGGCGAGCACGCCGAGGAACCCGATGGCCTCCGCCTCCGCCTTCAGCTCGACGAACTCGTCCGGATGCACCCAACGGGCCACGGGCAGGTGGCGCGGGCTCGGCCGGAGGTACTGGGTGATCGTGATGATGTCCGTGCCCGCGTCGTGGAGGTCGCGCAGGGCCTGACTGATCTCGGAACGCTCCTCGCCCATCCCGAGGATGAGGTTCGACTTGGTGATGAGCCCGGCGTTCCGGCCCTGGGTCAGCACGTCGAGCGAGCGCTCGTAACGGAACGCGGGCCGGATGCGCTTGAAGATGCGCGGCACCGTCTCCACGTTGTGGGCGAACACCTCCGGCTCGGCGGAGAACACCTCGCCCAGGAGGTGCGGGCGCCCGGTGAAGTCCGGCACCAGGATCTCCACGCCGGTCCCGGGGCTCTGCCGGTGGATCTCGCGGATGGTCTCCGCATAGAGCCAGGCGCCTTCGTCCTCCAGGTCGTCGCGCGCGACGCCGGTCACGGTGGAGTAGCGCAACCCCATGCGCGCGACGGACTCGGCGACGCGGCGCGGCTCGTCGCGGTCGAACTCGGCGGGCTTACCGGTGTCGATCTGGCAGAAGTCGCAGCGTCGCGTGCACTGCGACCCGCCGATGAGGAAGGTGGCCTCGCGGTCCTCCCAGCACTCGTAGATGTTCGGGCAGCCGGCCTCCTGGCAGACCGTGTGGAGTTCCTCCGTCTTCACGAGCGCGTGCAGCTGGCGGTACTCCGGCCCCATCTTCGCGCGGGTCTTGATCCACTCCGGCTTGCGCTCGATCGGGGTCTGGGCATTGCGGACTTCGAGCCGCAGCATGCGGCGGCCGTCGGGCGCGGCGCTCACGCGGCGGCTCCGGCCGGGAGGACGGGCGTGCCCGCGGTGCCCCTGCCGGCGGGGCGGGGCGTGCTTGCGGTGGCGACGTGGCGGTCGAAGGCCTCGACGACGAGGGGCGCGATGTCGCGGGGTGTGACGGTCCGGCCGAGGACGCGCGAGACCGTCGTGACGCCGGCGTCGCGGATGCCGCAGGCGACGATGCCCTCGTACGGTTCGAGATCGTTCGAGCAGTTCAGTGCGAAGCCGTGCATCGTGACGCCGTCGGCGACGCGGATGCCGATCGCCGCGATCTTCTCGTCGCGTCCGTCGCCGCGCATCCACACACCCGAGCGCCCGTCGACCCGCTCGCCCCGTACGCCGACGCCCGCCAGCACATCGATCAGAAGCGCCTCGAGCTGCCGCACGTATCCCACGACATCGATCGGGTCGGGCAGTCGGAGCACCGGGTAGCCGACCAGCTGGCCGGGACCGTGCCACGTGATCTTGCCGCCGCGGTCGACGTCGACGACCGGCGTCTCGTCGACCGGGCGCTCGTCCGCCTCGGTGCGTCTGCCGGCCGTGTAGACCGGGGCGTGCTCGAGCAGCAGCACGGTGTCCGGAGCGCGTCCGGCGGCCACGGCCGCGTGCAGGGAGCGCTGGTGGAGCAGGGCCTCGTCGTAGGGAACGAAGCCGGTGTCGAGTGCGGTCGCGTCGTAGCTGGTCACCGGGACAGCATATATGTACTCAGTCTAAAAAATGGCCGTCTGGGGTGGATCTCCTCCACAGCCGGTGGGCGACGGCGCGAAGTCCACGGATCTGCGATCGTCGTGCCGGAGCGGGCGAGCGGCCGGTGGGATGGGGGCATGTCAGATCAGCGAGGGTCGGCGCGGCATGCGTCGGACGTGGGCAAGCAGGCGGCGGCGATCGCGGCGTGCATGGGGGTCGAGCGGCGCGAGGTGCTGCGGTCCACGGCGGAGGAGTACGCCGTGGTCGTGCACGGCGGCGAGCTGGCGCGCAGCATGGTGCTCTGCGTACGCAGCGGGATGGGTTTCCCGGACGCCGAGGCGCGGCACGCGATCGTATCGGAGCATCTCGCAACGGTGACGGGGCTGCCCCAGCGTCAGGTGCGGGGGAACCCGATCTGCAGTCGCCTCGACGAGCATCTGCCGGCGGGCAGCCTCCGCTCGCGCGTGCACGCAGGACCGCTGAGCCTCGGCGAGGCCATCACCGTGCTCCTGGCCGTGTTCGACGTGCTGCAGGCCGCTCACCGGGCGGGCTTCGGCGGGCTCGAGCCGAGCGGGGAGCGGATCCGGTTCCGTGCGGACGGCTGCCCGGTGCTCAGTGGGCTCTGGGGCGTAGGGCCGCTGACGCAGGAGAGCGCCACGCGCGACGCGGAGGCGTTCCTGCGCCTGGTACGGCAGATGGCGTCCGCCGTCGCCGACGGCAGCGGACGTGCCCTGCTCGCCCGGGTGGAGCGGGTCATGGCGCTCGGCGGAGGCGGGCTACGGGAGGAGCTGCTGACGGTGGCGCCCCCGGTGGCGATGCGATTGACTGCTGGTGGCGCGGCCGACGGTTCGAGGGTGCGAGCGGGTGTGGGCGCCGGTATGGGCACCAGGGCGCATGCCGCCGCTCGCGTCGAGACCGGATCGCGCGGTCGGCGGTCGGCGGCGGGTGCGAAGCGGCGGCGGAGCGCCCGGTGGGATGTGGTCCTGGACGGGGACCCGTTCGGGGCGGTGCGGACGGCGGTGGTGTCGATGGTCCGGCGTCGGCCGAAGCTCGTCCTCGCGATCGGTGCGCCCGTGGTCACCGGCGTACTGGTCGTGGCGGCGGCGCCGCCGTTCGAGGAACAGGGCCCGGCCCGGGACGCTCCCGTGGCGGTGGCGACCGCGCCTTCGGCGTCGTCCTCGCGTGATCCGCGTCCGGCCACGTCGTCGCCGACACCACGGCCGGCAGCGTCAGGTGACCCGCGGTCCGGCGCGAGGGGATGCGGCGAGGTCGACCTCTTCGAGCTGACGGGAAATGCCGGGACGAACAGTGACGCGGGGACAGAGGGCGCGAAGCCGGATGCCCTGTCGCCCGGCCCTGCGTCACCCGATGGTGTGTCCGGACCGTCGTGCGTGACGACGCCGGAGGCCGCCGAAGAGCACGAGGCCGGTGGGGTGCCGTCTCGTGACGACCCGGCAGAGGCGGCGCTCGCGGCGCTGTCGGCGCGGGGTGACCCTCGTGCCGCGGGCGCGAGCGCCGAGGTGACACAGCGCTGGGGGGATGCCGCGCTCGTGCGGATCGTGCCGGATGCCGCGAGTGGGGCGGACAGCGAACCGGCCTCGCTCCTGCTGCTGAGGAACGAGGCCGGTTGGCGGATACGAGCGGTGTACTCGTGAGAGGGATCAGATCCCGAGGCTGCCCTGGAAGTCGCCGCCTTCGAGGCGGTTCTTCACGGCGACCAGGAAGCGGGCCGCGTCGGCGCCGTCCACGATGCGGTGGTCGTACGAGAGGGCCAGGTACACCGTGGAGCGGATGGCGATCGACTCGGTGCCGTCCGCCGTGATGACGACCGGCTTCTTCGTGACGATGCCCGTGCCCAGGATCGCGACCTGCGGGAGGAAGACGACCGGGGTGTCGAACAGCGCGCCACGCGAACCCGTGTTGGTCAGCGTGAACGTGCCACCGGCCAGCTCATCGGGCTTGAGGCGGTTGTCGCGGGTGCGCTCGGCCAGGTCGGCGATCTCCTTCGCCAGACCGGCGAGGTCGAGCGACGAGGCGTCTTTGACCACGGGGGTCAGCAGGCCGCGCTCGGTGTCCACCGCGATCGAGATGTTCTCGTGGTCCGGGTACACGATGTTGTCGCCGTCGACGGTGGCGTTGATGACGGGGTAGGTCTTCAGCGCCTCAGCGGCCGCGAGGGCGAAGAACGGCAGGAAGGAGAGCTTCACGCCGGTCTTGGCGAGGAAGTCGCCCTTGACCTTGTCGCGGAACGCGGCGACCTTGGTCACGTCCACCTCGACGACCGAGGTGAGCTGCGCCGTCGACTGCATCGAGATGACGGCACGCTCGGCGACGACCTTGCGCAGGCGAGACATCGGCTGGGTCGTGCCGCGCAGGGGCGACACCTCGACCTCAGCCGGGGCGGCCGACGCGACCGGAGCCGCAGCGGCGGGCTGCGCGGCAGAGAGGATGTCCTCCTTGCGGATGCGGCCGCCGACACCGGTGCCGGTCACGGTCGAGAGGTCGACGCCCTGCTCGTTGGCGAGCTTGCGCACGATCGGGGTCACGTAGCCGGCGTTGCCGGCGTGTGCGCCGCCCGACGCGGGGGCTTCGGCAGCGGCGGGTGCCGGCGCGGCGGCGGCGGCCGGCGCGGCGGCCGGGGCAGGCGCGGCAGCCGGGGCCGGTGCCGCAGCGGCGGGTGCCGGCGCGGCAGCCGGGGCCGGGGCTTCAGCGGCGGGTGCCGGTGCAGCGGCGGGTGCCGGCGCGGCGGCCGGGGCCGGTGCTTCAGCGGCGGGTGCCGGTGCAGCGGCGGGTGCCGGCGCGGCGGCCGGAGCCGGTGCCTCAGCGGCGGGAGCCGGCGCGGCAGCGGGGGCCTCCGCGGCCGGAGCCGGAGCCTCGGCTGGAGCGGCCTCGGCGGGAGCGGCCGGAGCCTCGGAACCCGCGCCGGAGCCGTCGCCGATGGTCACGAGCGCGGTGCCAACCTCGACGGTCTCGTCCTCCTGCACCAGGATCGCCTCGATGACGCCGGCGACCGGCGACGGGATCTCGGTGTCGACCTTGTCGGTCGAGACTTCGAGCAGGGGCTCGTCCACCTCGACACGGTCGCCAACATTCTTCAGCCAGCGGGTGACCGTGCCTTCCGTGACACTCTCGCCGAGTGCCGGGAGGCTGACGGATTCGCTCATGAGCTTCTCTCCTTCAAAACCTGATCGTTCAGTAGCTTATTGCAGCCGCGTTCGCGGCAGCGGCGGACTTAGAGGGTGTGCAGCGGCTTGCCCGCGAGGTACAGGAAGGCCTCGCCGAGCGACTCGTTCTGGGTGGGGTGCGCGTGGATGAACGGGGCGATGTCCTCCGGGTACGCCTCCCAGTTGACGGCGAGCTGGGCTTCGCCGATGAGCTCGCCGACGCGCGCGCCGATCATGTGCACGCCGACGACGGGGCCGTCGTTCACGCGAACGACCTTGACCGTGCCGCTGGTGCCGATGATCTCGCTCTTGCCGTTGCCGGCCAGGCTGTAGTCGTAGCTGCTGACCTTGTCCGCACCGTACTGCTCGACCGCCTTGGCCTCGCTGAGGCCGATGGAGGCGACCTCGGGGTCGCAGTAGGTGACCTTGGGGATGTTGACGTCGGGGACGACGATCGGGTTCAGACCCGCGATCTCCTCCGCGACGAAAATGCCCTGCTGGAAGCCGCGGTGCGCGAGCTGCAGGCCGGGGACGATGTCGCCGACGGCGTACACGCCGGGGATGTTGGTCTGCAGGCGCTCGTCGGTGAGGACGAAGCCCCGGTCCATCGAGACGCCGACCTCTTCGTAGCCGAGACCGGCAGTCTGCGGGCCACGGCCGACGGCGACGAGCAGCAGCTCGGCCTCCACGGTGTCGCCGTTCTCGAGCGAGACGACGACGCCGCTCTCGTTCTGGGTGACGCCGGAGAAGCGCACGCCCAGCCGGTAGTCGATGCCGCGGCGGCGGAACGCGCGCTCGAGCGACTTGCTGATCGACTCGTCCTCGTTCGGGACGAGGTGCGGAAGGGCCTCGATGATGGTGACCTCGGCGCCGAACGACTTCCAGACGCTGGCGAACTCGACGCCGATGACGCCGCCGCCGAGCACGGCGACCTTCTTGGGGACGAAGTCGAGCTCGAGCGCCTGCTCGCTGGTGATCACCCGCCCGCCGATCTCGAGTCCGGGGAGGCTGCGCGAGTAGGAGCCGGTGGCGAGCACGACGTGCTTGCCGACGATGGTGTCGTCGCCGACCTGCACGGTCGTCGACGAGGTGAGGCGGCCCTCGCCCTCGATGACGGTGATGCCGCGGGCCTTCACGAGGCCCTGCAGGCCCTTGTACTTCTTCGCGATGATGCCCTGGCGATACTCCGTCACCCCGTTGATGTCGACGCCCTGGAGCTGGGTGATGATGCCGTACTTCGCCGACTCGCGGGAGTAGTCCGCGACCTCGGCCGCGTGCAGCAGCGCCTTGGTCGGGATGCAGCCGCGGTGCAGGCAGGTGCCGCCGACCTTGTCCTTCTCGATCATGCCCACGGTGAAACCGAGCTCGGCCGCACGCAGCGCTGCTGCGTAGCCTCCACTCCCACCGCCGAGCACCACAATGTCAAAGTTCTGCTCAGACACCCAGTTACTCCCTCGCGCATCAGGATTCGTGACACGAACCTGCCCCGAGGGGTGACTCCGGGCAGGCGTTGACGGGCGAGATCTTCTCGCCCATACGACCCTACTACTTCCGCGAAATGTCCTCGGCCAAACGCAGGAGCGCACGTACGCTGACGGCGGACGGTCCCTTGCCCGTGAATCCGTAGGGCGACGCGGGTCCCTTCGCGGGTCCCGCGATGTCGAGGTGCGCCCACGGGATGCGCGGAGCGTCGTCGTCGTCGCCGGTGCGTCCGACGAACTCCTGCAGGAACACGCCGGCGAGCAGCATCCCGCCCGCGGTGACGCCCGGGTTGGCGTTGGCGATGTCGGCGACGTCCGAGTTGATCGTCGCGCGCAGCTCGCCCGCGAGCGGCATCGGCCAGAGCAGCTCGCCGCTGGCGCGAGCGGCGGAGAGCACGTCGTCGACGAGCCCGTCGGAGCCCATGACCGCGGCGTAGCGGGTGCCCAGCGCGACCATGGCGGCACCGGTGAGGGTGGCGACGTCGACGATCGCGTCCGGGTGCTCCTCGCTCGCTGCGGCGAGCCCGTCGGCGAGCACGAGCCGACCCTCGGCGTCGGTGTTGAGCACCTCGACCGTGCGGCCGTCGCGGATGCGCAGCACGTCGTTCGGTCGGATGGCGGAGCCCGACGGCATGTTCTCGGCGAGGCACAGCCACGCGGAGACGCGGATGGGCAGGGCGAGGCGCGCGGCCGCCAGGGCCACGGCGAGCACGGTGGCGGCGCCCGTCATGTCGTACTTCATGCCGACCATGCCGGACGCGGGCTTCAAAGAGAGGCCGCCCGAGTCGAAGGTGATGCCCTTGCCGACGAGGGCGAGGTGACGCGCGGCTCCGGCGGGGGCGTAGTCGACCTTCACCAGCCGCGGTGGGCGGGTCGAGCCCTGACCGACGCCCAGGATGCCGCCGAAGCCGCCCTCGGCCAGCGCGGCCTCGTCCCAGACCGTGACCTCGACCGGGAGCCCGGCCGCGGCCTCCTGCGCGCGGTCGGCGAACGTCTCGGGGTAGAGGTCGAGCGGGGGAGTGTTGACGAGGTCCTTCACCAGCGCGGCGGCGCCGGCGACGGCGGCGGCGCGGGCCAGCAGGTCGTCCGCGACGACCGTCGACGGTGTCCCGACGACGGTGATGCGGGCGACCGGTGTCCTGGCGCTGCTCTTCTCGCGGTACTCGGTGAAAGCGTACGACCCGAGAGCGGCTCCCTCGGCCACGGCACCGAGGCGCGCGTCGTCCGACGCCGGGAGGTCGACGGCGACGTGCTCGACGCCCGCCAGCTGGCGCACAGCGCTGCCGGCGGCATACCGCAGGGCGTCCTCGTCGAGCTCGTCGCCGAGCCCGATCACGGCGATCGACGGGCCGCCGTCGGCGCCCGGGAGGCGCACCAGCTCGTCGCGTCCGCCGCCGAAGCCGACGGCGGCGAGCTGCGCGGCGAGGCCGTCGCGATCGGCACCCGAGAGCACCGTGATCTCGTCGCGCGCGACGCGGGCGCCGACCACCACGACGTCGGTGGGAGTGAGAGAAGAGGAATCGGAGGCGAGCGCGAGAGCAGGAACCGTCATGCTCCGACCCTAGCCCGCCCGGCCGACCGGCTGTTCGCTGTGGGCGTGCTGCGAGGCCGCCGCAGGCAGCGTCCGCCGCCATCCGGTCGGCCTAGAGTTGATGCATGCGACACCCCGCTGATCTGTTCGAGCTCAACCCGGCCGTCGAGGTCCCGGAGGGGCTTCCGCTCGTCGCGGGCCTGACCGGCTTCGCCGACGCGGGCGCCGGCGTGAGCCAGCTCGGCACGTATCTGCTCGGCACGCTGGACAGCACGGTCGTCGCGACCTTCGACGCGGACATCCTGCTCGACTACCGCGCCCGGCGGCCGCTCATCTACTTCGACCAGGACCACCTGGCCGACTACCAGCCGGCCACGCTCAAGCTCTACCTCGCGTATGACGAGCTGCGCCAGCCGTTCCTCCTCCTCTCGGGCTTCGAGCCCGACTTCCGGTGGGAGGCGTTCACGGAGGCCGTGCTCGGACTCATCGAGCGCTACCGGGTGCGTAGCGTGACCTGGGTGCACGCCATCCCGATGCCGGTGCCGCACACACGGCCGATCGGCGTCACGGTCAGCGGCAACCGCTCCGAGCTCATCGAGGCGATGTCGGTGTGGAAGCCGCAGACGCAGGTGCCCGGCAACGCGCTCCACCTGCTGGAGTACCGCCTGCAGGAGCGGTCGTATCCGATCGCGGGATTCGTCCTCCTTATCCCGCACTACCTCGCGGACACCGAATACCCCGCCGCGGCGATCGCCGGGCTCGACTCGATCAGCGCGGCCACGGGCCTCATCTTCCCCAGCGACCGGCTCCGCCAGGAGGATCGCGACTTCATCGCCAACATCGACGAGCAGGTCGCCGGCAACGCCGAGCTCGCGAAGCTCGTCGGAACGCTGGAGGAGCGGCACGACACGTACATGGAGGACAACCAGCTGCGTTCCCCGCTCACCGACCGCGATGGCGAGCTCCCGTCCGCCGACGAGATCGCCGCGGAGCTGGAGAACTTCCTCGCGTTCCGCCGGCACGGAGACGAGGAGAACGGCCGCGCGGACCGCTAGCCGACGCGGCGCCGGGCCTAGACTCGGGGGGTGAACTCGCGGCGCTCCTGGTTCGTCTTCGGGATCGGCGCCTTCGCCTACCTCGTGGCGGTGATGCAGCGCACCAGCATCGGCGTCGCCGGCGTCTCGGCCACCGAGCGGTTCCACGTCTCGGCGTCGGTCCTCTCCTCTCTGGCCGTCGTCCAGCTCATCGTCTATGCGGCGATGCAGATCCCCGTCGGCGTGCTGATCGACCGGATCGGGTCTCGTCGGCTGATGCTGACCGGGACGGCCCTCATGGTCGCCGGGCAGATCGCGGTCGCCTTCGCGCCGAGCATCGCGGTCGCGATCCTGGGTCGCATCCTCGTCGGCGCGGGCGACGCCACCGTGTTCACGTCGGTGATGCGCCTCACCAACTCGTGGTTCCGCGGCCGCATCGTCCCGCAGCTGTCGCAGTGGATCGGCAACATCGGCCAGCTGGGCCAGGTGCTGTCGGCCATCCCCTTCGCCCTCATCCTCCACCAGGCCGGGTGGACGACCGCCTTCCTCTCCGCCGCATCGCTGTCGGTGCTCGCGCTCATCGCGATCGCCGTCGCAGTCTCCGACCGCCCCGTCGGCTCGACGGAGGGGCCGCGCCCGGCGACCTGGTCGGAGTCGCTGCGGCAGCTGCGCGTCAGCCTCGCCCGTCCCGGCACCCAGCTGGGCTTCTGGTCGCATTTCGTCACCCAGTCCTCCGGCACCGTGTTCAGCCTGATGTGGGGCCTGCCGTTCATGGTGTTCGCCCTCGGCATCGATCCGGCCGAGGCGGCAGCGCTGCTCATCGTCTCCGTGGTCACGGGCCTCATCGCCGGACCGGTCCTCGGGCTCCTCACCGCGCGCTTCCCCCTGCGCCGCAGCAACCTGGTGCTCGGAATCGTCGGGATGATGGGCGTCGTGTGGGCCGTCGTGCTCCTGTGGCCGGGAGTGCCGCCGGCCTGGCTGCTCGTCGTGCTCCTGATCGCGATCGGCATCGGCGGCCCGGGCTCCGTCATCGGGTTCGACTTCGCCCGCACGTCCAACCCGCTGCATTCGCTGGGCTCGGCGAACGGGATCGTCAACGTCGGCGGGTTCCTGGCCAGTTTCGTGATGATGTTCCTGATCGGCGTCGCCCTGGACCTGCAGAACGGGGCCCGGGTCGCCGCTGGCGGCGCCCCCGACCTGTATGCGCTCGACGCGTTCCGTTGGGCGTTCGCCATCCAATACGTGATCGTCGGCGTCGGAGTCGCGCTCCTCGTCCGCGCCCGCCGCCGCACCCGCCGCCGGATGCAGGAGGACGAGGGAATAGAAGTGGCCCCGATCTGGGTTTCACTCTCCGACGCATGGCGCAGGCGGAGCGGTCGCGAGACGCGCTGACCGCGAGGCCGAGGAAGAAGGCGCGACCGGCCGTGCGCGACGGCCGACGTGGTCGGGGGCATGCGTGAATCGTGCAATAATTGGTATCTGGACCCGTTCATTTTCTGTGGGTCGGAGCATTCGACGATGCCCGACGTTCCTCCCAGGACTTGACATGGGTCTTAGTAATGTCCGCACGCAACCCTGAGCCACGACGGAGCCGCGAGGAGTCCGGTCCCGCTTGGTATTGAAAGGTGTTCACATGGCAACCCGTGCAGCAACGAAGGCCCCGGAGGCCGACACGGTCGAGGAGACGGTGGCGGGCGCCGAGGGCGCGACGGCGGTCAAGGCCGCCACGAAGAAGACGACGAAGACCGCTGCTGCGAAGCCGGCGGCCAAGAAGGGTGCGAGCAAGCCCAAGGGGCGTGCGGCCGGCGAGGACGACGACGAGGAGGTCGACGACGACGCCGAGGTCGAGATCGACGCCGAGGACTCGGACGACGACACGGATGCCGCGACCGGCGATTCGGACGACGCGGATGACTCCGACGACGCCGACGCACCGCAGAAGGCGGCCGACGTCGCCGCGGCGGCCGTCGCGGCCGCCCCGTTGCCGACCGATGCGCTGGTGCTGCGCGCGGTCGACGAGGACGACGACATCCCGGTCTACTCGACGACCATCACCGGCGCGACGGCCGACCCGGTCAAGGACTACCTCAAGCAGATCGGCAAGGTCCCGCTGCTGAACGCGGCGGAGGAGGTCGAGCTCGCGATGCGTATCGAGGCCGGCCTGTTCGCCGAGGACAAGCTCGCCAACACGCAGGGCATGACCAAGGAGCTGGAGCGCGAGCTCAAGTGGGTCGCGCGGGACGGACAGCGCGCCAAGAGCCACCTGCTCGGCGCCAACCTGCGCCTCGTGGTCAGCCTCGCCAAGCGCTACACCGGCCGCGGCATGCAGTTCCTGGACCTGATCCAGGAGGGCAACCTCGGTCTCATCCGCGCCGTCGAGAAGTTCGACTACACCAAGGGCTTCAAGTTCTCCACGTACGCGACCTGGTGGATCCGCCAGGCGATCACGCGCGCGATGGCGGACCAGGCCCGCACCATCCGCATTCCGGTGCACATGGTCGAGGTCATCAACAAGCTCGCCCGCGTGCAGCGCCAGATGCTGCAGGACCTGGGCCGCGAGCCCACCCCCGAGGAGCTGTCGAAGGAACTCGA
This sequence comes from Leifsonia sp. LS1, assembly GCF_020521355.1. NCBI lineage: Bacteria > Bacillati > Actinomycetota > Actinomycetes > Micrococcales > Microbacteriaceae > Leifsonia > Leifsonia sp. LS1. Next base: position 222,140 of record NZ_BPER01000004.1, read on the forward strand.
CATGACCCCCGAGAAGGTCATCGAGGTGCAGAAGTACGGTCGCGAGCCGATCTCGCTGCACACCCCTCTCGGCGAGGACGGCGACAGCGAGTTCGGCGACCTGATCGAGGACACCGAGGCGGTCGTCCCGGCGGACGCGGTGGGCTTCACCATGCTGCAGAAGCAGTTGGAGAGCCTGCTCGACTCGCTCTCGGAGCGTGAGGCGGGCGTGATCCGCATGCGCTTCGGCCTGGGCGACGGCATGCCGAAGACGCTCGACCAGATCGGCGACACCTTCGGCGTGACGCGCGAGCGCATCCGCCAGATCGAGTCGAAGACGATGGCGAAGCTGCGCCACCCGTCACGCTCGCAGTCGCTGCGCGACTACCTCGAGTAAACCGGTGCGCTATCGTTTGGCGGTCGTCGCCGGCCGCCTCGCCCGCTGGCTCCTGCGCCTGCGCGGCGGGGGGTCGGCGGTGCCCGGCCGGGTCGCGCTCGCGATCGCACCGAAGTTCCTGGAGCGCGCTGTCAGCCGGCTGCCGCTCGGCGTGGTCTTCGTCTCCGGCTCCAACGGCAAGTCGACGACCACCAACATGCTCACGGCGATCCTGCGCGAGCACGGTCTCGAGGTGTTCACGAATCCGTCCGGCGGCAACCTCCCGCAGGGCATCGCCTCGGCGTTGCTCGCGGACGTTCCGCTCGACGGCTATGTGCGCGGAGACGTCGGTGTGATCGAGGTCGACGAGGCCTACGGCGTCGATCTCGCCACACTGCTGAAGCCACGGGGTTCGCTGCTGCTCAACGTGCAGATCGACCAGCTCAACCGCTTCTTCGAGCCCACGCGCGTCGTGGGGATGCTGCGGTCCATCGCCGAGACCTCGTCCGAGTTCGTGGTGGTGAACGCCGACGACGACAGTCTGTCGCGCATCGGGGCCGACCTCGCCGCCGGCGGCCGCGACGTCTCGACATTCGCCGTCGCGCCGTCGATCATCGAGGCCGCGCCCAACGGCCTCGCGAACGTGAAAGACCTCAGCGGGGTCGCCGCCGGCGCCCTGCCTGTGCCCGCGGTGTTCGTCTCGGCCCTCGAGACGCAGAGCGCCCAGCTCACGATCGGCGGGGAGAACGTCCGCATCGGGCTTCCGGCGCGCGGGCTGCATTACGCTGTCGACGCCGCCGGCGCCACGGCGCTGGCGCGACGGCTGCTCGGCGACCGGTTCCGGTCGACGGCGGTCGTCGCGGCGATGGCCTCGCTCCGCACCGTCTACGGGCGCGGGGAGACCTTGCGGGTCGGTGACGAGGACATCGAGATCATCATGATGAAGAACCCGCCGAGCCTGCAGCTCAACCTCGACTATCTCGCGGCGTCCCCGGAGCAGGTGTTCGTCGCGGTCGACGAGGGCACACCGGACCCGTCGTGGGTGTACGACATCGACCTCTCGAAGCTGGAGCAGGTCGACGTCGTCTCGGGAACCAAGGCGTGGCAGTTCGCCACCCGGTTCGCGTACGCGGGCATCCCGGTGCACCAGGTGGTGCCCGAGCTGAAGCCGGCTCTCGCGGCCTTCCTCGCCCTCCCGAAGCCCGCGCACGGCACCAAGACCATGATCGTCAACTACGAGCAGATGATGCTGATCCGCAAGCAGCTCGGATTCCTCGACCTGGAAGGCGGCGAGCGGTGAGCGTGCTGCGCATCCTGCACCTGTACCCGCGCGAGCTGGGGATCAACGGCGACGCCGGCAATGTGCTCGCCCTCGCCGAACGCGCCCGCTGGCGCGGCGTCGAGACCGAGGTCGTCACGCACGCGCCCGGAGCCGATCTGCCCGCGAGCGTGGACATCGTGCACATCGGCTCCGGACCGCTCTCCGCACAGCGCGCGGTCCACGCGGACGTGGTGAACATCGCGGGCCGCCTGCGCGACTGGCGCGATGCCGGCGTGCCGATCCTCGCCGTGTCCGGCGGTTGGCAGCTGCTCGGCCGCGAGCTGGTCACTCCGGACGGCGAGACGCTCGCCGGCGCCGGAGTGTTCCCGAGCCGCGCCGTGCTCGGCAGTGCCCGCCACGTCGGCGAGATCGTCGTGCGCACGGCGGAGACCGGGACGCTGGCCGGATTCGAGAACCACTCGGCGCGGACCGAGCTCGAGGGCGGCGAACCGCTGGGCCGCGTGCTCAGTGGGACGGGGAACGACGGTTCCCTCGAAGGCGTGACCGTCGGCGCGGCGATCGGCACGCACCTGCACGGTCCGGTCCTCCCGATGAACCCCGCGCTGGCGGATCTCCTGCTCGCGACGGCACTGCGGGGCGAACTGCCACCGGTCCCGCAGACGGAGCGGGTGGACCGCTACGCGACGAACGCGCGGCGCGCCATCGCCGAGCGGCTGGGCGTCTCGCTCTAGCCGACGTACACCCGGGGGACGCGCGCGGCGACTCCCGTGATCATCTCGTCGGCGATCGTCTCGGCCCAGTCGGCCCAGGTCTCCGCGGTGGCCTCGCCGTGGTCGCCGGGCCCGAACAGGACGGCGGTGTCGCCGACGCACACGCGCGCGTCGCCCGCGTCGACCAGCATCGAGTCCGCGGCGACCTCGATCACCGGGCATCGGCGGCCGGCCAGCTGCACGGACGACTTTGCGATCCCCAGCGTCGGGACACCGTCGCCGAAGCCGATGCCGATGCGTACTCGTGTGGTGCCGCCGACGTGGATGTCGGTGACGGGGGCCTCGAGGCGCATCACGGGGACGAGCCCGAGCTCGGCGCCGGTGGCGTCATCGAAGGGGGAGAATCCGTAGGCGGCGATACCGAACCGCACGAGGTCGAAGCGTGCTTCCGGCATCCGGATTCCCGCGGAGCTCGCAGCCAGGTGGAGGATCTCGAACACGGCACCGCGCGCCTCCGCCTCGGCGACGGCCTCGTGGAACTCTCCGAGCGCCCGCCGGTCCTCTTCGAGGGAGGCGTCCGCGAGGTGCGACCACGCGGCGCGGACGCGCAGGAAGCCGCGGTCCTGCAGCGCGAGCGCGGTGTCGACGAGCGCCGGCCAGTCCTCGCGCGTCGCGCCGTTGCGGCTCAGGCCGGTGTCGACCTTGAGATGGACGACGGCCGGCCGGTCGGCGCCCGCGGCGGCGATCCCTTCGAGCTGCCAGACCGCGGAGACCCCCAGCTCGATGTCGTTCTCGATCGCCGCGCGCCAGTCCGTGTCCTGGCCGTGCAGCCAGGCGAGCAGGGGAGCGGTGACTCCCGCCCGCCGGAGGACCAGCCCGGCGGGGACCTCGAGAACGGCGAGTGAGGTGGCCCCGGCCTCGAGTCCCGCCTCCGCGATCGGCAGCAAGCCGTGTCCGTACGCGTCGGCCTTGACGGCGAGCATGACCTCCGCCGGAGCGGCGATGGATGCCAGGTGGGAGACGTTGCGCCGGAGGGCCGCGAGATCGATGACCGCGCGTGGCAACGGCTCGGCGATGGCGTCGACGATCGTCATGCGCGGTAGAGCCTCTCGATACGCCGGCCCAGCCGGCTTGTGATCACGGCGGCGGACACGCCGATCGCGTCGGACCAGTCGAGAACGCCCGGTTCGCCGGCCGCCGGATCGCCGAAGAGCACGACAGGGTCACCGGGGGAAGCGGCGCCATCGCCGATGTCGACGACGAACTGGTCCATCGCGATCCGGCCGGTCACCCGGCCGCGTGTGGCACCGACCTGGACCGGCGCCTTGTTCGAGGCGAGGCGGAGGACGCCGTCCGCGTAGCCGAGGGCCACCAACACGAGCGTCGAGGGGCGGGAGGTCCGGTAGGTGTAGCCGTAGGAGACGCCCCGGTCGGCCGCGACGCGCTTCACGGCGATGATCTCTCCCTCGAGACGCATGGCCGGCGGCGCAGGGATGCGGGGCTCGAGGCCGAAGAGCTCGGGACCGAGCAGCGACGGCGCGTCCGGTGGCGGTCCGCCGACGGTGACGCGCGCCGCGACGCCATCGTCGGCCAGAGCCGCCGCATCCTCGACGCGGGAGACGACGAAACCGCCGACCCCCGCCTCCGACAGCGCACGGGCGACGGGGATGAGCCCGTGTCCGTACGCGTCGGCGCGGAGATCGGCGGTGGAGTCGTGGAGCGATGCGGTGAGGCCCGCTGCGGTCGAGCGGACGACGGACAGGTCGATGGTGGCGCGCCTGTGCACGCCGTGCCCTGCGGTCATCGTCCGGTCAGCCTCGCGGGTCGCGACGCGATCGCGTTACGCGCGCTGCTCTTCGAACAGGCGGGCGCTCTCGTCGTGCCAGCTGTGCGCGATCTCGGACAGCTTCTCCTGGTGCTTCTTGCCGTGGTGGGCGCAGAAGAGGAGCTCCCCGTTGTTCACGACGACGCGGATATAGGCCTGTGCTCCGCAGCTGTCGCAACGGTCCGCAGCAGTCAGTTGCGGACCCGAAGCGAGCTCGTCAACCGCATCATTCTCCGAAGTGATCGTCGACATGTGATGCTCCTTTCAGTCGCAACCGGTGAACTCGGTACCTCTATAGAACCACGCCCGGGCGCCAATCCGTCGCGCATTGGCTGCTATTTCGCTCAACGCGAAGCATCCGCGCCGTCGGGTGTCGGTGGCGGAGGGTGTCCGCGGCGTTGTCTACGCTGGGGATGCAGCACGCCCGCATCCTCCGGGCGGACCCGGAACGCAAGGAGCACTCGTGGCGAGCTCAGACTATTCGGCCAGGCATCTCTCGGTGCTGGAGGGGCTGGAGGCCGTCCGGAAGCGTCCCGGCATGTACATCGGCTCGACCGATTCGCGCGGGCTCATGCACTGCCTCTGGGAGATCATCGACAACTCCGTCGACGAGGCGCTGGCGGGGCACGGCAGCGCCATCGACGTCGTGCTGCACCCGGACGGCAGCGTGGAGGTGCGCGACACGGCGCGCGGCATCCCTGTCGACGTCGAGCCCAAGACGGGCCTGACCGGCGTGGAGGTCGTCTTCACCAAGCTGCACGCCGGCGGCAAGTTCGGCACCGGATCGTACGCCGCGTCGGGCGGGCTGCACGGCGTCGGCGCGTCGGTCGTCAACGCGCTGTCCGAGCGGCTCGATGTGGAGGTCGACCGCGACGGCAAGACCTGGGCCATGTCGTTCCACCGCGGCGAGCCGGGTGTGTTCGCCGACGGGAAGGACGGCGCCAGTCCGGACGCGGCGTTCTCGCCGTTCGTCAGCGGCAGCGAACTGCGCGTCGTCGGCAAGGTCGCCAAGGCGAAGACCGGCACCCGCATCCGCTACTGGGCCGATCGGCAGATCTTCACGAAGGGCGCGACGTTCTCGGTGGAGGATCTGGTCGGGCGCGCACGCCAGACCGCGTTCCTCGTGCCGGGACTCGCGATCACCATCGACGACAAGCGCAGCCCCGAGGGCGAGCGCACCACCTTCCAGTACGAGGGCGGCATCTCGGAGTTCGTGGACTTCCTCTCCCCGGACTCACCGATCACCGACACCTGGCGGCTCACCGGCGAGGGCAGCTTCACCGAGACGGTCCCCGTGCTCTCGGAGAGCGGGGCGATGGTCCCCACCGAGCTGACCCGCAGCTGCGAGGTCGACATCGCGCTCCGCTGGGGCACCGGCTACGAGACCGTCATGCGCAGCTTCGTCAACATCATCGCGACGCCCAAGGGCGGCAGCCACCAGACCGGCTTCGACCAGGGGCTCCTCAAGTTCCTCCGCGCGCAGGTCGAGCAGAACGCCCGCCGCCTCAAGGTCGGCACCGACAAGCTCGACAAGGACGACGTGCTCGCCGGTCTGACCGCTGTGCTCACCGTCCGACTGCCCGAACCGCAGTTCGAGGGGCAGACCAAAGAGGTGCTCGGCACGCCGGCTGTGCGCAACATCGTGGCCCAGGTGGTGCAGAAGACCCTGACCGAGCGGTTCACGTCCACCAAGCGGGACGACAAGGCGCAGGCGGCCCTCGTGCTCGACAAGGTCGTCGCCGAGATGAAGTCGCGGATCTCGGCACGCGCCCACAAGGAGACGCAGCGCCGCAAGAACGCGCTGGAGACCTCGTCGCTGCCGGCCAAGCTGGTCGACTGCCGATCGAGCGATGTCGCCAACAGCGAGCTCTTCATCGTGGAGGGCGACTCGGCCCTCGGGACGGCGCGGCGCGCGCGCGACAGCGAGTACCAGGCGCTGCTGCCGATCCGCGGCAAGATCCTGAACGTGCAGAAGGCCTCCGTGTCCGACATGCTCTCGAACGCCGAGTGCGCCGCGATCATCCAGGTCATCGGCGCGGGCTCCGGTCGCAGCTTCGACCTGCCGTCCGCCCGCTACGGCAAGGTCATCATCATGAGCGACGCGGATGTCGACGGTGCGCACATCCGCACCCTGCTGCTGACGCTGTTCTTCCGGTACATGCGGCCGATGATCGAGGAGGGGCGCGTGTTCGCCGCCGTGCCTCCTCTGCATCGGGTGATCGTGCAGAACCCCGGGTCCAAGCCGAACGAGACGATCTACACCTACTCGGAGGCGGAGCTGAACGCGGTCCTCGCCGACCTGGCGAAGCGCGGCAAGAAGCACCAGGAGCCCATCCAGCGCTACAAGGGTCTGGGCGAGATGGATGCCGACCAGCTGGCGACGACGACGATGGACCGGACCCACCGCACCCTGCGTCGCGTGCGCGTCCCCGACGCGGAGGCCGCGTCGCGCGTCTTCGAGCTGCTCATGGGCAACGAGGTGGCTCCGCGCAAGGAGTTCATCATCGCAGGGGCCGACGACCTCAGCCGCGCGCGCATCGACGCCTAGCCGATCCGTCGGCCGCGCGCACGACAGCGGGGTCGCAGTCCGCCGTTCCGGGAGGCCGGAAGCGGCAGGATGCGACCCCGCTGCGGTGTCTGTGCGGCCCGCTCAGCCGATCTGGCGGCCGATCGAGCCGACGACCATGTCGAGGGGCGTACCCGATGCGTCGCGGCGCGAGCCGCCCTCCGGCAGTGCGCGTGCGACGCCGTCCGGGGCGACCGCGAGGGCGGGCCCTCGGCCGACCCAGGCCACCGCGAGCTCGCTCTCGCCCTTGAGGAAGCGCTGGGCGCGCACGCCGCCGGTGGCCCGGCCTTTCGCCGGGAACTCGGCCAGATCGCTCACCTTGCCGCTGCCCGGGTCCGTGCCGGGGAGCGTCTGCGCCCCGGTCGCGATCGTGACGACCACGGCGGCCTCCTTCTCGTCCGCCGGGACGGCGCCGAAGGAGAGGACGCGGGCGCCGTCGCCGAGGTTGATGCCGGCCATGCCGCCTGCTGCGCGGCCCTGGGGGCGCACCGAGGAGGCCGGGAAGCGCAGGAGCTGTGCGTCGCTCGTCACGAAGACGAGCTCGTCCGAGTCGTCGACCTGCAGGGCGCCGACGACTTCGTCACCGGGTTTGAGCGCGATGATCTCGAACTCTGGCTTGTTGGCCCAGTCGCCCGCGACGACACGCTTCACGACGCCCTGGCGGGTGCCGAGCGCGATGGTGCGCGGCGCGTCCAGCGAGACGATCGCGAGGATGCGCTCTTTCTTGTCGGCGAGCGCGAGGTAGTCGCCGACCTTGACGCCGGCGCCGAGCTGGATCGAGTTGAGCGGCGCCGCGGGCAGATCGACGGGGGAGAAGCGGATGAGCCGGCCGGTGTTCGTGACGGCCCCGACCTCGGAGCGACTCGTGGTGTCCAGCTGCGAGAGGATCGCGTCGTGCTTGCTGCGGCGCGCGGGCGCCTGGATGCGGCCCAGCGCCCCGGGCTCGACGCCGTCGGTCGCGGGCGGTTCGTCCACCCGCAGGATGCGTCCGGTCGTCGACAGGAACACACGGCACGGCACGTCGGCGACCTCGAGCTGCACCTGGCCGGCCTTGCCGCGCCCGGAGACGCCGGCGATGGACGGCTTGGCCTCGGTGAGGAGAGTGCGGCGCGGCGTTCCGAACTTCGCCGCGACCTGCTCCAGCTCGTCGGAGACCAGGGCGTTGATGCGCGCTCGGCTGGCGAGGATCTCCTCCAGCTCGGCGATCTCGGCGCGCAGCTGGTCGCGCTCGGTCTCGAGCTCGATGCGCGAGAAGCGGGTGAGGCGTCGCAGCCGCAGCTCGAGGATGTAGTCGGCCTGGAGCGTGCTGAGGTCGAACACCTGCATGAGGCGCGTGCGGGCCTGTTCGGTGTCGTCCGACGTGCGGATGACCTGGATGACCTCGTCGATGTCGAGGATCGCGATGAGGAGGCCCTCGACGAGGTGCAGACGCTCCTTGCGGCGCGCGAGCCGGAACTCGGAGCGGCGTGTGACGACACGCACACGGTGGTCCAGATAGACGGAGAGCAGGTCCCGGAGGCCGAGCGTCTGCGGGCCGCCTTCGACGAGCGCGACGTTGTTGATCGAGAAGCCCTCTTCGAGCGGAGTGTGCCGGTAGAGCTGCTCGAGCACGGCGTCCGGGCTGAACCCGGTCTTGATGCCGATGACCAGGCGGAGGCCGTTCTGGCGGTCGCTGAGGTCGGTGACGTCCGAGATGCCGTTCAGCTTCTTCGCGTTGACGCCGTCCTTGATCTTCTCGATCACCTTCTCCGGCCCCACCATGTAGGGGAGCTCGGTGACGACGAGGCCGCTCTTGCGCGCGGTGATCGCTTCGACGGCGACCTTGGCGCGCATCCGGAAGCTGCCGCGCCCGGTCGCGTAGGCGTCGCGCACACCGGCGAGGCCGGCGATGGTGCCGCCGCACGGGAGGTCGGGGCCGGGCACGTAGGCCATCAGGTCGTCGAGGGTGGCCTCGGGGTTGTCGAGCAGGTGACGGGCGGCGCCGACCACCTCGATGAGGTTGTGCGGGGCCATGTTGGTCGCCATGCCGACCGCGATGCCGCTGGCGCCGTTCACGAGGAGGTTCGGGAACGCGGCGGGCAGCACGTCCGGCTGCATGAGCTGCGCGTCGTAGTTGGGCACGAAGTCGACGACGTCCTCGTCGAGGTCCTCCGCGAGTGCGAGGGCGGCGGCCGCGAGGCGCGCCTCGGTGTACCGGGCGGCCGCGGGTCCGTCGTCGAGGGAGCCGAAGTTGCCGTGCCCGTCGACGAGGGGCACCCGCAGCGTGAAGTCCTGCGCCATGCGGACGAGGGCGTCGTAGATGGCGCTGTCGCCGTGCGGGTGCAGCTTCCCCATCACCTCACCGGTCACGCGCGCCGACTTGACGTGACCGCGGTCGGGCCGCAGACCCATCTCGGTCATCATGTAGAGGATGCGGCGCTGCACCGGCTTGAGGCCGTCGCGCGCGTCAGGGAGAGCGCGGGAGTAGATCACCGAATAGGCGTACTCGAGGAAGGAGCCCTGCATCTCGGTCGTGACGTCGACGTCTTCGATGCGTTCGGTGATGCCGGCCGGAGCCTGGTCGTCTGCTGGTGTCATTCGTGCAATCTCGGGAAGGGCGGAGGGGTCCTGCCCGCGTGTGCCAGACTGGGCCGGATGTCGTCCCCCATGCTACCGGCCGCGTTCACCACCAGGACGAGCCTGGCCGCGGTTCTCCCGAGTTCGCTCGCCGCCGTGCGGGGGGAGGAGAACGAGCTGGGACTCCCCGCCGTGGACCACGTCGTGGTGATCGTCGTCGACGGCCTCGGCGCCTCCTCGCTGCGTGCGCGCGCCGGGCACGCCCGTACCGTCGCCCCGCTGCTCGGCAGGACGACCACGATCGACGCCGGCTTCCCGACCACGACCGCGGCCGCGCTCACCACGCTCACGACCGGAACGCTGCCGGGGGAGCACGGCATGGTCGGCTACCGGGTGCGCGACGATGCCGGCCGGCTCACCAACCAGCTGAGCGGCTGGGACGACCGGATGGACCCCGCGACCTGGCAGCGCTCACGCACCGTCTTCGAGCGGGCGGCGGAGGAGGGCGTCGCCGCCCGTGCCATCGGCCTGCCCAAGTACGCCGACTCGGGCTTCACCGCTGCCGTGCTGCGCGGAGCCGAGTTCGTCGGCGGCCGCACCATGGCCGACCGGTTCGAGATCGCCGAGTCGGTGGTCGCGGGCGCCGGTCCGGGCATCACCTATCTGTACGTGGCCGAGCTCGACCAGCTCGCGCACGCGAAGGGATGGGAGTCGCCGGACTGGACGGCGGCGCTGGAGACGCTGGACGCGCTGGTGGCCGCATTCGCCCGCCGCCTCGGCCCGCGGAGCGCGGCCCTGCTGACGGCCGACCACGGGGTGCTCGACGTGCCCGAGAGCGGTCACGTGCTGTTCGACACCGCTCCCGAACTGCTGGAGGGAGTGGCGGCCGTCGCCGGCGAGCCGCGGTTCCTCCACCTTTACGCGGAATCAGGCGAGGACGCTGCGGCCGTCGCCGCGCGATGGCGCGCCGTCGAGGGGGAGCGGTCGTGGGTGGCGACACGCGCGGAAGCCGTCGCAGCTGGCTGGTTCGGCCCGCACGTCGACGACGCGGTGGCCCCGCGCATCGGGGACGTCCTGGTGGGCGCCCGCAAGCACATCGCCTACTACGACTCGCGCGACACGGCACGCACCGGCCGTGGGATGGTCGGCCAGCACGGCTCGCTCACCGCGGACGAGACCCGCGTGCCGCTGCTGCGGTTCGGAGCGGCCGGGTAGCGCTGCCGTCGGGGTGGTCGGCCGGTCAGGCCAGGTCGTCGTCCGTGCGCGCGCCGAAGACGATCTCGTCCCAGCTCGGCATCGAGGCGCGGCCCTTGCGCCGTCCGCCCCCGGCGGGGCTCTGCTCCGTGGAGGTCACGACCGGAGCGGACTCCTCGATCGGGGAGGCGGGGTCGACCGCGCCGATCGCCTCGTCCACGATGCGGAACGGCGTGGGCGCCGACACCAGGGCGGCGTCCTCCGGTCGCGGGGCGGGGGAGGCGGGAGTCTCCGGCTTCTCGTCGTAGGTCGCGGCCTCGCGCTCACCGCGGCGGCGGCGCAGCGCCTCCAGCAGGTCGGCGGTCTGGTGCAGGTCGCGCGGGGTCTCGTCGTCGGCCCGGTTGATGGCGGAGACGGAGATGGAGTTGCTGGCGCCGGCACGCGCCGTGGTCAAGGGCTCGATCGGCGTGGTGATCTCCGGCCCGAGGAGGTCGGCGACGGGCTCCGGGAAGGTGAAGGCGCCGCTGTCGAAGCGCGAGGTGTCCGGCTCCCCCTCGTCGGGCAGTACCGCCCGCAGCCGCGGGATCAGCGCGCCGCCGCGCAGCTCGCCGGCCTGGGAGAGCGTCGTCGCCTCCGAGTTGAGGGGGGAGAGGCCGTGCTTGCGCGCGTCGTACGACCAGCGCGCGTCGTGGTCGATCTCGTCGGCGGTGAACTCGAGCTTGACGATCCAGCCGGTCTCGGAGTCCTTCCAGCTCGCCCAGCGCTCACCCGTGACGCCCAGCGAGGCGAGACGATCGCGGATGACGGAGCCGAACGTGTCGGGGTCGCCCAGAGGATCGACCTCGACGGCGGTCCGCACGGGCACGCTGAGAGCGCTCGCCACGATGTGCTCCCGTTCCGCGACGATCGGGCCCTCGAAACGCTGCACGTACTCCAGCGGGGCGCCCGTCACGGCGGAGACGTCCTCCGCGGACATGCCGGAGCGGATGTGGGCCTGGACCTCGCGCGGCGACAGCTTGACGTTCTCTGCGGACGCCTGCTGCCGCACCTGGCGGATCTTCGACTGCAGGGCGTCGTCGACGGCGATGCGGAATCGCTCACCGTCGTCGCCGACGGCGACGATCGCACCGTTCTCGACCCCGATGACCTTCAAATCCTGCATGTGGATGCCTTCCGAACTCGCGTGCGTACCGGGCCAGGATGGCACGGGAACGGGGGTGATCCGGGGAATACGCCGGGCGTGCCGGAAGTTGACTCCTGCGCAATCGCTGAGAGGCTTCCGAGTGGTTTTGCTATTCCCTGGCGATTGATGCAAACTATGGCCGCCGATTGCGAGAATCGGCCGTTACGTACGAGAAGTGGATGGGCATGGCAACGGATTACGACGCACCGCGGAAGACCGAGGACGACTCCGAGTCGATCGAGGCCCTCAAGGAGCGAGTTCCGGACAAGATGTCCGGCGTTGTCGACGTCGAGGACGCCGACAACCCCGGCGGCTACGAGCTCCCCGGTGCCGACCTGTCGGACCTCGACCTCGATGTCGTGGTGCTCCCTCCGCAGGCCGACGAGTTCACCTGCGTGAACTGCTTCCTGGTGAAGCATCGCTCGCAGATCGACCACGAGAGCAAGCTCGGGCCGATCTGCGTGGAGTGCGCCGCCTGAGCGACGCGCCCCGCGACTCACGACGTGGGTCGAGCCTCCTCGAGAACCCGGACCAGCTGGTCCGGGTTTCTTGTTGAGAGGAGCCAGTACGGCGTCGGGTCGTCGAGGTCGGCGACCGGGACCTTGACGACCGGCTTGATCCAGCCGCGGATGAGCAGCCAGGCGCGCGCGTCGAGCCGCTGGCCGCGCTCGAGCGTGGCGGCGTCGCCGGTGAAGGCGACCGGATCGCCCGTGAGCGACAGTGGGATGCGCGCGTGTCCGGCGATCAGCTCCTCCTTCGTCACGCGCAGCGTCGGTGCGGAGACGAGCAGAGCCACGACGATCGCGACATAGAACACGATCGCCAGCACGACCCCGACCGTGAAGTTGATCGGGGCGAACACGAGCATCACCGCGGGGATGATCAGCAGGGTGGAGACGAAGAGCCAGGGGGTCGCCCAGAGCCGCTCACGGTAGAGGTCCATGGTCTCTATTCGATCAGACTTCTGCACTACCCTCGACACGTGACCGAATCCGTCGACGTTCCGATCATCGCCGCGACCCTCCCTGCCTACGCCCACCCGGGCGACGCCGGAGCCGACCTGTGCGCGGCGGAGGCGGTGACGCTGGCACCCGGGCAGCGGCACACGGTCGCGACCGGCGTCTCGATCGCCCTCCCCGACGGATACGCGGCCTTCGTGGTGCCGCGGAGCGGGCTCGCCATGAAGCACGGCATCACGATCGTCAACTCCCCGGGCACCGTCGACGCGGGGTACCGCGGCGAGATCCGGGTGACCGTCCTCAATACGGACAGGTCGATGCCGTACGATATCGCCGTCGGCGACCGGATCGCCCAGCTGATCGTCATGCCGGTCACGCGTGCCCGGTTCATCCCCGTCGACACCCTTCCGGAGAGCCACCGCGGCACCGCGGGCTTCGGCTCGTCCGGATACACCGTGACCCAGTCAGGAGAACACGCTTGAGCGACACCAGCGGCACCCCGGAGAAGAACGAGTCGGCCGGGACCGGCGCCGACGAGCTCGCCCCGGAGGCGCCACTCGACGACGCCAAGTCGGCGCCGGAGGACCGCGAGACCGAGGGCCCGCTCGACGAGAGCGAGGCCAACCCGGTCCGCCCCTACGTCGATCTGGGCGGCGTGAAGATCCTGCCCCGCGAGGGACTGCATCTGCGTCTCGAGGTGGAGGAGGAGTCGCAGCGCGTCGTCGCGGTCGGCTTGGACTACGCGGGATCGACGCTCCAGGTGCAGCCGTTCGCCGCCCCCCGCTCCAGCGGGCTCTGGCACGAGATCCGAGGCCAGATCGCGGATCAGGTGCAGCGCCAGGGCGGCCGGATCAGTGAGCGGGACGGCGTGTTCGGGCCCGAGCTGATCGCCGAGATCCCGGTTGCCGCCCCGCAGGGCAAGCCGGGCGAGACCCGGGTCGCGCGCTTCGTCGGCGTCGACGGGCCCCGCTGGTTCCTGCGCGGTGTGATCGCCGGGGACGCGGCCATCCAGCCCGAGGCGGCCGCGCTCGTCGAAGATCTCTTCCGTAGCATCGTGGTCGTCCGCGGCTCGGTGCCGATGCCCCCGCGCGACCTCATCCCGCTGCGGATGCCGGCCGCGCCGTCGGCCGGCGGCACGGACAACAGCTACACCTCTCTTTAGGAACGCATGGCAGAGCACGACCCGCGGGGGACCCCGCGTGACGAGACCCCGAACGACGAGACGACGCCGGGCGACGCGACGCAGCGCGACGAGGTGGCGGCGAGCGTCGGCGAGAGCCTCGCGCGCGCGGCGCGCACGTCGGGTCTCGGCCAGCTCGCCGAAGGGGAGGCCCCCACCGGCGCCGCGCTGCTCGGCGCGCTGGGCGGGGTGCGCGGACTGGCGGAGACCATCCTGCCGGGGCTCGTGTTCCTCATCCTCTTCACGTTCACCGAGAACGTGCCGCTCTCGATCGGCGCCTCCGTGCTGGTCGCGGTCGTCTTCACCATCGTCCGCATCGCCGGCAAGACGCCCGTCACGCAGGCGATCGCCGGCCTGATCGGCGTCGGCGTCTCGGCGATCCTCGCGCTGATCACCGGTCGCGGCGAGGACAACTTCCTGCTCGGCATCTGGACCAATGCCGCATACGGCGCCGCGCTGCTGATCTCGATCCTGGTGCGGTGGCCGCTCATCGGCCTCGCGGCGGGGTACCTCATGGGCGACGGCCTCGCGTGGCGCGGGGTGAAGTCGAAGTTCCGGGTGATGCAGGCGCTCACCTTCCTCTGGTTCCTGCTCTTCGCAGCCCGGCTGCTGGTGCAGGTCCCGCTCTATCTGGCACACACGCCGGAGGCGACGAGCGCACTGGCGCTCACCAAGCTGCTGATGGGCGTGCCGCTGTACGCGCCGCTCCTGCTGGTGACCTACTTCGTCGTGCGTGGGCAGTTCCCGCAGCAGACCCGGCAGGGCACGACCCCCTCGCAGAAGAACCCGCCGCGGGAGAACCCGCCCACACCGGCGGACACCTAGGCAGAGGCACCCCGGGGGACGCATGACCGACGCGCGCGTGGGAGACGGCCTGAGCGCGGCCCAGGTGGCGGAACGGCGCGCGGACGGCCGACACAACGCGCAGCGTCAGACGAGCTCCCGCTCGATCGGCGACATCCTGCGCGAGAACATCGTCACGCTCTTCAACGGGATCCTCACGGTCTGCTTCGTGGCGGTGCTGCTGCTCGGCGACCTGCGGGACGGCTTCTTCTACGGCGTGGTCGTCGCCAACGCCCTCATCGGGATCGTGCAGGAGGTGCGCGCCAAGCTCGTGCTCGACCGCGCCGCCCTGCTCGCCGCTCCGGAGAGCCGGGTGCGCCGGGACGGCGCGGTGGTCGCCGTCCCCCTCGAGGACGTCGTGCTCGACGATCTGCTCGTGCTGCGCCCAGGCGATCAGATCCCGGCGGACGCCGTCGTGGTGGAGAGCACGGGCCTCGCGCTCGACGAGTCGTTGCTGACGGGCGAGTCCGATCCCGTGTTCAAGGACGACGGCGCGCAGCTCCTGTCGGGCTCGCACGTCGTCACCGGCACCGGCTACGCCCTCGTCACGGCCGTAGGCGCCGACTCGTACGCGAGCAAGCTCACGAGCGAGATCAAGCGGCATTCGCTGGTGCACTCCGAGCTGCGCGACGCGACGAACCGCATCCTGGTCTACCTGTCGTGGATCCTCGGCCCGATCATCCTCATCACGCTCGTCGGTCGTGTTCTCGCGTACGGCGGCTTCGGCGAGCTGTTCGTCGACGCGCGCTGGCGGCGGGCGCTGATCGACGCGGTCGCGGCCGTGGTCGGCATGATCCCGGAAGGGCTCGTCCTCCTCACCAGCCTCGCGTTCGGCGTGGCGGCCATCCAGCTCGCCTCCCGCAAGGTGCTGGTGCAGGAGCTGGCGGCCGTGGAGGTGCTCGCCCGTGTCGACGTGCTCTGCCTCGACAAGACGGGCACCCTGACGAGCGGCGAGCTGGAGCTCGAGGGGACCATACACCTCGGCGACATCGTCCCCCACGAGCAGTCGGAGATCGCCCTCGCGGCGTTCGGCGCCGACGACGCGGGGAACGCGACGGCGGGGATCCTCGCCGACCGGTTCCGGAGCGACGCCTACTCGGTCGTGCGGCGCGTCCCGTTCAGCTCGGCGACCAAGTACAGCGGAGTGGTCCTCCGCATCGCCGGCGAGGAGACCTCCTGGGTGCTCGGCGCCCCGGAACGCGTCCTCGCGGACCACCCGGCCGAGCTCGCCCGCGCGACGGAGATCGCCGCGACCGGTCGGCGGACGCTGGCGCTCGCCCGGGCGTCGTCGGCGCTGCCCGAGGGCGCGCAGATCGCGCTCACCGGTCTCGCACTCGTGCCCGCGAGCCTGGTGATCCTGGGGGAGACGCTGCGGCCGGAGGCTCGCGACACGCTGGGCTACTTCGCCGAGCAGGATGTCCGCGTGGTCGTGATGTCGGGGGACAACCCGGTGACGGTGGGCGCCATCGCACGTGAGCTGCGCCTCGACGGCGCCGCAGTGGACGCGTCCGCTCTCACGACGGACGAGGAGCTGGAGACCGCCCTGCGCACCGCGAACGTGCTCGGGCGGGTCAGCCCCGAGCAGAAGCGCACCGCGGTCGGCCTGCTGCGGGCGCAGGGGCGGACGGTCGCGATGACGGGCGACGGTGTGAACGACGCGATGGCGATCAAGGACGCGAACCTCGGGATCGCGATGGGCTCGGCGACCGCCGCGACGAAGGCTGTTTCGCGACTCGTGCTCCTCGACAACCGCTTCGACCGTCTCCCGGGCGTGCTGGCCTCCGGGCGCCGTGTCATCGCGAACGTCGAGCGGGTGTCGAACATCTTCCTCGCGAAGACCGTCTACGGCATCCTGCTCGCCCTCGTCAGCGCGGTGCTGCTGTGGCCGTTCCCGTTCCTTCCGCGGCAGATGACGCTGGTGTCGTCGCTGGCGATCGGGATACCGTCGTTCTTCCTTGCGCTGGCGCCCAACCGGCGCATCTACACGCCCGGCGTGCTGCCGCGCATACTGAAGTACTCGGTGCCGACCGGCGTGATCGCGGGACTCGCGGCCGTGGTCGCGTACGCCCCCATCCATCGGACGCTGCCGCTGCACGAGGCGCGCAGCATCGCGACGGTCACGCTCTTCTGCGTGTCGCTCTGGATCCTGTGCGTGCTCACCCGGCCCTTGAGCGGCCCACGCTGGGCGCTCCTCGGAGCGGTCGCCGGAGCGTTCGTCCTGGTGTGCGCGATCCCGTTCACCGCCGAGTTCTTCCAGATGCACCTGAGCCTGTCGTGGGGACTGGCGTGGGGCATCGCGGTCGGTGCCGTCGGAGCGGCGGGGATCGAGCTGTTCTACCGGTTCGCCAGGGGGCGCGGCCTGGTCTTCGACCGGCAGTGAACGTGGTAGATTTATCTTGACGTCAAGATAAATCCGGTCGCCGACGACTTAGGCTTACCTTGCTGGAAACACGCTTCGACGGACAACCAAGATGGATGCGGCTCGCGTGACAGCGCCTGCCGATGAAGGAGAGGGCAACGTGTCAGCCACTACAGGTTCCGCGTTCGGCAGCTTCGGTGCGAAGAGCACCCTGAGCGTCGGCGACAAGGACTACACGATCTTCCGGATCGACACCGTCGACGGCTACGAGAAGCTGCCGTTCAGCCTCAAGGTGCTGCTGGAGAACCTCCTCCGCACCGAGGACGGCGCCAACATCACCGCCGACCACATCCGCGCCCTCGGCTCGTGGGACCCCACGGCCGAGCCGGACACGGAGATCCAGTTCACCCCGGCCCGCGTCATCATGCAGGACTTCACCGGCGTGCCCTGCATCGTCGACCTCGCCACGATGCGCGAGGCCGTCTCGGCGCTGGGCGGCGACCCGAAGAAGATCAACCCGCTCGCGCCGGCCGAGATGGTCATCGACCACTCCGTCATCGCCGACCTCTTCGGGCAGGCGGACGCGCTCGAGCGCAACACGGACATCGAATACGAGCGCAACGGGGAACGCTACCAGTTCCTCCGCTGGGGCCAGACCGCGTTCGACGATTTCAAGGTCGTGCCGCCGGGAACCGGCATCGTGCACCAGGTGAACATCGAGTACCTGGCCCGCGTCACCATGACCCGCGAGGTCGGCGGCGAGCTGCTCGCCTACCCGGACACCTGCGTCGGCACCGACTCGCACACCACGATGGTCAACGGCCTGGGCGTGCTCGGCTGGGGCGTCGGCGGAATCGAGGCGGAGGCGGCGATGCTCGGCCAGCCCGTCTCCATGCTCATCCCCAAGGTGGTCGGCTTCAAGCTGAGCGGCGCCATCCCGACCGGCGTGACCGCGACCGACGTCGTGCTCACGATCACCGAGATGCTCCGCAAGCACGGTGTCGTCGGCAAGTTCGTCGAGTTCTACGGAGCGGGCGTCGCCGAGGTGCCCCTCGCGAACCGCGCCACCATCGGCAACATGAGCCCCGAGTTCGGCTCGACCGCCGCCATGTTCCCGATCGACGATGTGACCCTCGACTACCTGCGCCTCACCGGCCGCAGCGAGGAGCAGGTGAAGCTCGTCGAGGAGTACTCCAAGGCGCAGAGCCTGTGGCACGATCCGGAGACCGAGCCGGTCTTCAGCGAGTACCTCGAGCTCGACCTCTCCACGGTCGTCCCCTCGATCGCCGGCCCGAAGCGCCCGCAGGACCGCATCGAGCTCAGCGACGCGAAGGACCAGTTCGAGAAGGACCTGACCAACTACGCGGACGTCTCGCACGATCTGGTCGACCTGACGATCTCGGAGTCGTTCCCGGCCTCCGACCCCGGAGAGCTGCAGCCGGAGGATGCCCAGAGCATCCACTCGCACTCGCACCACAGCCACGCGCCGAAGACGGCGTCGAACCCGACGCCCGTCACGCTGGCCGAGGGCGGCGACAGCTTCGTGATCGACCACGGCGCGGTCGCGATCGCGGCGATCACCTCGTGCACCAACACCTCGAACCCGTCGGTCATGCTCGCGGCCGGACTCCTCGCCCGCAACGCGGCGAAGAAGGGCTTGAAGTCGAAGCCGTGGGTCAAGACCACGCTCGCACCGGGATCGAAGGTCGTCACCGACTACTACGAGAAGGCCGGTCTCACCAAGGACCTCGAGGCCCTCGGCTTCTACACGGTCGGCTACGGCTGCACCACCTGCATCGGCAACTCGGGCCCGCTGCTCGACGAGATCTCGCAGGCCGTGAACGACAGCGACCTCGCGGTCACCGCCGTCCTCTCGGGCAACCGCAACTTCGAGGGCCGCATCAACCCCGACGTCAAGATGAACTACCTGGCGAGCCCGCCGCTGGTCATCGCGTACGCTCTCGCCGGGTCGATGAACTTCGACTTCGAGACCGACGCCCTCGGCAAGGATGCGGACGGCAACGACGTCTTCCTCAAGGACATCTGGCCGGACGCCGCCGAGGTGCAGGAGACGATCGACTCCTCCATCAACGAGGGCATGTTCACCCACGAGTACGCGAGCGTGTTCGAGGGCGACGAGCGCTGGAAGTCGCTCCCGACTCCGACCGGCTCGGTCTTCGAGTGGGACGAGAAGTCGACCTACGTGCGCAAGCCCCCGTACTTCGACGGCATGACGCTCGAGACCACGCCGGTGTCGGACATCTCCGGCGCCCGGGTGCTCGCGAAGCTGGGCGACTCGGTCACCACCGACCACATCAGCCCCGCCGGCAACATCAAGGCCGACAGCCCGGCCGGCCGCTACCTGGACGAGCACGGCATCGACCGCAAGGACTTCAACTCCTACGGCTCGCGCCGCGGCAACCACGAGGTCATGATCCGCGGAACGTTCGCGAACATCCGCCTGAAGAACCAGCTCCTCGACGGCGTGGAGGGCGGCTACACCCGCGACTTCACCCAGGAGGGCGGCCCGCAGTCGTTCATCTATGACGCGTCGCAGAACTACCAGGCGCAGGGCACCCCGCTCGTGATCTTCGGCGGCAAGGAGTACGGCTCCGGCTCGTCCCGCGACTGGGCGGCGAAGGGCACCAGCCTTCTGGGCGTCCGCGCGGTCATCACCGAGAGCTTCGAGCGCATCCACCGCTCGAACCTCATCGGCATGGGTGTCGTCCCGCTGCAGTTCCCGGCCGGCGAGAGCTGGGCGTCGCTCGGCCTCGACGGCACCGAGGTCGTCTCCATCTCGGGCCTGGAGGAGCTCAACGAGGGCCGCACCCCGAAGACCGTCCGCGTCGTGGCCGAGCCGAGCTCCGAATCGCCCGCGGGCAAGCAGACGGTCGAGTTCGACGCGGTCGTCCGCATCGACACCCCGGGTGAGGCCGACTACTACCGCAACGGCGGCATCCTGCAGTATGTGCTCCGGAGCCTGGTGTAACCAGACCGTTGTCAAGGGGAGGCTCGGAATCGCCGGTTCCGAGCCTCCTCTCGATTCCACGGCCCTACACTCGAATCCATGAGCATCCTCGAAACGATCCACGAGCCGCGCGATCTCGATCGGCTCACGGACCGGGAGCTCGACCAGCTGGCCGCTGAAGTGCGGGCCTTCCTGGTCGCGAACGTGGCGAAGACAGGCGGGCACCTCGGCCCCAATCTCGGCGTGGTCGAGACCACGATCGCGATCCACCGCGTCTTCGACTCGCCGCGCGACGCCATCGTCTTCGACACCGGGCACCAGTCGTACGTGCACAAGCTCCTGACCGGTCGTCAGGACTTCTCCCAGCTGCGCCAGAAGGGCGGCCTCGCGGGCTACCCGCAGCGGTCGGAGTCCGAGCACGACATCGTCGAGAGCTCGCACGCGTCGTCGTCGCTCTCCTGGGCGGACGGCATCTCGCGCGCCTTCGAGATGACCGGGCAGACCGACCGGCACGTCATCGCCGTCGTCGGCGACGGCGCCCTCACCGGCGGGATGACGTGGGAGGCCCTCAACAACATCTCCGACGACAACAGCCGCAAGCTGATCATCGTCGTCAACGACAACGGCCGCTCCTACGCGCCGACGATCGGCGGCATGGCCCGGTTCCTCAACACCGTGCGCACGCGGCGCGCCTACCGGAGCCTCTACCTGACCAGCCAGCGCGCGTTCGACAAGCTCGGCGCCCCGGGCCGCTCGTTCTACCGCGGCGTGCGCGGCGGCCTGCACGGCTTCCTCAGCCGGTTCTCGAACAACGAGGCGCTCTACTCGAACCTCGACATCAAGTACATCGGACCGGTGCACGGCCACGACATCCAGGCGATGCAGGAGGCCCTCCTGCAGGCGAAGAACTACGGCGCGCCCGTCATCGTGCACGCGATCACGCAGAAGGGGCGCGGCTACGAGCCGGCTCTGCGCGACGCCGCAGACCAGTTCCACGCCGTCGGTCAGATCGATCCGGAGACCGGGGAGCCGATCGACAGTTCCAGCAAGCCGAGCTGGACGGGCGTCTTCGCGGACGAGATCGTCCGGCTCGCCGAGAAGGACCCGAAGCTCGTCGGCATCACCGCGGCCATGCTCCGGCCCACGGGCCTGCACAAATTCGCTGAGCGCTTCCCCGACCGCGTACACGACGTGGGCATCGCGGAGCAGCACGCCGCCACCAGCGCCGCGGGCCTCGCCTTCGGCGGCCTGCACCCGGTCGTCGCGATCTACGCGACGTTCATCAACCGTGCCTTCGACCAGGTGCTGATGGACGTCGCCCTGCACAAGGCCGGTGTCACGTTCGTGCTCGACCGCGCCGGAGTCACCGGTCCGGACGGGCCGAGCCACCACGGAATCTGGGATCTCGCGATCCTGCAGGTCGTCCCCGGCATCCGCCTCGCCGCCCCGCGCGATGCCACCCGCTTCCGCGAGGAGCTCGCCGAGGCGGTGGCCGTGGACGACGGCCCCACGGTGCTGCGGTTCCCGAAGGGCAGCGTTCAGGCCGACATCCCGGCCGTCCACCGCCTGGAGGACGGCGTCGACGTCCTGCGCGACGACGACCGCAAGGACGTCCTGCTGGTCGCCGTGGGCCCGATGGCGGATCTCGCACTCAAGGTCGCCGATGGCCTCGCCGCTCAGGGCATCGGCGCGACGGTCGTCGACCCGCGCTGGGTCGTCCCGGTCCCGAAGAGCGTGCTCGGGCTGGCCGCGGAGCACCGCATCGTCGTCACGATCGAGGACGGCATCCGCGTCGGTGGCATCGGCACCCGCGTGCGCCAGGACCTCCGCGAGGCCGGCATCGACACGGCGGTCGACGAGCTCGGCCTCCCCGACGAGTTCATCGACCACGCGACCCGTGACGAGATCCTCGACGAGGCCGGGCTGACCGCCCAGAAGATCGCCCGCGACCTCGTGGCTCAGGTGCTCGGCAGCCGCGTCCCGATCGCACGCCCGTTGCCCGAGCAGGAGCTGACCCGGCGCAACGCGGACGGGTAGATCGCCGGGTTGACTTGGAGCGCGCTCTAAGTCTTATCGTGGCGGTATGACCGACAGCATCACGGCGATGTCCATCTCCGACGTCGCCGAGCGCACCGGGCTCTCCACGCACACCCTCCGCTATTACGAGCGCGAAGGTCTCATGCTGAGTCCCGTCGAGCGTGCCCCGTCCTCGCACCGCCGTTATTCGGAAGCCGACCTCGCCTGGGTCGTGTTCCTCACGAAGCTGCGGTCGACCGCGATGCCGATCGCTACCGTGCGCCGGTACGTGGAGCTCGCCCGGCGCGGCGACGACACCACCGCGGAACGGCTGGAGCTGC
This sequence comes from Leifsonia sp. LS1, assembly GCF_020521355.1. Taxonomy (NCBI): domain Bacteria; kingdom Bacillati; phylum Actinomycetota; class Actinomycetes; order Micrococcales; family Microbacteriaceae; genus Leifsonia; species Leifsonia sp. LS1. Next base: position 244,477 of record NZ_BPER01000004.1, read on the forward strand.
TGCTCCTGCACCGCATGGGGGTGGCGCAGCAGCTCGAGGAGATGGCGGCGAGTCTCGCGGCCATCGACTACAAGATCGGTCTCTACGAGAAGAAAGCAGGAACGAACGCATGAAGAAGACCACTCTCGGAACCGAGCGGCTCGAGGTCTCGCAGCTGGGCCTCGGCTGCATGGGGATGTCCGCGTTCTACACCGGCGCTGGACAGGACGACGCGGGCTCGATCCGCACCCTCCACCGGGCGATCGATCTCGGCGTGACGTTCTTCGACACAGCCGAGATCTACGGGCCCTACGCGAACGAGGAGCTCCTGGCGCGCGCCTTCGCCGACGGCCGGCGCGATCAGGTCGTCATCGCCACCAAGTTCGGCACCATCCTGCACCGGCAGAAGGACGAGCGCGGACTCGACGGCTCGGCCGAGAACGTGCGGCTCTCCGTCGAGGGGTCGCTGAAGCGACTGGGCACCGACCGCATCGATCTCTACTATCAGCACCGGATGGACCCGGGGACTCCGATCGAGGAGACCGTCGGCGCGCTCAAGGAGCTCATCGAGGAGGGCAAGATCCTCCACTACGGACTTTCCGAGGCAGCCCCGGAGACCATCCGGCGCGCGAACGCCGTGCATCCCGTGACGGCGGTCCAGACCGAGTACTCGCTCTGGACGCGCGACCCGGAGGAGGCGGTGCTGCCGACCGTGCGTGAGCTCGGCATCGGATTCGTGCCGTACTCGCCTCTCGGCCGCGGCTTCCTGACGGGCACCATCCGTTCGCTCGACGAACTCTCCGAGGACGACTTCCGCCGAGTCAACCCGCGTTTCGAGGGTGACAACCTGGAGGCGAACATCCGGATCGTCGAGCAGGTTGACGCCGTCGCGCGCGAGGTCGGCGCGACGGCCGGGCAGGTCGCGCTCGCGTGGCTGCTCGCGAAGGGCGACGACATCGTCCCGATCCCCGGAACGCGTCGGGTGGAGAACCTGGAGCAGAACGTCGAGGCGACCACGGTGCAACTCAGCCCGGAGCAGATCGAGCGACTCGACGCTGTCGCCGCTCCGGTCGGCGACCGCTACGCGGACATGACGCCGCTCAACCGCTGAATCCCTCCGCGCAACCAGGGGTCGCGAAACGCCGCTTCGAGACGCTCGAAGCGGCGTTTCGCGACCCCGCTGTCGTCAGGCCAGCGTGCTGAAGCGGACCCGGAGGGTGCGCGCCTCGGGGCGGAGGGAGAACGCGGGCCACACGTCGGGCCCGCAGGCGCGCGAGCCCAGGCCGTGCTGGGCGGCGTCGAGGAACAGGTGCGTCGTGCGGGAGACCGGAAGCTCGTGCGGGTGCCCGGCCGCGGCGATCTCCTGGGGAGTGTGGCGGGTGAGCACGAAGCCCGGGAGACGGCCGCGGGTGTCCGGGAGGGCGTGGAGCCGGAGGGCGCCGAGCACCAGCTCGCGCACGGCCGAGCGGTGACCGGTCTCCTGCGGGCGGGCGTACGGGACCGACAACCCGTCGATCGTCGCCGTGTACCGCCCGACCCGGGCCGCCCGGAGGCTGTCCGGGTACGACTCGAGCGGTCCGAGCCCGAACCACTCGGCGTCGGTGACGGGCGCGTCGTCGTCGGGCAGGTCGAAGCGGACGCCGATGCGCGGCCACACCGTGGACCAGCCGGCGGACGGCTCGATCTCGACGCGGAGCTCGAGGCTCGCCCCGACGAGCGCCCACACCGTCTCCACGCTGACCGAGAGCGCCGCATTCGCGGCGGAGACCCGGGTGACGGTCCGCAGCGCTCCCGGAGCCTCCTGGACCGCGACGAGCCGGTGGACGAGCCGGTCGAGGCCCTGCGAGCGCCACAGCGAGGCGCTGGAGACGCCGGGGACGCTCCCGTCGCTCCCGGTCGGGTCGCTGAAGGCGCCGCCTTCGTCGTTGTCTGTGGGGGCGCGGAACAGCTCGAGCCGCGGTCCGTCCACGCGGCGACCGGCGAGGCGCACCAGGCGACCGGACTCGAAGGCCGCGGGGCCGAGGGAGAGCGTCCCCTCGGCGTCGCGCCAGCCGGTGATCCGCGGTGCGGTCGGCGCCGGCAGTGCGGCGGGTGTCCGATCGGACTGGGCGGATGCGACGATGTGCCCCTCGGGCGCCCAGGCGGTCGCGGCGGCGAGCACCGCCTCCACCGTCAGCCAGTTCTCCACGCCGACGCGCGGGGTGAGCTCCGGGAGGGCGACGCGGACGGAGGAGCCCGCGGCGATCTCCGGAACGGACAGGGCGCCGCCGTCCACAGCACGCCCGTCGGCCTCCAGCCGCCAGGTGAACCGCAGATCCGCGGTGGAGGCGGTGTGCCGGCGGTTCTCGATGGTGACGCCGGAGCCGTCGGCGTCGAACGCGAAGCGCACGGGCGCGACCACGGCCGCGTATTCGTGCAGGCCCGGGGTCGGGGTGTCGTCGCTCAGGATCATGCCGTCCATGACGAAGTTGCCGTCGTGCACGACCTCCCCGAAGTCGCCGCCGTACGCGTAGAACGGCGTGCCGTCCGCCGTGCGCGTCAGGATGCCGTGGTCGCGCCACTCCCACACGAAGCCGCCGTGCAGGCGCGGATGCGCATCCACCAGGGCCTCGTACTGGTCGATGGCACCCGGGCCGTTGCCCATCGCGTGGACGTACTCGCAGAGGATGAACGGCTTGGTGCGCTGGCGCGCGCCCTGCGCGGGTGTGCAGCCGAGCAGCGGAGCGGTCGATCCGTCCGTGCCGATCTGCTCGGTCTCGGGCACGGTGGAGTACATGCGCGAGTAGACGTCGGTGTACTCGCCGGTGTAGTCGCCCTCGTAGTGCACCGGACGGCCGGTGTCGCGGGCGTGCACCCACGCCGACATCGCGGCGAGGTTCGCTCCCGTGCCCGACTCGTTGCCGAGCGACCACATCACGATGCTCGGGTGGTTCTTGTCGCGTTCGACCGTCCGTTCGATCCGGTCGAGATAGGCGTCGCGCCACGCGGGGTCGTCGCTCGGGTTGCCCACCCAGCCCGCGACCTCGAATCCGTGGGTCTCGAGGTCGCACTCGAGGATCACCCAGAACCCGAGCTCGTCGGCCAGATCGAGCAGGCGGGGATGCGGCGGGTAATGGCTGGTGCGGATGGCGTTGACGTTGAACCGCTTCATGCGGGCCAGATCCTCGCGGGCGTGCTCCTCGTCGAAGACGCGGCCGCGCTCGGGATGCGCCTCGTGCCGGTTCATCCCGTGGAAGACGACGCGTTCCCCGTTGACGAGGAAGCGGTCGCCGCGGATCTCGACGGTGCGGAATCCAGTGCGCAGGATGGCGGTCTCGCCTGCGGCTTCCACCGACACGGCGTAGAGACGCGGGGTCTCGGCCGTCCACGGATCGACCGCGGCGAGCTCGACCCGTGCGACGTCGTCCGGCTCGGCCCACACCGTCTCGACGCCGAGCTCCGGGATGCGCAGGGTCACGGGGAACGCCGCGGCGCCCGCGGTGATCTCGGCGTCGATCCAGCCCGCGCCCTCCGCCCATCCGGTCCGCAGCCAGACGTCGTCGAGACCGTCCGCCGGCCGGGCCGCCAGTGTGACGTCGCGGAAGATGCCCGGCAGCCACCACTGGTCCTGATCCTCGAGATAGCTGGCGGCCGACCACTGGTGCACGCGCACGACGAGGACGTTCTCGCCGGTCCGCACGAGGTCGGTGACCTCGAACTCCTGCGCGAGCCGGCTGCCGGTGCCGATCCCGACCTCGGCACCGTTGAGCCACACGCGGTACATCGACTCGACGCCGTCGAACCGCAGCAGCAGGGCGGCGTCGGCGGGCCAGTCGGAGGGGAGGACGAACGTGCGCCGGTAGTCGCCGGTCGGGTTCTCGTCCGGAACGTGCGGAGGGTCGAGCGGGAACGGGTACTGCACGTTCGTGTAGATCGGGAGGCCGTGGGCGCCGTCCCCCTCGAGCACCCAGTGGGAGGGAACGGGGATCGTGCCCCAGCCGCCGTCGTCGAAGTCCGGCGCGGCGATCGCGTCGTCCAGGCCGGCCGTGGGGGAGAGGCGGAAGCGCCAGGTGCCGTTCAGCGAGAGGGTGGGGGCGTCGCTCGCGAGCCACGAGCGGGGTGCGCGCCGTGCGCCCCGGCCGGGTGCGGTGTCGGAGAGGTAGGACGGGCTCAGCACGGGGTCTCGGCTCCTTCGGTGTGGACTAGCATCGACGTTAGCCGAAAATCGGGCACGTGACCTAATTTCGAGGAGCAGCATGGCAGAGCAGAGCGCGGGCGCACGCGGGCCCTACGCGAAGACGGCCGCACGGCGCGCCCAGATCGTCGACGAGGCTTACCGGGCCTTCGCCACGCGCGGATACCACGGCAGCTCCCTGCGGGAGATCGCCGCCGCCGCCGGGGTCGGTCTCAGCACCCTCCAGCACCACTTCGCCGACAAAGAGGAGCTGCTCCTCGCCGTCCTCGCCCGCCGCGACCAGGAGGGGGACGCACTCGACGCGACCCTCGCCGGCAGCCCGGAGCCGTTCGTCGACCGCATCCTCGACCGCGCCCGCACCAACGAGAGCCTCCCGGGGCTGATCGCGCTCTACAGCGTGCTCGCGGCGGAGGCCGTCACCGACGAACACCCGGGCCGCCCGTTCTTCGCCGCGCGCTACGACGACCTCCGCTCCGCGTACACCCGCGAGTTCGAGGCGATGCGCGCGGCCGGCCGTCTGCGCGCGGGCGTGGACCCGGCGCTCGCCGCGGCCACGGTGGTCGCCCTCTGGGAGGGCATCCAGCTGCAATGGCTGTACGCGCCCGACGCGATCGACGCCGTGGCGGCGCTGCGCGGCTACTTCGACCTCGTCCTGACATGACGGACGCCCCGCTCGTCGTGAGCGGGGCGTCCGTCGTGCGGGAAGCGCGTACGGTTACGCGACGCCCTTCACCGGCGGGTGCTGGAACGTGTCTCCGAAGACACGCTGCGACGCTCCGACGCGGTCGAGGTACGGCGTGATGCCGCCCATCTGGAACGGGAAGCCCGCGCCGAGGATCATGCAGAGGTCGATGTCCTCCGGCGCCTCGACCACGTGGTCGTCGATCAGCATGCGGTGGATCTCGTCGGCGAGGCCGTCCTCCAGGCGACGGAGGATCTCCTCCTTCGTCCACGGCTTCGTGCCGCCGGCGATGATCTTCGCCGCGCCCTTGTCGACGCCCTTGACCTTGCCCTTGCCGTCCTTCTCCAGCAGCGTCCCGTACTCGGCGAGCTTGTGGAGGTTCTCGCTGCGGTAGAACCGGTCCGGGAACGCGGCGTGGTGCGTGTCCAGCACGTGTGCGCCCACCTTCAGACCGACCAGGTCGAGCAGACGCGACGGCGGCATCGGCAGGCCGAGCGGGGCGAACGCCTCGTCGACGGTCTCGAAGGAGGTGCCGTCGTCGACGGCGTGCATCGCCTCGCCGAGCACCTTCGCCAGCACACGGTTGACCACGAAGCCGGGGGTGTCGGCGGTGATCACCGCGTTCTTCTTCAGCGCCGCGGCCGTGACCATCGCCGTCGAGAGCGTCGCCTCGTCCGTGTGCGGCGTCTTGACGACCTCGATCAGGGGCATGACCGCGACCGGGGTGAAGAAGTGGAAGCCGACCAGGCGCTCCGGGTGCTTCAGCTTGGCGCCGATCTGCTCGACGGACAGCGAGGACGTGTTGGTCGCGATGACCGCCTCGTCGGAGAGGTACTGCTCGACCTCCTCGAAGACGTTCTGCTTGACCGTGAGCTCCTCGAAAACGGCCTCGATGACCCAGTCGCAGTCCGCGAAGTCGGCCTTGTCGGTCGTGCCGGTGACCAGGGCGCGCAGACGGTTCGCCTCGTCGGGGGAGATCCGGCCCTTCTCCTGCAGCTTCCCGATCTCGTCGTGGATGTATGCCACACCCTTGTCGACGTGCGCCTGGTCGAGGTCAGTGATCACGACGGGCACGCGCAGCCGGCGCACGAACAGGAGCGCGAACTGGCTGGCCATGTAGCCCGCGCCGATCACGCCGATCTTCGTGACCTTCTTCGCCAGCTTCTTGTCGGGGGCGCCGGCCGGACGCTTCGCGCGCTTCTGCACCAGGTTGAAAGCGTAGATGCTCGCCTGGAACTGGTCGCCCGAGATCAGCTCCGCCAGTGCCTCGTCCTCGAGTTCGAAGCCGGCGGCGCGGTCGTTCGACTTGGCGGCCTTGAGCAGCTCCAGCGCCTTGTACGGCGACTTCGGGACCGTGCCGATGCGGCTCTCCAGCATCTTGCGGGCGATGCCGATGGCGGCGTCCCACTTGACCATGCGCTCGACCTTGCCGGGGACGTTGGGCCGCTTGACCTCGACCTGCCCGGTGAGCACCTTGTCGGCCCAGACCAGGGACTCCTCGAGGAAGTTCGCCGAGTCGAAGATGGCGTCCGCGATGCCGAGGTCGAAGACCTCCTGCGGCTTCAGCATCCGATTCTGCTTGAGCGGGTTCTCGATGACGACCTTGAGGGCGTTCTCGATGCCGATGAGGTTCGGCAGGATCGTCGCGCCTCCCCAGCCGGGGATCAGGCCGAGGAACACCTCCGGCAGTGCGAACGCGGCCGCGTTGCGGTCGATGGTGCGGTAGTCGGCGTTGAGGCCGATCTCCACACCGCCGCCCAGTGCGAGGCCGTTCGTGAAGACGAACGAGGGCACGCCGAAGGTCGCCTGCTTGCCGAGCACGAAGTGGCCCAGCTGGGGGAGCAGCTTGGCGACCTCCACGCTCGGGATGTCGCTCACGCGGCTGAGGTCGGCCCCCGCCGCGAGGATGAAGGGCTTGCCGGTGACGGCGACGGCGTCGATCTCGCCGCGGCCGGCCCGCTCGGTGAGCTCGTCGAAGGTCTTCCCGAGCTCGAGGAGGGTGGCCGGGCCCATCGTGTTGGGGCGCGTGTGGTCGCGCCCGTTGTCGAGGGTCACCAGCGCGAGGGTCTTGCCGCTCGGCAGCGGGATGTCCTTCACGAAGGAGTGGGTGACGACCTCGTCGGAGGTGAGGGCGACGAGGGGGGAGAAGTCGATCGTGGTGTAGTCGGTCACTCGGTCTCAGGCCTTCCGTGCAGCGCGCTTGTCGTGCCGTGCTTTTCCAGTGAAGTGGGGGTTCTCCCAGATGACAGTGCCGCCCTGGCCCAGGCCGACGCACATCGCGGTCACGCCGTAGCGGACCTCCGGGTGCTCCTCGAACTGACGGGCGAGCTGGATCATCAGGCGCACGCCGCTGGCGGCGAGCGGGTGGCCGATGGCGATGGCGCCGCCCCACTTGTTGACGCGGGGGTCGTCGTCGTCGATGCCGAAGTGGTCGAGGAACGAGAGCACCTGGATGGCGAACGCCTCGTTGAGCTCGAACAGGCCGATGTCATCGATCGACAGGCCCGCCTTGCGGAGCGCCTTCTCGGTCGAGGGGACCGGGCCGATGCCCATGATCTCCGGCTCGACGCCGGCGAAGCCGAAGCTGACCATGCGCATCTTCGGGGTGAGGCCGAACTCCGTGACGGCGTCGCTGGACGCGAGCAGGCTCGCCGTCGCGCCGTCGGTCAGCGGGGACGAGTTGCCGGCGCTCACGCGGCCGTGCGGGCGGAACGGGGTGCGCAGGGTCGCCAGCGACTCCATGTTGGTCTCGGGGCGCATCCCCTCGTCGCGGGTGGCCAGGCCCCAGCCGGCCTCGGAGCGGATCGCGACCGGCACCAGGTCGGGCTGCAGCTTGCCGTTCTCGTAGGCGGCGGCCGTCTTCTGCTGGCTGCGCATCGCGAACCGGTCCGAGCGCTCCTTGGTCAGCGCGGGGAAGCGGTCGTGGATGCGCTCGGCGGTCATGCCCATGTTCAGGGCGTCTTCGCCCACCAGGCGCTCCGAGAGGAAGCGCGGGTTGGGGTCCGCTCCGAAGCCCATCGGGTGCCGGCCCATGTGCTCGACACCGCCCGCGATCGCGAGGTCGTAGGCGCCGAAGGCGATGCCGGAGCCGAGGGTGGTGACGCTCGTCATCGCGCCGGCGCACATCCGGTCGATCGCGAACCCGGGGACCGACTTCGGCAGGCCGGCGAGGAGCGCCGCCGTGCGGCCCAGGGTCAGACCCTGGTCGCCCTGCTGCGTCGTCGCCGCGATGGCCACGTCGTCGATGCGGTCCTTGGGCACGTTCGGATTGCGCTCGAGCAGCCCGATGATCGCCTTCACGACCAGGTCGTCCGCCCGGGTGTTCCAGTACTGCCCTTTTTCGCCGGCCCGTCCGAACGGAGTCCGGACTCCGTCGACGAACACGACATCGGTTCTTTCGGCCACAGTGCCTCCCAAATCAGGTCCGTGTCGATCCTAGGGAGGCCGTCGCGGGCCACGGGAATCGTTTGATTCTTTCTACGAATCCGTCTCGGGCGACTCGGCGGGCGTTTGCATGCTTTCCACAAACGCGCGGGCGATGATCTGTGAGGTTGCCTCAATCTGCCAGGGGCGGGCGCCATGTGCGGCGAGCGCGTCGGCGATCGAGGCGTCGGTGACCTCCTCGGGCGGCGTCCAGGCGATGCGGCGCAGTGTCTCGGGGGTGAGGAGATTCTCGAGGGGGATGTTGCGCTCCTCCGACAACGCGGTGAGCGCGGCGCGCGCGGCCTTCAGGCGTCCGTCGGCCTCCGGGTTGCGATCGGACCAGGCGCGCGGCGGCGGGAGGGAGTCACCGTTGCCCCGGAGCACCGGCAGGTCGTTCGTGGTGCGGCCGGTCTCCACGGCCTCCCACCAGCGGTCGAGCTCCGTCCGGCTCGCCCGTCCGGTGAACTCGCGCATCGCGGCGAGGGCGCGCTTGCTGTCCGGAAGGGCCTTCGCCGCGGCCGTGAGGGCGGCGTCGGGCACGAGGCGGCCCGGTGCAGTGTCGATCTCGCGCGCCAGGGCGTCCCGGCTGAGCCACAGCTCGCGCGCGACGGCGAGATTGCGGATCCCGCGGATGGAGTGGATGCCCGACAGGCGCCGCCAGGGCTCGCTGCGCACCACGGTCAGCTCCCGGGTCAGCTCGTCGGCGAACTCCTGCTGCGCGATGTCCGTCTTGCCGGCCTCGTCGAGCAGGCCGGCGATGGCGTCGCGCAGATCGGGGAGCAGCTCGACGTCGAGCGCCGCGTAGACCAGCCACGGCTCGGGCAGCGGACGCGTCGACCAGTCGGCGGCGCTGTGCTCCTTCGCCAGGTGGACGCCCAGAAGCTCCTCCACGACCGTCCCCAGGCCGACACGCGGCATCCCGAGCAGGCGGGCGGCGAGCTCCGTGTCGAAGATGCGCGACGGGTCGAGGCCGACCTCGCGCAAACAGGTGAGGTCCTGGGTGGCCGCGTGCAGCACCCACTCCTCGTCCGCAATCGCGGTGTTCAGCTCGTCGAAGCGGCCGATCGCGGGCGGATCGAAGAGGAAGGTCCCTGCGCCGCGACGGAAGATCTGGATGAGGTACGCGCGCTGAGAGTATCGGAAGCCGCTGGCCCGCTCGGCGTCCACGGCGATCGGGCCGGAGCCGGCGACGATGGCGTCGACCGCAGCGAGATAGCCCTCACGCGAGTCGATCACGGAGTGGTCAGGCACGCGGACCCCGTCTCGTGGCGAGGACGCTGACACCTTCGCTCGTCGGCGGAAGCCCGGCGAGCATGCAGAGCAGCTCGCCCCAGCCCTCGACGTGCGCGGTGATGTCGGTCTCCTGCGGGCTCCACGACGCGCGCAGCTCGATCTGCGAGCCATCGCCCTGCGCCGCCAGCTCGCCGAACCCGGTGCTGATGATCTTGGTCGCGGTGCCGCTCGCGGCGGTGTACCGGGCGTGGCGGGCGTCGAGGGCGTCGACCAGCCACGACCACGTCACATCCGCGAGGAAGGGGTCGAGGCCGATGTCGGTCTCCAGCGGCGCCTGCGCGAAGCAGACGATGCGGAACGGGCCGCCCCAGGCCTCCGGCTCGTCCGGGTCGTAGAGCAGGATGAACCGGCCCGTGCCGAGCTCGGAGTCGTCGCCGTGCCGAGCGGGTCGCACGTCTGCGGCCAGGGCCACCGCGTACGGGGCGAGCTGGGCGGGCGCGGGGATCTCGGTGACCGTGAGCTCCTCGCGGGACGGGGCGGCACGGACGGACGCGAGGGCCGCGGCGAACGCGGCCGGCACGTGCGGGGTGGCGGGAGGAGTCGACACGTCTTGAACACTAGAAGCCTTTGCGGGTCGCCGACGGTAAGGCACGCCGCCTGAAGAACTCCTGAGGGTGGGCGCCGGGCCGCGCCGGTACGCTGACCGCATGGCGAGTGGGAACAGGACGGGTGGATTCACCAAGGCGCTCGCCGTGACGGCGATCGCAGCCGGCGGGCTGGCGCTCGCCACCGCCGCGGGCGCCGCGTACGCGATCAGCCGGGTCGCCCGCACGGTGATCACGCCGGTGCGCCGCCGCCCGCAGAACCAGAGCGTGCGCGCCGTCGACACCGCCCGCGGCACGATCACCCTCGCCTCCACGCCGGACAGCCGGATGCCGGGCCGGTTCGGCGTCTTCTTCGACGGCGACTCCGGGCACGCCAAGGTGGGCGGCCTGCTCGCGATGGACGAGTCGACGGTCACCCGCGAGCTCGAGCGCATCGAGTACGGCGACCTGCGGCCGGGCCGCGCGCGGATCAGCGGCTATTACTACCTGCAGCCGGAGGAGCCCGGATTCCCGGTGCGCAGTGTCGAGATCCCGGCGGAGCTCGGGCAGGCGCCCGCGTGGGTGTTCCCGGCCGACGCCTCCCGGGCCGACGAGGGCCGCTGGGTGATCCAGGTGCACGGCTGGGGCGCCACCCGCCAGGAGGGCCTCCGGGCGGTCCGTACCTTCCATGACGCCGGCTACACCTGCCTCCTGGCCTCATACCGCAACGATGGCGACGCCCCCGACAGCGCCGACCGGCGGTACGGTCTCGGCGGGACGGAATGGCACGACATCGACGCGGCCATCCGCTACGCCATCGCCGAAGGGGCGAAGTCGATCGTGCTCATGGGCTGGTCGATGGGTGGAGCCGTCGTGCTGCAGACGGTCACCCGCTCCGAGAACCTGGGACGGGTCGCGGGCATCATCCTGGAGTCCCCGGTCGTCGACTGGGTCGACACCCTCGAGTATCAGGCGCATCTGCTCCGCCTGCCCGAGCCGATCTCGCGGGGCGCCATCCGGCTCATCGAGTCCACGTGGAGCGGTCCGATCACCGGACAGGACGCCCCGATCGACCTGGCGAGCATGGACTTCGTCGCGCGCGCTGCCGACCTCACGCTGCCGACCCTCATCCTGCACAGCGACGACGACGGCTTCGTGCCCTCGACGTCGTCCCGTGCGCTGGCGGAGGCGCGGAGCGACATCGTCACATTCGTGCCGTTCACGGTCGCCCTCCACACCAAACTGTGGAACTACGACGAGACGAAGTGGAGCACGTCGATCACGGAGTGGCTCGACGGCACCATCCACGCGCCCGGGGAGTGATCCTCCGCGCGATCGGACCGCCCGACCCGCCTCGCCTCAGGCCGCGAGCTTCTGCCGCACCTGGCGCTTCGCGCGCCCCAGGAGCGCCGACATGCCGCGGATGCGGAGCGGGGACACCGCCTGGGTCAGACCCAGGGTCTGCGGAAAGTCGTCCGGAACCGCGAGCACTTCGTCGGCGGTCAGCCCGGCGAGGCCCTGGACCAGGATGGACGCGAATCCGCGCGTCGTCGGAGCCTCGGGCGGCGCCGTGGCGAACAGGCGCACCACGTTCGCCTCGTCGACCTCCACGAAGATGAAGACCGGCGCCTGGCACTCCTCCACGCGCTCCAGCAGGTCGGGGTGATCCGCGTAGCGCTCCGGGAGCGGGGGCAGCTCGTCGGAGAACTCCAGCAGCAGCTGCAGTCGGTCGGGCTGCTCCAACGCGAGGAAGTCGTCGCGGATCTCGGCCAGGGCGCCGGTCAGGTCGGTCATGTCTCCAGGCTACTTCGCCGGGACCTCACCGGGCTCGGAGCCCGTCGCGATCGGCACGCGCACCGCGGAACCCCACTCCGTCCACGAGCCGTCGTAGTTCCGCACGTTCTCGAAGCCGAGCAGGTGCGTCAGCACGAACCACGTGTGGCTGGAGCGCTCGCCGATACGGCAGTAGGCGATCACGTCGTCTCCCGGCTCCAGTCCGGCGTCACCCAGGTAGATCGCCTCCAGGTCGGCGCGGCGCTTGAACGTCGCGTCCGGCGCGGCCGCCCGCGCCCACGGCACCGAGGCCGCCGACGGGATGTGTCCGGCACGGAGCGCGCCCTCGGTCGGGTACCCCGGGATCTCGGTGCGCTCGCCGCTGTACTCCTCGGGGGAGCGCACGTCGATGAGGGCCCCTCGACCCGCACGCACCCGTCCGAGGTGGTCGAGCACGTCGTCCTTGAACGCGCGCACGCGCGTGTCGTCGCGCTCGACCACGGGGTACTCGACCGGGGTGGGCGCGGGGACGTCGCGCGTGATCTCCCGGCCCTCGGCGATCCACTTGTCGCGGCCGCCGTCGAGCAGGCGGACGTCCTCGTGGCCGAACAGGGTGAAGACCCACAGCGCGTACGCCGCCCACCAGTTGTTCTTGTCGCCGTAGAACACGACGGTCGAGTCGCGCGCGATCCCCTTGGAGCCCAGCAGCTCGGCGAACCGCTCCCCGCTCACGTAGTCGCGCACGACCGGATCGTTGAGGTCCGTGTGCCAGTCGATCTTGACGGCGCCCGGGATGTGCCCGGTGTCGTACAGGAGGACGTCCTCGTCGGACTCCACCACGACGAGCCCCGGTTCGCCCAGGTGCTCCGCCAGCCACGCGGTGCTCACGAGGCGCTCCGGGTGGGCGTAGTCGGCGAAGTCGGTGGACGGGTCGGTCTCGATGGCCATGCTGTTCTTCCTCCGGGATAGGCTGGGACTCTGCGAAAGCAGGGGACGCCGTCTCAGGCTACGCGGCCGCGGACCGCCTGCGACAGGCGGCCGCCCGCACAGCGAAACACAGCGACATCCACGCGCCCGCTCCCGACCACGAAGGTGCCCTCCCGCCATGACCCTCGACCAGCTCGGCGCCCTCCCGCGCCTCGCCGACCGCTCGCCCCAGATCACCGGGGCCGAGATCGCCGCCAGCCTGGTCCCGCCGTCGCAGTTCGAGCGCGCGTCCTTCGAGACCTACCGCCCCGACCACGACTACCCCTCGCAGGCGGAGGCGGTCGCCACCCTCAAGCTCTTCGCGAAGGCGTGGGAGCCGCAGCGCCCGGCCGGCCTGTTCAGCCGCAGCCGCAAGAAGGTCGCCGCGATGAAGCCGGGCGTCTACCTCGACGGCGGCTTCGGCGTCGGCAAGACCCACCTCCTCGCCTCCCTCTGGCACGAGGCGCCGGGACCGAAGTACTTCGGCACGTTCATCGAGTACACCGCGCTGGTCGGCGCGCTCGGCTATGCGGGAGCGGTCGACCTCCTCCGCGGCTCCACGCTCATCTGCATCGACGAGTTCGAGCTCGACGACCCGGGCGACACCATGATGATGACCCGGATGCTCGGCGAGCTCGTCGCCTCCGGCACCCGCATCGCCGCCACCAGCAACACCCCGCCGAACGCGCTGGGCGAGGGCCGGTTCGCCGCGAGCGACTTCCTCCGCGAGATCCAGTCCCTCTCCGCCAACTTCGAGACCCTCCGCATCGACGGCCTCGACTACCGCCGCCGCGACACCACCGGCAATGCCGTCACGGTGCAGCCCGACGAGTACGCGCGGGTGCTGGGAGCGCTCGCCGAACGCGGCGAGACCACGACCTCGGACGGGTTCGACGACCTCATCGCCCACCTGGCGACCGTGCACCCCTCCCGCTACATCAAGATCATCGACGGCGTCGACGTCATCGGCCTCGACGGCGTCCACGTGCTCCACGACCAGATGGCCGCCCTGCGCCTCGTCGCCTTTATCGACCGCGTCTACGACGCCGAGATCCCGATCGTGCAGACCGGTGTGCCGCTGAACGAGGTGTTCGACGACGACATGCTCGGCGGCGGCTACCGCAAGAAGTACCTCCGCTCCGTCTCGCGCATGATCGCGCTGACCGCGGGCGAACTGCCTCCCCACGACGCCTAGGTGGACTCGCACCGAGCGCCCGGCACATCGAAAGCCTGCGGAAACACAGTGTTTACACGCGGGCCCCACGCGTAACACCCGCGAAACACGCGCTGTCTCCGACCGAAACCTCTCGCGTTCAGACTGGCTCCACCCCGAACCGCTCCCGCCCCGAATGGGAGCGCACGTGAGCCGGGGCACGCACAGAGAGGTAGACAATTCGCATGGTGCTCCACACAGCAGCGGACTACGCAGAAGCCGGGACGGTCAACGCCCTGTGGCTTCTGGTCGCCGCAGCCCTCGTTCTGCTGATGACCCCCGGTGTCGCCTTCTTCTACGGCGGCATGGTCCGAGCCAAGAGCGTCGTCAGCATGATGATGATGAGCTTCGGCGCGATGGCCCTCGTCGGCGTCCTCTGGGTCGTCTACGGCTACGGCCTGTCGTTCGGGCCCGAGTCCATCAAGGGTGTCCTCGGCACGCCGGACTGGTTCCTGAGCAGCCTCATGGGCAAGGACGGGCTCACCCCCGACCTCGGCGGGCTCGCCTTCGCCGGGTTCCAGGCGACCTTCGCCATCATCACCGTCGCCCTCATCTCCGGTGCGATCGCCGACCGCGCCAAGTTCGGCTCGTGGATGATCTTCGCCGGCATCTGGGTCACGGTCGTCTACTTCCCGGTCGCGTACTGGGTGTTCAACCTCTCGAACGGCTGGATCGCGGCCGGCCTGCACGTGAACGACTTCGCCGGCGGCACGGCGGTGCACATCAACGCCGGTGCGGCGGGCCTCGCCCTCGCGCTCGTCCTCGGCAAGCGCGTCGGCTTCCAGAAGGGCATGAGCAAGCCGCACAACGTGCCGCTGACCCTTCTCGGCGCCGCCCTCCTGTGGTTCGGCTGGTTCGGCTTCAACGCCGGTTCGGAGGCCGCGGTCGACGGTGTCGCAGCGCTCGCCTGGGTCAACACCCTCGCCGCCCCGGCCGCCGCGACCATCGGCTGGCTGATCGTCGAGAAGCTGAAGGACGGCAAGCCGACCTCCATCGGAGCGGCATCCGGCGCCGTCGCGGGCCTCGTCGCGATCACCCCGGCCTGTAACATCCTCACCCCGGGATGGGCGATCCTCCTCGGTGTCGTCGCCGGTGCGGTCTGCGCCCTCGCGGTCGACCTGAAGTTCAAGCTCGGCTTCGACGACTCGCTCGACGTCGTGGGCATCCACCTCGTCGGCGGCATCATCGGTACCCTGTGGATCGGCTTCTTCGGCTTCACCCACGTGGACGGCGACGCCAGCAAGCCCTTCTCGAGCCTCCTCTACGGCGGCAGCTTCCAGCAGCTGGGCGTCCAAGCGCTCGGTGCCTTCGCGGTGCTGATCTACTCCTTCGTCCTTGCCTACGTCATCGGCTGGGCGATCCAGAAGACCATCGGGTTCCGCATCAAGAACGAGGACGAGCTGGCCGGCGTCGACACCGTGGTCCACGGTGAAGAGGGCTACGCCCTCGAGACGGTCTGAGCCTCTCGGTCCTCCGCACACAGCACGCCGGACGGGGTGCCGCCTTCGGGCGGCGCCCCGTCCGCCGTGTGAGCGGGCCGTGCCGGATGCCGCCGCGGCTCGGTAGGGTGATGCTGGCATTCTCGAGCGAAGGGGCGGGATGGCGACGAGCGATCAGGTGGATGCGCTGCTGCTGTTCTTCTGCGGCGCTCTGACCCTCCTGGTCGTGCCCGGCCTCGCGTTCCTCGTCGGGGGTCTCGCCGGGCGCGCCCGGGCACGGCGCGCCCTGCTGTTCGTCCTCACGGGGACGGCGGTGGTCGTCGTGCTCGCCGTCCTGGGCGGCTACGGGATGCTCGCGGGGGAGCCGCTCCTCCCGCACATCGTCGGTGCGCCGGACGTCGCGCTCGCCGGCCAGCGGGGTGTGTACGCGCTCGCCAGGGCCGGATCCCTGATCGCCGTCTGCGCGGTCGCGATCGCCGTCGTCGGTGCCGCAGTCGCCTCGCGCATCACGCTGGGTGCGTGGCTCCTGTTCTGCGCGGCGTGGAGCGTCTTCGTGCTGTTCCCGGCGGGGTATGCCGTCTTCGCGCTGAGCGACGGCTGGGCGGTCTCTCTGCTCGGCGTCGTGGACTACGGGGGAGCGCTCCCCGTCGGACTCGCCGCGGGCGCCTCCGCCGTCGGAGTGATCGTCGCGTGCGGACGAGGGGAGCACCCGGCCGAGAGCGGGCGCAGCCTCCCCGTCGTCGCGATCGGTGGCACGCTGGTCTGGGTCGGCTGGCTCGGACTCGTGACGGGGTCGGAGGGCGCGGTCGACCAGTACACGGCCCCGATCGCCATCAACGCGTTCCTGGCCTCCGCGGCGGGCTGCCTGATGTGGATGCTCGTCGATCGGGTGCTCCTGCGGCGGCCCACCCTCGTCAGCGTCTTCTGCGGCGCGGCGTCCGGACTGGTGGCGATCACGCCCGCGTCGGGCGTGCTGACCCTCGGCTGGTCCCTCCTCCTGGGCGCGCTCGCCGCGCTGGCCTGCGCGACGATGGTGGACCTCGCGGCCCGCGCGCGGTTCGGGCCGGCGCTGGCGCTGTGCGTCATCATGATCGTCGGCAGCGCGGTCGGACTCCTGTTCGTCGGACTCTTCGGAGCGGGTGGCGGGATGGTCGAGAGCGGCAACTTCGATCTCTTCATCGCGCAGGGCGTCGCCGCGGTCGCCGTGCTCGTCTACGCTTTCGTGATCGCGCTGCTCATCGCCTTGCTGCTCCGGTTCACCGTCGGTCTCACGCGCGTCCGCTATGGTGCGGAGCGTGGCATCCCCTCGACGAATCCTGAGCGCGATCGGCCGGCTGTTCCGTCCGAGCGCGGCTCCGACCCCGTCCGCACCGACCCCCGCCCGCCCCGGCGCTGAGCCGGGCCGCTCGGGGGCGACGGCGACCGAGCAGGTCGACCCGCGGCGGTTGGGCGCGATCCGCACGTCCTACGTTCCGAGCACGGACGGCGACGCCGACCCGGGGGAGATCGTGTGGACCTGGGTGCCCTTCGAGGAGGCGGACGGGCGCGGCAAGGACAGGCCGGTGCTCGTCGTCGCCTCCGAGTCCGCAGGAACCGTCCTGGCGGTGGCTCTGACGAGCCAGGAGCATCCGGGCCGACCCGAGTACGTCCCGGTGGGCGCCGGGTCGTGGGACGGCAGGCACCGGCCCAGCTATGCCCGGGTCGACCGGGTGTACCGCCTGCACCAGGGCGGCATGCGGCGCGAGGCCGCCGCGCTCGACCGCCGCGCGTTCGACGCGGTGCGCGCGTCGCTGCGGCAGCGCTACGGGTGGGGGTGAGACACCGTTCGTCATCGTGCGTCGCACAGCGCAACGCGGAGATGCCAGGGCCGGAGGCGGACACTAGGGTGGCCGCATGCCAGAGGACTGTACCTGGGACTTCGAGACGCGCCAGATCCATGCCGGCGCGGTGATCGACGCCGAGACCCGCTCGCGTGTCACGCCGATCTATCAGACGGCCGGCTACGTCTTCGACGATTTCGACGACGGGGAGGCGCGGTTCGCGGGCCGCAGCGCGTACCGCGCCTACTCCCGCAATGAGAACCCCACCAACGCTGTCGCCGGGCGCCGTATCGCCGACCTGGAGGGCGGCGTCGACGGCATCGTGGTCGCCAGTGGCCAGGCCGCGATCGCCGCGGCGCTGACGGCGTTGGCCGCCTCCGGCGACCATGTCCTGGTCACCCGCTCGCTCTACGAAGGGACGCGGGAGATGTTCCGCGGCGTGCTCGCCCGCCAGGGGATCGACTTCGAGTACGTGGCGGACGACGCCTCCGACGACGAATGGGCGTCGCGCGTGCGCCCGACCACGCGCGCGGTGTACACGGAAACGCTGCCGAACCCGTTGAACCAGGTGGTCGACATCCAACGGCTCGCGGCGATCGCGCACACGGCCGGCGTCCCGCTCGTGGTGGACAACACGGTCCCGACCCCGTACCTGTGGCGCCCCATCGCGGACGGTGCCGACATCGTCATCCACTCGACCTCCAAGTGGCTCGCCGGGCACGGGGCCGTCCTCGGCGGCGCGGTGGTCGACGGCGGCCGCTTCGACTGGGCCGCCCACGCCGACCGGTTCCCGCAGCTGACGGAGCCGCCGCGCGCGGGTGTTCCGTCGTTCGTCGAGCGGTACGGCGCCGGCGCCTACCTGGCGTACCTGCGCTCGGTGATCGTGCTGGAGTACGGACCGACCGTCCCTCCGTCGAGCACGTTCCTCCTGCTGCACGGCATCGAGACTCTCTCGGTGCGGATGGACCGCCACGTCTCGAACGCCCAGGCCGTCGCCGAGTTGCTCGCCGCCCGGCCCGAGGTCGCGCGCGTCTTCTACCCCGGCCTGCCGTCGGATGCGAACCATGCCCTCGCGCAGCGGTACCTTCCCTCGGGGGCCGGCTCCATCGTGTCGTTCGAGCTGGCCGGCGGCTGGGAGGCCGCGCGCCGCTTCATCGACGCGCTGCGCCTCATCACGCCGATGACGCACATCGGGGATGTCCGGAGCCTCGCCATCCACCTCGCCAGCACCATCCACGCGAAGTTGACGCCTGAGGAGCGCGCCGACGCCGGCATCACCCCCGGTCTCATCCGCCTCTCGATCGGCCTGGAGAGCCCACGCGATCTCGCCGCCGACCTCGCGGCCGCACTCGACGCCGCCGGCGTGTAACACCTGGCTCGCGCACGCAGGGGTCGCGAAACGCCGTTCCGGAACACCCGGAACGGCGTTTCGCGACCCCTGGATGCTCTTTACACGGCGCGGGCGAGGGTCGGTGCGGGGGAGTGGCGTCGCGGGCCTCGCGCGTCGAGCGTGGCGGCGATGCGGCGCACCGCCTCGACGACGGTGGAGGGGTCGCACGCCAGGTTGAGGCGGGCGAAGCCACGGCCGGGCTCGCCGAACGCCAGGCCGGAGTTCAGGGCGACACGGCCTTCGTCGATGAGCACGCGCGCGGGATCGTCGCCGAGCCCCGTCGCCCGGAAGTCGAGCCACACCAGGTAGCCGGCGTCCGGCCGCACGAGTCGGACCGAGGGCGCCCGCCTGGCCAGCTCGGTCTCCAGCACGTGCAGGTTGTCGACCAGGCGGTCGAGCAGCGCATCCCGCCATTCGAGGCACGAGAGGGCCGCGACGTTGGCGTGCAGGCCCAGGATGCTGGTGCGGGCGGCGAGCTCATCGGGGAGCCCGCGCAGGAGGGCGGCGGAGCGCTCTTCCGCGGCGACGACAACGGCGCACTTGAGGCCGGCCAGATTCCAGGCCTTGCTGGCCGAGGTCACGGTGACGGAGCGCGCCCCGGCTGCTGCGGCGAGGGGGGCGAAGGGGGTGAACCGGGTGCCCGGATGGGCGAGCGGAGCGTGCACTTCGTCGCTGACGACGAAGACGTCGTAGGCGGCGGCGAGGCGGGCGAGGGACTCGAGCACGGTGCGGCTATGACATCGACCGGTCGGGTTCTGCGGATTGCACAGCAGCAGCGCGTCCGCACCGGCGGCGAACGCGCGCTCGATGCCGATCAGGTCGAGCGACCAGTCCTTCCCCTCGAGCAGCGGGACCGTCACGGCCGCCGCGTCCGCCTCCTCGACTATCTCGAAGAACGGCGGGTAGACCGGGGGAGTGAGCACGACGTGTCCGCCCGACTCCGGCAGCGCCAGCCGGAGCGCCTCCACGACACCGACGGTCACGTCCGTCGCCAGGTGCACCCGTTCGGTGTCGACCCGCCACCCCCACGACTCCTCCGCGAAGCGCGCGAACGCCGGGGCAAGCGGGCCCGCCGAGTCCAGGTATCCCGTGTCCGAGTTGCGCAACGTCTCCGCCACACGGTCGAGCACCGCCTGCTCCACGTCGAAATCCATCTCCGCGACGAAGACAGGGAGGACGTCCGCCGGGTAGCGGCGCCACTTGATACTCGACCTGGTCGCGAAGAGCTGCTCCAGGGGGCGTGCCGGTCTGAAGCTCATGCAGTTCAGGGTGCCTCACGCGCCCGCGACGCGCGAGCGGAGACGTCACGGGGCGTAGCAAAGGCCCGACGGAGGCTCAGGGGCCGCCGCTCAGCGAGCAGGCGGCGGAGGCTCCCGCACCGGCGGCGACGATAACGGTCGGCGTGGTGGGGATGTCGGCGGGCAGGATGACGCCGCCGACAGCGGCATCGACCGCCGCGTCACGTAGAAAGGCCCCCGGCGAACCGGGGGCCTTCACTCTGGTGGGCGATACCAGACTCGAACTGATGACCTCTTCCGTGTGAAGGAAGCGCGCTACCAACTGCGCCAATCGCCCGTGGGGATCGCATCCGGTCGCCCGGCTGCGAGATTCGATACTAGCCGACGCAGGGCCGCGAATGCACATCGGTGGCGGCCGGGCGCGGCGACACACCCGGGTGGCGGGTCTGGTTTTGGATTCGGTGAGAGGATCGGCTAAAGTCATTCAAGTGCCGCGGGGAACCGCGGAACGAAATGCGGATGTAGCGCAGTTGGTAGCGCATCACCTTGCCAAGGTGAGGGTCGCGAGTTCGAGTCTCGTCATCCGCTCGAGTCGGCCCGGTTTCTTCGGATTCCGGGCTTCTCGATACGGTACGGTTGAAATCCGTGTTGTGGCTTCGGTGGATTGGCCGAGAGGCGAGGCAGCGGCCTGCAAAGCCGTATACACGGGTTCGAATCCCGTATCCACCTCGATCCTGAACCCGCTTCAGGCTCTGGGCGATTGGCGCAGCGGTAGCGCGCTTCCCTGACACGGAAGAGGTCACTGGTTCGATCCCAGTATCGCCCACAGAGAAAAACCCCCGGATTTCCGGGGGTTTTTGTTTCTCCGCACCAGTCTGTGGCGTCGCGTGGTACGCCCGTGGTACAGAGCCAGCGAGCCTATGTGGCGACTATCACCACGAATCAGACGTAGCGCCGTAGGCTGGATAGCGACGCAGGATCTCGCGCACGGCCTCGACACTCTCCGCGACGGCACCGCCTGCACCCGACACCCGGCAGACATCTCCTCCACGAGGTGCCTTTACGTGTTCGCACGGTGGGGTGCCGCTGCCACCAGGAGATCCCCGTGTCCAGCACCACCGTGCAGCGCCGCGCGCGCCGAGAGCGTCATCGATCGCGCTGCGAACGACGCCGATTCGGGCGCCGACCTCGGTGTAGCGCACGCCGAGGTCGTCTGCCGGGCTGGTGAGGTCTAGCGAGGCGCCGGATGGGCTCATGGCGAAAAGATCGATGAACGTGGGGTCGCGGTCGCCCGCGTGGCGCGCAGCCAGCAGCAGTGCAGAGAGTTCTTCAGGGGTGACGGGCTCATCGCCGGACAAGACGACATCGACGCTCCAGCCGTATCCGGTGCCGCTCACGCCTCCCTCGAAGGTTGCGCTCACGACCAGGGTGTCTGCCGCTTCCATCGCACTGACAACAGCCGCCACGCGAGCGTCTCTACCGTTGTCCGGCGACGACTACGAGCAGTAGTGGGGTGCTTCGCCGCAGACGATCGCTACGCCGAGGTAGACGATCAAGCCGATACCCAGCGCGAAGAAGATGGCGATGGGCACCACGATCTTCGCGACGAGCTTGCCCGTGCTCCGTCGCGGAGGGACCTGCGCCGGAGACCCAGCCGGCGGGTGAACGTGCTCCGTCCATCGGGTGCCATCCCAGTAGCGGAGAGATCCCGGCCGTGCCGGGTCGGGGTTCGGGTACCAGCCTGCAGGTGTGTTCGTCATGACATGCTCCCTTCTCGATGCGTGAGCATGTCGAGGTCTGCGTCCTGCGACGGGGGCAGCACCGCGCGCCCTGACGTCGCCGATCCGACGACGACGAGCAGAATCGACGCTCCCAGAAAGCTCCGGGTACGTCGTGGGGTGTTCGTCCTGCTGTTCATCGCCGACTCCGTGTCTGGGTATCCGATCGGGACGGCTCAGCGGAACGCCGCCGTCTCACATGGTGGTTCCAGGAGCCGACCCGGAAGACGACCCACGCGATGGACAGAAGGACCAACAGCCCGCTGACCCCCACGAACAAGATCGTCTGCCACAGATTCTCCGGGTGGGACTGGCCGTCCGCGCCGCGGGGAACGAGGACAGCGTCGGCGACCATCAGGATCACGAACAGGTCGAGGCCCACCAGGCACCACGCCAGAGCCAGCCAGCTGCCGCGGGCTTTCCTGCCCGCTCCCTTCGCCCTCACTGCCGCGACGAAGACCGCCACGGGCATCCACACCAGGAACACGGCGACGACCACCGCGAGGAACCCCACCAGCCACATCGATCCGAGCACGAAAAACCCCAGAGCGTCCCCGCTGAAGATCGACGCGATGATCCATCCGATCACGCCCACCAGCACCGACCAGGCGGCGTCGGCGGTCATACCGCTCAGCTTCCCCCATGTCGTGGTGGCTGCATCGATGGACGTCGCCGCAGCGCTGTCTCTGCCGACGGCCAGCCGCACCCTGCCGTATCGGACGCTCGAGACCAGCCCGCCCGCTGCTCCGGTCGCAGCGATCACGGGGATGACCGTGTCGACCGTCAGCGCGGCACTCCCGCCGGCTGCGAGAAGGAGCACCGCCACGGCCGCGAGAGCGGTGAGCAGCACCCCGATCCGGAGAACCCGGTTGAGGATCCTCATTGCGCTGGTTTCAGCTTCTCGAGATCCACACGGCTCAGGGTGGCCCCACCGTCCCAGAGGGGGGTCACATCTTTCGGGAGTCCCGCGATCGCACCGCTCAGATCGAGGATCTTCTCCTCATCGGCCGCCTCGCGGGCGATCACCGTGACTGTCTGGATGTCGGCAGGGGTCGCATCACGCACGGCGATCAGCACCGCCGTGAGCGTCGAGGTGGTCACCGGGTCCTCACCGCTCATGATCACCGCCACGGTGAGCGTGCGGGCGGCACCGGAGTAGCTCACCGTGCCGGACGCGTCCGTCACGCGGGAATCCGCGGCGAGCACAGCGCTCGTGACGCTCTGAAGGTCGTCCGAGCTGGCTGCCGAACGGGACGAAGAACCCCCTCCGCCGGAGAGGATTCCCGGGATCGAGCATCCGGCCAGCGACGACACGAGAAGCACCGACGCCACAGCACCCACCACTCGACGCAGAGTCGTCGACTCGCTCATCACTGTGACCCTCCCGCGTCCAGCTTCTCGAGATCCTCGAACGAGACCACCAGGCCCCCATCGATCCACAGCGTGGAGATATCTGAGGGCAGCCCCGCGATCGCCGCGGACAGGTCGAGGATCTGTTTCGGGTCGGCTGCGTCCCGAGCGACGAGGTCGAGCATCTCCGCGTCTCCCTTCGCGGAGTCGCGGATCGCGGCGAGCACCGCTGTCAGTGTGTGCGTGGACACCGGTTCGGTTCCCGTGACACGAATGACGACCGCGAGCTGGCGTGAAGCACCGGAAAGACTCGTCTCGACGGTGCTGGCCCGCTCCACCCGCGGATCCGCACTCGCGACCGCGGCATAGACAGCCTCGAACCCGTCCGAGGTCTCTGACGGACGAGAGGCAGAGGCCCCTCCATCGGAGAGGATTCCAAGGGTCGAGCATCCGGCCAACGACGACACAAGAAGCACCGACGCACCGGCAGCCAGCACAAGGCGACCCAGCCTCGTCGGCTTGCCCCCTGAACCTCTGACAGCAGCGATCACGCGTACCCCCCCATCCTGCTTACGACACTGTCACGGTATCGAAAAGTCCCTGAGCGACCAAGAACCCCCGATGCCCGAAACCGACCCTCTCTCATAGAGACAGTGGGGACCCGTTTCATGACGCAGAATCACAACTTGTGGCTTCACCGTGAGGCGAGCAGGCTCTCAGCCGCAGCGACGATCCGGCGCCACGAGCACTCGTCGACGGTGATCGACGGTCCTCCCGTCTCCGTCGATGCGATGACGACCCAGTCGTCGAGAAGACCGACCTCGAGCATCACGGCGTCAAGGAGTCACAACCCGAGCCGATGCCGGGTGCCCCCTGGCCGCACGACATCGTGATAACCGTCGAGGACGATCTGCAGCCGGTGGTGGAACTGCGGCATGCCGTCTGAGGAAGATCGTGGAGATCCCGCGCGGCGGCACGTTCACCAGACGCATCGGGCCGCACGCCATCCTCGTCACCGCGGAGACCCGTGGAGATCCGGCGCGGTACCGAGCCGCGCTCACAGAGTTCTGCTGAGGACGCCCTTCTCGGACGCGGGTTTCGCCTCGCGGCGGTTCCCGTGCCCTGGATGCTTCGCGCAGCGTCATGGAACCAACGCGAAGGTGTCGGTATGCTCCGGGTATCGAAGCGAAGGGGGAATCATGACGGAGTTCCGCGAAGACGACGCCGGAATCGCTCGCCCCACCGGCCCGGGGAGGCCGCTTCCATACGGGCTGCCCGAAGATCCGCAGGAACCGTTCGTGGCGATCGTCGCTCCGAACATCGACAAGGTCTCCGCCGTGTCGTTCGACCGCCGGACGGTTGCCGGCCGTCGCACCCGCCGCGGGCTCGTCGCCGTCGTCGCATCGGTCGCCGGCGGTGTCGTCGTGATCGGGATCGTCGTCGCGACACAGTCGGTGATGAATCTGTTCGGCGCCGGATGACGGGCCGTCCCCATCGCCACCGAGGCGCGAACCGCCGCTATCGCTGACCTGGCGTGACGTGCCATGGCGAAGGCGGTGAGCACAGGGCAAGCCCCTGCGGTAACACCGCCGACACATGCCCGCTCTACCATCGGCGCATGACGTTCCGCATCGCCCGCGCCGACTTCTCCCAGCCGGCGCTCCGCTCGTTCCTCCAAGCGCACCTCGATGACATGGAGCACACGGCGCCCCCCGAGAGTCGGCACGCGCTCGACCTGGCCGGGCTGCAGCGTCCGGGGGTTCGGCTGTGGGTCGCGGAGGACGGTGGCGCGGTCATCGGGACGGCGGCTCTCGCCCCGCTCTCGGACGGGTGGGAAGAGCTCAAGAGCATGCGCACCGACCCCGGACGGCGCGGGGAGGGGATCGCGGCCCGTCTGCTCGCGCACGCACTCGACGACGCCTGGCTTCGCGGCGCGCAGCGGGTGTCCCTCGAGACCGGGTCGACGGAGTTCTTCGCTCCCGCGCGCCGGCTGTACGAGCGGCACGGTTTCGCCGTCTGCGGGCCGTTCGGGTCGTACCGGCTCGACCCGAACAGCGTCTACATGACGCGGGAACTGGTGTAGGGCCGGACGACGGCGCTCCGCGGCACCAGTAGAGTTGTTCCGTCCCAACAACTACAACTCAAGGAGTGGACAGGTGGCCGACGGCTTCGAGCTCTTCACCGACCGTTCCGTTGTCGCGATGCGCGTCAACGGCGAGCTGAAGGACCTCGCGACGACCGTCACTACGACCGACGTCGTCGAGCCGGTCACGATCGACTCGCCCGACGGCCTCAACATCCTGCGCCACTCCACGGCCCACGTGCTCGCGCAGGCGGTCCAGGCGGTCAACCCGGAGGCGAAGCTCGGCATCGGGCCGCCCATCACCGACGGCTTCTACTACGACTTCGATGTCGCCGAGCCGTTCACCCCCGAGGACCTGAAGGCGCTCGACAAGGAGATGGCGCGCATCGTGCGCGCGGGCCAGCGGTTCGTGCGCCGGGTCGTCACCGACGACGAGGCGCGCGCCGAGCTGGCGTCCGAGCCGTACAAGCTCGAGCTGATCGGTCTCAAGGGGTCGGCTTCCGCGGGCGGCACGGTTGCATCAGACTCTGGCGAGAACGTCGAGGTGGGCGGCGGCGAGCTGACCATCTACGACAACGTCGACCCGAAGAGGGGCGAGACCGTCTGGAAGGATCTCTGCCGCGGGCCGCACGTGCCGAGCACGCGCATGATCGGCAACGGCTGGGCGCTCACCCGGGTGGCCGCCGCCTACTGGCGCGGCTCCGAGAAGAACCCGCAGCTGCAGCGTGTCTACGGGACCGCGTGGCCGACGAAGGACGAACTGCGCGCGTACCAGTCCCGCATGGAGGAGGCCGCCAAGCGCGACCACCGCAAGCTCGGTGCGGAGCTGGACCTGTTCTCGTTCCCGGAGGAGATCGGCTCCGGTCTCGCGGTCTTCCACCCGCGCGGTGGGATCATCCGCAAGGAGATCGAGGACTACATGCGCGAGCGCCTCATCGCCAACGGGTACGAGGTCGTGAACACGCCGCACATCACCAAGGCGCACCTGTTCGAGACCAGCCAGCACCTCAACTGGTACAAGGACGGCATGTTCCCGCCCATGCACCTCGACGAGGAGCACGACGCGGAGGGCAACATCACCCGGCAGGGGCAGGACTACTACCTCAAGCCGATGAACTGCCCGATGCACAACCTGATCTTCCGGGCGCGCGGCCGCAGCTACCGCGAGCTCCCGCTGCGTCTGGCCGAGTTCGGGACCGTGTACCGGTACGAGAAGTCGGGCACGCTGTCCGGCCTCACCCGCGTGCGCGGCCTCACCCAGGATGACGCCCACATCTATGTGACGGACGACCAGATCAAGGACGAGGTCGCGCGACAGCTCGAGTTCGTACTGGAGACCCTCCGCGGGTACGGCCTGACCGACTTCTACCTCGAGCTCTCCACGAAGGACCCGGAGAAGTACGTCGGCTCGGACGAGAGCTGGGAGACCGCGACCGAGACCCTGCGGGAAGTGGCGATCGAGTCCGGCCTCGAGCTCGTGGACGACCCGGCCGGGGCCGCCTTCTACGGTCCGAAGATCTCGGTGCAGGCGCGCGACGCCATCGGCCGCACCTGGCAGCTGTCGACGGTCCAGCTGGACTTCAACCAGCCGGAGCTGTTCGAGTTGGAGTACAACGCGGCGGACGGCACGCGCAAGCAGCCGGCGATGATCCACCGCGCTCTGCTCGGCTCGATCGAGCGCTTCTTCGCCATCCTGCTGGAGCACTACGCGGGCGCCTTCCCGGTCTGGCTGTCGCCGGTCCAGGTGGTGGGCATCCCCGTCGCCGACGCCTACGGTCCCTTCCTCGACGACGTGATCGCCCGGCTCCGCGCCCAGGGCGTGCGCGCCGAGGTGGACCACTCCGACGACCGGATGCAGAAGAAGATCCGCACGCACACGAAGGCCAAGGTGCCCTTCCAGCTCATCGTGGGCGAGGAGGACGCCGGGGCCGGCACGGTGAGCTTCCGTTTCCGCGACGGCAGCCAGCTGAACGGCGTCGCCGTCGATGAGGCGATCGAGCGCATCGTCGCGAGCATCCGCAGCCACGAGCTGGTCGACACCGCATGGCCCGCCTGAGTCTGGACGATTACGCCGACCCGGCCGGCGGCGAGGGGAACGACGGTGTCGGCGCGCAGGGGATCCGCGTCGACGACCCGTCGACCCTCGTCGGTGTGCCCGACGAGTTCCAGCGGCTCTGGACGCCGCACCGGATGGTCTACATCCAGCACGGCCAGCAGCCCGGCACGGACGACTGCCCGTTCTGCGTCGCCCCCAGCATGAGCGATGAGGATGCGCTGATCGTCGCGCGCGGCGAGCATGCGTACGCGCTGCTCAACCTGTTCCCGTACAACAGCGGCCATCTCCTGGTCTGCCCGTACCGCCACATCGCGACCTACGACAAGGCGACGCCCGACGAGGTCGCCGAGATCGGTTCGCTGACCCAGACGGCCATGCGCGTCATCAGCCAGGTCTCCAAGAACGACGGGTTCAACATCGGCATGAACCAGGGCGCGGTCGCGGGTGCCGGGATCGCCGCCCACCTGCACCAGCACATCGTGCCCCGGTGGGCGCAGGATGCGAACTTCCTGCCGATCATCGCGAAGACGAAGGCGCTGCCGCAGCTGCTCGGCGACGTGCGCGCAGCCATCGCGGGGGCCTGGCCCGTGTCCTGATCCTTCGATATTCGTGACGGATGTCGACTCTCGCATCGGCGGAGCCGGCATCCGTCACGAGTGCGCGGGAGGTCAGCGAACCTGACGAACGGGGAACTGCTCGCGCGGGTGCGCGTAGAACTCCTGCGCCTCGACGAGCTGCAGCTCCCGCTCGCCCGACTCGAGCGTGCGGGTGAGCAGGTCGAACACGCTCGACACCGTCATCCGGAGGGCGGTCTCTGCGCTGCCGGTGCGGACATAGTGCGCGGTGAACAGCGCGGCGGTGACGTCGCCCGAGCCGTTCGCCTTCATCGGGAGCCGCGGAGTCTGCACGATCCAGGCGCCCGCGTCGTCGACGGCGAGCATCTCGATGGTGTCGGCGGGCTGGTCGGGGCGCTCGACGCTCGTCACGAGCACGGTCCGCGGTCCCATCGCACGGGCGGCGTCGACCGACTCCAGCGTCGACTCCAGTGTGTCCGGGGTGGTCCCGGTCAGGTAGCCGAGCTCGAACTGGTTCGGGGTGATGATGTCGGCGACGGGGACGACGCGGTCGCGCAGGAGGTCCGGGATGGCCGGCGCGACGAAGCAGCCGGACTTCGCGTTGCCCATGACCGGGTCGCAGGCGTAGACGGCGCTCGGGTTGGCGGCCTTGACGCGCGCGACGGCGTCGATGATCACGTCGCCGATGCCCTCGCCGCCCTGGTAGCCGGAGAGGACGGCGTCGACCTGCCCGAGCACCCCGCGCTCCTCGATGCCGGTGATGACCTCGCGCACGTCGTCCGGCGCGATCAGCGGTCCGCGCCAGGCGCCGTAGCCGGTGTGGTTCGAGAAGTTCACCGTGTAGACGGGGAGCACCTCCACGCCGATGCGCTGGAGCGGGAAGACGGCGGCGGAGTTGCCGACGTGACCGTAGGCGACCGCCGACTGGATCGAGAGGATCTTCATCCCTCGATCCTCTCATTGCGCACGGGGTGCCGTCGCACGCCCGTGGCCGCGTCCGCGAGGTCGTCCGCCAGTCGCTCCGCCTCGTCGGCCGTGAGATCGTGCACGGTGAGGCGCAGGTGATGCGATGGGGCGGCGTCGGCGAGGAGGAACTCGTCGCCGGTGCGCGCCAGCCAGCCGCGGCGCATCAGCCGGTCGGCGACGGCACGCGCCTCGACGGGCAGCTCCAGCCAGAGGTTGAGGCCGTCCGCGGCCGTGGCGGGGAGGCCGCGCTCGGCGAGGCGCGCGGCGAAATCGGCGTTGCGTTCGGCGTAGTGGGCGCCGGAGTCGGAGATCGCCTCCAGCGTCGCCGCGTCCGTCAGCTGGGTGTGCACGAGCCGCTGGAGGATGTGGCTCACCCAGGTCGTCCCCGGGCTCAGCCGGAACGCGAGCCGCTCGGCCGTCTCGGGATCGGTGGCCGCCAGCGCGACGCACATGTCCGGGCCCAGGAACTTCGACACCGAGCGCACCAGGGCGTAGCGGCGGTGGCCCGGGCCGATGAGCGTCTCGTACGGGCGCTGCGAGAGCATCGAGAAGTGGTCGTCCTCGATGACGAGCACGTAGGGGTGGTCCGCGAGCAGAGCGCGCAGCGCGCCTGCGCGGGCGGGGGAGAGGGTGGCCCCCGTCGGGTTCTGCGCCCGCGGCGTGCAGATGATCGCGCGCACCCCGGCGTCGAGCGCCGCCCGCAGGCCCTCCACCGTCATCCCCTCGTCGTCGACGGGGACGGGGACGGCCCGGTAGCCGCCGTGCCGGACGGTGTGGATGCTCGCCAGGAAGCAGGGATCCTCCAGGGCGATCGCGTCGTCCCGGAGGAGGGCCTGGGCGAGCAGGCGCTCCACCGCGTCGACCGCCCCGCTCGTGACCGTGATCCGAACCTCCGGATCGGGGAGGTCGCGTCGGACCCACGCGCGCGCCCAGGCCTCCAGTCCCGGGTCGATGACCGGCTCGCCGTAGAGCACCGGCCGGCCGATGGCGCCGGCGAGCGCGCGCGACGGGTCGGGGATGCGGCGCGGGTCGGGGTTGCCGGTGCCGACGTCGCGGAGCACACTGTCGGGCGCGTAGCCCTCCTGGGCGACGGCCTCCACGCCGGCGATCACGGTCCCGGCGCGCCCCCGGGCGACGACGACGCCGGCCTGGGCGAGCAGACGGTAGGCCGCGACGGCCGTGTTGCGGTTGACGCCGAGCCGTCCTGCGAGTTCGCGCACGGGGGGAAGGGCGTCGCCGCGGCGCAGCTCCCCGCGCTCATGGAGGGCGCGGACGCTCGCCGCGATCTCGGCCGCCGTGGTCCCCGTGATGCTCTGTTCGTCCATCTCGGATTCGAGTCTAGTGAGGCGCGGTGAGGATGCTATCGTTCGGCATAGGCCAAACAGGATTGTGTTCCACACGAGAGGGCGATGATGACAGACACAGTGCAGGGCACCGCGACGGGATCGAGCCGCGTCAAGCGCGGACTGGCGGAGATGCTGAAGGGCGGCGTCATCATGGACGTCGTCACGCCGGAGCAGGCGCGCATCGCCGAGGACGCCGGAGCCGTCGCCGTGATGGCGTTGGAGCGCGTGCCGGCCGACATCCGGGCCCAGGGCGGCGTCGCCCGCATGAGCGACCCCGACCTCATCGAGGCGATCATCGCGGAGGTGTCGATCCCGGTCATGGCGAAGGCCCGCATCGGCCACTTCGTCGAGGCACAGGTGCTCGAGGCGCTCGATGTCGACTACATCGACGAGTCCGAGGTGCTGTCGCCCGCCGACTACGTCAACCACATCGACAAGTGGAAGTTCACCGTGCCGTTCGTCTGCGGCGCCACCAACCTCGGCGAGGCGCTCCGGCGCATCAACGAGGGCGCGGCCATGATCCGCTCGAAGGGCGAGGCCGGCACCGGCGATGTCTCGGAGGCGACGAAGCACATCCGCAAGATCACGTCCGAGATCAACGCGCTGACATCGATGTCGCGGGACGAGCTCTACGTCGCGGCCAAGGAACTGCAGGCGCCGTACGAGCTGGTCGCCGAGGTCGCGGAGACCGGCACGCTCCCCGTGGTGCTGTTCACCGCCGGCGGCGTCGCCACTCCGGCCGACACGGCGATGATGATGCAGCTCGGCGCGGACGGCGTGTTCGTCGGCTCGGGCATCTTCAAGTCGGGCAACCCCGAGCAGCGTGCGGCCGCGATCGTCAAGGCCACCACGTTCTACGACGACCCGAAGGTCATCGCCGAGGTGTCGCGCGGCCTCGGCGAGGCCATGGTCGGCATCAACGTGTCGGACCTCGCCGCGCCGCACCGCCTCGCCGAGCGTGGCTGGTAAGTGCTGAGCGACCAGCGCGCACCGCGCGTCGGCGTCCTCGCCCTGCAGGGGGACTTCCGCGAGCACATCGCGGTCCTCCGAGGGCTGGGCGCCGAGGCGGTTCCGGTGCGCCGCGAGGAGGAGCTGGCGGCGGTGGACGGCCTCGTCATTCCCGGGGGCGAGTCCAGCGTGATGGACAAGCTGTCTCGCGCGTTCGGACTCGCAGGGCCGCTGCGCGCGGCGATCGCGGGCGGCCTGCCGGTCTACGGGACGTGCGCCGGGCTCATCATGCTCGCCGACACGATCGTCGACGGCATCGCCGGTCAGCAGAGTCTGGGCGGTCTCGACGTCGCCGTACGCCGGAACGCGTTCGGTTCGCAGGTCGACTCCTTCGAGACCGACCTCGACATTCCCGTCATCGGTGACGAACCGTTGCACGCGGTCTTCATCCGCGCGCCGATCGTCGAGTCGGTGGGGGAGAAGGCCACGGCGCTCGCCCGCGTCGCCGACGGGCGTGTGGTCGCCGTGGAGCAGGGGAACCTGGTGGGCACGTCGTTCCATCCCGAGATCACGGGGGACACGCGGTTCCACGCCTACTTCCTCGACAAGGTGCGCGCCTCGGCTACGGTACGGGGATGACCGGAGCGCCGTCGACGACCGCCGTGTACCCCTACGAGTCGCAGTGGGGCGATCTGCGGTGCAACGAGCCGGTGATCGTGCGCGGCGAACGGCCGGGCCGGTTCCACGACTGGGCCACGGACGGGTACGCCACCGAGGAGGAGTACGAGTACTGGGCCGCGCACGTCTGCGGGCTGGCCGGGTTCCGCTCCGTGCTGCGCGCCTGGCGTCCGGAGGCGCGGGTCGTGCCGATGCGGCAGCTGATCGCGGGCGCCGTCGAGGCCGGCGCGCTGGTCCCGCGCGACGACACGGTCGACGGCCTCTACTACCGGCCGTTCCTCGCCTGGATCGCGCGCGACTTCGGCATCGACGGCGACGTCTTCGAGCACGCGCGCGTCGCCGACTGGGCGCCGGAGATCGGCGACGGCGCGGTGGTGCTCGCGTCCGTCTCTCCCGAGATCCGCTGGCCGGACCGCCCGAACCACCGGCGTGGCGGCCACCTCGTGCTCGTGCACGCGCGCGACGCGGACGGGAGGCTGATCTTCCACAACCCGTCCGGGATCGGCCGGACGGCGGCCGGCGCGGTCGCCGAGCCGGCGGTCTTCGAGCGGTTTCACGCGGGGCGCGGCATCCGCTTGCGCCGCTGAGGGAACACCGTCGATTACTATGGACAGGTTCAGAACGTAACTCGAGGGAGCACCAGTGTCCGGGCATTCCAAGTGGGCCACGACCAAGCACAAGAAGGCGGTCATCGACGCACGCCGTGCCAAGTCGTTCGCCAAGCTCATCAAGAACATCGAGGTCGCGGCCAAGACCGGCGGTGCCGACCTCTCCGGCAATCCGACCCTCGTCGACGCCGTGCAGAAGGCGAAGAAGACGTCGGTCCCGAACGACAACATCGATCGCGCGATCAAGCGCGGTGCCGGCCTGACCGGTGAGACCATCGACTACACGACGATCATGTACGAGGGCTACGGTCCGGGCGGCGTCGCCCTGCTGATCGAGTGCCTCACCGAGAACAAGAACCGCGCCGCTGCCGAGGTGCGCACGGCCATGACGCGCAACGGCGGCACGATGGCCGACCCGGGCAGCGTCGCCTACAATTTCCACCGCAAGGGCGTCATCGTGGTGCCGCACGCGGACGGCGTCGACGAGGACTCGGTCCTCGGCGCCGTGCTCGACGCGGGCGCGGAAGAGGTCACCGACCGCGGTGAGACGTTCGAGGTCATCACCGAGGCCACCGATCTCGTGGCCGCGCGCACCGCGCTGCAGGAGGCCGGCATCGACTACGACTCCGCCGATGCCGAGTTCGTCGCGACCGTGAACGTCGAGGCCGACGCCGAGGTCGCCCGCAAGGTCTTCCGTCTCATCGACGCGCTCGAGGACTCGGACGACGTGCAGAACGTCTACACGAACCTCGATCTGACCGCCGAGGTCCAGGCGCAGCTCGACGAAGACGACGAGTAAGCGGCCTGTCATGTCGTTCCGGGTGCTCGGCATCGACCCCGGTCTGACGCGGTGTGGCGTCGGCGTCGTGGACGTGCGTCCCGACCGCCGCGCCGCGCTCGTGGAAGTGACGGTCATCCGAACCCCGCCCAGCATGCCGCTGGAAGAGCGATTGCTCGCCGTGGGCGACGGGATCGAGCGGCTCCTCGACGAGCACCGGCCCGCTGCCGTCGCGATCGAGCGTGTCTTCGCGCAGCACAACCTGCGCACCGTCATGGGGATCGCCCAGGTCAGCGGGGTCGCACTGCACTCGGCGGCGAAGCGCAGCCTGCCCGTCGCGCTGCACACGCCGAGCGAGGTGAAGGCGGCGATCACGGGGTACGGCTCGGCCGACAAGAAGCAGGTGCAGGCGATGGTCGCGCGCATCCTCGGACTCGCCGAGGCTCCCAAACCCGCGGACGCGGCGGACGCGCTCGCGATCGCGATCTGCCATGCCTGGCGTGGTGCACCGGCGGCGGCCGCATCAGCCTCCGGCGGGGGAGCGGCGCAGACCCCGGCGCAGGCGGCGTGGCTCGCCGCAGAGCGGTCCGCCCGGGCGTCGGCGGCTCCCCGTAGGCTGGCCAGGTGATCTCCTCTCTCCGCGGCACCGTCCTCTCCGCGAGCGGCGGTACCGCCGTGCTCGAGGTCGGCGGTGTCGGCTTCGCCGTCCAGCTGACCCCCGACCACGTGCTCTCGCTGCGCATCGGCGAGGAGGCCTTCATCCACACGTCGATGGTGGTGCGCGAGGACTCCCTCCAGCTCTTCGGCTTCGTCGACCGTGAGCAGCTGGACGTCTTCGAACTGCTCACGGGCGTCACCGGTGTCGGGCCGAAGTCCGCGATCGGCGTCCTGTCCGTGCTCTCGCCGGACCAGATCGCCGACGCGGTCGCGGCCGACGACGACGCCCCGTTCCGCAAGGTCTCCGGAATCGGGCCCAAGACGGCCAAACTGATCGTCGTCTCGCTGACGGGCAAGCTCGTCGCCACACGGCGAGCGGTTCCCGCGGTCGCGTCCGTGCGCACGCCGTCGTCCGTCTCCGACAGCGTCCTCATCGCTCTGGTCGGTCTGGGCTGGCCAGAGAAGGTCGCCGCCGAAGCCCTCGCCGACGTCGTCGCCGAGACCGACGAACCCCTGCGCGACACGGTGCCGGCCCTCCTGCGGCTCACCCTCTCGCGTCTCGGACCGGCCGCGCAGGGCGCACGATGAGCGACGACCTGACCGCGCCGGAGCTCGAGTCGGAGTCCGAGCTCGCGTTCGAAGGAGCCCTCCGCCCCCGATCGCTCGCCGAGTTCGTCGGCCAGGCGAAGGTCAGGGGACAGCTGCAGCTGCTCCTGACCGCCGCGAAGATGCAGGATCGCACGGCGGATCACATCCTCCTGGCCGGGCCGCCCGGTCTCGGCAAGACGACCCTCGCGATGATCGTCGCGCACGAGAGCGGGCGTCCGCTGCGGCTGTCGAGCGGCCCCGCGATTCAGCACGCCGGAGACCTCGCCGCTCTGCTGTCGTCGCTCACGCCGGGCGAAGTGCTCTTCATCGACGAGATCCACCGCATGGCGCGCTCCGCGGAGGAGATGCTGTACCTGGCGATGGAGGACTTCCGCATCGACATCATGGTCGGCAAGGGGGCGGGGGCGACCTCGATCCCGCTCGACCTGGCCCCGTTCACCCTGGTCGGCGCGACGACACGCTCCGGCCTGCTCCCGAACCCGCTGCGCGACCGGTTCGGCTTCACGGCGCATCTCGAGTTCTACGACGAGAGCGAGTTGACGCAGGTGCTCTCACGCGCGGCCACCATGCTCGAGCTCGAGATCGACCGGGAGGCGCTGGCCGAGATCGCCGGGCGTTGCCGAGGAACGCCGCGTATCGCCAACCGCCTGCTGCGGCGGGTGCGGGACTACGCCCTCGTGCACGGCGGCAGCGCGGATCTCGCTGCCGTCGGAGCAGCCCTCGAACTGTACGATGTCGACCCGCTCGGCCTCGACCGGCTCGACCGCGCCGTGCTGCACGCCATCCTGGAACGCTTCGAGGGAGGACCGGTCGGCCTGAACACGCTCGCGGTCTCGGTGGGCGAGGAGGCGGAGACGATCGAATCGGTCGTCGAGCCGTTCCTGGTGCGCATCGGGCTGCTGTCGCGGACCCCCCGAGGGCGGGTCGCGACACCCGCCGCGTGGCGTCACTTCGGTATTCCCGGCCCGCGCCAAGGCCGTTCGGAGCAACCATCCCTGATGGATGACTTATGATGTGAGGTGGCCGTTCGGCCCCCACAGACTCCCACCGGAAGGTTCGGCAGAATTCCATGGCCATTGATCCGCTGACTATTGTGATGGTCGTCATCCTGGCGGCCCTCATCTTCTTCATGTTCCGCAACAGCCGCAAGCGCCAGCGCGAGCAGGCCGAGACGCGTTCGAAGATGGTGCCGGGCGCCGAGGTCATGACGAACTTCGGCCTCTACGGGACGCTGCTGTCCGTCAACGAGGACGACAACACCGCGCTCGTCGAGACCAGCCCCGGCCACGTCATCAAGGTCCACCGGCAGGTGCTCGCCCGCGTCGTGGAGCCCACCGTCGCCGAGCCGGCCGAGGCCGACGCCGATGCTGAACTCACGACCGGTTCCGCCGAGCTCAACGAGGACCACGCCATCCGCCACGACACGCCGGAGTACGGCGAGCGGATCGACGAGACCTCCAAGAAGCCCGGCGCGAAGAGCGACGACTAACTCCCGACCCGTGGGCCGCGGCGCTTCGGCGTGCGCGGAACACTCGTAGAAAGCTGAGTTCCTAGGTGGCAAAGTCGACTCCGGTCAAGAAAGCCTGGCGTTCGCTGACGTGGCTCGGTGTGCTGGTGGTGGTGCTCCTGGGTACTCTCACCGCCGGTGTGCTGTTCAGCAACGCGACCTGGCTGCCGAAGCTCGCCCTCGATCTCGAGGGCGGGACCCAGGTGATCCTGACCCCACAGGTCGAGAACGGGCAGCAGATCCAGCAGCAGCAGCTGGACCAGGCCGTGTCGATCATCCGCCAGCGCATCGACGCCTCGGGCATCTCCGAGGCGCAGATCTCCACCGAGGGCTCGCGCAACATCGTCGTCTCCCTGCCGGGCAAGCCCGACGAGGAGACCCTGAACCGCGTCAAGTCGAGCGCTCGCCTCGATTTCCGCCCGGTCCTGGTCTCGGGCGGCCCGACCAATGAGGTCGTCGGCGCTGACGGCAAGTCCACCCCGACTCCGACTCCGGCCCCGGACCTGCAGTCGACGCCGTCGGCATCGCCGACGAACGGCAGCGACCTCGCCTGGGTGACGCCCAAGCTGCAGGCCGACTTCAACGCGTACTCGTGCTCGTCGAAGAGCAATCCGGACGCCAGCTCGGCGCCGACCGACCAGCCGCTCATCACCTGTGACGACCAGAACCAGGTCAAGTACCTGCTCGGTCCTGTCGAGGTGAAGGGTCAGAACATCAGCGACGCCTCCGCCGGGCTCGTGCAGAGCTCGCAGGGCGTCACGACCGGCCAGTGGGCCGTCAACATCGTGTTCGACTCCACGGGGACCAAGCAGTTCGCGGACGTCACCACTC
Source organism: Leifsonia sp. LS1 (assembly GCF_020521355.1). Taxonomy (NCBI): domain Bacteria; kingdom Bacillati; phylum Actinomycetota; class Actinomycetes; order Micrococcales; family Microbacteriaceae; genus Leifsonia; species Leifsonia sp. LS1. Next base: position 281,161 of record NZ_BPER01000004.1, read on the forward strand.
GCCTCGTCGGCTTGACCGGCGCGCAGAACCAGTTCGCGATCGTCCTCGATGGCAAGGTCATCTCCGCACCGACGACGCAGGCCGCGATCACCGATGGCAAGCCGCAGATCACGGGCAACTTCACGGAGTCGACCGCCAAGGCACTGGCCGACCAGCTCAAGTTCGGTGCGCTGCCGTTCAGCTTCAAGGTTCAGAGCCAGGACACCATCTCGGCGACGCTGGGCGCCTCGCAGCTCATCAGCGGTCTCGTCGCGGGTCTGATCGGTCTGATCCTCGTCGGCATCTACACCTTCTTCCAGTACCGTCTCCTCGGCTTCGTCACGATCTTCTCGCTCGTCGTGGCCGGCGTGCTGACCTGGCTGACGATCTCGCTGCTGTCGTGGCACTACGGTTACCGTCTGTCGCTCGCGGGCGTCGCCGGTCTCATCGTCGCGATCGGATTCACAGCGGACTCGTTCATCGTGTACTTCGAACGAATACGTGACGAGCTGCGAGACGGGAGGAGTCTCGAATCCGCGGTGGAGGCCGGATGGGCGCGCGCCCGTCGCACGATCTACGCGTCGAAAGCCACCAACCTCCTCGCCGCGATCGTGCTGTACATCCTGGCCGCCGCCAATGTGCGCGGCTTCGCGTTCACGCTGGGTCTGACCACGATCATCGACGTGATCGTCGTGCTCCTGTTCACGCACCCGACGCTGCAGCTGCTCGGCCGTACGCGGTTCTTCAGCGAGGGCCACGCGTGGTCCGGTCTCGACCCGCAGGCGCTGGGCGCCGTGTACCGCGGCGCCGCGCAGTTCCGCACGCCGTCCGCGGCGAAGGTCGGTGCCGGAACCGCTGCGCGCAGCAGCAAGGAGGCGGCCCGCCGCCAGACGATCGCCGAGCGCAAGGCCGCCGAGCTGAGCGGCGCTTCGAGCTCGTCGTCGTCCGATCGATCGACCGACGGGAAGGACTCCTGATGGCCAGCCGTCTCACCAAGTTCGGCAACGACCTCTACACGGGTGCTCGCTCGTTCGACTTCGTCGGCAAGCGCAAGATCTGGTACGCGATCGCGGCCGTCATGGTCATCGCGTCGATCCTGATCCCGGTCCTCAAGGGCGGCTTCAACTTCTCGATCGAGTTCCGCGGCGGTTCGCAGTTCCAGATCACGAACGTCGAGAGCACCGACACCACAAAGGCGCAGGACGCCGTCACGAGCGTCGTGCCGAACGCCGTCTCCCACGTCAGCGTGGTCGGCTCCAACGCCGTCCAGGTGCAGACCGACCAGCTGTCCGACACCGAGACCAAGGCCGTCGCCGACGCGCTCGCCAAGGCCTACGGCGTCCCGGACTCCGAGGTCGCGTCGACCTTCATCGGCCCCTCCTGGGGGGCGGACGTGACGCAGCAGTCCATCCAGGGCCTGGTCGTGTTCCTGCTGTTGGCGTTCATCGCCATGGCGCTGTACTTCCGCACCTGGAAGATGTCGGCGTCGGCGATCATCTCGCTGTTCCACGACCTCATCATCACCGCGGGCATCTACGCTCTGGTCGGGTTCGAGGTCTCGCCGGCCACGATGATCGGCTTCCTGACGATCCTCGGCTATTCGCTGTACGACACGGTCGTGGTGTTCGACAAGGTCCGGGAGAACACCCGCGAGGAGATGGAGCTGACGCGGCGGACCTTCGCGGAGTCGGTGAACCTCGCCGTCAACCAGACCCTCGTGCGGTCGATCAACACCGCCGTCGTCGCCGTGCTCCCGGTCGCGTCGATCCTCTTCATCGGCGCCTACGCGCTTGGTGCGGCGACGCTGCGCGATATCTCGCTGGCCCTCCTGATCGGCATCATCGTCGGCACGTACTCGACGATCTTCCTGGCAGCGCCGATGTACTCGCAGTTCCGCGAGGGCGAGGCGGGGATCAAGAAGCACGACCAGAAGGTTCGCTCGATCCGCCCCAAGGCGGCGGCCCCCCAGCCGGCCGACGCCATCGCGGCGGAGTAGGAGCGGCGCATGGGCGGCCCCTATCTCTCCGAGGACGAGGTGAGCGCTGCCCGCGCCCACGAGATCGTTGCCGCGGGGGAGGCCTGGCTGCTCGACGTCCGCGAAGCGTACGAGTGGGAGGAGGTGCGCTCTCCGGAGGCGCACCTCATCCCGCTCTCCCAGTTGCAGGATCGCCATGACGAGTTGCCGGAGGACCGCCAGATCCTGGTGATCTGCCATTCCGGCGCCCGCTCGCGCATGGTGACGGACGCGCTCGTGCGCGCCGACTTCCCAGCGGCGAACGTCGCAGGCGGGATGATCGCCTGGGAGTCCGTCGGGGCCCCGATTGAGCGGGGCGCCGGACCCGCGGGAGCCGTCAGCTGATCGCTGCGAGCGGACGACGGCCGGAGCGCCCCGTCCGAGCGGTGATAATGGACGACAGGAGGCGCGCACATGGTTGATACTTCGACACCGCAGTCCGCCTCCCTGCGCCGGCTGGTGCCGCGCATCTTCTCGCGCGCACAGCCGGCGGGAGCGGTCGACACCCTGATCCGGACGGTGCGCATGCACCACCCGAAGGCCGATCTCTCGCTGATCGAGCGCGCCTACGCCGTCGCGGAGCGCGCACACACCGGGCAGAAGCGCCGCTCGGGTGAGCCGTACATCACGCATCCGGTCGCGGTGGCGCAGATCATCGCGGACCTCGGGATCGGCGCCAAGACCATCGCCGCGGCCCTCCTGCACGACACCGTGGAGGACACGGAGTACACACTGGACGAGCTGCGCGATCAGTTCGGCGACGAGATCGCGATGCTCGTCGACGGCGTGACGAAGCTCGACAAGGTCAAGTACGGCGACAGTGCGCAGGCCGAGACGGTCCGCAAGATGATCGTGGCGATGTCGAAGGACATCCGCGTGCTCATCATCAAGCTCGCCGACCGCCTGCACAACGCGCGCACCTGGGGCTTCGTGCCCGCCGCGAATGCTACTCGCAAGGCGACGGAGACGCTCGAGATCTATGCGCCGCTGGCCCACCGGCTCGGCATTCAGGCGATCAAGTGGGAGCTCGAGGACCTCTCGTTCGCGGTGCTCTACCCCAAGCTCTACGCTGAGATCGAGAGCCTCGTGAAGCAGCGCACGCCCGAGCGCGAGCGTCTCGTCCAGCAGGTGATCGACGCGATCAACGACGACCTCAAGTCGGCCCGCATCCGCGGCAAGGTCGTCGGTCGGCCCAAGCAGTACTATTCGATCTATCAGAAGATGGTGGTCCGCGGCCGGGAGTTCGACGATATCTACGACCTCGTCGGCATCCGCGTGCTGGTGAACACGGTGCGCGACTGCTACGCGGTGCTCGGGCAGATCCACGCCCGCTGGACGCCGATGCCGGGCCGCTTCAAGGATTACATCGCGACTCCCAAGTTCAACCTCTACCAGTCGCTCCACACCACCGTCATCGGACCTCTGGGTCGTCCCGTCGAGATCCAGATCCGCACGGAGGAGATGCACCAGCGGGCGGAGTTCGGTGTCGCCGCGCACTGGAAGTACAAGGAGCAGACCACCGGAAAGAGCTCGGGCGGACCGTCCGCGAACGACACCGATCTCGCCTGGCTGGCGCACATCTCCGACTGGCAGGCCGAGACGGCCGACCCGAGCGAGTTCCTGGACTCGCTGCGCTTCGAGATCGGCGCCAAGGAGGTGTACGTCTTCACGCCGAAGGGCCGCGTGATCGGCCTCCCCGCCGGCGCGACGCCGGTCGACTTCGCGTACGCCGTGCACACCGAGGTCGGCCACCGCACCATGGGGGCGAAGGTCAACGGCAGGCTGGTCCCGTTGGAGAGCACGCTGGCCACGGGTGACGTCGTCGAGATCTTCACCTCGAAGAACCCCGACTCCGGCCCCAGCCAGGACTGGCTCAACTTCGTCAAGAGCCCCCGCGCGCGCAACAAGATCCGCCAGTGGTTCACGAAGGAGCGCCGCGACGAGGCGATCGAGCAGGGCAAGGATGCGATCGCGCGCGCGATGCGCAAGCAGAACCTCCCGCTCCAGAAGCTGATGACGCAGGACGCGCTCGTGGAGGTCGCATCGTCGCTGAAGTATGCGGACGTGTCGACGCTGTATGCGGCGGTCGGCGAGGGGCACGTCTCGACCCAGTCCGTGATCGAGAAGGTCGTGGCGTCGCTGCAGAGCGAGGTCGAGTCGGACGGCGAGATCGACATCCCCGTCAAGGGTCGCGGGCGCACGCTGCGCAACAGCGACTCCGGCGTGCTCGTGCGCGGGGCGCCGGACATCCTGGTCAAGTTGGCGAAGTGCTGCACACCGGTGCCGGGCGACCCGATCGTCGGGTTCATCACGCGCGGGCAGGGCGTGTCGGTGCACCAGGCGAACTGCCACAACGTGCAGTCGCTGCTGCAAGAGCCAGAGCGGATGATCGACGTCGAGTGGGCGCCGAGCTCGAAGAGCGTCTTCCTGGTGCAGATCCAGGTCGAGGCGCTCGACCGCTCCGGTCTGCTCTCGGACGTCACAAGGGTGCTCTCGGAGCACCACGTCAACATCCTCTCCGCGACGGTGACGACCTCGAGCGATCGTCTCGCGCTCAGCCGCTTCGTCTTCGAGATGGGGGACACGACCCACCTCGACCGCGTGCTCAACGCCGTGCGCCGGATCGACGGCGTCTACGACGTGTATCGCGTCAGCGCGGGCTGACACCGGCGGCCCCGTCCGGCACGGACACGGGCAGCGGACTCCGCTCGACAAGCGCGAGCCGCCGGATCACGCGCACGGCGCCGCCGCGGCGTGTCCGGGGGACGAACGCGAGCAGCGCCGACGGCGCTGCCGATTCGATCGCCAGGAGATGCCGGACCTCGAGTGCGTCGGGCTCGGAGAACTCTGCGGCGGTGAGGACGAGATCAGCAGCGGTGCGCAGGGGAGTGGTCACCGCCAGCGGGCCGACCATCGTCGTCTCGTGTGCGGTGAGTCGCCGTTGCCTGCTGTCCACGCTCACCGGGATGCGCGCACCGCGATCGGGCGGTCGGAGGCACACCTGCGGCCGGACCGGCGGACTGCTCCTCGCCCCGTGGACCCAGGCGGCCGTCGCCCGCTCGGCGATCGCTCGCCGTGGGACGGCGGCCCTCAGTGCGCTCGCGCGGAGCGCCGGGGTGTCAGGAGTGTCGATCGGGGCGAACGCGTCACCGACACGGTACGCCTGGCCGTCGAGAACGAGGGCCAGGAGCTCGGCGAGGGGAAGGACGCGGCGGTCCAAGAGGGTGGGACACAGTGTCTCGGTCATCTCCCCAGCGTGGCGGGTGCGGCGCCGGGGAGACGGCCGGGAGCGGAATCTGTGGAGAAGCCGCCGAGCTGATCCGGTTGGGGAGGATCAGCCGAGCGCGTCGAGCCAGATCTTGCGGGCGTCGAGGGCCTCCTGGGCCGCCTTGACCTTGGCGGCGTCGCCGCCGGCCTGCGCCTCGGCGAGCTCCTGCTCGAGCTTCGCGATCGCCGCGTTGAGCTGACTGGCAAGCCCTTCGGACCGCGCCTTCTTCTCGGGGTTGTTGCGCTCCCAGTGCTCTTCGTCGAGACGGCGGACGGCCGTCTCGACCTTGCGCAGCCGGTCTTCGATCGGGCGCACCTGTTCGCGCGGCACGCGACCGATGGCGTCCCAGCGCTCCTGGATCGAGAGGAGGGCGTTGCGTGCGACCTCGCGGTCCTTCTCGCCGAGAAGCGGCTCCGCCTCGTCGAGCAGCGCGAGTTTGAGCTGGAGGTTGGCCTCGTACTCCTCGTTGTCGCGGGCGTCGACCTCGGCCTTCGCGGAGTAGATTGCGTCACCGGCCGCCTTGAAGCGGGCCCACAGCGCGTCGTCGTTCTTCTTGCCGGCGCGGCCCGCGAGCTTCCACTGGTCGAGCAGGCGGCGATACTCCGGGACGCCGTCGGCGCCGAGCGGGATGAGCTTCTCGGCCTGCTCGATCAGCGCGTTCTTGCGGCTGCGGACATCGCGGTGCTGGTTGTCCAGCTCGGCGAAGAACGCCTTGCGGTTGTGCTCGATCGTCGAGCGTGCCGCCCGGAAACGCTTCCAGAGCTCGTTCGCCTCGTTCTTCGGCAGTCGCGGGCCGTCGTGCTGATGGGACTGCCACCGCGCGAACAGAGCGTCCAGGCTCGCGGTGGTCTGCTTCCACTGGGTGCGCTCCGGGTCCTGCGCGGCGAGGGCTTCGGCCTCCTCGACGATGGCCGTCCGCTCGGCGATCGCGGACTCCACGGCCGCTTTGGCCTCGGCGCTCTGCTGCTCGGTGAGCTCCTCGACGGTGCCGCCCAGGGCGTCCAGACGCGTGAGCAGGGAGGCGAGGTCGCCGACGGCGTTGGCGCCCTCGACGGAGGAGCGGAGGTTGGCGACGGACTTGGCGATGTCGGCGGCGGGGGCGCCCCGGCGGGCGCGCTGCTCGAGCAGCGAGACCTGCCCGGCGAGATCGGTGTACTTGCGCTCGAAGTAGCCGATCGCTTCCTCGGGCGTGCCGTCCGGATACTGGCCGACGACGCGTTCCCCGTCGCCCTCGCGGACGTACACGGTCCCGGTCTCGTCGACGCGACCCCAGGGGTGCTGTTCAGAAGTAGCCAAGAGCCTCACCTTGCTGCTGTGCGGTCAGGGCGGAGAACCCGCCCCGCGGTGGAATCAGCCTATTGCACACGCCGCATCACTGCAGCGTGAAGCTGTCGATCTTCGTCGCCACCGACGGCTTGCCGTCGGTCCCGCCGCCCTCGACGCCCTTGGCCACGACGTCGGAGGTCAGGGTGTCGAGCCCGCTCGTGATCCGGCCGAGCACGGTGTATCCACCGGCGGCGTCCGAGGGGATCGGGCTGTCCTTGTAGACGATGAAGAACTGGCTGCCCTGGCTGTAGCCGTTGCCGCTCTGACGGGCCATGGCGATGGTGCCGGCCGGGTAGGTGCCGTCGGCGGGGGCGTTCTCCACCGGGCCGTACGAGTAGCCGGGACCGCCGCTGCCATCGCCCTTCGGGTCGCCGCACTGGAGCACGAAGATGCCCGAGGTGGTGAGGCGGTGGCAGCTCAGTCCGTCGTAGAAGCCCTTCTTCGCGAGGGAGATGGTGGACGACACGGCCTGAGGCGCCTGCTTGCCGTCGAGGGTGACGCCCAGGTCGATCCCGTTGATGACGAGCGAGCCCGTCCAGTCGCGGCCCTCGGCGATGCTCGCGGAGGGCACGTCGCCGGTGTTCGAGCCGGTGGCGGCCGGAGTGGGCGTCGGCGTCGTGGACGGCGAGGCGGAGGCGGTCGGGGCTCCGGGGCCGCCCGTGAAGTAGAGGAGCTGCGTCGCGACGGCGAGTCCGACGATGACGACGACCGCGATCCCGGCGATCCAGTTGTCGCGCTTGCGGCGCTTGACCTTCTCGCCGTGGACGGTCTGCCGCGCCTGGTAGGCGCGCAGGCGTTCGCGCGCCTGCCGTGCGTCGCGGTCGTTCTGCTTGCTGGGTGCCACGTGTGTCCTCCGAGGGGCGCCGTCGAGCGGGGAGTCGGTGTCCCGAGGAAGACCGGTCCGCGGGTCAGGAGAACCCTATCCGGCGGACCTATGGACGACAAACCAACGAGCGCAGCGGGTCGAAGCGCTCGACCGCGGTGTCGGTGGCGGCCGGTAGCCTGGGGGGATGGTCGATGTGCAACCCGGGCTCCGCACCGGAGCGACGCCGCTCGCCGTGCGCATGCGGCCGACCTCGCTCGACGAGGTCGCGGGACAACGGCACCTGCTGCGGCCGGGATCGCCGCTGGTGGCCCTCGCCTCCGACCAGTCGGGGGAGACCGGCTCCGTCTCCGTCATCCTGTGGGGACCGCCCGGTACGGGCAAGACGACGCTCGCCCAGGCGATCGCCCATTCCTCCGGCCGTCGGTTCGTCGAGCTCTCGGCCGTGACGGCGGGAGTCAAGGACGTTCGCCTGGTCATGGACGAGGCGCTCTCGACGCGTGATCTCTACGGTGTCTCGACCGTGCTCTTCCTCGACGAGATCCACCGCTTCACGAAGGCCCAGCAGGACGCCCTGCTCCCCGGTGTGGAGAACGGCTGGGTCATCCTCGTGGCCGCCACCACCGAGAACCCGTCGTTCTCGGTCATCTCGCCGCTCCTGTCCCGTTCGCTGCTGCTCACGCTCGAGACGCTGAGCGACGATGACCTCGGCGTGGTCGTCGACCGCGCCGTCGCGGACGACCGCGGCCTCGGCGGACAGTACGCGCTGGCCGACGACGCCCGCGCGGCGATCATCCGGCTGGCCTCCGGCGATGCGCGCCGCGCGTTGACTGCACTGGAGGCGGCCTCGGTGTCGGCCGCGTCGGCGACGCCGGCGACATCGAAGAAGAAGCCGGTGATCACGGCCGAGATCGTCGCGCAGGCCGTGGACCGCGCGCTCCTGCGTTACGACCGCAACGGCGACGAGCACTACGACGTCATCAGCGCGTTCATCAAGTCGGTGCGCGGCTCGGACGTCGACGCCGCCTTGCACTACCTGGCCCGGATGATCGAGGCGGGGGAGGACCCGCGGTTCATCGCGCGGCGGATCATCATCTCCGCGTCGGAAGACATCGGGATGGCCGACCCGCAAGCGCTGGTGGTGGCCATCGCGGCCGCCGATGCCGTGCAGTTCGTGGGGATGCCGGAGGGGCGCATCCCGCTGGCGCAGGCGGTGGTCCATCTGGCGACGGCGCCGAAGTCCAACGCCGCGTACATGGCGCTCGACGCCGCCATCGCGGATGTGCGGGCCGGCAAGATCGGGCGCGTGCCGAAGCACCTGCGCGACGCGCACTATCCGGGTGCCAAGCGCCTGGGGCACGGCAAGGGGTACAAGTACCCGCACGACGCCGAGCTCGGCGTGCTGGAGCAGCAGTACCTTCCCGACGAGCTGAAGGACACGACCTACTACGCGCCGACGGAGCACGGCAACGAGCGCGACGTGTCCGCACGCCTGGCGAAGCTGCGCCGCATCGTGCGCGGCCGCTGACCTCGTTCTGATACACTCGATGGGCCTAGAAGCGTGTGCGGCGTGCGGCTGCGCTCACCACGCTCTCGAAGGGGACGGTCCTGTAGCCGGACGCCCCGGGCACTGAATCCCTCTCTCAGCGCACTCGTCGTGCGCGCGGACGCCTGTGTCGCGTTCCGCAGTCCATGTACTAGAGAGACCATTGAAAGGAAACCGTGTCTTCACGTTCCCGTAGCAAGACCCGCGAGTCGCGTGCCCTCGGCATCGCGCTCACCCCGAAGGCCGCGCGCTACCTCGAGAAGCGCCCGTACGCCCCCGGTGAGCACGGCCGCACCAAGCGCAAGGCCGACTCCGACTACGCCGTGCGTCTGCGCGAGAAGCAGCGCCTGCGCGCCCAGTACGGCATCCGCGAGAAGCAGCTGCGCATCGCCTTCGAGGAGGCCCGCCGCACCCAGGGCCTGACCGGTGAGAACCTGGTCGAGATCCTCGAGATGCGTCTGGACGCGCTCGTGCTCCGCGCCGGCTTCGCCCGCACCATCTCGCAGGCCCGCCAGTTCGTCGTGCACCGCCACATCCTCGTCGACGGCAAGATCGTGGACCGCCCCTCCTTCCGCGTGAAGCCGGGTCAGCTCATCCACGTCAAGGCCCGCTCCGAGGGCACCGAGCCCTTCCAGGTCGCGGCCGCCGGCGGTCACGTCGACGTCCTGCCCAAGGTCCCGGCCTACCTCGACGTCGAGATCGACAAGCTGCAGGCCCGCCTCGAGCGTCGCCCGAAGCGCGCCGAGGTCCCCGTCACCTGTGAGGTCCAGCTGGTCGTCGAGTACTACGCGGCCCGCTAAGGCTCCGCGAGACTCCCGGAACGGGGTCGTGGCTTCGGCCGCGGCCCCGTTTCGTCGTCTCCGGCGCTGTTCCCCCTCGACGGCAGGGCTACGCTGGGGGAGTATGCCGGTGGCGGAATGGAAGGACGACTCGTGTCTGGTGGCGACATCGCAGGACTCATCGCGGCGGGCGTGTTCGCCGTGCTCGTCGGCTTCATCGCGGCCCCGCTCCTGAAGTTCGGGCGGGTGCTCGACCAGACCCGGGACTCCATCAAGGAGGCCAGCGACGGCATCACACCGATCCTGGACGAGACGGCGACGACGCTCAGAGAGACGAACAAGCAGCTGGCGCGCGTCGACGTGATCACCAAGAACGTCGCCGACGTGACGGGCAACGTCTCGGCGCTCGTGTCGCTGTTCGCCGCGACGGTCGGTGGACCGCTGATCAAGCTCGCCGGGTTCAGCGCCGCGGTCAAGGCCGCCTTCGCGGCCACGCGTGGCACCCGCCGTGGCCGCTCTTCGCGGTCGCGGTAGCCCCGCCCCGGTACCCGCCGGCAGACAGTAGACTCGTTCAGGTGTGCTCGCGCACCGGACACGGAGGGAAGAACAGCAATGAAGAGTTTCCTGTGGCTCCTCGTCGGAGTCGGGATCGGCTTCGTCGTCGCCCACAAGGTCAACGAGACTCCGAAGGGGCGCGAATTCTTCAGCTCCCTCGACCAGAAGGCGCGCGACTTCGGCGAGGCCGTCTCGGACGGCTACCGCCAGCGCGAGGCCGAGATCCGCTCGGCGATCGACGGCGACTGACCGGCACCCCCTCCTCCCTCCCGCAGCTTCGAACGACCGGAACCCATGCAGACCGCTGAAATCCACCGCCGCTGGCTCGACTTCTTCGCGAAACGCGGCCACACCGTCGTCCCCTCCGCCTCCCTCGTCAGCGACGACCCGTCGCTGCTCTTCACGGTGGCCGGGATGGTGCCCTTCGTGCCGTACCTCACCGGGGTCGTTCCTGCGCCGTACCCGCGCGCGACGAGCGTGCAGAAGTGCATCCGCACGCTCGACATCGAGGAGGTCGGCAAGACCCCTCGTCACGGCACGTTCTTCCAGATGTGCGGCAACTTCTCGTTCGGCGACTACTTCAAAGAGCAGGCGATCCAGTTCGCCTGGGACCTGCTGACCACGTCCGAGGACGAAGGCGGCCTGGGCTTCTCGCCCGACGACCTGTGGGTCACGGTGTACGAGGAGGACGAGGAGGCGCGCGAGATCTGGGGTCGCGTCTCGACGCTGCCGCCGGAGCGCATCCAGGGGCTCGGCAAGGACACCAACTACTGGTCGACCGGGCAGCCCGGTCCGGCCGGGCCCTGCTCGGAGATCTTCTTCGACCGTGGTCCCGCGTACGGCATCGACGGCGGTCCGGCGACGGACGACGACCGCTACGTCGAGATCTGGAACCTGGTCTTCATGCAGTACCTCCGCGGCGAGGGCGACGGCAAGAAGGACTTCGAGATCCTGGGCGACCTGCCCAAGAAGAACATCGACACCGGCCTGGGCCTGGAGCGCGTCGCGTTCATCAAGCAGGGTGTCGACAACATGTACGAGATCGACCAGGTGCGCCCGGTGCTCGACCGTGCAGCCGAGCTCGCGAACAAGCCCTACGGCAACGAGGCGCACGAGGACGACGTGCGGCTGCGCGTCGTCGCCGACCACGTCCGCAGCGCACTGATGCTCATGACCGACGGGGTGACCCCGTCGAACGAGGGCCGCGGTTACGTGCTGCGCCGCCTTCTCCGCCGCACCGTCCGGGCGATGCGCCTGCTGGGCGTCGAGGGCGCGACCTTCCCCGAGCTGTTCCCGGCGTCGCGCGACGCGATGAAGGCGGCCTATCCGGAGGTTGCGATCGAGTTCGACCGCATCTCGCAGCTCGCGTACGCGGAGGAGGAGACCTTCCTCCGCACGCTCGCCGCGGGCACGAGCATCCTCGACACCGCGGTGTCGAAGACCCGCACGTCCGGCAGCGAGCAGCTTGCCGGTGACACAGCGTTCCTACTGCACGACACCTACGGCTTCCCGATCGACCTCACGCTCGAGATGGCGGAGGAGGCGGGCCTCAGTGTCGACCGCGCCGCGTTCGACACGCTCATGGCGGACCAGCGCGCCCGCGCGAAGGCCGACGCCAAGGCGAAGAAGACGGCTCTGGCCGACCTGTCGGTCTACAGCGCCTTCCGCTCGCAGGGCGAGACGGTCTTCACCGGCTACACCGAGCTCGAGACGGAGTCGAGCGTGCTCGGCCTCATCGTCGACGGGCAGTCCGTGAACGCGGCGCGGGAGGGGCAGGTGGCCGAGATCATCCTCGGCGCGACCGCTCTCTACGCGGAGTCCGGTGGTCAGGACGCCGACACCGGCACCATCGTCGGCCCCGGCTACGAGCTCGACGTGCTCGACGTGCAGAAGCCGGTGAAGGGCCTCATCAGCCACAAGGTCCTGGTGCGCAGCGGCGAAGTCGGCGTCGGCGCGCCGGCGACGAGCCTGGTCGACCACGACTACCGCCGTGGTGCGCGTCAGGCGCACTCGGGCACTCACATCATCCACGCCGCTCTGCGCCAGGTCCTCGGCTCGAACGCGCACCAGTCCGGCTCGTACAACAAGGCCGGCTACCTGCGCCTCGACTTCTCGTGGAACCAGGCGCTCTCGGCCGAGACGCGCAGCGAGATCGAGGAGATCTCGAACAACGCGATCCGGCAGAACCTCGAGGTCACCACGCGCGAGCTCCCGATCGACGAGGCGAAGGCTCTCGGAGCCATGGCCCTGTTCGGCGAGAAGTACGGCGACGTGGTGCGCGTCGTCGACATCGGCGGGCCGTGGTCGCGTGAGCTGTGCGCGGGCACTCACGTCGCGAGCAGCGCCGAGATCGGGATGATCAACCTGGTCAGCGAGTCCTCGGTCGGTTCGACGAACCGTCGCGTGGAGTCCCTCGTCGGTCTGGAGGCGTTCCGCGACCTCGCCGTCGAGCGCACGATCGTCTCGCAGCTCTCCGGCAGCCTGAAGACGCCGCGCGAGCAGCTCCCCGAGAAGATCGCCGACCTCCTGGCCAGCCTCAAGGCGGCCGAGAAGCGCATCCAGGCGTTCGAAGCGCGCGCGGTTCTCGACAAGGTCCCGGCGCTGATCGAGACGGCGGCCCACCGCGGTGCGTTCACCGTCGTCGCGCAGGACGCGGGCTCGCTCAACTCGGCCGACGACCTCCGCTTGCTCGTCACCACGGTGCGCGAGCGGCTCGGCTCGGATCCCGCGGTGGTCGCCCTGGCGGCGCAGGCCGGCGGCAAGCCGGTGGTGATCGTCGCCACCAACCAGGCGGCGCGCGACGCCGGCGCGAACGCCGGTGCGCTGGCGAAGACCGCCGCGGGCGTGCTCGGCGGCGGCGGCGGTGGCAAGGCCGACCTCGCACAGGGCGGCGGCACGGACGCGGCGGCCATCCCCGCGGCACTGAACGCGGTCGTCGCGGCGATCGGCTGACCCCTATGCGAACCGGTGTCCGGCTCGGGATCGATGTCGGCAAAGTGCGGATCGGCGTCAGCCGCTCCGATCCGCACGGGATGATCGCGACGCCGGTCGAGACGGTCGCGCGCTCCGAGGACACTGCGGATCGGCGGAGAATCGGCGAGATTGTGACCGAACTCGGAGTTTTCGAGATTATCGTCGGGTTGCCGTTGGCGCTCTCGGGCGCGCACACCCCGTCCACTGCGGACGCGGTGGCGTTCGCGGAGGCGCTGGACGCCGAGCTGGACGTCCCCGTCCGTCTCGTCGACGAGCGGCTGTCGACCGTGTCGGCCCACTCGGCCTTGCGCGCGTCCGGCAAGAATTCGAAAAGCGCGCGTCCGGTGGTGGATCAGGTGGCCGCCACGATAATTTTGCAGCACGCCCTCGACGCGGAGCGCGCCTCCGGTCGCCCGCCGGGCCAACCCGTCGAAACGAGCATTGGACCCTGAGTTTGTCGAAGAACCCCGAGGAGCGGCCGGAACCCCCTGTGTTCCCGGCCGTCAACCGGCAGCAGCCCATGACCCGTCGCGAAGCGCGGGCCGCTCGGGAGGCCGCTGGGGATCAGAGCGTGCAGCCCGGACTGCAGGACGACGTGGCCGCTCCCGCCGCGTCGTCCCCGTCGGCCGAACAGCGCGAGGCGCTTGACCGTCTCGATTTCGATGCCGTGATCACCGGCCCGATCGCGCGAGTCGAGCAGCCCGAACCGGAACCCGTCGGCGCAGCGGTCCGTCACGGGGCGGACGACCTCTCGGCCGATCACCCGGCCCGCGCCCTCTTCGGCGCCCTCGAGGACGAGCCCGCCGGAGGCGGAGGCCCGCCGACCGGCGAGTCCCCGCTCGCCTGGCGACAGCAGAACTACCTCTCGCACGCCGAGCCGAAGCGCAAACGCCGATGGGTCAAACCGTTGATCGTGATCGTCGTCATCCTCGCGGTGCTCGGCGGCATGGCGGGTGCGGCGTACGCGATCTTCCAGCCGCAGGTCGCCCAGCTCGTCAACGCCCTCACCCCGAAGGACGACGACTATCCCGGCGACGGCACCGGCGAGGTGATGTTCACCATCGTCTCCGGTGACACGGGCTCGGACATCGCGACGAACCTCCACAAGGCCGGTGTCACCAAATCGTACGACGCGTTCTACACGCTCCTGCTGCGGCAGAAGCCGGAGCCCGAGTTCCAGCCCGGCGCGTTCAAGCTCAAGAAGCAGATGAGCGCCAACGCGGCGCTGATCGCCTTGCAGGACCCGGCGAACCGCGTCGAGAACACCGCCGTCATCCCGGAGGGAACGGCCGAGGTCGACGTGCTCCAGACCGTCGCCGACGCGACGAAGATCCCCCTCGCCGACCTGAAGGCGGCGGCGGCCAACCCGGCCGACTACGGACTGCCCGCCGAGGCGAAGACGCTGGAGGGCTTCCTCTTCCCCGCGACGTACACGTTCACGCCGGGGACGACGGCGCACGATGCGATCAAGACCATGGTCGACCGGATGTTCCAATCGCTCGACGCCGCCGGTGTGACGCCGGAGAACCGATGGAACACCGTCGTCCTGGCCTCGATCGTGCAGCGGGAGGCGGGCCTCAAGGACGACTACCCCAAGGTCGCCCGGGTCTTCCTGAACCGGATCGCGCAGGGCTGGGACCTGCAGTCCGACGCGACGGTCGCGTACGGGACCGGGAACACCCACCGCGTCGAGACGACCGACGCCGAGCGGGCGGACGCCAGCAACCCCTACAACACCTACGTGCACCCGGGGCTCCCGGTCGGTCCGATCTCGAACCCGGGCGACCTGGCGATCGACGCCGTCGTGCACCCGGCCGACGGGCCGTGGATGTTCTTCGTGACCTGGAACCTGCAGACCGGCGAGACGATCTTCTCGACAACGGAGGCCGAGCACGAGGCCGCGGTGGCCAAGTGGCAGCAATGGATGAAGGACAACCCCGGCTATGAGTGACGCCCGTACGACTCCACCCGAGACCGACACGGAGGCAACGACCCCGCAAGCCGATGCCGCGTCCATCGAGGACGGCGTCTCGGAGGCCGCCGCCGAGGCGTCGATCGCGAAGCTGGTGGAGGCGGAGCGCGCGGCGGAGGCCGAGGAGGCCGCCGTCGCCGACGCCGAGGAGGCGGAGGAGCGGGAGGAGCCGGAAGACAAGGCCGGGAAGCCGGCCGACGACGAGCCCGGCGCCGCCGAGGAGCCTGGCGCCGTCGAGGACCCTATCCCCGCGCCGCCGGCCACGGCACCCGCGAAGCCCGCCCCGGTGAAGGTCGCCGCGGTGAAGCGCCCGCCCGTGGAACCGACGCCCGGCCGGCTGTCGCTCGCCGTGCTCGGATCGCCGATCGCGCACTCCCAGTCGCCCGCTCTGCAGAAGGCCGCCTACGGCGTGCTCGGGCTCGACTGGTCCTACGAGCCGGTCGAGGTCACCGAGGAGTCGTTGGCGGGCTTCATCGACGGACTCGGCTCGGAGTGGCGCGGACTTTCGCTGACGATGCCGCTGAAGAAGGCCGTCCTCCCGCTGCTCACAGAGGTCGACCGGGTCGCGGAGCAGACCGGTGCGGCCAACACCGTCCTCTTCGACGGCGAAGCGGTACGCGGTTTCAACACCGACGTGGCCGGGATCGTCCGTGCGCTCGCGGGAGCGGGCGTGACGGAGGCCCGGTACGTGCACATCCTGGGCGGGGGAGCGACCGCGGCGTCCGCGCTGGTGGCCGCGGCCGAGCTCGGCGCCGAGCGGGTGGACGTGCACGTGCGCGACCTGACCCGCAGCGTGTGGCTCGAGCCTCTCGCCCACGACCTCGGCCTCATGGTCCGCCTCCGCTCGCTGCCTCAGGCGGACCGGTCGCTCGACGTCCCCGAGGTCGTCATCAGCACGCTTCCGGGCGGGGCGAGGGTCGACGCGATCTACACCGACTCGACCCGGCGCCGCGCGGTGCTGCTCGATGTCGCCTACGAGCCGTGGCCGAGCGACCTCGCGCGCAGCTGGGCGAAGGTCGGCGGCACCGTCGTGTCCGGGCTGTCGATGCTCGCCCACCAGGCGCTCCTGCAGGTGCGTATCTTCGTGTCGGGGGATCCGCTCGAGCCGCTGGCCGATGAGGAGGCCGTGCTCGCGGCCATGCTCGACGCGGTCGAGATCGACGCGGCCGGCGTCCCGCTCGACGCCTGAGCGACGTCACAGGGCGCGGACGCCCTCGGCCGCTGTGCCAGAATCGAAGCATGCTTCGTTGGCTCACGGCCGGGGAATCCCACGGCCCCGAACTCATCGCCGTCCTGGAGGGTCTCCCCGCCGGGGTCCCGGTCTCGCTCGACGCCATCCGCGCCGATCTGGCCCGCCGCAAGCTCGGCTACGGCCGAGGCGCGCGCATGAAGTTCGAGCAGGACGCGCTCGAGATCTCCGGCGGTGTCCGCCACGGGTCCAGTCTCGGCAGCCCGATCGCGCTGCGCATCGGCAACACGGAGTGGCCGAAGTGGGTCGACGTGATGAGCGCGGCGCCCGTCGAGCCCGAGAAGCTCGCGGGTGGCCGAGGCGCCGCCCTCACCCGGCCGCGCCCCGGCCACGCCGATCTCGTCGGCATGCAGAAGTACGGCTTCGACGAGGCGCGGCCCGTGCTGGAGCGCGCGAGCGCCCGCGAGACGGCCGCGCGCGTCGCGCTCGGCGCCGTCGCCCGGTCCTTCCTGGCCGAGCTGGGGGTCACGCTCGTCAGCCACACGCTCTCGATCGGACCGGTCCGCGTGCCGGAGGGCTCCGCGCTCCCGACGCCCGCCGATGTCGATGCGCTGGACGCCGACCCGCTGCGTTGCTTCGACCCCGCTACCTCCGCGCGGATGGTCGCCGAGGTCGACGCCGCGCACAAGGACGGCGACACGCTCGGCGGCGTCGTCGAGGTGCTCGCCTACGGCGTCCCGCCGGGCCTCGGTTCGCACGTCCACTGGGACCGTCGCCTCGACGGGCAGCTGGCGGCCGCGCTCATGGGCATCCAGGCGATCAAGGGCGTGGAGGTCGGCGATGGCTTCCTGACCACGACGCGCCGCGGATCGGAGGCGCATGACGAGCTGGTCGCCCAGGACGGCGCCATCGCTCGGACCAGCGACAAGGCGGGCGGCACCGAGGGCGGCATGAGCACCGGTACCATCCTGCGCGTTCGCGCGGGCATGAAGCCGATCGCGACCGTCCCGCACGCTCTGCGCACCGTCGACATCGCAACCAGCGAGGAGGCCGCAGCGCACCACCAGCGGTCCGACGTCTGCGCAGTCCCCGCCGCCGGCGTGGTGGCGGAGGCGATGGTCGCCCTCGTGCTCGCGAACTCGGTCCTGGAGAAGTTCGGAGGAGACTCCCTCCCGGAGACCGCTCGGAACCTGCGCGGCTACCTGGACGCCATTCCCCCGAACCTGGCGACCGAGCGCGTCGGCGCGCCCTCGGCCTGAGTGCCGTGACGGTCGTCCTGATCGGCCCGCCGGCGGCGGGGAAGACCCGGCTGGGCAAGCGCCTGGCCAAGCGGCTCGGCCTCGCCTTCGTCGACACCGACGCGCGCGTGGTCGCCGAGCACGGCGCCATCTCCGAGATCTTCGCCGATCACGGCGAATCCCATTTCCGCGCCCTCGAGCGTGCTGCCGTCGTCTCCGCACTCGCGGAGGGCGGCGTCGTCTCGCTGGGCGGTGGCGCGGTGCTCGATCTCGAGACGCGCGCCGATCTCGCGGGGCGCCGCGTGGTGCTGCTCACCGTCCAGCCCGAGGCGATCGCGCACCGGATCACCGGAGGCAAGCGACCGCTCATCACCGACATCGAGTCGTGGAAGCGCCTCGTCGCCGAGCGCGCCGAACTGTACGCATCGCTCGCGGACTACACCGCGGACACCTCGTCCCGCCCGATCGACACCATCGTGGAAGAGATCGCCGAGTGGGTCGAGCAGGAGGAAGGACACCGATGACCGACGCCGACGCCCCCACCGAGATCCTCGTCGCGGGGGTGGACCAGTACCCCGTGGTGGTCGGCCGTGGTCTGCGCTTCGATCTGGCCGACCACCTCGGGTCCTCCGTCAACAAGGTGCTGCTCGTGCACCCGCCGACGCTGGGCGCTGCCGCCGCGGAGCTGCGCGAGTCGTTGCTCGGCCGGTACGAAGTGCTCCTCGCGGAGGTGCCCGACGCCGAGGCCGCCAAGCGCGTCGAGGTCGCCTCGTTCCTCTGGCAGATCATGGGCCAGGCCGACTTCACGCGCTCGGACGCGGTGGTGGGCTTCGGCGGCGGCGCGGTCACCGACCTCGCCGGCTTCGCCGCGGCGACCTGGCTGCGCGGCGTGAAGCTCGTGCAGGTGCCGACGACGCTGCTCGGAATGGTGGACGCGGCGGTCGGCGGCAAGACCGGCATCAACACCGCGGAGGGCAAGAACCTGGTCGGCGCGTTCTATGCGCCCGCGGCCGTCGTGTGCGACCTCGACACGCTCACCTCGCTCGGGCGCAACGAGATCCTCGCGGGCTTCGGGGAGGTCGTGAAGTACGGCTTCATCGCCGAGCCGGACATCCTGGACATCATCGAGCGCGATGTCGACGTGGCCACGGATCCGCGGTCGCCGGAGTTCCGCCGGCTGGTCGAGCTGTCGATCGGCATCAAGGCACGGGTGGTGGGGGAGGACTTCACCGAGCAGGGGCTGCGCGAGATCCTCAACTACGGCCACACGCTCGGGCACGCGATCGAGCACGCCGAGCGCTACCAGTGGCGTCATGGCGCCGCGGTCGCCGTCGGCATGGTCTACGCAGCGGAACTCGGACGCCTGAGCGGGCGGCTCTCCGACGAGGCGGTGGACCGCCACCGCCGCATCCTCGAGTCCCTCACGCTGCCGACGACCTACCCGCTCGGCCGGTGGCAGACCCTGCTCGCCACCATGCAGCGCGACAAGAAGGCGCGCGGGAGCCTGCTCCGGTTCATCGTGCTCGACGACATCGGCCGCCCGACGGTGCTCGCGGGCCCCGACCAGAGCCTGCTGTTCGCGGCCTACCAGGAGATCGCCTCCTGATGACGGCGCGCGTCCGTCCGTCGACCGCCGCCGAGCCCCGGTAGGGTGAGCCGCATGAGCAGTGTCCTCGTCTTGAACGGCCCCAATCTCGGCCGCCTCGGCACCCGCGAGCCCGACGTCTACGGGTCCGGCACCCTCGACGACCTGGCGCGCGTGCTGCGCGACGACGCGCCGGAGACGACGATCGACCTCCGCCAGACCGACGCGGAGGGCGACCTGCTCGGCTGGCTGCACGAGGCGGCGGACACGGGCGCACCGGTCATCCTGAACGCCGGGGCCTGGACCCACTACTCGTTCGCCCTGCGCGACGCGGTGTCGCTGGTGACAAAGGCGGGCGGCACCGTGGTCGAGGTGCATCTGTCGAACCCGCACGCGCGCGAGGAGTTCCGCCACACGAGCGTGATCTCGGCCGTCGCGACCGGCGTGATCGCCGGATTCGGCTTCGAGTCGTACCGCCTCGCGCTGGCGTACATTCGCCGAAACGCCCTCTGACGTCTAGAATCTTCTGCGGGCCGCCGCATCGCGCGCGGCGATGTGGACCGCTGACGCCCGCGGATCCCACCCGGAACTCTTTCGCAAACTGAATGGATCTCGCGCATGGCATCGACCGCTGACATCAAGAACGGCATCGTCCTCAACATCGACGGACAGCTCTGGAGCGTGATCGAGTTCCAGCACGTGAAGCCGGGCAAGGGTGGCGCGTTCGTCCGCACGAAGCTCAAGAACGTCACGACCGGCAAGACGGTCGACCGCACGTACAACGCCGGCGCCAAGATCGACATCACCAACGTCGACCGCCGCGACTACCAGTATCTGTACCAGGACGGCGCCGACTTCGTCTTCATGGACACCAGCGACTACGACCAGATCACCATTCCGGGCCCGATCGTCGGCGACGCCGCCAACTTCATGCTCGAGAACCAGAACGTGACCGTCGCGCTGCACGAGGGATCGCCGCTCTACGTCGAGCTGCCCGCCTCCGTCGTCCTCGAGATCACCTACACCGAGCCCGGCCTGCAGGGCGACCGTTCGACGGGCGGCACCAAGCCCGCCACCGTCGAGACCGGCTACCAGATCCAGGTCCCGCTCTTCCTCGAGACCGGAACCAAGGTCAAGGTCGACACCCGCACGGGCGACTACCTCGGCCGCGTCAACGACTAGTGAGCGCCCGGACCAAGGCACGCAAGCGCGCCCTCGACCTGCTCTACAGCGCCGACCTGCGTCAGACGCCGCTCCGCCAGGCCCTCGCCACGGAGGCGGAGCGCGCCGCGAACGAGCCTGCCCGTGAGGCCTCCTGGCTGTACGCGCGCGAGATCGTGGACGGCGTCGTCGACCACCAGGACGAGATCGACGAGCAGATCGAGACGTACGCGCAGGGCTGGACCCTCGCCCGCATGCCCGCCGTCGACCGCGCCATCCTCCGTATCGGCGTGTGGGAGCTGCTCTTCAACGACACGATCCCGGAGGGCGTCGCGATCTCGGAGGCGGTGGAGGCCGCCACCGTGCTCTCGACCGACGACTCCGCCGGGTTCGTGAACGGGCTGCTCGCCAAGATCGCCCAGAGCAACAAGACCGCCTAGGCACCGCTCAGATCCACCAACCGAAGGGACGACGTGAAGCGCACCCGCCGCATCCTCGCCGCCACCGTTGTCGCCGCAGCCCTCGCGCTCGGCGCTTCGGCCTGCTCGATGTTCGCCGACACCTCGGCGCCGGTCGCGACGGACACGCCGCCGACGGGCGTCGACGGCGCCGTCAATTTCGACGGGCGCTACATCTCGGCCGGCACCGGATCGAAGAAGGTCGACATCTGGTTCGACGCGATGTGCCCGGTGTGCGGTGCGTTCGAGAAGGCCAACGGCGACACGCTCGACGCGGCCGTCAAGGACGGTTCGATCACGCTGCGGCTGCACCCGCTGACATTCCTCGACCGCCTGTCGAACGGCACCGGGTACTCGACGCGCGCGGCCGCGGCGCTGACCTGCGTCGGCGTCCACGACCCGTCGCACGTGCTCGAGTACTATCAGGCGCTCTTCACCGACCAGCCGGAGGAGAACTCCGACGGCCTGACCGACAAGGAGCTCGCCAAGCGGGCGACGGATCTCGGCATCGCCGACATCTCCGGCTGTCTCGATCGCAGTGGCCCGTACCAGGCGTGGGCGCAGGCCAACACCGCGCATTCGCAGACCGGGCCGATCGAGGTGGACGGGAAGAAGGTGCTCGACAAGATCGAGGGGACCCCGACGGTGCTCGTCGATGGGAAGCAGTTCACCGGCAGCATCAGCGACACCGACGCGTTCCGCACCTTCCTGAACGACAAGTGACCCGGGCCGGGCTGCTATGCTCGGCTCTCGACAGACATCCTTTAAGAGCCGTCCTGTGAGGCGGGGAAGGAGGTCGGCATGACAGCGCGCACCGTGCTGCAGCAGGCTGACATCGCCCGGGCGCTGACCCGGATCTCCCACGAGATCCTCGAGTCGAACCGGGGAACGAACGACCTGGTGATCCTGGGCATCCCGACGCGCGGCGTCGAACTGGCCCGGCGGATCGCCGAGACCATCCAGCGCATCGAGCCGCAGTCCGTGGCGTCGCCCGCCGACATCGTCGGCGCCCTCGACGTGACGATGTACCGCGACGACCTCGCCCGCAACCCGATCCGCACGCCGCAGCCCACGTCGCTGCCCGGCCCGATCGACGGCAAGACCGTCGTGCTCGTGGACGACGTGTTGTTCTCGGGGCGCACGATCCGCGCCGCGCTCGACGCGCTCAATGACCTCGGACGGCCACGCGCCGTGCGGCTCGCCGTGCTCGTCGACCGGGGCCACCGCGAGTTGCCGATCCGCGCGGACTACGTCGGCAAGAACCTCCCGTCCGCCTCCTCGGAGCGCATCTTCGTGCGCCTGTCGGGGGTCGACGGCGAGGAGTCGGTGACGATCGAGTCGCCGGACGCCGATGCCGGCGCGGGTGCGGAGGCCGGCGCATGAGGCACCTGCTGTCGACCAAGAGCCTCCCTCGCGAGGATGCCATCCGGCTTCTCGATGTGGCCGAGGACATGGCGGACGTCCAGGAGCGGGAGGTCAAGAAGCTCCCGACCCTCCGCGGCAAGACCGTGGTCAACCTCTTCTTCGAGGACTCCACCCGCACGCGCATCTCGTTTGAGGCGGCGGCGAAACGTCTCTCCGCGGACGTCATCAACTTCTCCGCGAAGGGCTCCAGCGTCTCCAAGGGCGAGAGCCTGAAGGACACCGCGCAGACCCTCGCGGCGATGGGCGCGGATGCGGTGGTGGTGCGACACGGCTCGTCGGGCGCGCCGCAGACCCTCGCGACCAGCGGCTGGATCGACGCGGGGATCGTGAACGCCGGGGACGGCACCCACGAGCACCCGACGCAGGCCCTGCTGGACGCGTTCACGATGCGCAGGAGGCTGCACGGCGCGGCGTCGCGCGGGCGCGACCTCGACGGCGTGACCGTGACGATCGTCGGCGACATCCTGCACTCGCGCGTCGCGCGGTCCAACGTCTGGCTGCTGCGCACGCTCGGAGCCCAGGTGACCTTGATCGCGCCGCCGACCCTGCTGCCCGTCGACGTGTCCGGCTGGCCGGCCGCGATCGGCTACGACCTGGACGCCGCGATCGATGCGGATCCGGACGTCGTGATGATGCTGCGCATCCAGGGCGAGCGCATGAACGCGGCGTTCTTCCCCAACCCGCGCGAGTACACGCGGCGCTGGGGGCTGGACGATGAGCGGCTCGGGCGGCTCGGCACCGATAGCATTGTGATGCACCCGGGCCCGATGAACCGCGGGCTGGAGATCTCCGCCGCAGCGGCGGACTCGCCCCGCTCCACGGTACGGGAGCAGGTGGCGAACGGCGTGTCCGTTCGGATGGCGGCTCTCTACCTCCTGCTGTCCGGTGGCGAGCGTGAGGCATAAGACGACGATGGACGAGAAACTGGCCGAGAAGTATGTGATCGCGGGCGCGACGCTCGCCGACGGCACGCGTGCCGACCTCCTGATCGACCACGGCCGCATCGCGGAGGTGGGCTCCGGGCTCTCCGCCGCGGGGGCGTCGCGGATCGACGCCGACGGGCTCCTGGCGCTGCCGGGCCTCGTGGATCTGCACACCCACCTGCGCGAGCCGGGCTACGAGCAGAGCGAGACGGTGCTGACCGGCACGCGTGCCGCGGCCGCGGGAGGCTTCACGGCGGTGTTCGCGATGGCGAACACGTCACCCGTCGCCGACACCGCCGGCGTCGTGGAGCAGGTGCTGAGCCTCGGGGAGGCCGCCGGCTACGCCACGGTCCGCCCGATCGGCGCGGTGACCGTCGGCCTGGAGGGGGAGCGTCTCGCCGAGCTCGGCGCGATGGCCGACTCGCGCGCCCGGGTCCGTGTCTTCTCCGACGACGGCAAGTGCGTCTCCGACCCGCTCCTGATGCGGCGTGCGCTGGAGTACGTCAAGGCGTTCGACGGCGTGATCGCGCAGCACGCGCAGGAGCCCCGACTCACCGTGGGCGCGCAGATGAACGAGGGCGCCCTGTCCGGCGAGCTCGGGCTGGCGGGCTGGCCCGCCGTCGCCGAGGAGTCGATCATCGCCCGCGACGTGCTCCTGGCCGAGCACGTCGGCTCGCGGCTGCACGTGTGCCACGTCTCGACCGCGGGCTCCGTCGACGTGATCCGCTGGGCGAAGGCGCGCGGCATCGACGTCACGGCCGAGGTCACGCCGCACCACCTCCTGCTGACCGAGGAGCTCGCGTCGGGCTATGACGCGCGCTACAAGGTCAACCCGCCGCTGCGTCGCGCCGAGGACGTGGAGGCGCTCCGCGCGGGCCTCGCGGACGGCACCATCGACATCGTCGCCACCGACCACGCGCCGCACCCCGTCGAGTCGAAGGATTGCGAGTGGGACGCCGCCGCGTTCGGCATGGTCGGCCTGGAGTCCGCGCTCTCGGTCGTCCACGCCTCGGTGGTCGACAACGGACTCCTCGGCTGGGCGGACGTCGCCCGGGTGCTCTCGAGCGTCCCGGCGCGCATCGGCCGGCTCGCGGGGCACGGCACCCCGATCGAGGCCGGCGCCCCCGCCGAGCTGTTCCTCTACGACCCGGCCGCGTCGCGCTCGTTCGCGACCGGCGACCTCGCAGGCAAGGGCGTCAACTCGCCGTACCTGTCGATGACCCTCCCCGGCCGCGTCGTCGCGACGTTCCACCGGGGCTATGCGACCGTGCTCGACGGCACCGTAGTCGATCTGGAGGCCACCCGTGGATAAGCTCCTTCCCACCGTGGGCGTCGCGCTCGTCCTGGTCGTCGTCCTGCTGCTCGCGCTCTGGGGCTGGCGACGACGGGTGCGGCGCGACGCGTCTGCGGGCGGCGGCCATCCGGTCCCCGCCCAGCTCGGTGCGCCGACCGCCGCGGCCGATGTGCTCTACGTCGCGACCACCAAGGCGGGGGAGCAGCTCGAGCGGCTCGCCCTCCCGGGTCTGGCCTACCGCGGGAAGGGGACCCTGAGCGTCTCGCCCGAGGGGGTCGCGATCCGGGTCGCGGGCGAGCAGCCCGTCTTCGTGCCGGCCTCGACGCTCACCGGCGTCGGCGCGGCCACCTTCACCATCGACCGGGTGGTGGAGCGGGACGGCCTGCTCCGGTTCGGATGGACGACCAGCGGCGGGATCCCCGCCGACAGCTACTTCCGGGTCGTCGACCCGGCCGGCCGCGACACGGTGACAGCGGCCATCGAAGACATCCTCCCCGGCGCGACGCCGACGGGGAGCACGACGGGCGGAAACGGCCCGGAAGATCAGGAGGTGTGACGTGACTGCAGGTGACGTGACAGCCGGACGGGCAGTGCTCGTTCTCGAAGACGGGAAGCGCTATGTGGGCCGGGCCTACGGCGCGACCGGGCGGACGCTCGGCGAAGCGGTGTTCTCGACCGGCATGACCGGATACCAGGAGACGTTGACCGACCCGTCCTACGCCGGGCAGATCGTCCTCATGACGGCCCCGCACATCGGAAACACCGGCACCAACGACGAGGACATGGAGTCGCGGCAGATCTGGGTCGCCGGCTACGTGGTCCGCGAGCCCAGCCGCATCGTGTCGAACTTCCGCGCGCAGCGGAGCCTCGACGACGACCTGGTGGCCCAGGGCGTGGTGGGCATCAGCGGGATCGACACCC
Organism: Leifsonia sp. LS1; assembly: GCF_020521355.1. Lineage (NCBI taxonomy): Bacteria > Bacillati > Actinomycetota > Actinomycetes > Micrococcales > Microbacteriaceae > Leifsonia > Leifsonia sp. LS1. The sequence continues at coordinate 306,590 of NZ_BPER01000004.1, forward strand.
GTGCCGTCACCCGACACATCCGCTCGGCGGGCGCCATGCGCGCGGGCGTCTTCTCCGGCGAGGACTTCGACCTCTCCGACGGCGAGCAGCTCGACCTGGTCCGCAGCGGCGCGGCGATGAGCGGCCGCAACCTGTCCGCCGAGGTCTCGACCGTGGAGCCGTACACGCTCCCGGCCGTCGGCGAGAAGGTCGGCTCGGTCGCGGTGCTCGATCTCGGCGTCAAGAAGTCCACGCTGGAGAACCTGGCCGGCCGGGGACTGGACGTGCACGTGCTCCCGCAGCAGGTGTCCGCGCAGGATGTGCTCGACCTCGGCGTCTCCGCCCTGTTCTTCTCGAACGGACCGGGCGACCCGCAGGCCTCCGACCGCCACGTGGCGCTCCTCCAGGACACGCTGCGGGCCGGGCTGCCGTACTTCGGCATCTGCTTCGGCAACCAGCTGCTCGGGCGGGCGCTCGGACTCTCGACCTACAAGCTCCCGTTCGGTCACCGCGGCATCAACCAGCCGGTGCTCGACAAGCGCACCGGACGGGTCGAGATCACGGCTCAGAACCACGGCTTCGCCGTGCAGGCGCCCCTCGACGCGACGTTCGACTCGCCGGCCGGCTTCGGTCGTGTCGAGGTGAGTCACTTCAGCCTGAACGACAACGTCGTCGAGGGCCTCAACTGCCTCGACCTGCAGGCCTTCAGCGTGCAGTACCACCCGGAGGCGGCGGCAGGACCGCACGACGCCAACTACCTCTTCGACCGCTTCCTCAGCATGATCACCGGTCGCGAGACCGCCGACGCTGAGCCCACCAAGGAGGCCGGCGCCTGATGCCCAAGCGCACCGACATCTCATCCGTCCTGGTCATCGGATCCGGTCCGATCGTCATCGGCCAGGCCTGCGAGTTCGACTACTCCGGCACCCAGGCGTGCCGCGTGCTCAAGCAGGAGGGCGTGCGCGTCATCCTGGTGAACTCCAACCCGGCCACCATCATGACGGACCCGGACTTCGCCGACGCCACCTATGTGGAGCCGATCACCTGGCAGGTCATCGAGACCATCATCGCCAAGGAGAAGCCGGACGCCATCCTGCCGACCCTCGGCGGCCAGACCGCGCTCAACGCGGCCATGCAGCTGCATGAGCACGGGATCCTCGAGAAGTACGGCGTCGAGCTCATCGGCGCGAAGTTCGAGGCGATCCAGAAGGGCGAGGACCGCCAGATCTTCAAGGAGCTGGTCATCGAGGCCGGCGCCGAGGTCGCGCGCTCGCACATCGCGCACACCGTCGAGGAGGCCCTCGAGTTCGCCGAGGACCTCGGCTACCCGCTCGTCGTCCGCCCGTCGTTCACCATGGGCGGCCTCGGCTCCGGCTTCGCCTACACGCCGGAGGAACTGCGCCGCATCGTCGGCGACGGGATCCACCAGAGCCCGACCAGCGAGGTGCTCCTCGAGGAGTCCATCCTCGGCTGGAAGGAGTACGAGCTCGAGCTCATGCGCGACACGTCCGACAACACCGTCGTCGTCTGCTCCATCGAGAACGTCGACCCGGTCGGCGTCCACACGGGCGACTCGATCACGGTCGCGCCGGCGCTCACCTTGACCGACCGCGAGTACCAGAAGCTGCGCGACATCGGCATCGACATCATCCGCGCGGTCGGCGTCGACACCGGCGGCTGCAACATCCAGTTCGCCGTCAACCCCGAGAACGGGCGCATCATCGTCATCGAGATGAACCCGCGCGTCTCCCGCTCGTCGGCGCTCGCGTCGAAGGCGACCGGCTTCCCGATCGCGAAGATCGCCGCCAAGCTGGCCATCGGCTACCGCCTCGACGAGATCCCGAACGACATCACCCGCGTCACCCCGGCGAGCTTCGAGCCGACGCTCGACTACGTCGTCGTCAAGGTCCCGCGCTTCGCGTTCGAGAAGTTCCCGGCCGCCGACCCGACGCTCACGACGACCATGAAGTCGGTCGGCGAGGCGATGGCCATCGGCCGCAGCTTCTCGTCGGCACTGCAGAAGGCACTCCGCTCGCTCGAGAAGCGCGGCTCGTCCTTCCACTGGGGTCCGCAGACGCGCACCGTCGAGGAGCTCCTCGAGTCCATCCGCACGCCCACGGACGGCCGGATCGTCGACGTGCAGCAGGCCCTGCGCCTGGGCGCGACGCCGGAGCAGGTCTTCGAGTCCACCAAGATCGACCCGTGGTTCATCGACCAGATCGTGCTCGTCAACGAGGTCGCGGAGCAGATCCGCGACGCCGACACCCTCGACACCGACACGCTGCGCTACGCCAAGGACCACGGCTTCTCGGACGCACAGATCGGCGAGCTCCGCGGCTTCGGCGAAGCCGATGTGCGGGAGGTGCGGCACATTCTCGGCGTGCGCCCGGTCTACAAGACGGTCGACACCTGCGCGGGCGAGTTCCCGGCACTGACCCCGTACCACTACTCCAGCTACGACCTGGAGACCGAGGTCGCCCCGAGCGAGAAGCGCAAGGTCGTCATCCTGGGCTCCGGCCCGAACCGCATCGGACAGGGCGTCGAGTTCGACTACTCCTGTGTGCACGCATCGTTCGCGCTGCACGACGCCGGGTTCGAGACGATCATGATCAACTGCAACCCCGAGACGGTCTCGACCGACTACGACACCAGCGACCGCCTCTACTTCGAGCCGCTCACGCTGGAGGACGTGCTCGAGGTCATCCACGCCGAGTCGCAGTCCGGCGAGCTCGTCGGCGTCGTCGTGCAGCTCGGCGGGCAGACGGCCCTGGGCCTCGCCAAGGGGCTGGAGGCCGCGGGCGTCCCCATCCTGGGCACGACCCCGGAGGCGATCGACCTGGCGGAGGAGCGCGGCCTGTTCGCCGAGATCCTCGAGAACGCGGGTCTCCTGGCGCCGCGCAACGGCACCGCGGTCGACTTCCCGAGCGCCGCGCATGCGGCGGAGACGATCGGCTACCCGGTGCTCGTGCGCCCGAGCTTCGTGCTCGGCGGGCGCGGCATGGAGATCGTCTACGACACCCCGTCCCTCGCCGACTACTTCGAGCGCGTCGCGGGCCAGGGCATCGTCGGCCCGGCGCACCCGCTCCTGGTGGACCGGTTCCTCGACGACGCCATCGAGATCGACGTCGATGCCCTCTTCGACGGCGAGCAGCTCTACATCGGCGGGGTCATGGAGCACATCGAGGAGGCCGGCGTCCACTCCGGCGACTCGAGCTGCACCCTCCCGCCGATCACGCTCGGACGGCGCGAGATCGACCGGGTGCGCGAGGCGACGCGCAAGATCGCCGAGGGCATCGGCGTCCGCGGGCTGCTGAACGTGCAGTTCGCGATCGGCGCCGGCGTCCTCTACGTGCTGGAGGCCAACCCGCGTGCGTCGCGCACGGTCCCGTTCGTCTCGAAGGCGCTCGGCATCCCACTGGCGAAGGCGGCCTCCCGCATCATGGTGGGCGAGACGGTCGCCGGCCTCATCGAGGAGGGCCTGCTCCCGGAGGCCGACGGATCGGTCATCCCGATGGACTCGCCGGTGGCGGTCAAGGAGGCGGTTCTCCCGTTCAAGCGGTTCCGCACCCGCGACGGCAAGATCGTGGACTCCGTGCTCGGCCCGGAGATGCGCTCGACCGGTGAGGTCATGGGCATCGACAAGGACTTCCCGACGGCGTTCGCGAAGAGCCAGTCCGCTGCCTACGGCGGCATGCCGCTGACCGGCACGGTCTTCGTCTCGGTCTCCGACCGCGACAAGCGCGCGATCGTGCTGCCGGTGCTGCGTCTGCGGCAGCTGGGCTACGAGATCCTGGCGACGGAGGGCACCGCCGAGGTGCTGAACCGCAACGGCATCGAGGCGCGTGTGGTGCGTAAGTACAGCGAATCGCCGGACGACTCCATCGTGGACCTCATCACCCGCAACGCGGTGGATGTGGTGATCAACACCCCGAGCGGCGGCACCACGCGCGCCGACGGATACGAGATCCGCGCCGCCGCGGTGGCCGGGGACAAGCCCCTCTTCACGACCATCGCCGAGTTGAGTGCGGCCGTCGCCTCGCTCGACGCGGTGCGCGAGGGCTTCGACGTCACGTCGCTCCAGGAGTACGCGCTGCAGCGCGCCGCGCGCGCATGACGGCAGTCGGCACGGCGTTCGGCGACCGTCTCGCGGAGGCGTTCGCCGAACGCGGCCGGCTGTGCGTCGGCATCGACCCTCACGAGCATCTGCTGGCGGAGTGGGGCCTGCCCGCTTCGGCGGCGGGGGCCCGGGAGTTCGGCCTGCACGCCGTCGCGGCGGCGGCGGGCCGGGCCGGCCTGGTCAAGCCGCAGGTGGCGTTCTTCGAGCGCTACGGCTCCGCGGGATACGCCGCACTGGAGGAGGTGATCGGAGCGGCGCGTGCCGCGGGCCTTCTGGTGATCGCCGACGCCAAGCGCGGCGACATCGGGACGAGCGTGACGGCCTACGCCGAGTCGTGGCTGACGCCGGGCGCGTCGCTCGAAGCGGATGCGCTGACCGTGTCGGCGTTCCAGGGCGTCGGCTCGATCGCCGAGCCGATGCGCCTCGCCGAGGAGCACGGCAAGGGCCTGTTCGTGCTCGCCGCGACCTCCAATCCGGAGGCCGCCGCGATCCAGCAGGCCGTCGTCGCGTCCGGTCCCCATGCCGGAGCCACCGTCGCCCGTGCGATCATCGAAGGCGTGCACGCGTTCAACCTCGAGCAGGCCCCGCATCCGTTCGGCACCGTCGGCCTGGTGCTCGGCGCGACCGTCGACCTGACGGCCTACGGCATCGACACCCGCGGTCCGGTGTTCTCGCCGGCCTTCCCCGTGCTCGCTCCCGGCTTCGGCCACCAGGGCGCGCGCGTCGAGGACGCCCCGCGCCTGTTCGGAAGCCTCGCGCCGGGCGTGATCGTGAGCGAGTCCCGCGGCCTGCTCGGTGCCGGCCGCGACGGCCTCGCGGACGCGATCGCGCGCCGCGCCGAGGAGGTGCGCGCCAGCCATGGCTGAGCCCGTCTCCCGCCGCCCCGCCCCGCCGGAGGTCGACCGTCGCGCCGCCTCCCGGGCCGCTGTCGCGGCGCGCCGGGCTCGTGCCGCCGTGAAGAAGTCCATCGCCTCCCGCGACGTGTCGCCGCTCACCGTGCTCGACCACGCCACCGCCCAACCGGACGGCGTGGAGGGGCGGTTGCGCGTCACCGAGTTCCTGCTGAGCATCCCAGCGATCGGGACCACCAAGATGCAGGAAGCGCTGACGACGCTGGGCATCTCGCCCGCGAAGCGGCTGGGCGGCCTGGGCCGCCACCAGCGGCTGCGCCTGCGCGACTTCCTCATCGACCGGGAGAACAAGGCCGGCCGCCAGCGCAATCAGCTTGTCGTGCTCGCCGGGCCGACGGCCGTCGGCAAGGGCACGGTCTCCACGTACATCCGTAAGAACTACCCGGACGTGCTGCTCTCGGTCTCGGCGACCACGCGCGCTCCGCGCCCGGGCGAGGTCGACGGTGTCAACTATTACTTCGTGGACGATGCCGAGTTCGACCGCATGATCGCGGAGGGCGAGCTGCTCGAGCACGCGACCGTGCACAACGCGTACCGCTACGGCACGCCGCGCGCGCCGATCGAGAAGGCGCTCGACGCGGGGCGCAGCGTTCTGCTCGAGATCGACCTGCAGGGTGCGCGCAGCGTGCGGGAGAGCATGCCGGAGGCCCGGCTCATCTTCCTGCTGCCGCCGACGTGGGAGGAGCTGGTCCGCCGCCTCATCGGCCGCGGCACCGAGGACTCCGCCGAGCAGGCCCGCCGGCTGGAGACCGCGAAGGTCGAGTTGGCGGCCCAGGACGAGTTCGATCACCGCGTCGTGAACCACGACGTCGCCGAGGCCGCCCGCGAGGTCGTAGACTTGATGAAGGTCCGCGCGGCGCCGTCGCGTCCGTAGACCGCTCTCGTCGCGCCGGAACCGGCGCCGGTCGCCGCACGTCGACCGCCCAGAACGACCAGGGCCGACCACGGCCTTCCACAGAAATCAGCTGAAGGAGTCCCTCCGCATGGCAACCAGCAACAACGGCATCATCGACCCGCCCATCGACGACCTGCTCGCCAAGGTCGAGTCGAAGTACGCCCTGGTGATCTTCGCCTCCAAGCGTGCGCGCCAGATCAACGACTACTACGCGGACCTGCACGAGGGCAGCCTGTTCGACAACGTCGGCCCGCTGGTCGACTCGTCCGTCGACGACAAGCCGCTTTCCGTGGCGATGCACGAGATCAACGAGGACAAGCTCGTCCTGAAGCCGATCGTCGAGTAGAGCCGATCGCCGGATCGGGCACCGCCGGGCACGCCCGGCTGCAGCAGTACTCTGCCGTTGAGGGGGTGGCGCCGTGAGCGCACGTTTGACCATCGTCGTCGGAGTGACCGGCGGCATCGCCGCGTACAAGGCGGTGGGGGTCATCCGCGCGCTCGTGCTGGACGGGCACTCCGTCCACGTCGTGGCGACGGAGGCCGCGTTGCGCTTCGTCGGGCGCCCGACGCTGGAGGCCATCAGCCGCAACCCGGTCGCGACCGACCTCTACGAGGGCGTCGCGGAGGTCAGGCACGTCGCCATCGGCCAGTCGGCCGACCTGATCGTGATCGCGCCCGCGACGGCCAACACGATCGCCAAGCTGGCCGCGGGCATCGCCGACGACCTGCTCGGCAACACGGTCCTCGCCTCGACGGCCCCGCTCGTCATCGCCCCGGCGATGCACACCGAGATGTGGCGCAACGCCGCGACGGTGGCCAACGTCGCGACCCTGCGCGGTCGGGGCGTCACGATCGTCGGGCCGGCAAGCGGGCAGCTCACCGGGGCCGACTCCGGCCCGGGGCGTATGGAGGAGCCGGAGGTCATCGCGCGGGCCGCGCTCCGCGCCGCCGGTGTGTCGCCGCGCCCGGTCGCCGCCGCGGCTCCTGAGCCCGCCGCCGACGTGGTCGTCCTCTCGGAGCGCCGTCGGGCGAACGAGGCGGCGCGCCTCCCGCGTGGCGGGGTCGACCTCGCCGGCCGGCGCGTCGTCGTCACCGCCGGCGGCACTCGCGAGCCCCTCGACCCGGTGCGCTTCCTCGGCAACCGGTCGAGCGGCCGCCAGGGCGTCGCGCTCGCGAGCGCCGCGTTGGCGCGCGGCGCCGAGGTCGTGCTGATCGCCGCCCACCTGGAGGTCGAGCCGCCCGAGGGCGTCGAGCTGGTCGAGGTGCAGACGGCGCTCGAGCTGCGCGAGGCGGTGACGGAGGCCGCACGGTCCGCCGACATCGTCGTGATGACGGCGGCGGTCGCCGACTACCGGCCGGCGCAGACCCGCGACGCCAAGATCAAGAAGTCCGAGGCGGGGGAGACCCTCACCCTCGAGCTCGTCGCCAATCCCGACATCCTCGCCGGCCTCGCGACCGGCAAGCGCGACGGGCAGGTGCTCGTCGGCTTCGCCGCGGAGACCGAGCCCGACCCGTCCGCCCTCATCGAGCTCGGCCGCAGCAAGCTCGCGGCGAAGGGCTGCGACTTCCTGGTGCTCAACCAGGTCGGCTGGTCGCAGGGCTTCGCAACGGAGAGCAATGAGGTCGTGGTCCTGCGAAAGGGCGGCGATATAGTGATGGAGGCCTCGGGCACCAAGCTGTCGGTGGCCGACCGTATCCTCGACGTCATCGCCTGACGGCGGCGCCGCACCTCTCGTTCGACCCAAGGAGAACAATGGCAGATCTGCGCCTTTTCACGTCCGAGTCGGTCACCGAGGGACACCCGGACAAGATCTGCGACCAGATCTCCGACAGCATCCTCGACGCACTGCTGGCCGTCGACCCGCACAGCCGCGTCGCGGTCGAGACGCTCGTCACGACGGGCCTCGTGCATGTCGCGGGCGAGGTCTCCACGCGCGGTTACGTCGAGATCCCGGCGCTCGTCCGGGAGAAGCTCGTCGAGATCGGCTACGACTCGTCCGACGTGAGCTTCGACGGTACCCAGTGCGGCGTCTCGGTCTCGATCGGTGCGCAGTCGCCCGACATCGCGCAGGGCGTCGACAACGCGCTCGAGGCGCGCGCGGAGCAGAGCGGCGACGATCTCGACCGGCAGGGCGCGGGCGATCAGGGCATCATGTTCGGGTACGCCACGACCGAGACCCCGCAGTACATGCCGTTGCCGATCTGGCTGGCGCACCGCCTCTCGGAGCGCCTCGCCGAGGTCCGCAAGGACGGCACGCTCGACTACCTGCGCCCGGACGGGAAGACCCAGGTCACGGTGGGCTACGAGGGCATCGTCCCGAAGTCGGTGCAGACCGTGGTCCTCTCGACCCAGCATGCGCCGACGGTGACGAACGAGCAGCTGCAGGCCGAGGTCGTCGAGGAGGTCATCGCCCCCGTGCTGCACGGGGCCGGGCTCGAGACGTCCCACATCCGCACGCTCATCAACCCGACCGGCCGGTTCGAGATCGGCGGCCCGAAGGGCGACGCCGGCCTGACCGGACGCAAGATCATCGTCGACACCTACGGCGGCGCGAGCCGTCACGGCGGCGGCGCGTTCTCGGGCAAGGACCCGTCGAAGGTGGATCGCTCGGCCGCCTACGCGATGCGCTGGGTCGCGAAGAACGCGGTCGCGGCGGGTCTCGCCGAGCGCCTCGAGCTGCAGGTCGCCTACGCGATCGGCAAGGCGGCTCCCGTCGGGCTGTACGTCGAGACCTTCGGCACCGGCACGCTTCCCGACGAGCGCATCATCGCCGCCATCCGTGACGTCTTCGACCTGCGTCCCGCTGCCATCATCCGCGACCTCGACCTCCTGCGGCCGATCTACGCGCGCACCGCCACGTACGGCCACTTCGGCCGCGAGCTCCCCGACTTCACCTGGGAGCGGCTCGACCGCGTCGACGACCTGCGGTCGGCCGCGGGGCTCTAGGAGTGGCGGCGGCCGCCCGGGTCGCCCGCGTCGTCCTCGACTCGCCGCTCCCACAGCTCGATCACCTCTTCGACTACGCGGTCCCGGACGAGCTCGCCGAGCAGGCGGTGCCGGGTGTGCGTGTGCGGGTGCCGCTGCGCACGGCCGGCCGGATCGCCGACGGCTACCTGGTGGAACTCGCCGACGCGGGCGAGGGCTTCGACGGGTCGCTGAGCCCGCTGGAGGAGGTCGTCTCGCCCGTTCCCGTGCTCACCGCGGGCGTGTGGACGCTCGCGCGCAAGCTGGCCGACCGCAGCGCGGGCACCGCGAGCGACATCCTGCGCCTCGCCGTGCCCGGGCGCATGGTTCGCGCCGAGAAGGCCTGGCTGGCGTCGACGGAGGAGGAGCGTTCACCGCGGCCCCGCCCGCCGGCGATCTCCGTGCGCGGCTACGGGGACGGGCTCCTCGAGCAGGCGGTGGCCCGGGGTGAGCGCCTGGCGCTCCAGGCGATCCCACGCCTCAGCGCGCTCCCGGACGGCACCTGGGTCGGGGAGTGGGCCGTCACCCTGGCCGCGCTCGCGGCCGCCTGCTGGGCGGAGGGGCGCACGGCGATCATCGCGGTCCCCGATCATCGTGACCTCGACCAGCTCGGAGCGGCCCTCGCCGCGATCGCCCCCGCCGAGGCGGTGGTGCGCGCCGACGCCTCACAGGCGAACGCCGACCGCTACCGCTCGTTCCTCGCCGCGCTGAGCGGTCCGCGGATCGTCATCGGCAACCGCTCCGTGGTGTACGCGCCCGCCGAGCGGCTCGGGCTGATCGTCGTCTGGGAGGACAGCGACCCCTTGCACGCCGAGCCGTTGAGCCCGTATGTCCACACCCGCGATGCGGCTCTGGTGCGCCAGGAGCTCACGGGCTGCGCGCTCGTGCTGTCCGGCCTCGTGCGCAGCGTGGAGGCGCAGCGGCTCGTCGAGCTCGGCTGGCTGCGGGACGTGGGCCCGGCGCGGGCGGTGTCGCCCCGGGTCGTGCTGACGGCCAACCAGCAAGCGACCGAGGACGCGGCGCGCGCCGCCCGCATCCCCTCGCTCGCGTGGCGCGCCGCGCGCGAGGCCCTGAGCGGCGACGGCGGACGCCCGAAGGGCCCGGTCCTCGTGCAAGTGGCGCGCCCCGGCTACGTGCCGCAGCTGGCGTGCGTGAGCTGCGGGCAGGCCGCCCGCTGCAACACGTGCGAAGGGCCCCTCGGCCAGGTCCGTGCGGGCGCGACGCCCTCCTGCGGCTGGTGCGGCGCCCTCGCCACCGAATGGACGTGCGAGCGCTGCGACGGTCACCGCTTCCGGATGGTGAGCCTGGGCTCCGGCCGCACCGCGGAGGAGCTGGGCAGGGCGTTCCCCGGCATCCGCGTCGTCGTCGCCGACGGAGATCACCCCGTGCAGCGCGTCGGTGCGGCACCGGCTCTCGTGGTCGCGACGCGGGGGGCGGAGCCGATCGCCGAGGGCGGCTACCAGGCGGTGCTGCTGCTGGACGGCGAGCGCATGCTCGCGCGCGAGACCCTGCACGTCGCCGAGGACTGCCTGCGCTGGTGGTCCAGCGCGGCGACCCTCGCCGCACCGGGCGCGCCCACCGTGCTCGTCGGCGTGTCCGGCCCGCTCGCGCGGACGTTCGCCACCGGACGGCTGGTCGACTTCGCCCGCGCCGAGCTCGCCGACCGGCGCGAGCTGCGGTTCCCTCCCGCCGTCCGGTTGGCGTCGATCACCGGGACGGACCAGGCGGTGCGTGCCGCGATCGACGCCGTCGACGCCGCGCTTCTCATCGACGTGCTCGGCCCCGCCCCGGTCGACGATCAGCTCGTGCGCGGCATCCTCCGGTTCGAGTACTCGCGGGGGCCGGAGGTCGCCGCGGCGGTCCGCGCGGCGGTCGTGCGCAACGCGACCAAGCGGCGCAAGGCACCGGCGGGCCGCGGAGGCTTCCGGCCTGCCCCCGCGCTCCGGGTGCGCTTCGACGACCCCGAGATCCTCTGACGGGCGCGGGTAGACTCGTCGGGTCCCTCGCGCGGCTCTCCCGCGCGCCCGACCCTCCGGAAGAACCTTCGTATGCGTCTCGTCTTCGCCGGCACCCCCGCCGTCGCCCTCCCGTCCCTCCGCGCGGTCGCCGCGCGGCACGACGTGGCCGCCGTCATCACCCGGGAGGACGCCCCGATCGGCCGCAAGCGCGTCCTCACGCCATCGCCGGTGGCCGCCGAAGCCGAGCGGCTGGGTTTCCCGGTGATCAAAGCGAACCGTCTCGGCGACGAGGTCACGGAGGCGGTGGCCGCCCTGGAAGCGGATCTCGGTGTCATCGTCGCGTACGGAGGGCTGGTCCGCGAGCCGCTGCTGTCCTCGCCCCGGCTCGGCTGGGTGAACCTGCATTTCTCCCTTCTGCCGCGCTGGCGCGGAGCCGCGCCCGTCCAGCGCGCCGTGATCGCAGGCGACGCCGAGACCGGCGCCGCCGTGTTCCAGCTCGTGCCCGCGCTCGACGCGGGTGACGTGTTCGCGGAGCTGCGCCGCCCGGTCGGCGCCGACGAGACCGCCGGTGAGCTCCTCGAAGACTTGGCGGAGTCGGGAGCCTCTCTGCTCGCCGACACCGTCGACGCGCTCGCGGCCGGCACCGCGACGGCCCGTCCCCAGGAGGGCGAGCCCACCGTCGCACCGAAGCTCTCGATCGAGGATGCGCGTCTCGACCTGGCCCGTCCCGCCGATGAGGTCTACGCCCGTCTGCGCGGCGTGACACCGGAGCCAGGCGCGTACGCGCTCCTCGACGGCGAGCGGTTCAAGATCGCGGAGGCGCGACGCGCCGACGACGCCGACCGCGTGGCGAGCGGGCACGTCGTCCTGGACGGCACGCGGGTCCTCCTGGGGACCGGGACGTCGCCGCTCGAGCTCCTCGTCGTGCAGCCGGCGGGCAAGCGCGCCATGGCGGCCGCCGACTGGTGGCGGGGCGCCGGTGGGACGGCGGTGCTCGCGTGAACGATCGCCGTGCCCGCGACTCCCGCGACCCTCGGCCACTCGCCGCCTCCGCACGCACCGTCGCCTACGACGTCATCTCGGCGGTGCGCGACTCGGACGCTTACGCCAACCTCCTGCTGCCGAGCAGGATCGCCCGCGCCGACCTGTCGCCCGCCGACGCGGCGCTGGCCACCGAGCTGACCTACGGCACGCTCCGGATGCAGGGCTACTACGACCGCGTGATCTCCCGCGCAGCCGGGCGCCCGGTCGACCGCATCGACCCGCCCATCCTCGACGTGCTGCGGCTCGGAGCGCACCAGCTGCTCTCCACCCGCATCCCCCCGCACGCCGCCGTCAACGAGTCCGTCGCGCTCGCGCGCGCGGTGGGCAGCCGTTCCGCGACGGGGTTCGTGAACGGCGTCCTCCGCGAGATCGGCCGGCACACCCCCGAGGAGTGGCGCGACCGCGTCGTCGCGGGCGCGAAGAGCACGGACGATGCGCTGGCGGCCGTCACGTCGCATCCCACCTGGGTGATCCGTGCGTTCCGGCGGTCGCTGGAGGCCGAGGGGCACGGCGGGGAGCTGGAGGCGCTGCTCGCCGCCGACAACGCGGCGCCGAAAGTGAACCTGATCGCGCTGCCGGGACTCGCCGACGCACCGGCCGGTGCGCGGTCCGACCGGTACTCGCCGGTCGGCTTCTCGGGAGACGGGGGAGACCCGCTCCGGCTCGTCCAGTCGTCGAACGGGCGCCTGCGCGTCCAGGACGAGGGTTCGCAGCTCGCGGCGCTCGCGCTCACCCGCGCACGCCCGGTCCGCGAGGGCGAGCGCTGGCTCGACCTGTGCGCCGGCCCGGGCGGCAAAGCCGCGCTGCTCGCGGCGGAGGCGCTGGCGGGCGGCGCCGCGCTGGTGGCCAACGAACTCGTCCCGGCGCGGGCGGAGCTCGTCCGAAAGGCTCTCGCGGCCGTGCCGCTCGACGTCCCGGTCTGGGAGCAGGACGGCGTCGACGTCGGCCGCGACCATCCGGGGGAGTTCGACCGCATCCTGCTCGACGCGCCGTGCACGGGCCTGGGCGCCCTCCGCCGCCGTCCGGAGGCGCGCTGGCGCAAAGACCCGAAGGACGTCGCCGAGCTGAGCGCGCTCCAGGCACGGCTGCTCGACTCCGCCGTCGCCGCGCTCGCGCCCGGCGGGCTGCTCGCGTACGTCACCTGCTCGCCGCACATCGCCGAGACGCGCAGCGTCGTCGCGGCGGCGCTCGAGCGGCACCCCACACTGCAGAAGGTCGCCACGGCGGAGGTCGTGCAGGGCCTGGCCGAGGAGCGCCTCGATCTCGCGGGCGACCCGGACGTCGTGCAGCTGTGGCCGCATCGTCACCTCACCGACGCCATGTTCATCGCGCTGCTCACCACGCCCGCCCCATAGGCTGGAACCATGGCCCGCATCAACCCCAGCATCCTCGCCGCCGACTTCGTGAACATGGAGCGCGACCTCGCCCGGATCGCGACGGCCGACCTCGTGCACGTCGACGTGATGGACAACCACTTCGTGCCGAACCTCACCTTCGGCCCGCAGATGGTGGAGCGGATCCAGGCCGTCAGCGCCATCCCTCTCGACGTGCACCTGATGATCGACGACCCGGAACGCTGGGCGCCCGGGTATGCCGAGCTCGGCGCGTACTCGGTCACCTTCCACGCCGAAGCCGCAGCCGATCCGGTGGCGCTCGCGCGGCGGCTGCGCGGGATCGGCGCCCGGGCCGGCGTCGCCCTCAAGCCCGGGACCGACGTCGCGCCGTTCCTCGACGTGCTCCCCGAGTTCGACCAGGTGCTGGTCATGACGGTCGAGCCCGGGTTCGGCGGCCAGTCGTTCATGCCGGAGACGATGCCCAAGCTGCGCGCGCTGCGCGAGGCCGTCGAGACGCGCGGCCTCGACGTCTGGCTGCAGGTGGACGGCGGAGTGACGGCCGAGACGATCGTGGTCGCGGCCGAGAACGGTGCGGACACGTTCGTGGCGGGGTCAAGCGTCTTCCGTGGCGACCCCGCCTCGAACATCGCCGGCCTGCGTGCGGCCGTCGCCTCCCACCTCCACTGACCGCGGCACGCGGGCCCTCCCGCGACCGCTACGCTGTAATGGTGAAAACCTTCGACGACCTCTTCGCCGAGCTCAGCGAGAAGGCCGCCACCCGTCCGGAGGGTTCCGGAACGGTGCGCGAGCTGGATGCGGGCGTGCACGCCATCGGAAAGAAGATCGTGGAGGAGGCCGCCGAGGTCTGGATGGCCGCGGAGTACCAGTCCGACGAGGAGACGGCCGAGGAGATCTCGCAGCTGCTCTACCACCTCCAGGTGCTCCTGCTCGCCAAGGGCCTGACGCCGGCCGACGTCTACCGACATCTGTGACCCCGATCCCGCAGGCGCCGCCGGGCGCACCCTGATCCGTCACGTCACGAAAGACTTCGAACACATGCTGAAGATCGCCGTCCCCAACAAGGGCTCCCTCTCCGAGACCGCGGCGCAGATGCTCCACGAGGCGGGCTACGTCGGCCGCCGCGACCCCAAGGAGCTCATCGTCACCGATGTGCGCAACGGGGTGGAGTTCTTCTACCTGCGCCCGCGCGACATCGCCACCTACGTCGGCTCCGGCGCACTCGACGTCGGCGTCACCGGCCGCGATCTGCTGCTCGACTCCGGCTCGTCCGCCGGCGAGATCGCGTCGCTCGACTTCGCGGCGTCCACCTTCCGGTTCGCCGCGCCCGCCGACGGGTTCCGTGAGCTCGCCGACCTGCAGGGCAAGCGCGTCGCGACGAGCTACCCGGGGCTGGTCGGCGCCTTCCTCGCCGAGCACGGGGTGGAGGCGAGCCTGATCAAGCTCGACGGCGCGGTGGAGTCCGCCGTGCGATTGGGCGTCGCCGACGCCGTCGCCGACGTGGTCGAGACCGGCTCCACCCTGCGCAAGCAGGGTCTGGAGATCTTCGGTCCCGTGATCCTCGAGTCGGAGGCCGTGCTCATCTCGTCCCCGTCCCCGGCCGAGGGCGTGGAGACGCTGGTGCGCCGCCTCCAGGGCGTCATGGTCGCCCGGCAGTACGTGCTCGTCGACTACAACCTCCCCGCCGTGCTGCTCGACCGTGCCGTCGCGCTGACGCCGGGCGTCGAGTCGCCGACGGTGTCCCCGCTCGGCGAGCCCGACTGGGTCGCCGTGCGCGTGATGATCAAGCAGGACCAGACGAACCGCGTCATGGACGATCTCTACGAGCTGGGCGCGCGGGCCATCCTGGTCACCTCCATCCACGCGGCGCGCATCTGATGTCCGTCGCGGTCCGCGTCATCCCGTGCCTCGACGTGGCCGCCGGCCGCGTCGTCAAAGGGGTCAACTTCCAGAATCTGCGCGACCAGGGCGACCCGGTCGAACTGGCCGGGATGTACTTCGAGCAGGGGGCCGACGAGTTGACCTTCCTGGACGTGACGGCGACGGTCGACGACCGCTCGACGACGTACGACGTCGTGCGGGCGACCGCCGAGCAGGTCTTCATCCCGCTCACGGTGGGCGGCGGCGTGCGCAGCCCGGAGGACGTCGCGCGGCTCCTCGGCAGCGGAGCGGACAAGATCGGCGTCAACTCGGCCGCGATCGCGCGTCCGGAGCTCGTCGCCGAGATCGCCGACCGGTTCGGCGCGCAGGTGCTGGTGCTCTCGCTCGACGTGAAGCGCTCGGCGGCGACGCCCTCCGGCTTCGTCGTGACGACGCACGGCGGCCGCACCGAGACCGATCTCGACGCGCTCGCCTGGGCCCGCCGGGCGATCGAACTGGGTGCGGGCGAACTGCTCGTCAATTCGATCGACGCCGACGGCACCAAGGAGGGCTTCGACCTGGAGCTCATCCGCGAGATGCGCGCGATCAGCAGCGTGCCGGTGATCGCCTCGGGCGGCGCCGGGAAGGTCGCCGACTTCGCGCCCGCCATCGACGCGGGCGCGGACGCGGTGCTCGCCGCGAGCGTGTTCCACTCGCGCGAGTTGACGATCGGCGATGTCAAGGAGGCCCTGGCCCGGGCAGGACGGGAGGTCCGCACATGAGCGACGACCAGGCGGCGGTGCTCGAACGCATCCGCTTCACGGAGACCGGGCTCGTCCCGGCGATCATCCAGCAGTGGGACACCCGCGAGGTGCTCATGCTGGGCTGGATGGACGCGGAGGCGTTCCGGCGCACGATGACCGAGGGGCGGGTGACCTTCTGGTCGCGCTCCCGGCAGGAGTACTGGCGCAAGGGCGACACTTCCGGCCACGTGCAATACGTCAAGTCGGCCGCGCTCGACTGCGACGGCGACACGCTCCTGGTGACGGTCGATCAGATCGGCGCCGCCTGCCACACCGGCACCCGCACCTGTTTCGACGCCGACCAGCTCGCCCCCGCCGTCGGGGACGCGGCAGGCGTCGCCTTCTCCGAGGAGATGAGGTCCGACCTGTGATCGCGACCACCGCAGCCACCACCCGACGCGCGGACTTCGACGCGCTCGTCGGCAGCCACCGCGTGGTCCCCGTCGTACGCGAGCTCTTCGCGGACGGCGAGACCCCGGTCGGCATCTACCGCAAGCTGGCCGCCGGACGTCCGGGCACCTTCCTCCTGGAGTCCGCCGAGCAGGGCGGCATCTGGTCCCGGTTCTCGTTCGTCGGCGCAGCCTCGTTCGGCGTGCTCACGCAGGACGGCGACGAGGTGCGCTGGCTGGACTACGGTCTCTCGGCCGAGCGGGCCCTGGGCCCGCAGGCTGCGCTCCGCCCGCTCGAGGCGCTGGCCGCCCTGCACCAGCGCTGGCAGACGCCGCGCATCCCCGGGCTGCCGCCCCTGACCGGCGGCCTCGTCGGATTCATCGGCTGGGAGGCGATCCGCCAGATCGAACGGCTGCCCGCGCAGCCTCCGGCCGACTACGACATCCCCGGGCAGGCGCTCGCGTTCGCCTCGGACCTGGTCGTCGTCGACCACCGGTCGGGCACGGTCAAGCTCATCGCGAACGCGCTGGCGGACGGTGAGGAGCCGGCCGAGGCCCTGTGGGCGGACGCGCAGGCGCGCCTCGACCGGATGCAGCGCGAGCTGGCCCAGCCGTCGGAGGCGTGGCTGGCGGAGGTCGACCTCGACACCCCGGCCGAACCCGTGTCGCGCACCCGCGAGGAGGACTTCCTCGCGTCGGTGGAGACGGCCAAGGAGCGCATCGTCGCCGGCGACATCTTCCAGGTCGTGATCTCCCAGCGGTTCGAGCTGGCGTGCACCGCCTCGGCGATCGACGTCTACCGGGTGCTGCGCGCGCTCAACCCGAGCCCGTACATGTACCTCCTGTCGCTCGAGCGGCCGGACGGCGGCGCCTACCAGATCGTCGGCTCGTCCCCGGAGGCCCTCGTCAAGGTGCAGGAGGGGCGCGCCTTCACCCACCCCATCGCCGGCTCGCGTCCCCGCGGGGCGACGCCGGAGGAGGACCTCGACCTCGAGGCGTCGCTGTTGGCGGACGACAAGGAGCGTGCCGAGCATCTCATGCTCGTCGACCTCGCCCGCAACGACCTTCTCAAGGTCTGTGCCGCAGGCACCGTCGAGGTGACCGAGTTCATGCGCGTCGAGCGCTTCAGCCACATCATGCACATCGTCTCGTCGGTGGAGGGCGACCTGCTGCCGGAGTCGTCGGCGATCGACGTGTTCCGCGCCACCTTCCCCGCCGGAACGCTCTCGGGCGCGCCGAAGCCGATGGCGCTGCGGATCATCGACGAGCTGGAGCCCGCTCAGCGCGGGGTGTACGGCGGCGTGATCGGCTACTTCGACTTCGCCGGCGACGCGGATCTCGCCATCGCCATCCGCACCGCGACCATCATGGACGGCGTGGCGCGGGTGCAGGCCGGGGGCGGCCTCGTGGCCGACTCCGTGCCGCGCAGCGAGTTCCAGGAGTCGCAGAACAAGGCCGCCGCCCCGCTGCGCGCCGTCGCGGTGGCGAATGCGCTGCACCGGGTCACCGGTGACGAGAGCGGACGCTGACGCCATGACTGTGGACCCCACCGAGGGCGACGGCGGTGACATCGACCGGGAGGTCGAGCGCCGCGTGAGCCGCCGGTCCAAGTACGTCACCCTGCTGGCGCTCGTCGCCGGGAGCGGGCTCGCGCTGCTGGCCGCGACGCAGACCTGGTTCGGCGTGCACCTCACAGACGTCGCACGTCACGTCAGTGTCCTGAGCGTTCCCGGGTCGACGGCGGCGCCGGCCCTCACCGCCCTCGCGCTGGCGGGTCTCGCCCTCACCGCGGCGCTCGCGATCGCCGGCCCGGTCTTCCGGATCGTCCTCGCGCTGCTCGGTGTGCTGTTGGGCGTCTCGGTGCTCATCTCGGCGGGGACCGCCCTGGGAGACGCGCTGCGTGCGTCGTCCTCGGCCATCACGACGGCGACCGGGGTCGCGGGCACCGCGTCCGTGCGCCGCCTGGTCGACCAGGTCGACGTGCAGTTCTGGCCGTGGCTCGCCGTCGTCGGCGGTGCGCTCATCGTGTTGGCGAGTGCGGCCGTCGTGGTGCTCTCCCGCCTCTGGCCGGGACCGTCGCGCAAGTACCAGACACGCTTCGCCGGTGAGGACGGGGTCGACTCCGCCGCCGCTCTGGGACTGTCCGCGACCGAGGAGACGGACGACGACGAAGCACGCGCCGTGGCGGAGGGGGAGGCCTCGTCCGGGCCCGCCGCCCTCGACCGGGACACCGCGATCGACAGCTGGGACGAGCTGAGCCGCGGCGACGATCCCACGCGCTGAGCCACTAGACTTGATCCGTTCCCAACCCCGTGCGCGCCCATCGGCGCGCACCAGACGTGCAGGAGTCCCATGAGCACCGAGTCAGTCGAGCCAGGCCACGGTCATTCGCCGGCGGCGTGGACGGCCGTGATCATCATGCTGGTCGCCTTCGCCATCGGCGCGGTCGCCTTCTTCTTCGAGGCTCCCGTCGTCGTCTGGGCCGCAGCCGGCCTCGCCGTCGTCGGACTCATCGTCGGCTGGATCATGAAGCGCGCCGGGTACGGCGTCGGCGGCTCCAAGTACACCCCGAAGGGCCACTGACGCGTGCTCGCCGACCTCGTCGCCGGCGCGCTCGAGGATGCTGAACGGCGGCGCGTCGAGCGTCCGCTCGCCGTCGTCGAGGCGGCCGCCCTCGATCGCGCCCCCGCGCTGGACGCCCTCGCCGCCCTCGCCCCGGCCGACCGCATCAAGGTCATCGCCGAGGTCAAGCGGGCGAGCCCCTCGCGCGGTGCCCTCGCCGACATCCCGGATCCGGCCGCACTCGCGTCCGCGTACGAGACCGGCGGCGCCAGCGCGATCAGCGTCCTGACCGAGGAGCGTCGTTTCCGCGGCTCGCTCGCCGATCTCGAGTCGGTCCGCGCTGCCGTGTCGATCCCGGTGCTCCGCAAGGAGTTCGTCGCCGAGCCGTACCAGATCCTGGAGGCGCGCGCCGCCGGTGCCGACCTCGTGCTCCTCATCGTCGCCGCGCTCGACCAGAAGACCCTGGTCTCGCTGCACGACCTGATCGTCGAGCTGGGCATGACCCCGCTGGTCGAGGCGCACACCGAGGACGAGCTGAGCCGGGCGTTCGACACCGGCGCGAAGCTCGTGGGCGTCAACGCCCGCAACCTCTCCACGTTCGAGCTGGACCGCGATCTGTTCGGCCGCCTGGCCGACCGGTATCCGTCCGGCACCATCCGCGTCGCGGAGTCCGCCGTTCTCTCGGCGGCCGACGTCGCGCATTACCGGGCGGGGGGCGCGGACGTCGTGCTCGTCGGCGAAGCGCTCGTGACGAGCGATCCCGTCGCCACGCTCGGCGAATTCCTGGGAGTCTGATGTCCCTCCGTTCCGAGACCGGTCCCTACTTCGGCGACTTCGGCGGCCGCTTCGTGCCCGAGTCGCTCGTCGCCGCCCTGGACGAGCTCTCCGCGGCCTGGGAGGCCGCCAAAGCCGATCCCGCATTCCACGCGGAACTCGACGAGCTGCAGCGCAGCTACACGGGGCGCCCGTCGATCATCACCGAGGTGCCCCGTTTCGCGGAGCACGCGGGGGGCGCGCGTATCATCCTCAAGCGCGAGGACCTCAACCACACGGGGTCGCACAAGATCAACAACGTGCTCGGCCAGGCCATCCTGACCAAGCGCATCGGCAAGAAGCGCGTGATCGCCGAGACCGGCGCGGGCCAGCACGGCGTCGCGACGGCGACGGCGGCCGCCCTCTTCGGCCTCGAGTGCACGATCTACATGGGCGAGGTCGACACGGAGCGTCAGGCGCTCAACGTCGCCCGGATGCGCCTGCTGGGCGCCGAGGTCATCGCGGTGAAGACCGGTTCGCGCACCCTCAAGGACGCGATCAACGACGCCATGCGCGACTGGGTCACCAACGTCGAGACCACCAACTACATCTTCGGCACGGTCGCCGGCCCGCACCCGTTCCCGGCGATGGTCCGCGACCTGCAGAAGATCATCGGCGAGGAGGCCCGCGAGCAGGTGCTCGCGCTGACCGGCAGGCTTCCCGACGCGGTGGCCGCCTGCGTCGGCGGCGGGTCCAACGCGATCGGCATCTTCCACGCCTTCCTCGACGACGAGGATGTCCGCCTCGTCGGCTTCGAGGCCGGGGGAGAGGGCGCGGAGACGCCGCGCCACGCCGCCACCATCACCAAGGGCCGTCCCGGTGTGCTGCACGGCGCGCGCAGCATGCTGCTGCAGGACGAGGACGGCCAGACCATCGAGTCCCACTCGATCTCCGCCGGGCTGGACTACCCGGGGGTCGGACCGGAGCACTCCTGGCTCGCCTCCATCGGCCGCGCGGAGTACCGCCCGGTGTCGGACGCCGAGGCCATGGACGCGCTGCGCCTGCTGAGTCTGACCGAGGGCATCATCCCGGCCATCGAGTCGTCCCACGCGCTCGCCGGCGCGTTGGCGCTCGGCCGTGAGCTGGGGCCGGACGGCATCGTGCTGGTCAACCTCAGCGGTCGCGGCGACAAGGACATGGAGACCGCCGGACGCTACTTCGGCCTGATCGACGAAGGAGCCGTTCAGTCGTGAGCCGCGTCGCCGACACCATCGCCCAGCGCAACCGGGAGGCCGGCGGCGCGCTGATCGGCTACCTGCCCGCCGGGTTCCCCGACCTGCAGACCAGCATCGACGCCGCCGTCGCCCTCGCCGAGAACGGCGTGGACATCATCGAGCTCGGGCTGCCGTACTCCGACCCGGTCATGGACGGCACGGTCATCCAGGCCGCGACTCAGCAGGCCCTCGCGAACGGCTTCCGGCTGCGCGACGGGATGACGGCGGTGCGCGAGATCACGGCGCGCGCCGACGTCCCCGTGCTCGTCATGACCTACTGGAACCCGGTGCTGCAGTACGGCGTGGACCGTTTCGCCGACGAGCTGGCCGCGGCCGGGGGAGCCGGGCTCATCACGCCCGACCTGATCCCCGACGAGGGCGCCGAGTGGCTCGCTGCGTCGGATCGCGCGGGCCTGGACCGGGTGTTCCTGGCCGCGCCGACCTCCACCGACGAGCGGCTGCGCCGCACGGTCGAGGCGAGCCGCGGGTTCGTGTACGCGGTCTCGACCATGGGCATCACCGGCGCGCGCGCCGACGTGGATGCCGCCGCGCGCACCCTCGTCGGCCGCCTCCGCGAGGCCGGCTCGACGAGCGCGTGCGTCGGGGTCGGGATCTCCACGGGAGCCCAGGTGCGCGAAGTCCTCGAATACGCCGACGGCGCGATCGTCGGCTCCGCTCTCGTGAAAGCCCTCGCAGACGGCGGGGTCGACGCAGTCGCCCGCACGGCTGCCGAGCTGGCGGGTGGCACGGCGCGGTAGCGCCGTCGTCTTAGACTATGGAGGCCGCGCGGCGAACCGCGACGGTCTGACCGGAACGAAAGGTGAGTCTTCGGGTGTTTGCGACGATGAGCAGCTGGTACGCCAGCATCCCGAGCCCGGGGCCCGAGTGGCAGAACATCCCGATCGACCTGTTCGGCTGGCACTGGCGCATCCAGACGTACGCGATCATGATCCTGATCGGGATCGTCGTCGCGGTGCTGTGGACCTCGCGCCGGCTGAGCAAGCGCGGCGGAGAGCCGGGCGTGGTGCTGGACTTCACCCTGTGGGCTGTCGTGCTGGGCATCATCGGGGCGCGGCTCTACCACGTGTTCACGCACCCGGGCGACTACTTCGGCCCGGGATCGAACCCCTGGAACCCATTCGAGCCGGGCAGCATCTGGGCCATCTGGGAAGGCGGCAACGCCATCTTCGGCTCGCTCATCGGCGGTGCCGTCGGCGTCGCGATCGCCTCGAGGATCTCGGGCGTGCGCTTCTGGTCGTTCGCCGACGCGCTCGCTCCCGCGCTGCTGCTCGCGCAGTCGATCGGCCGCCTCGGCAACTATGTCAACCAGGAGCTCTTCGGGCTGCCGACCAACCTCCCGTGGGGCCTGCAGATCGACGCGGGCAACAAGGCGATCCCGGTCGGGCTGCCGGACGGCACCCTGTTCCAGCCGCTGTTCCTCTACGAGATCATCTGGAACGTCATCGGCATCGTCGTCATCCTCTTCCTGGAGCGGAAGTTCCAGCTGCGCTGGGGCAGGACGTTCGCCCTGTACCTGATCTGGTACGGCCTCGGACGGTCGTACCTGGAGTCGATCCGCATCGACCCGAGCGAGTTCAACATCCTCGGCATCCCCTCCAACGTGTGGGCCGCGTTCCTCGCCGTCGTGCTCGGAATCGTGATCCTCATCGTCCAGACCCGTCGCCACCCCGGCCTCGAGCCGGGCGTGTACCGGCCGGGTCGTGAATGGGTCCGCCCGGATGCTGAGGTAGACTCGGACGACACGGACTCGGATGACGAGGTCCCCGACGAGGACGACGGGGTGCCCGCCGGATCCTCAGGAGCCAAGGCCACAAGCCCCACGAACGGCTGAAACGCCGCCGGCTCGCACCACCCGTAACGTCTGTCGAGGCAATCCCGAAAGCATCACCGACCGCACCGAGCCACCGGCCGCACACAGCCGGGTGAGCGCGGCGGATCCACCACCTCCTCAGGGCCGATGGCGTCCCCGCACATAGCATCCCCACATCCACGACACTGTGAGGACGGTCGAAAGATGGCGTTCACGCCTCCCCACACCCGGTTCAGCACCCTTCCTGCGAAGCAGGGTCTCTACGACCCCGCCGAGGAGAAGGACGCCTGCGGTCTCGCGATGGTCGCGACCCTGCGCGGCACCGCCGGGCACGACATCATCGACGCCGCGCTGCAGGCGCTGCGCAACCTCGAGCACCGCGGCGCTGTCGGCTCCGACGCCGGAACCGGCGACGGGGCGGGCATCGTCACGCAGGTGCCCGACGCCTTCCTGCGCGCCGTCTCGGGCCTCGAGCTCCCGGCGGCCGGACGGTACGCGGTCGGCAACGCGTTCCTGCCCACGGGGGCGGAGGAGCGTGCGGCGATCAAGTCCGCCGTCGAGGCCATCGCCGTCGAGCAGGACCTCACCGTCCTCGGCTGGCGCGAGGTTCCCGTCCGCCCCGGCGAGCTCGGCACGCTGGCGCGCGACGCGATGCCGGTCATCGAGCAGCTCTACGTCGCCAGCACGCGCACGGACGAGAAGGGCGACCTCGTCGCGGGCATCGCGCTCGACCGGCAGACGTTCTTCCTCCGCAAGCGCGCCGAGCGCGAGCTCGACCTGTACTTCTCGTCGCTGTCGAGCCGCACCATCGTCTACAAGGGCATGGTCACGACGCTCCAGCTCGAGCCGTTCTATCCCGATCTGTCCGACCAGCGCTTCGCCTCGAAGCTCGCGCTCGTGCACTCGCGCTACTCGACGAACACGTTCCCGTCGTGGCCTCTCGCGCAGCCGTTCCGGATGATCGCGCACAACGGCGAGATCAACACGGTGCAGGGCAACCGCAACTGGATGCGCGCCCGGCAGTCGCAGCTCGAGAGCGAGCTGCTGGGCGATCTCTCGCCCGTCTTCCCGATCGTGACGCCGGGTGCGAGCGACTCCGCGTCGTTCGACGAGGTCGTGGAGCTCATCTCGCTCACCGGTCGCTCGCTGCCGCACGCGGTGATGATGATGGTGCCGGAGGCGTGGGAGAACCAGACCGAGATCGACCCGGTCCGCCGCGACTTCTACGAGTACCACTCGATGCTCATGGAGCCGTGGGACGGCCCGGCCGCGATCGTCTTCACCGACGGCTCGCTCGTCGGCGCGACGCTGGACCGCAACGGACTGCGCCCGGGCCGCTACGTCGTCACCAACGACGGCCTCGTCGTGCTGGCCTCCGAGATCGGCGTGCTCGACATCGAGCCGAGCCGGGTCGTGCGCAAGGGCCGACTGCGCCCGGGTCGCATGTTCCTCGTGGACACCGTCGCCGGCCGGCTGATCGAGGACGACGAGATCAAATCCGAGCTCGCCAACGGCGCGCCGTACGGCGAGTGGCTCGACGAGGGCCGCATCAACCTCAAGGACCTCCCGGAGCGCGAGCACATCGTGCACACTCCGGCCTCCATCACCCGCCGTCAGCGCACGTTCGGGTACACGGAGGAGGAGGTGCGCATCCTCCTCAAGCCGATGGCGACCACCGGCGCGGAGCCGCTCGGCGCCATGGGCTCCGACACGCCCGTGGCGGTGCTCTCCGACCGTCCGCGGCTGCTCTTCGACTACTTCACGCAGCAGTTCGCCCAGGTGACCAACCCGCCGCTGGACTCGATCCGCGAAGAGGTCGTCACCTCGCTGAAGCTCGGTCTGGGCCCGGAGCGCAACCTGCTCTCCGCCGGACCGGAGCACGCACGCCAGGTCGTCCTCGACTTCCCGGTGATCGACAACGACGAGCTCGCGAAGATCCAGCACATGGACCCGCGCCCGGGCAGCCGCCTGACCACGACGATCCGCGGCCTCTACCGCTTCGACGCGGGCACGGACGCCATGGAGCGCCGTCTCGCCGAGATGTGCGACGAGGTCGACGAGGCCATCGAGGCCGGCGCCCAGTTCATCGTGCTGAGCGACCGCGACTCCAACAAGGATCTCGCCCCCATCCCGTCGCTGCTCATGCTCGCGGCCGTCCACCACCACCTGATCCGCGCCGAGAACCGCATGAAGGTCGGGCTCATCGTGGAGGCGGGCGACGTGCGCGAGGTGCACCACGTCGCGCTCCTGATCGGCTACGGCGCCTCGGCGATCAACCCGTATCTGGCGATGGAGACCTGCGAGGAGTTGGTCCGTTCTGGTCTGATCCCGGGCGTCTCGCCGGAGAAGGCCGTGAAGAACGTCATCAAGGCGCTCGGCAAGGGCGTCCTCAAGATCATGTCCAAGATGGGCATCTCCACCGTGTCGTCGTACGCGGCGGCGCAGGCGTTCGAGGCCGTCGGCCTCAGCCAGGAGTTCGTCGACCGCTACTTCACCGGCACCACGAGCAAGCTCGGCGGCGTCGGCATCGAGGTCATCGCGGCCGAGAACCTGTCGCGTCACGAGAGCGCCTACCCGGCCGAGAGCGCGATCGTCGCGCACGAGCGGCTGGCGACCGGCGGCGAGTACCAGTGGCGCCGCGACGGCGCGCCGCACCTCTTCAACCCGGAGACGGTCTTCCGGCTCCAGCACTCGACGCGCACGCGCCGGTACGACATCTTCCGCGAGTACACGAAGCTCGTCGACGACCAGGCCGAGTCGCTCATGACCCTGCGCGGGATGTTCGCCCTGAAATCGGGAGAGCGCACGCCGGTGCCGCTGGACGAGGTCGAGCCGATCGAGTCGATCGTCAAGCGGTTCTCCACCGGCGCGATGAGCTACGGCTCCATCTCGAAGGAGGCGCACGAGACCCTGGCGATCGCCATGAACCGGCTCGGCGCCAAGTCGAACACCGGTGAGGGCGGCGAGGACCTCGAGCGCCTGCTCGACCCGGAGCGCCGCAGCGCGATCAAGCAGGTCGCCTCGGGCCGCTTCGGCGTCACGAGCATGTACCTGACGCACGCCGACGACATCCAGATCAAGCTCGCTCAGGGCGCGAAGCCGGGCGAGGGCGGTCAGCTGCCGCCGACCAAGGTGTACCCCTGGGTGGCCCGCACACGGCACGCGACGGCCGGAGTCGGCCTGATCTCCCCGCCGCCGCACCACGACATCTACTCCATCGAGGACCTCAAGCAGCTGATCTTCGACCTCAAGCGGGCGAACCCGGGTGCGCGCATCCACGTCAAGCTCGTCTCGGAGTCGGGCATCGGCGCGGTCGCCGCGGGGACGGCGAAGGCGCTGGCCGACGTCATCCTGGTCTCGGGCCACGACGGCGGCACGGGAGCCTCCCCGGTCAACTCGCTCAAGCACGCGGGCACGCCGTGGGAGCTCGGCCTCGCCGAGACGCAGCAGACCCTCATGCTCAACGGCATGCGGGAGCGCGTCGTCGTGCAGGTCGACGGCCAGCTGAAGACCGGCCGCGACGTGATCGTCGGCGCCCTGCTCGGCGCCGAGGAGTTCGGCTTCGCGACGGCGCCGCTGGTGGTCTCTGGCTGCATCATGATGCGCGTGTGCCACCTGGACACGTGCCCCGTCGGCGTCGCGACCCAGAACCCGGAGCTGCGTTCGCGCTTCTCGGGCAAGCCCGAGTTCGTGGTGAACTTCTTCGAGTTCATCGCCCAGGAGGTGCGAGAGTACCTCGCGGAGCTCGGTTTCCGCACGCTGGACGAGGCGATCGGCCACGCGGAGCTGCTCGACGTGGACCGCGCCGTGAACCACTGGAAGGCGTCGGGCATGGACCTGTCGCCGATCCTGCACGGCCCGGCGTTCCCGGCCGATGCGCCGCGCAAGAACGGCCGCGCGCAGGACCACGAGCTGGACGAGCACTTCGACAACCAGCTGATCGACGCCTCCCGCGACGTGCTCGCGAACGGCGGCACGCTCTCGCTGACGCTTCCGATCCGCAACACGGAGCGTGCCGTCGGCACGATGCTCGGGCACGAGGTGACCAAGGCACGCGGTGAGAACGGCCTGCCCAGCGGGTCGATCGACATCACACTGACCGGTTCGGCCGGCCAGTCGCTCGGCGCGTTCCTCCCGGCGGGCATCACGCTGCGCCTGGAGGGCGACTCGAACGACTACGTCGGCAAGGGGCTCTCGGGCGGCCAGATCGTCGTGCGCCCCTCGAAGGACGCCGTGTTCCCGGCCGAACGCAACGTGATCGCCGGCAACGTCATCGGCTACGGCGCGACCCAGGGGAGCATGTTCATCCGCGGCATCGTGGGCGAGCGGTTCCTGGTGCGCAACTCGGGAGCGACCGCGGTCGTCGAGGGTGTGGGCGACCACGCGCTCGAGTACATGACCGGTGGCCTCGCCGTGATCCTGGGCGGCACCGGGCGCAACCTGGGCGCCGGCATGTCGGGCGGCACCGCGTACGTGTACGAGCTCAAGGAGGACCGGGTGAACCGCGACTCCCTCGCGAGCGGCGAGCTGGAACTGCTGCCGCTCGGCAGCGCGGACGTCGAGATCGTGCGCGACCTGCTCGAGAAGCACCGTGCGGAGACGGGCTCGGCGCTGGCCGACCGTCTGCTCGAGGACTTCGACGCGACCGTCGGGAAGTTCGTGAAGGTGCTGCCGCGGGATTACGCGGCCGTGCTGCAGATGCGTCAAGAAGCCGTCGACGAGGGTCTGGACCCCGACGGCGACATCGTGTGGAACCGGATTTTGGAGGTCACTGGTGGCTGACCCGAAGGGCTTTCTGAAGACCACGGAGCGGGAGCTCCCCGCGCGGCGACCGGTCTCGGTACGCCTCATGGACTGGAAAGAGGTCTACGAGGCGGGCGACCCGGCCCAGCTGCGCCGGCAGGCCGGCCGCTGCATGGACTGCGGCGTGCCGTTCTGCCATCAGGGCTGCCCTCTGGGCAACCTCATCCCGGAGTGGAACGACCTGATGTGGCGCGGGGAGGGCCGCCAGGCCATCGAGCGCTTGCACGCGACCAACAACTTCCCGGAGTTCACGGGCCGTCTCTGCCCGGCCCCGTGCGAGTCCTCGTGCGTGCTCGGCATCAACCAGCCCGCCGTGACGATCAAGCAGGTCGAGGTGTCGATCATCGACCAGGCCTGGCAGAACGGCTGGGTGCAGCCGCATCCGCCGGAGCGCCTGACCGGCAAGACGGTCGCCGTCGTCGGCTCGGGTCCCGCCGGCCTCGCCGCCGCGCAGCAGCTCACGCGCGCCGGCCACACCGTCGCCGTGTACGAGCGCGACGACCGCATCGGCGGCCTTCTGCGCTACGGCATCCCGGACTTCAAGATGGAGAAGAAGCACCTCGAGGCGCGTCTGAACCAGATGATGGCCGAGGGCACCCGCTTCCGCGCGGGCGTCGACATCGGCACGGACATCACCTGGGACGAGCTGCGGACCCGTTACGACGCGGTCGTGGTCGCCACCGGTGCGATGGTCCCGCGCGATCTGCCCATCCCCGGCCGCGACCTGGCCGGCGTGCACTTCGCGATGGAGTACCTGGTCCAGCAGAACAAGGCGGGCGCCGGAGACGATGTCTCCGGCCAGATCACGGCCGACGGCAAGCACGTCGTCGTCCTGGGCGGCGGCGACACCGGCGCGGACTGCATCGGCACCGCCCACCGCCAGGGCGCGGCGAGCGTCACCAACCTCGCGATCGGCGTCCAGCCGCCGTCGGAGCGCCCCGCGCACCAGCCGTGGCCGACCACTCCGACGCTCTTCGAGGTGCAGTCGGCGCACGAGGAGGGCGGCCAGCGCGAGTTCCTCGCGTCCACCGTCGAGTTCCTCGCCAACGAGTTCGGCGAGGTGCGCGCACTGCGTGTCGCCGAGACCGAGTACCTCGACGGCCGCCGCGTGCCGAAGGCGGGCACCGAGCGCGAGATCCCCGCGGACCTCGTGCTGCTCGCCCTGGGCTTCACCGGCCCGGAGCAGGACGACCTGTCGGCCCAGCTCAACCTCCCCTTCGACCAGCGCGGCAACCTCCAGCGCGACGGGCAGTACCAGACCAGCGAGCCGGGCGTCTTCGTCGCGGGCGACGCGGGCCGCGGCCAGTCGCTCATCGTGTGGGCGATCGCCGAGGGCCGGGCGGCGGCGGCGGCCGTCGACCGGTATCTTGAGGGGGAGACGCAGCTGCCGGCTCCGGTCCGCCCGACCGACCGGGGAATCCTCGTCTGACCCGATGCCCTCTTCGGGCATCACCACGAACCGCGCGCCGTCAGGGGCGCACGAACATCGGAGCAACGAAAGCATGAGAAGGGCGAAAATCGTCTCGACCCTCGGGCCGGCGACGTCCAGCTACGACAACATCCGCGCGATCATCGACGCGGGTGTCGACGTGGCCAGGATGAATCTGAGCCACGGCAGCTACGACGTCCACGAGGGGGTCTACGCGAACGTGCGCAAGGCCGCCGCGGACGCCGGGAAGCCCGTCGCGGTCCTGGTCGACCTGCAGGGCCCGAAGATCCGCCTCGGCAAGTTCGAGGCGGGCCCCTACGAGCTCGCCGAGGGCGACATCTTCAAGATCACCACCGAGGACATCATCGGCACCCGGGAGATCTCCTCGACCACGTTCAAGGGGCTGCCCCAGGACGTCAAGCCGGGCGACTTCCTGCTGATCGACGACGGAAAGGTGCGCGTCGAGGTCCTCGAGACCGACGGCACCGTCGTCACCACGCGTGTCGTGGTCGCCGGTCCGGTCTCGAACAACAAGGGCATCAACCTCCCGGGCGTTGCGGTCAACGTGCCCGCGCTGTCCGAGAAGGACGAGGCCGACCTGCGCTGGGGCCTCAAGCTCGGCGCCGACCTGATCGCGCTCTCGTTCGTGCGCAACGCCGCCGACATCGAGCGCGTGCACGAGATCATGGCGGAGGAGGGGCGTCGCGTCCCGGTCGTCGCCAAGATCGAGAAGCCGCAGGCCGTCGAGGCGCTCGAAGGGATCATCGAGGCGTTCGACGCCATCATGGTCGCCCGTGGCGACCTCGGCGTGGAGCTGCCGCTGGAGGCCGTCCCGATCGTGCAGAAGCGCGCGGTCGAGCTCGCCCGCCGCGCCGCCAAGCCGGTCATCGTCGCGACGCAGATGCTCGAGTCGATGATCTCGAGCCCGGTCCCGACCCGCGCCGAGACCTCCGACGTCGCGAACGCCGTCCTGGACGGTGCGGACGCGGTCATGCTCTCCGGCGAGACCAGCGTCGGCGAGTACCCGACCGTGACGGTCCAGACCATGGCCCGCATCGTGACCTCCACCGAGGAGCACGGTCTCGACCGCATCGCGCCGCTCGGCACGCGGCCGCGCACGCAGTCCGGTGCCATCACCCTGGCGGCCGTGGAGGTCGCGGACTTCGTCGAGGCGAAGTACCTCTGTGTGTTCACCGAGTCGGGCGAGTCCGCCCGCCGCATGGCCCGCCTGCGGAGCAGGATCCCGATCCTGGCCTTCACGCCCGAGGAGTCGACCCGTCGCAAGATGGCGCTCTACTGGGGTGTGGAGTCCTTTGTCGTCGACCGTGTGACCCACACCGACCAGATGGTCGCCCAGGTGGACGAGGCGCTCAAGTCGACCGGCCGCGCCCAGAACGGCGACAAGGTCATCATCATCTCCGGTTCCCCTCCCGGGATCCCGGGAACCACCAACGACATCCGCGTGCACCGCGTCGGCGACGTGCTCTGAGCCGACCCGATATCACGGATGGAGGAGGCCCCGCGTCGATCGGACGCGGGGCCTCCTCGCGTCCGCGGTGGTTGTCAGCGCCGTGCTTTTCCCGGTCAGCTCGCAGGGTGGCCGGGTGAGGCGGAGCGTATCCTGAGGGTATGAGTCGCCGATGGATCCGCTGGGTTCCCGCGGTCGCCGTTCCCGCGGCGATCGCCGCCGGGGCGATCGCCGTGCCCCTCGCCGCCGGCGCGGCGGACCTCCCGGTGCGCTCGCCGGAGGACGTGGTGCGCCTCGTCGCCGCGAGCGACACGGAGACCTTCTCCGGGACGGTCGCGCAGAGTTCCGAGCTGGGGCTGCCCGACATCTCGGGGATGACCGGATCGTCGTCCTCCGCGACGTCGAGCGAGCAGAGCGCCCTCGAGCTGCTGACCGGAGACCACACCGCCAAGGTGTACGTCGACGGTCCGACGCGCCAGCGCGTCCAGGTGCTGGACCAGCTGGCCGAGCGCGACGCGGTGCGCAACGGTGCGGACGTGTGGCTGTACGACTCGAAGGGGGAGTCGGCGACGCATCTCACCCTCCCGGATCGCGCCTCGTCGGGTGCCGAGGCCGCGACGCCGACGCCGCTGGCCACCACTCCGCAGGCTCTCGCCGAGAAGCTGATCGCCGCGGCCGATCCCACGACGGAGGTGACGCTGGCCGCGCCGTCCACGGTCGCGGGGCGTGACGCCTACACTCTCGTCCTGACCCCGCGCACGGCGGCGACGCTGGTGGGCTCGGTCCGGATCGCGGTCGACGGCGCCACGGGCATCCCGTTGCGAGTGCAGGTGCTCGCGCGCGGTGCGAGCGCCCCGGCGTTCGAGGCCGGGTTCACGTCGATCAGCACGGACCGGCCGTCCACCGATCTGTTCGCCTTCACCCCGCCGAAGGGCGCGAAGGTGACCGAACAGTCGCTGTCGGCGCCGTCCGGGCACCAGCCGCAGGGCGCCGACCACCTGAAGCCGCAGGTCAGCGGCGAGGGCTGGGCGAGCATCGTCACGCTGGCCGCCGGCTCCGCTCCGGACGGTCTCGTCTCCGATTCGCTGTTCGCACAGCTGACGACCACGGTGGACGGCGGTCGGGCGCTCAGCACCTCCCTGGTGTCGGTGCTCGTGACCTCCGATGGACGCGTGCTCGCCGGCGCCGTCCCCGTCTCCGCGCTGCAGGCCGCCGCACGGTGACCGACGCCGCCGCGATCGCGACGAGCGGCCTGACGAAGCGATTCCGTTCGCGCGCGGTGGTCGACGGCATCGACCTGGAGGTTCCGCGCGGCTCGGTGTTCGGCTTCCTCGGACCGAACGGGTCGGGAAAGACCACCACGATCCGGATGCTTCTGGGACTGGTCGTGCCGTCGGCGGGGGAGGCCAGGGTCCTCGGCGAGCGGATGCCCGACCGCGGGGCGAGCGTGCTGCCCCGCGTCGGCGCCCTGGTCGAGGGGCCGGCGTTCGCTCCGTACCTGTCGGGCACGGCGAACCTCCTGCGCCGGGACAGCGCGGATCGTCTCGCCCCGGGTGCGACCCGGCGTCGGCGGGTGGAGGCCGCCCTCGAGCGCGTCGGCCTCTCGCACGCCGCCGGCAAGCATGTGCGCGCCTACTCGCTCGGGATGAAGCAGCGGCTCGGCATCGCCGGGGCCCTGTTGACCGAGCGCGACCTGCTCGTGCTCGACGAGCCCACGAACGGTCTCGACCCGCAGGGGACGCGGGAGGTGCGCTCCCTGGTCCGCTCGCTCGCCGACGGCGGCACGACGGTGTTCGTGTCCAGCCACCTCCTGGCCGAGATCGAGCAGATGTGCACGCACGCCGCGATCATGCGGGCCGGCCGGCTCGTGGCCCAGGGCTCGCTCGCCGAGCTGCGGGGCGGATCCGGGCCGCGGGTGGCGGTCGAGACTCCGGACGTGCCGCTCGCCGCCTCGGTGCTGGCCGGCATGGGTCTGGACCCCTCTCCCGTCCCATCCGGCGTGGAGGCGTCGCTCGGGGCCGACGCTCCCGCCGCGGAAGAGCTGGCGTCCGCCCTGGTCGGTGCCGGGGTCCGGCTGCGGGGATTCGCGGTGCGTTCCTCGAGCCTGGAGGAGCGGTTCGTCGAGCTGACCGGGGAGGGCTTCGATGTCGAGCAGTGACGCGACGACCGCCGCCCCGTCCGCCGGCGCGGTCGGCGCGCGGCGGACGGGGCGGGGGGGGGGGGCCCGCGGCGGACGCGGCCGTCGGCCGGGTGGGGACTGCTCGGTTCCGAGATGTCCGTCCTCTTCCGGCGGCTGCGCACCTGGGCCATGCTCGCCGCACTCGCGGCGGTTCCCGTGCTCATCGCCGTCGCCGTGCGCATCACCGGCGGGTCGAGCCGGGGTCCCGGGTTCCTCAGCCAGATCACCGACAACGGGCTCTTCGTCGCCTTCACCGCCCTGGTGGTGTGCATGCCGCTCTTCCTGCCGCTCACGATCGGCGTCGTCGCCGGAGACACGATCGCGGGTGAGGCGAGTCACGGCACCCTGCGCTACCTCGTCATCGCCCCAGCGGGCCGTCTGCGCCTCCTCGCCGTGAAGTACGCCGGATCGGCCGCGTTCTGCGTGGCAGCAGCGCTGACGGTGGCGATCGCGGGCGCGGCGATCGGCGCGGTGCTCTTCCCGATCGGCCCGGTGACCCTGCTCTCCGGCACGACGGTCGGCGTCGCGGACGCGTTCGGGAGGCTGCTGCTGATCGCCGCGTACGTCGTCGTGTCGCTGCTCGGGCTGTGCGCCATCGGGCTGTTCCTCTCCACCCTGACCGATGTCCCGGTGGGCGCCATGGCCGCCACCGCCGTGCTGGCGGTGGTGTCGCAGGTCCTCGATCAGCTGCCGCAGCTTTCCGACCTGCACCCGTGGCTGTTCTCCCACTACTGGCTCGCGTTCGGCGACCTGCTGCGGGACCCGATGTCCTGGGATGCTTTCGGCCAGAACGCCCTGCTCCAGCTGGGCTACATCGCGGTGTTCGGCGCGCTCGCGATCGGGCGGTTCACGACGAAAGACATCCTCTCCTAGCTGTCGCGGGCTACGGCATCCCCTCCGCCGCAGCCTCCAGGTCCGAGCGCGGCTTCTCCCGCTGCGTCGCGATGCTGACGCCCGCCGCGACGCACACGACGACGATGCCCACGACCTGGATCAGGGCGAAACGCTCGCCCAGCACGACCACACCGAAGACCGTGGCGACCACCGGGCCGAAGCTGGTGATGATGGCGTACAGGCGCGGCGTGATGCGACGGAGGATGAAGGTGTCCAGGCTGTACGGAAGAGCGGAGGACAGCACGCCCAGCGAGAGGAGCAGCCCCAGCACTCCCCAGTCGACACGGGCGTAGTCGATCACGACGAGTGCGATCGGCACGGTGAGCACGGTCGCGACCACGCTCGCGACGCTGAGGCCCTCCAGCCCCGGCAGACGCGTCGCCACACGGCGCGTGAGCAGGATGTACGCGGCCCACGCGGAGGCGGCCGTCAGGGCGAGCACGACGCCGAGCGGGTCGAGCTCGCCCTCCGTCGCCGTGAGCAGCACGACGCCCGCCGCGGCGGCGAGCGCGCAGACCCCGTCGAGGACGCGGCGCGATCCGAGCAGGGCGAGGGCGAACGGGCCGAGGAACTCGATCGTGGCCGCGATGCCGAGCCCGAGGCGACCGACCGCCTCGTAGAAGCTGAGGTTCATGGCCGCGAGGACGACGCCGAGTGCGAGCGCCGGCCACAGCCTGCGCCAGGTCAGCTCCGCCCGCTTCGGCCGGTAGAACGGCAGGACGGCGACGGCCGTGACGAGCTGACGCGCAGCCACGACGACGACCGCTCCCACGACGGGGATGAGCAGGCCGGCGATCGCGGAGCCGAAGTTGATGCTGACCTCCGTGGCGACCTGGGTGCCGGCGCCGACGACCCGATCGCGTCTGGAGTTCACTCCGCCGAGCTTAGCCGTCGGCGCATGATCGCCCGCGAGGCCGACGGGCGCCGCGCGACCTCGAAGCCGGCCGCCCGGAAGAGCGCGACCGTGCCGTGGTACCGCTCGGCGGACGACAGCGTCGGCCGCGCCTCGGTGTCGACCGGGTAGCCCTCGACGACGGTCGCGCCGCGGTCGCGCGCGTGCTCGACGGCGCCGGCCAGGAGCTCGCCCGCCAGCCCGCGACGGCGGAATTCGGGGCGCACGACGAAGCAGGTGACCGCCCACGGGTCGGCGGGGTCCTCGGTCTGCCGCCGGGTGATGGGCGACCGGCTCAACGCCGGGTAGGCGGCGAACGGCTCGACGGCCGCCCATCCCGCGGGTTCCCCGTCGAGGAAGGCGATCACCCCGGTCGATCCTTCCTCGAGTTGCGCGCGCATCGATTCCGCTTTGTCGTCGCGGGAGCCGGCGTCCCACGCTGCGCGCGGGAGCTTGAACCACTGGCACCAGCAGCCGGCGGGATCCCCGACGGTGCCGAACACCGTGCGCACGTCCTCCCACGCGCTCGCGTCGGCCGACCGGATGACCACCTCGTGCACCATGCGACCGACGCTACCGCGCGTGCAGCGCCCCCGCCAGGAGGCTCGGGTGCTCGACGTGTGCAAAGTGCCCCGTCGCCGGGAGCACCGTCGAGTGCAGCTGCGGCAGCAGGCGCGACAGCGGGAGGTCGTCCGACGCGGGCGAGAAGAGGTCGTGGTCGCCGTGGACGGCGAGGACCGGGCAGCGCACGCGACGCCAACGCTCCGCGGCCGGGTAGCGGCGTGCGCAGGCGAGGGCCCGGAGGAAGGCGGCGGGGCGCAGATCGCGGGCCAGCTCGGTCACGGCATCCGGCACGCGCCGGCCGAAGAGCGGCGCGGTGAGGGTGCGCAGGAGGCCGATCCGGTCGAGGACGCGCACGAAACGGATCCCCGCGGGGCCGAGCGCGTCCAGTGCGCGCATCGCTGCGGCGAGACCGAGCAGCGCCGGGTAACGGCGCGCGAACTCCACGGCGCCGAGCCGGTCGCCCTGCCCGCCGAACGTCGTCGCCGACACCAGGACGACCAACTCGGTCGCCTCCGGCTCCTGCGCCGCCAGCTCCAGGGCGACGAATCCGCCGAGGGAATGCCCCACGAGCCGCCAGCGCTCATAGCCGAGCGCGCGCACGGTCGCTGCGACCGCTGCGGCGAGACCAGCCGCGTCGAGCGTGTCGACATCGGCGGGGGAGTCCCCCCAGCCCGGGAGATCAGGCACGACGAGGTCCGAGACGTCGCCGCCGCTCTCGGCGGAGTCGATGGCCGCGCGCCAGGTCGTCCACGATCCGGCGGCGCCGTGCAGCAGGACCGTGGCGGTGCGTCCGCGCCGCTCCGTGCGCCGCACCGCGACCGGGCCGCACGGAGTGTTCACCTCGATCTTCTCCACGTCCTGTTGTTCGGAGCGGCCCCGCCGTAGGATTCCCACGAGGGGAGAGACTGTGAGCGAATCCACCGCATCCATCGACCGCACCGAGCTGAGCGAGGAGGCCCTCGACCGATTGGATGCGTGGTGGCGTGCCGCCAACTACCTCTCGGTCGGGCAGATCTACCTCCTCGACAATCCGCTCCTGCGGCGGCCTCTGTCGCGCGACGACATCAAGCCGCGGCTGCTGGGCCACTGGGGCACCACGCCGGGTCTCAACTTCGTCTACGCCCACCTCAACCGCGTGATCCAGGAGCGGGACCTCGACACGATCTTCATCGCGGGTCCCGGGCACGGTGGCCCGGGCGTGGTCGCGAGCGCCTACCTCGACGGCACCTACAGTGAGGTCTACAGTGCCATCGACCGGAGCGAGGACGGGCTGCGCCGGCTCTTCCGGCAATTCTCGTTCCCCGGCGGCATCCCGAGCCACGCGGCTCCGGAGACGCCCGGATCGATCCACGAGGGCGGGGAGCTGGGCTACTCGCTCTCGCACGCGTACGGCGCCGCGTTCGACAACCCGGACCTGCTCGTCGCGGCCGTCGTCGGCGACGGCGAGGCGGAGACCGGCCCGCTGGCGACCGCGTGGCACTCCAACAAGTTCCTCGACCCGGTGACCGACGGCGTCGTGCTGCCCATCCTGCACCTCAACGGGTACAAGATCGCCAACCCGACCGTGCTCGCGCGCATCCCGGAGAGCGAGCTGATGGACCTCATGCGGGGCTACGGCTACACGCCACACCTGGTGTCCGGCGGATTCGACGGCGAGGACCCGCGCGAGGTCCACAAACGCATGGCCGCCGAACTCGACCTCATCCTCGACGAGATCGCCGCGATCAAGCGCGCCGCGGCGGCGGGGGAGCTGGACGCCCGTCCTGCCTGGCCGATGCTCGTCCTCCGCACCCCCAAGGGCTGGACGTGTCCGCCCGAGATCGACGGGCATCCCGCTGAGAACAACTGGCGCTCCCACCAGGTGCCGCTCGCGGACGCGCGCGACACGGAGGCGCACACCCGGCTGCTGGAGAGCTGGCTCACGTCCTACCGGCCGGAAGAGCTGTTCGACGAGACCGGCGCGCCGGTGCCTCTTGTCACCGCCCTGGCCCCGCAGGGCGGGCGGCGCATGAGCGCCAACCCGGTCGCGAACGGCGGCCTCCTCCGCAAAGATCTGCGGCTGCCCGACTTCCGGGACTATGCGGTCGACGTCCCGGCCCCGGGCGGCTCGGTCGCGGAGGCGACGCGCGTGCTCGGCGAGTGGTTCCGCGACGTGATGCGGGAGAACCCGGAGGACTTCCGGCTGTTCGGACCGGATGAGACCGCGTCCAACCGCCTCCAGGCCGTCTACGAGGTGACCGGCAAGCAGTGGAACGCCGAGTACTGGCCCATCGACGCGGACAACCATCTCGTCCCCAGCGGCCGGGTGATGGAGATGCTGAGCGAGCACCAGTGCCAGGGCTGGCTCGAAGGCTATCTGCTGAGCGGACGGCACGGAGTCATCACGTCGTACGAGGCGTTCATCCACATCGTCGACTCCATGTTCAACCAGCACGCCAAGTGGCTGAAGAGCTCGCGGCAGATCGCCTGGCGGCGCCCGGTGGCCTCCCTCAACTATCTGCTCAGTTCGCACGTGTGGCGGCAGGACCACAATGGGGCCTCCCACCAGAACCCGGGCTTCATCGATCACGTCGTCAACAAGAAGGCGGACGTTGTGCGCGTGTACCTGCCGTTCGACGCGAACACGCTCCTCTCGACCTACGACCACTGCCTGCGGTCCACCGATTACGTCAACGTGGTGGTCGCCGGCAAACAGCCCGCGCCGAACTGGCTCACGATGGACCAGGCCATCGCCCACTGCACCCGCGGCATCGGCGTGTTCGAGTGGGCCGGGACGGAAGTGGACGGCGAGGAGCCGGACGTGGTGCTCGCCTGCGCGGGAGACATCCCGACGCTCGAGGTGCTCGCCGCGGCGGACATCCTGCGCCACCGCCTCCCCTCGCTGAAGGTGCGGGTGGTGAACGTCGTCGACCTGATGCGCCTGCAGAGCGAGGGGGAGCACCCCCACGGCCTGGGCGACCGCGAGTACGACGCGCTCTTCACGACGGACAAGCCGGTGATCTTCGCCTATCACGGCTACCCCTGGCTCATCCACCGACTCACCTACCGCCGGGCCGGCCACAACAACCTCCACGTGCGCGGCTACAAGGAGGAGGGCACCACGACGACGCCGTTCGACATGGTGATGCTCAACGACCTCGACCGGTACCACCTCGTGATCGACGTGCTCGACCGCGTCCCGGGGCTCGCGGCGCGGGAGACGGCCTTCCGGCAGGAGATGCAGGACGCGCGCTTGGCCGCCCGCCAGTACACACGTGAGCACGGCGAGGACATCCCCGTCGTCGCCGAGTGGGGGTGGGGCGGTGACGCGGGCGGGGCGCGCCTCGACTCCACGGGCGGCGACAACGACTGAGACGCCTCACGATCTCCTGCTCTGACGGACACGGCGGGGTCGCATCCTGTCGGCCGGACGGGGCCGCCGAGGGTCAGAGGGGCTGGGCGCTCGCCGGGTCGACGACGGTGAGCTCGGCGATCTTCGCCGCACGGCCGTCGCCCGAGGAACGGCCGGTGAGGCGGCGGCCGACCCAGGGGAGCACGAAGCGCCGGTAGTAGTCGGCGGTGCGGCGGCTCCGCGGCCCCGCGGGCGCCGCCGCGACCTCCTCGACGCCCCACTCCGTCGGCACCGGCACGTCGAACGCGGTGAGCACGTTGCTCGCCACCCGCGCGTGCCCCAGCGCGTTGAGGTGGAGGCGGTCCTCCGACCAGTAGCGGATGTCCTCCAGGCTCTCGTCGGCCCAGTTGTCCACGAACGTGATGCCGTCGCGGGGGAGCATCGCGCGCACCTCGCGAGCGAGCTCGTCGCCGCGTCTGCGCACGAGACCGCCCAACGGGAGGTGGGCGCTGGGATTGGCGCCGCTCAGGAGGAGCATATGGCTGCCGGACGCGGTGACCCGGTCGGCCGCGTCGACCAGGATCCGGGCGACCTCGGAGATCGCGACCCGTGGTCGCATGATGTCGTTGCCGCCGCCGTTGAGGCTCACCAGCTGCGGGTGCTGGTCGATCGCCGGGCCGATCTGCTCGGCCACGATCGGGCCGAGTTTGCGGCCGCGGATGGCGAGGTTGGCGTACCGGACGGGCTCCGGGGACGCGGCGGCGAGCCCGAGCGCGACGAAGTCGGCCCAGCCGCGCACCCGCCCGTCGGGGAGGTCGTCGCCGACGCCCTCGGTGAAGCTGTCCCCGATCGCGATGTAGGAGGTGAACACAGGCCTACGCTACCCGCCGCGCGTACCACGGGACGCACCGCGACGCGAAGGGGCGGCGAGCGCGTCGCGCCCACGAGGCCATGCTGACGGTGTCCACGATCGACCTCGCCGCGATCGGGGCCGCGGCCGATGCGGCTGCGCCTACTTCGCGATCAGGTCCTGCCAGCTGAGCAGGTGCTCGACCGTCACCCCGGCGTACCCGGAGACGGACGAGAACGCGGACCGCACGAGGGCGGTCTCCGACTCGAGCAGGGCCGCGCTGTCGTCGCCGAACGTCGCTCCCGGACCTCCGGCGACCTCGGGGGAGTCCGTCTCCACACCGATGCTGTACGGCGTCCTGGCCACGCTCGCCTCGCGTGCGGCGGGACCCGCCAGTGCGATGATCCCGTCGTCGCCGCGCGCGTGGTCGACGAACGCGACGATCGCGACGGAGTCGAGGTGCGGCAGGAGCTCGCCGAAGAGGGTCCCGCCGGCGGGGTTCTGCTTCGCAGCGAGCCACCACGGCAGGTCGGCGCCGACGGGGACCGCCCGTGCGGCGTCCGCTGCCGCGTCGTACATCGTGGCGAGCTTGTCGACGATGCCGGGCAGCTCGTCCTCGGTCGCGTCCACCCAGGGCTCGACGTCGAACTGGATCGCGTCGAACGGAGCCGCCTTCAGCGCTGCGCGCGTCCACGTCGCCGCCAGGTCGGGGTCGTCAGCCCACGCCGGATCGCCGCCGAGCGCGGCCACCGTGGTGACGCCCGCCCTGTGCAGCGCGGTGATCGACGCCTTCAGCCAGCTCGAGAACGGACCCTGGTCCGCCGCCCACGGTACCGACAGGTACACGGTCTTGAGCTTGTGGGTGCTCGCGAACGCGGCGAGCGCCTTGGGGGCGAACTCCGGGTCCCCCTGGCCGCGCGCGTCGACGGCGGGGTCGATCGGGTTGCCCCACGCCCACATGCTCGTGATCGCGGACCCGGTCGCCTTGGCTGCGAGGTTCGCGGAGGGCGTGGATGCGGCGGAGGCGGGAGCTGCGGTCATCAGCAGCGAGCCTCCCAGAGCGAGGGCGACGGCGCCACCGAGGAGGGATGCTCGGAGTCGCGGAACACGCATGGCACACCCTTCGGACGGAACACGGAGTCGCTGCGATTCGGGTGTGCAGCAATGCCAGTATTCCATTCAAAGGTGGGCCGGACAGGCCTCCGTTCGGGGTACAAATGAGTTCGCCGAAGAGGCCCATTGTGGGCCTCCTCGGCGCCTTCGCCCCGAGATTGAGCCGTCTCGACGGAGGCCGCGGCGGCGTCAGCGCCAGCCGAGAGCGGGCGCGATGTGCGTCACGACCGACTCCAGCAGGTGGGCGTTGTAATCCACGCCGAGCTGGTTCGGGACGGTCAGGAGCAGAGTGTCGGCAGCCTCCACCGCAGCGTCGGTGCGCAGTTCTTCGACGAGGGCGTCCGGCTCGCCGACGTAGCTCTTGCCGAAGCGGGCGAGGCCGCCGTCGAGGTGCCCGACCTGGTCGCGGCGGTCGGCCTGGGCGGAGGCTCCGAAGTAGCGGCGGTCGAGGTCGTTGACGATGGGCATGATGCTGCGGCTGACGGAGACGCGGGGCTCCCGTTCCCAGCCGGCGGTGGCCCAGGCATCGCGGTAGAGCTGGATCTGCTCGGCCTGGAGGTCGGAGAAGGCGACGCCGGTGTCCTCCGTGAGGAGGGTGGAGCTCATCAGGTTCATGCCCTGCTCCGCCGTCCACACCGCGGTCTGCCGCGTGCCGGAACCCCACCAGATGCGATCGCCGAGTCCGGGGGACTGCGGCTCGATGGCGAGAGCGCCGGTGCGGCCGGTCATCTGCGGGTTCGCCTGCGCGATGCCCGCACCGGCGATCGCGGCGCGGAACAGCTCGGTGTGGCGGCGCGCGAGGTCCGCGTCGGTCTCGCCTCCGTCGGGCAGGTAGCCGAACGACTCGTACCCGCGCAGCGCGGTCTCGGGTGATCCGCGGCTCACGCCGAGCTGCAGTCGTCCTTCGCTGATGAGATCCGCCGCCGCGGCGTCCTCGGCCATGTACAGGGGGTGCTCGTAGCGCATGTCGATGACGCCGGTGCCGATCTCGATGCGGCTGGTGCGGGCGCCGATGGCGGCGAGGAGCGGGAACGGGGACGCCAGTTGCGGCGCGAAGTGGTGCACGCGGAAGAACGCGCCGTCGGCTCCCAGCTCCTCTGCGGCGACCGCGAGCTCGATGCTCTGACGGAGGGCGTCGCCCGCCGTCCGCACGACAGAGCCCGGCACCTCCTGGTAGTGGCCGAACGAGAGGAATCCGATCTTCTTCACACCGGGTCCAAGGCGGAGCGGCTCTCCCGTATTCCGCCTCGTGTGCCGGGCGTGGCCGATCGGCTGTGCGCCGCGTGCGCCGTGGAGCAACCCGAGGGGGCGGCGCCGGTCCGCTCAGTCGAGATAGGGCGCGAGCGCCATCTCCATCGCCGGCCGCGGCTTCGCGCCCACGATCGTCCCGACGGGCTCCCCGGCTCGGAACACCTTCATGAACGGGAGGGCGAGTGCGCGGTACTCGGCGGCGGTGCGCGGATTGTCGTCAGCGTTGATCTTCACGACCCGCAGGACGTCGGAGTGGTCGCGGGCGACCTGCTCGAGCACCGGCCCGAGGGCACGGCAGGGGCCGCACCACTCCGCCCAGAACTCGACCAGCGTGATGCCGGGCGCGGCGAGCACCTCGGCGGCGAAGGAGGCGTCGGTGACGCTGCGGATGAGGCTGTCGGTTGTCGTCATGTCGGCACGCTAAGCCCTGCCCCCGGCGGCAAGGTCAACCTGTGCGAGCATGGAACGCGGAGGTGCACATGGAGAGCCTGACCGAACAGCAGATCCGCGAGTCCTTCGTCAACTGCACGCGCAGCGAAGCCGACGACATGCCGCTGCCGCCCGGTATGCACGAGATCGACTGGTCGCGCCGGGAGTACCTCGGCTGGCGTGATCCGCGGCTCCCGCAGCGCGGCTACGTCGTCATCCCCACCGACGAGGGCCCGGTCGGCATACTGCTGCGCGCGTCGGAAGCGTCCATGCGATCGCACGCGCCGTCGATGTGCGGCTGGTGCCAAGACGTGCACTACCCGCGCGACGTCTACTTCTGGTCGGCGCGGCGCGCCGGCCAGGCGGGCCGCAACGGCGACACCGTCGGCACTCACGTGTGCGGAGAGTTCGAGTGCAGCGTGAACGTCCGCCGCACGCCGCCCCCGCAATTCATCGGGTTCGACGTGGACGCGGCCATCGCGGACCGCATCGCCGGTCTCGCCGAGCGCGCGCGGCGCTTCGCCGCCTCCGTCATCGGAGCCCGCATCTGAGGGGCCGTTCGTCGTGCCGCTGGTGGGACTCGAACCCACACGCCCTTCCGGACAAAGCATTTTGAGTGCTCCGCGTCTGCCATTCCGCCACAGCGGCGCACAACAACACCTGAACAATACCGTAGGCTTTCATGCGTGACTGACCAGGAAACCACCCCAACCGCCCCCCGCCGCGTCGTCGTGGCGGAGGACGAATCGCTGATCCGCCTCGACATCGTCGAGACCCTGCGCGACAACGGATTCGAGGTCGTTGGTGAGGCCGGAGACGGCGAGACCGCCGTCGCCTTGGCGACTGAGCTGCGCCCCGATCTGGTGATCATGGACGTCAAGATGCCGCAGCTCGACGGCATCTCGGCCGCCGAGCGCCTCTCGAAGGGCCACATCGCGCCCGTCGTCCTCCTCACGGCGTTCAGCCAGAAGGAGCTCGTCGAGCGGGCGACCGAGGCCGGAGCGCTGGCCTACGTCGTCAAGCCGTTCACGCCCAACGACCTCCTGCCCGCGATCGAGATCGCGCTCGCCCGCTACCAGCAGATCATCGCCCTCGAGGCGGAGGTCTCCGACATGGTGCAGCGGTTCGAGACCCGCAAGCTCGTGGACCGCGCGAAGGGCCTCCTCAACGAGAAGATGGGCCTGTCGGAGCCCGAGGCGTTCCGCTGGATCCAGAAGGCGTCGATGGATCGCCGCCTGACCATGCACGACGTGGCCCAGGCCATCATCGAGCAGCTCGCCGCCAAGAAGTAGCCGCTCCGCGCTGCCGCGGTCGCCCGCTCGGCGCCGCCCGCTCCGACGGTCGCCGCTCTGGGCGACTGCTGCTGTTCGGGACAGTTGCGGCGCGGCGCCGCACCGCAGCCGTCCCTGACGACCGCACTCGGCCGATCACTGCCGCTTGGAACGTGCGCTGCTGTTCGGGACGCGCGCGGCGCGGCGCCGGGACGCAGACGTCCCGAACGACCGCGCTCGTCACGAGGCGCGGCGGCGGAAGCCGCCTCAGCCGAGCTCCTTGATGAGATTCGTGATGCGGATGGTGGAGCAGCGCCGCCCCTGGTCGTCCGTCACCGCGATCTCGTGCGTCGTCAGCGTGCGGCCGAGGTGGACCGGCGTGCAGACGCCGGTGACGTATCCGCTAGTCGCGGAGCGCGTGTGCGACGCGTTGATCTCGATGCCGACGGCGAGCCGGCCGGCGCCCGCGTAGAGGTTGGCCGACATCGAGCCGAGGGACT
The DNA here is from genome assembly GCF_020521355.1 of Leifsonia sp. LS1. Lineage (NCBI taxonomy): Bacteria > Bacillati > Actinomycetota > Actinomycetes > Micrococcales > Microbacteriaceae > Leifsonia > Leifsonia sp. LS1. Next base: position 350,257 of record NZ_BPER01000004.1, read on the forward strand.
CGCCGAGCACCACGTAGGCGCCGCCGTGCAGGAGGTCGGCGGGCTGCGTGTTCCCCGCGACGGGCATGCGCGCCACAGCCCGCTCGACCGTGAACTCGAGCATCTCGATGCCCATCTTCTCGGCCAGTGCGCCGAGTCCTCTCTGCTGCACGTACGCGAGCGCGTCCTCGGTCATCTGGGCCTTCCCTCACCGTCGTCGGTCGTCGCCTGGAGTGTCACCGCCGGCTTGTAGGCTGGTCCGGTGTCAGACTCCGAAAAGCCTACCCTTCTGATCATCGACGGCCATTCGCTGGCCTTCCGGGCGTTCTACGCCCTTCCGGTCGACAGTTTCGTCAACCGCGAGGGCCAGCACACGAACGCGATCCACGGCTTCATCGCGATGCTGATCAACCTGCTCCAGCAGCAGAAGCCGACCCACATCGCGGTGGCGTTCGACATCTCGCGCTACTCCTTCCGCACCCGCGAGTACCCGGAGTACAAGGGGACCCGCGGCGAGACGCCGCCCGAGTTCGCCGGCCAGGTGCCGCTGCTCGAGGAGGCCCTGCACGCGATGAACATCACGACCATCGCCAAGGAGGACTTCGAGGCCGACGACATCCTCGCGACGCTGGCGCGGCGCGGTGCGGAGGAGGGCTACCGCGTGCTGCTCGTCTCGGGGGATCGCGACACGATCCAGCTGGTCACCGACGAGGTCACGCTGCTGTACCCGAACGTCCGCGGCGTCTCCGAGCTGAAGGTCTACGACCCGGCGGCGGTGCGTGAGCGCTACGGCGTCGAGCCGCACCAGTACCCCGAGATCGCGGCGCTCGTCGGCGAGACGAGCGACAACCTGATCGGCATCGACAAAGTCGGCGAGAAGACCGCCGTCAAATGGGTGCAGCAGTACGGCACGGTGGAGAACATCGTGGCGCACGCCGACGAGATCAAGGGCGTCGTCGGGCAGAACCTCCGCGATCAGAAGGAGAACGCCCTCCGCAACCGCCGACTCAACAAGCTCCTCGACGACGTCGAGCTGCCCGTCGGTCCGGCCGACCTGGAGCGCAAGCCGCTCGACGAGGCCGCCGTGCGCGACATCTTCGCGCGCCTCCAGTTCAAGACGCTGCTCGACCGTCTGATGAAGACGGCGGCGGAGGAGGGGCTGCTCGACGGCTCCGCGTCCGTCGTCGACGCAGGAGACGCGGGCGCGGTCGGCGCGCCCGCCGTGCGAACGCTGGTCGACGAGGAGCTCGCGCACTGGCTGTCGAAGGCGTCCGCCGACGGCGCCCCGGTCGCGGTGCAGGTCGAGCTCGGGCCGGCCGGCGTCACCGGCTTCGGCCTCGCCTCCGCCGACGACTCCGTGTACGTGCCCTGGGTCGCCGACCGCAAGGACTACGAAGCGCTGGAGGCCTGGCTCGCGAGTCCGGCCCCGAAGCAGTTCTTCCACGCCAAGCCGCAGTTCAAGGCGTTGAGCCGCGCGGGCTTCGTCGTCGACGGGCTCGCATTCGACACCCGCGTCGCCTCCTGGCTGGTGAAGCCCGGCGCCGCGCCGCAGTCGCTCGCCGAGCAGGTCTACGAGGTGCTCGGCGAGACGCTCCCGGTCTCCGATCCGAACCAGCTCGTCCCGATGAACGACGCCGTCAGCCCGGCGACCGAGGCCTGGTACATCCACCGCGTCGCGGAGGGGCAGGCGATCGCGCTCGACCCGGGCACCCGCGCCGTGCTCGACGACATCGAGCTGCCGCTGGTCGCCGTGCTCGCCGAGATGGAGCTCACCGGCGTCGCCATCGACTCCGCGGTGCTCGCGCGACTGCGCGGCCAGCTCACGGACAAGGCCAACGACTTCGCCGCCCAGGCCTACGCCGAGATCGGCCACGAGATCAACCTCGGCTCCCCGAAGCAGCTCCAGCAGGTGCTCTTCGAGGAGCTGCAGATGCCGAAGACCCGCGCCACCAAGACCGGGTTCTCGACCGACGCCGCCTCGCTCGCCGACCTGCAGGAGAAGAACCCGCACCCGTTCCTGGGCCTGCTGCTGCAGCACCGTGACGCGACCAAGCTCAAGCAGATCGTCGAGACCCTGGAGCGCTCGGTCACCGGCGACAGCCGCATCCACACGACCTACGACCAGACCGGCACCTCCACCGGCCGCATCTCGTCGAACGATCCGAACCTCCAGAACATCCCGATCCGCACCGAGGAGGGGCGCGAGATCCGTTCCGCGTTCACCGCGGGCGCCGAGTACGAGACGCTGCTGACCGCCGACTACTCGCAGATCGAGATGCGGATCATGGCGCACCTCTCCGAAGACCCGGGCCTGATCGAGGCGTTCAATGCGGGGGAGGACCTCCACCGTTTCGTGGGCGCCCGCGTCTTCGGCGTCGAGCCCGCCGACGTCACGCCGCTCATGCGGACGAAGGTCAAGGCGATGTCCTACGGCCTGGCGTACGGGCTGAGCGCCTTCGGGCTCTCCAAGCAGCTCCGCATCGAGACCGCCGAGGCCCGCCAGCTGATGGGCGGCTACTTCGAGCGCTTCGGCGCGGTGCGCGACTATCTGCGCGACGTGGTGGAGCAGGCGCGCGTCGACGGGTACACCGAGACGATCTTCGGCCGCCGCCGGCCGTTCGCCGATCTGACCTCCACCAATCGCGTGCTGCGCGAGAACGCCGAGCGTCAGGCGCTCAACGCGCCCATCCAGGGCTCTGCGGCGGACATCATGAAGATCGCCATGCTCGGCATCGCGGGCGACATCATCGACCAGGGCCTCCAGTCACGCATGCTGCTGCAGGTGCACGACGAGCTCATCTTCGAGGTCGCGCCGGGCGAGTGGGATGCGCTGGCGGCCGTCGTGCAGTCCCGGATGTCCGGCGCCGCGGACCTCCGCGTGCCGCTCGACGTGCAGGTGGGCCGCGGAGCCAACTGGGACGCCGCGGGCCACTGACCGGTGGCGTGCTCCCGGCTAGGCTCGGAGCATGACGAACGCAGAGAAGCGCGAACCCACGCCGATCGACACGATCGCAGAGGCGTGGGTCGACACCCAGCTCGAGCTGTACCCCGAGTTCCATGTCTGGCTCGGCCGACCCGGCCGCGAGGGCGAGTACGCGGACTACTCGCCGGCCGGCGCCGAGACCGCCGTCGCGAAGGTGAAGGAGTCCCTCGCGGCCATCCGGGCCGCGGAGCCCGTCGACGAGATCGATCGCATCACGAAGCTCGACCTCACCCGCGAGCTCGAGCTCACGGTCGAGAAGCACGAGGCCGGCTTCGCCCAGCGCGACCTCAACGTGATCGCGTCGCCGGCGCAGGAGCTGCGTGACATCTTCGACCTGGTCCCCACCGACACGGAGGACGACTGGGCCAACGTCGCGAAGCGCCTGCACAACCTCCCGGCCGCGATGGACGGCTACATCGAGACCCTGCGCAGCGGCATCGCCGCCGGCAACGTGCCCGCCATCCGCCAGGTTCGTGAGGTGCTCGCCCAGGCCAACAAGCAGGTGGCGGACACCGGCTTCTTCTTCGAGCTGACCTCGGGAGCGAAGACGGCCGGCGGCGACCTGCCCGCGTCGCTCGCCGCCGACCTCGCCGCCGGCGCGAAGGAGTCGGCGGGCGCCTACGCGAAGCTCGCCGACTTCCTGGAGAACGAGCTCGCCTCCCACGCTCCGGAGAAGGATGCGGTCGGGCGGGAGCTGTATGCGCTCGCCTCCCGCAGCTTCCTCGGCGCGACCGTCGACCTCGACGAGACCTACGAGTGGGGCATCGAGGAGCTCGCGCGCATGGTCGCCGAGCAGGAGGCCATCGCGAAGGAGATCAAGCCCGGTGCGAGCGTGCACGAGGCCATCGCCTTCCTCGACGGCGACCCCACCCGCAAGCTCCACGGCACCGACGCGCTGCAGAAGTGGATGCAGGAGACCAGCGACCGCGCGATCGAGGAGCTCGGCAAGTCGCACTTCGACATCCCGACCGAGATCCGCCGTCTCGAGTGCATGATCGCCCCGACGCAGGAGGGCGGCATCTACTACACCGGCCCGAGCGACGACTTCGCCCGCGCCGGGCGCATGTGGTGGAGCGTCCCGGAGGGCGTCACCGAGTTCGACACCTGGCGCGAGCTCACGACGGTGTACCACGAGGGTGTCCCCGGACACCACCTGCAGATCGCCCAGGCGACCTACAACAAGGCGCAGCTGAACTCCTGGCGACGCATCGCGGGCACGTCGGGCCACGCCGAGGGATGGGCGCTCTACGCGGAGCGTCTGATGGAGCAGCTCGGCTACCTCGACGACCCGGCCGACCGGCTCGGGATGCTCGACGGCCAGCGGATGCGCGCGGCCCGGGTGGTGCTCGACATCGGCGTGCACCTCGAGAAGCAGCTGCCCGACGGCTCGGGCCCGTGGACCGGTGAGTACGCGTTCGAGTTCCTGGGCCAGAACGTCAACATGAACGACGGCTTCGTGCGGTTCGAGGTCAACCGCTACCTCGGCTGGCCGGGGCAGGCGCCGTCGTACAAGATCGGCCAGCGCATCTGGGAGCAGCTGCGCGACGAGTACGCGCGCCGCGAGGGCGCCGCGTTCGACATCAAGGCCTTCCACAAGAAGGCCCTCGACATCGGGGGCGTCGGTCTCGACACGCTGAAGTCGGCGCTGCTCGACTGAGCGGGGAGGAACCGCCGCCACGGCCGGGACGCGTCCGACGCGCCCCGGCCGTGGCGTCTCCGGCGCGGGTTGCTGCGCACGCCTCCGGCTGGGTAGACTAGACCGTCACTTGTGTGACATCCACATTCACCTGCCGTTCGCGGGAAACACGACTTCGAGTTCGCGTCCGGCCTGATTTCTGTCCATTACGGAGCATCCACTACATGACAACCGCAACGACCGACAAGGCGCCGAAGCAGGTCGCCGTCAACGACATCGGGTCCGCAGAGGACTTTCTTGCCGCGGTCGAAAAGACGCTGAAGTTCTTCAACGACGGAGACCTCATCGAGGGCACCGTCGTCAAGATCGACCGCGACGAGGTCCTCCTCGACGTCGGCTACAAGACCGAGGGTGTCATCCCCTCGCGCGAGCTTTCCATCAAGCACGACGTCGACCCCACCGAGGTCGTCGAGGTCGGCGACACCGTCGAGGCGCTCGTTCTCCAGAAGGAGGACAAGGAAGGCCGCCTCATCCTGTCCAAGAAGCGTGCGCAGTACGAGCGCGCGTGGGGCGACGTGGAGAAGATCAAGGAGGCCGACGGTGTCGTCACCGGTACGGTCATCGAGGTCGTCAAGGGTGGTCTCATCGTGGACATCGGTCTGCGCGGCTTCCTCCCGGCTTCGCTCATCGAGCTGCGCCGCGTCCGCGACCTGACCCCGTACCTGGGCCAGGAGATCGAGGCCAAGATCCTCGAGCTGGACAAGAACCGCAACAACGTCGTGCTCTCGCGCCGCGCCCTGCTCGAGCAGACGCAGTCCGAGTCGCGCACCACGTTCCTCAACAACCTGCACAAGGGCCAAGTCCGCAAGGGCGTCGTGTCCTCGATCGTCAACTTCGGTGCGTTCGTGGACCTCGGCGGCGTCGACGGCCTCGTGCACGTCTCCGAGCTGTCCTGGAAGCACATCGAGCACGCGTCCGAGGTCGTCGAGGTCGGCCAGGAGGTCACCGTCGAGATCCTCGAGGTCGACCTGGACCGCGAGCGCGTCTCGCTGTCTCTCAAGGCCACCCAGGAAGACCCGTGGCAGGTGTTCGCCCGCACCCACGCGATCGGTCAGGTCGCGCCGGGCAAGGTCACGAAGCTCGTCCCGTTCGGTGCGTTCGTCCGCGTCGCGGACGGCATCGAGGGTCTGGTGCACATCTCCGAGCTCTCCGGCAAGCACGTCGAGCTCGCGGAGCAGGTCGTGTCGGTCGGCGACGAGGTCTTCGTCAAGGTCATCGACATCGACCTGGAGCGCCGCCGCATCTCGCTCAGCCTCAAGCAGGCCAACGAGGGCGTCGACCCCGAGGGCACCGAGTTCGACCCGGCCCTCTACGGCATGGTCACCGAGTACGACGACCAGGGGAACTACAAGTACCCCGAGGGCTTCGACCCGGAGACCAACGAGTGGAAGGAAGGCTTCGAGACCCAGCGCGACGAGTGGGAGCAGCAGTACGCCGCCGCTCAGGCCCGCTGGGAGGCGCACAAGCGCCAGGTCGCCAAGGGCCTGGAGGAGGCCGCCGCCGACAGCGGCACCTCGTCCTACTCGAGCGAGACCGGCAACGGCGGCACGCTCGCCGATGACGAGTCCCTCGCCGCCCTGCGCGAGAAGCTCAGCTCCAACAACTGAGTCCGTCCACTCGGAGCATGTCTCACCGGACGGCCGGTCCCCTCGGGGGCCGGCCGTCCGGCCGTTAAGCTGGACGCGTGCAGCTGATCGGACTCACCGGCGGGATCGCCTCCGGCAAATCGACCATCGCCTCCCGTCTCGCCGAGCACGGCGCCGTGATCGTGGATGCGGACCGCATCGCCCGGGAGGTCGTCGAGCCCGGCCGGCCGGCCCTGGCGGCCATCGCCGAGCGGTTCGGGCCCGGGGTGATCGCGGCCGACGGCAGCCTCGACCGGCCGGCGCTGGGGGCGATCGTGTTCGCGGACGAGGAGTCGCGGCTCGCTCTCAACGAGATCACGCATCCCGCCGTGCTCGCCGAGTCCACGGCGCGCTTCGCCGCGGCCGGGGCGGCGGATCCGGACGCGATCGTCGTCTACGACGTGCCCCTGCTCGTCGAGTCGGCCAACGAGTACCCGTTCGACCTCGTCGTCGTGGCCCACGCCGTCGCACCGACCCGCGTCGAGCGCCTGGTCGCCCTGCGGGGGATGGACCGGGCCGAGGCCGAGCGTCGCATCGGAGCGCAGGCTACTGACGAGGAGCGGCTCGCCATCGCCGACGTCGTGATCGACACCGACGGCAGCCTCGAGCACACGCGCGAGCAGGTCGACGCGCTGTGGGAGCGGCTGCGGTCGCGCGACTCGGGGTGAGCGCCGGGCGCGTTCCGCTCTGAGCGAGAGCAGGCCGCGGTGTCGGTGGTCCGTCCTAGGCTGGATGTCATGGAACCCACGCGCGCCGTCCGTCCCTTCGAGGTCGTCAGCGAATACGCCCCGAGCGGGGACCAGCCGCAGGCGATCGCCGAGCTCGCCGGCCGCATCAACGCGGGGGAGACCGATGTGGTGCTCCTCGGCGCGACGGGCACCGGCAAGTCGGCGACGACCGCGTGGCTGATCGAGCAGGTGCAGCGGCCCACCCTCGTCCTCGCGCACAACAAGACTCTCGCGGCACAGCTCGCCAACGAGTTCCGGGAGCTGCTGCCGAACAACGCCGTCGAGTATTTCGTCTCGTACTACGACTACTACCAGCCCGAGGCCTACGTGCCGCAGACGGACACGTTCATCGAGAAGGACTCCTCGATCAACGCGGAGGTCGAGCGCCTGCGCCACTCGACGACGAACTCGCTGCTCAGCCGGCGCGACGTGGTGGTCGTGTCGACGGTGTCCTGCATCTACGGCCTCGGCGCGGCGGAGGAATACCTCGAGGCGATGGTCGCGCTCCAGGTGGGCCAGACCATCGGACGCGACGCGCTCATCCGGCGGTTCGTCAACATGCAGTACGAGCGCAACGATGTCGACTTCTCGCGCGGCAAGTTCCGCGTGCGCGGTGACACGATCGAGATCATCCCGGTCTACGAGGAGCACGCCGTGCGGATCGAGATGTTCGGCGACGAGATCGAGGCGCTGTACACGCTGCACCCCCTCACCGGCAACGTGATCTCGAAGATGGACGCGGTGTCCGTCTTCCCCGCGACGCACTACGCGGCCAGCCCGGTCACCATGCAGCGCGCCATCGGAACGATCCAGACCGAGCTGCACGACCGGCTGGTCGAGCTGGAGCGCGAGGGCAAGCTGCTGGAGGCCCAGCGCCTCCGCATGCGCACGCAGTTCGACCTCGAGATGATGGAGCAGATCGGCTTCTGCTCCGGCATCGAGAACTACTCGCGCCACATCGACGGCCGGCAGCCCGGGGAGGCGCCGAACTGCCTGCTGGACTACTTCCCGGACGACTTCCTCGTCGTGATCGACGAGTCGCACGTGACCGTCCCCCAGATCGGCGCGATGTACGAGGGCGACGCGTCCCGCAAGCGCACCCTGGTGGAGCACGGCTTCCGGCTCCCGAGCGCGCTCGACAACCGGCCGCTGCGCTGGAACGAGTTCAAGGACCGCGTGGGCCAGACCGTCTATCTCTCGGCCACCCCGGGGCAGTACGAGCTGGGGATCGCCGACGGCGTCGTCGAGCAGATCATCCGCCCGACCGGGCTCGTCGACCCGCAGATCGTCGTCAAGCCGACGAAGGGGCAGATCGACGATCTGCTCGAGGAGATCCGGGTGCGCGTCGAGCGCGACGAGCGCATCCTCGTCACGACGCTCACGAAGAAGATGGCGGAGGAGCTCACCGACTTCCTCGCCGAGGCCGGCGTGCGCGTGCGGTACCTCCATTCCGACGTCGACACGCTGCGGCGCGTCGAACTGCTGACCGAGCTGCGTGCCGGCGTCTACGACGTGCTGGTGGGCATCAACCTGCTGCGCGAGGGCCTCGACCTGCCCGAGGTGTCGCTGGTCGCGATCCTCGACGCGGACAAGGAGGGGTTCCTGCGGTCGTCGACCTCGCTCATCCAGACCATCGGCCGCGCAGCCCGCAACGTGTCGGGCGAGGTGCACATGTACGCGGACGTGCTCACCGACTCGATGCAGCGCGCGATCGAGGAGACTGATCGGCGTCGCGACAAGCAGCTGGAGTACAACCGGGTCAATGGCATCGACCCGCAGCCGTTGCGCAAGCGCATCGCCGACATCACCGACGTGCTCGCCCGTGAGGAGGCCGATACCGCTCGGATGCTCGCGGGACGCGAGCAGAAGCGCAAGAGCCCGACGCCGAACCTCCGCAACGGAGGCATCGCCGCGCAGGGCGCCGCAGAGCTCGAAGGTCTCATCGCCGATCTCAACCAGCAGATGCTCGCCGCGGCGGGCGAACTCAAGTTCGAGTTGGCGGCACGCCTGCGCGACGAGCTCTCCGACCTCAAGCGGGATCTGCGCCAGATGGAGAAGGCCGGGCACCTGGGCTGAGATCCGCCTCGTCGACCGGGCAGTCCGCGAGCGCGCTACGGTGGCAGGGTGAGCTCGAAGGCGGCGTGGCAGCGGTGGGTCGTCCCTGGCGCGGGCGCACTGCTGCTCGCGGTGGCGGCCGTCGCAGTGAGCTCGCAGGGGCCTCCCGTGTTCAGTGGCCCGCGTATCGGCCTGTCCGACGCAGATCTCGGGCCGCGGCCCGGTGTCACCGACGCCGTGACCGGCACTCCCGGGCCGCGGGACACCGGTCGGGTCGTCCAGGTCGACCTGTCCTGGGTCGTGGTCGCCCTCGTCGCGCTCGCGGCCGTGCTCGTCCTTGCGCTCGTCTGGCGGTACCTGCGCCGGCGGATGGCGGACCGGGCCGCGCCCTCGGCCCCGCTGCTCGGGGCCGTGACGGACGGCGAGCTGCCGCCGGCCGCCGACGAGCCTCGGCCGGAGCCCGTCCGTCGCGGGCTGGACCGCGCACTCGCGGAACTGGACGCGCCGAGGGATCCCCGCGACGCCATCGAGCGCGCCTGGCTGGGCCTGGAGGAGGGCGCCTCCGACTCCGGCGTCCGGCGGTTGCCCGCCGAGACCCCCGCGGAGTTCGTCGCCCGCGTTGTCGCCAGGGTCGCAGCCGATGCGACGGCAGCGCGCTCGCTGCTCGGCGTGTACCAGCGCGTGCGGTTCGGGACACGTCCCGCGACGGACGCAGACGTGGCGGACGCCCGCGCCGCTCTGGAGTCGCTGCGCGCGTCATGGCTGGCGACGCGGGCCGGCGCACGCTCGCAGGAGGCCCGGTGAGACCGCCACGGGCCGGGCGCCGGATCGCCGGCTGCGGTGCGCTCGGACTGATCGTCGGCGTCGCCGCCTGGCTTCTCGGGATGGACGCGCCGCACGCGATCGGGGCCGGAGCGGTCGTCGCGGCGCTCGCGTGTGTCCTGGCGCTCGTGGGCTCTCAGGGGGAGGTCTCGTGGGCCGTCCCCGCGCCCGAGCCGCGCCCCGGCGCGCGGCGCGATGTCGTTCAGCTCGGCTGGTCCATCGCGGCCCGCTCCCGCGGTCTCCGCGCCGGGCGCGTCTCGCCCGACGCCGTCCGGAGGCTCCGGGCGCTCGCGACCGAGTGTCTCGCCCTCCGCGGCGTGGCGCTCGACGACCCCGCGTCGGCGGCGGAGGTCGCCCGTCTGCTCGGCGACGACGCCCTTCCCATCCTGCGGCGCGGGAGCGGCGAGTCGCCGAGCACGGCCGCCTACGCATCCCTGCTCGCCCGTCTCGAGGCGCTCGCCCCGGTGACGGACCACGGGGGCGGCTGAGCGGAGTGCTCGGTGCCGCCCCGTCTTGTCCCTCGACCCCAGGAGAACCATGCCGTCCCTCCCCGCCCCGCTGTCCGTCGACGACGTCGCGCGCCTCGGCGCCGCCGTGCTCGATCGCGTCGAGTCCGTCGTGATCGGGATGCGGGAGCCGCTGACGCTCGCGCTCGCCTCGATCCTCGCCGGCGGCCATGTGCTCTTCGAGGACGTCCCCGGTCTCGGCAAGACCCTCGCCGCGCGCTCGATCGCGGCGGCCGTCGGCCTCGACTTCCGCCGCCTCCAGTGCACTCCGGACCTCCTGCCGTCCGACATCACCGGGTCGTTCGTGTACCTGCCGCAGACCGCCGAGTTCGAGTTCCGCCCCGGGCCCGTCTTCACCGGGCTGTTCCTCGCCGACGAGATCAACCGCACCTCGCCGAAGACGCAGTCCGCGCTGCTGGAGGCGATGGCGGAGGGGCAGGTGTCGGTCGAGGGGAGCAGTTTCGCCCTCCCGCAGCCGTTCCACGTGGTCGCGACGGCGAACCCGATCGAGTCCGAGGGCACCTACGCCCTCCCCGAGGCGCAGCTCGATCGATTCATGGTGCGGCTGAGCGTCGGCTATCCGGACGCGGCGGGGGAGCGCCAGGTGCTGCTCGCACGGGTCGCACGACGACGCGAGGTCGCCGTCGTGGCACCGGTGACAGACGCGGACACGCTGCTCGCCATGCAGGCGGGCGTGGAGCGAGTGGACGTCGACCCCGACATCGCCGCATACTGCGTGGCCCTGGCCGCCGCGACCCGCCGCCACCGCTCGGTCGAGGTGGGGGCCTCGCCACGCGGGTCGCAGGGGCTGCTGCTGATGGCCCGCGCGCTGGCAGTGCTGGCCGGGCGCGACTTCGTCCTCCCCGACGATGTCAAGCGCGTCGCCGTCCCGGTGCTCGCCCACCGGCTCACGCTGACGGTGTCGGCCTGGACAGGCGGCGTCAGCCCGCAGGACGTCGTTGCAGAGGTGGTCGCCGCCGTACCGGGGCCTCCGGCGGTCGGCACGCGCGCCCCGGAGCACGTGGAGGGGTCGGCGGGCGCATGACGGACAGCGCATCGCGCGCCGGTGCTGTGCCGGACGGGAAGAGTGCGGGATCGCCGTTGCGTCGCGTTCCCCGTCCGGCTCAGACCGGGGCCGCGCTGGTGGCCGCCGTGTGCCTGACCGCCGCTTTCCTGTTCGGGCGCGTCGAGCTGGTGCTGGTCGCGGCGCCGCTGCTCCTGGCCGTCCTGGGCGACCGGGTGCGCCGCCCGCGCGACGGGAGCGCCGTCACGATGAGGGCGCACGCCGTGGCTGCGGCCGACGGCTCGGAGCCGGCGCCGGGCGTCGCCGGGGCGGGGGAGCCCACCCGCGATGACGGTGCGACCGCTCGCGTCGCAGTCGCCGTTTCCGCCGCGGCGGCGCCCGGAAGCCATCCGGACGCGATCCAGCTCCGGATCACCCCGGCGGACCGCACACCCGTCGACACCGTGCTCACGGCGAGGGCCGCGACGCAGCTCCGTGTCGGCGTCGCGGTCGGGCACTCCGGGCCGCAGCGCGTCGTCCTGGTCGAGGGGCGTGCGATCGGCGCGGACGCCTCGTGGACGGGCGACCCCGACGTGCCCGGGGCCGCCGCGACGGTCGTTCGCGTCGTGCGGCCCGCGGCGCTGCCGATCCGGAGCCTTCCGCTGCCCGCTCGCCTGCAGGGCCTCACGGGGCAGCACGTGTCCAGCAGGCCGGGTGACGGCGGCGAGTTCCGCGATGTCGACCGCTATCGTGCCGGCGACCGGCTGCGGCGGATCGACTGGAAGGCGACGGCCCGTCGAGCACAGCGCCCCGGTGAGCTCTACGTGCGCCGCACGACGGCGACCTCCGACGCGGCGGTCCAGCTCGTCCTGGATGCCCGCGACGACCTCCCGGGCGAGGTGGCGGACTGGGCTGCACCGCACCCGCGGGCCGGCCTGCGCTCGCTCGACGTGGCGAGGGAGGCCGCGGTCTCGCTCGCGACGGCGTACGCGGCCGTCGCCGACCGGGTCGGCTTCGACGACATCGCCGATGCCGCGCGCGCCCTTCCCCCTCGCTCGGGCTCGCGGCACAGGGAGGCGGTACTCCGCCGCATCGAGACGACCACAGCGCGCCGCGCCGTCGGCGATCGCGTGCGCGTCCCCCGGCTGGCCACCGGTGCGCTGGTCTATGTGCTCTCCACGTTCCTCGACGACCAGCCACTGCGGCTGGCCCTGACCTGGCGCGCTGCAGGGCATCGGGTGATCGCGGTGGACGTCCTCCCTCCGCTGCGCGCCGCGACGCTCACGGCGCGGGAGCAGATCGCCCTCCGGGTGGTGGTGGCCGAGCGGGCCGTCCGGCTCGAGCGGTTGCGGGCGGCGGGCGCGGACCTGCTGGTGTGGACGTCCCCGGATCGGGACTCCGCCCTGCGCCGGCTCGCTGCACCCCGGCGACGCGCGACCGCGGGCAGGCCCGCATGAGCGCGACGCCCGACGCCCGGGAGTCCCGGGCGGAGGTGACCGGGCTCCCGTGGACGCTCCCCGGTTGGTCGCTGCGGGTCGCGTTCGCTCTGATCGCCGTCCCCCTGGCGCTGTCGGCGGCGCCCAGCGGTCCGTGGCCCGTGATCGGCGTCGCCCTCGCGGCGGTGACCGTCGTCGTGCCGCGTTGGCGCACGGCGTGGCTGCTCATCGCCGTGCTGGCCTTCTCCGCTCTCCTGGAGCCGGCCGAAGGCGTCTCCGCGCGCCTCCTCGCGCTGATCGTCGGCGTGCACGTGCTGCACGTGCTGGCGGGGTGGATGCTCGCCGTGCCCGTCCGCGCCGGCCTCCAACCCGCCGTGCTGCTCCCCGGGGTGCGGCGGCTGATCGCGATCCAACTCCCGGTGCAGGCGGTCGCCGTCGTGATCCTCGTGCTGCGGCCGGAGCAGGGCGTCGGCGCGATGGCGATCGTGGCCGGTGCCGCGATCCTGGCCATCGCCGTCCTCATCGCGGTCTTCCTCCTGCGGCCGCGTCGGGGGTGAGGCGGGAGGGGTCCCCGATGTCGGTGGTCGCGCCTAGACTCGCGCGTGCGGGCCCCGACCCGCCGCGGAGGCGCTAGAATCGAACAAAACTTCGAACCGCCGGCGCGCGTGCGCGGTCGGCGAACACGGGCCGACGCCGTCGAGAACTAGCGGAAAATGGGACGAGTGAGTATTCAGGGGCAGGGTATCCAGGGTCAGGCGCACCAGGCGCAGAGCCATCAGCCGCAGGGGAGCATCGCCAGGGTCACGGGGTCGCACCTGAGCGTCCGGGGCGCGCGTGTGCACAACCTGCACGATGTCGACCTCGAGATCCCGCGCGACTCCCTCGTCGTGTTCACCGGCCTGTCGGGCTCGGGCAAGTCGTCTCTCGCGTTCGATACGATCTTCGCGGAGGGGCAGCGCCGGTACGTCGAGTCGCTGTCGGCCTACGCGCGTCAGTTCCTCGGGCAGGTCGACCGCCCCGACGTCGACTTCATCGAGGGTCTCAGCCCCGCGGTGTCGATCGATCAGAAGTCGACGAACCGCAACCCGCGCTCGACCGTCGGAACGATCACCGAGATCTACGACTACATGCGTCTGCTCTGGGCGCGCATCGGCGTGCCGCACTGCCCGATCTGCGGCGAGAAGATCCAGCGGCAGACGGTGCAGCAGATCGCCGACCAGCTGATGGAGCTGGAGGCGGGCACGCGCTACATGGTGGTCAGCCCGGTCGTCTCGCAGAAGAAGGGCGAGTTCGTCGACCTCTTCAAGGAGCTCGCGGCGGGCGGTTACTCGCGCGCGCTGGTCGACGGCGAGATGATCCAGCTCGCGGAACCGCCGACGCTCAAGAAGCAGTACAAGCACGACATCTCGGTCATCGTGGACCGTCTCGTGGCCGGCCCCGACATCCTGACCCGTCTGACGGACTCGCTCGAGACCGCGCTGCGGCTCACGGACGGTCTCGTCCAGGTCAACTTCGTCGACCGTGAGGGACCGGAGGCCTGGCAGAACTTCAGCGAGAAGCTCTCCTGCCCGAACGGCCACCCGATCCAGCTCACCGAGATCGAGCCGCGCACGTTCTCGTTCAATGCGCCGTTCGGCGCGTGCCCCGAGTGCTCCGGCCTCGGCACGCGCATGTCGGTCGACGACGACCTGCTGCTCGGCGACGACGAGCTGAGCATCGCGGAGGGCGTGATCGTCCCCTGGACCACGCAGGGCAAAGGGCTCTTCAACTACTACGAGAAGCTGCTCGACGGGCTCGCTCGCGACCTGAAGTTCTCGCTGACGACCCCGTGGAAGAAGCTCCCGGAGAACGTGCGCGACGCGGTGCTCCACGGCGACAACTTCGAGGTCAAGGTCCGCTGGAAGAACCGGTACGGACGCGAGATGTCGTACACCTCCGGCTTCGAGGGCGTGGTTCCGTACATCGAGCGCCAGTACCTGCAGGCCGAGACCGACACGCAGCGCGCACGCTGGGCCGAGTATCTGCGCGAGGTTCCGTGCCCGGTCTGCAAGGGCAAGCGCCTGAAGCCCGAGGTGCTCGCCGTGCACGTGCACGGTGCGAGCATCGCGGACGCGTCGGAGCTGAGCCTCAGCGACGCCCGCGCGTTCATGGAGAAGCTGCACCTCACCGAGCGCGAGCAGAAGATCGGCGCCCAGGTGCTGCGCGAGATCAAGATCCGCCTCGACTTCCTGATCCAGGTCGGACTCAGCTACCTCGACCTCTCGCGGGCGGCGGCCACGCTGTCCGGTGGCGAGGCGCAGCGCATCCGGCTCGCCACTCAGATCGGGTCGGGGCTGACCGGCGTACTCTACGTGCTCGACGAGCCGAGCATCGGCCTGCACCAGCGTGACAACCGGCGCCTGATCGACACGCTCGTGGCCCTCCGCGACCTCGGCAACACGCTCATCGTGGTCGAGCACGACGAGGACACCATCCGCACCGCCGACTGGGTCGTCGACATCGGTCCGGGCGCGGGCGTCAACGGCGGTCACGTCGTGCATTCCGGCTCGTACGATGAGCTGCTGGCGAACACCGACTCGCTCACGGGAGACTACCTCGCGGGCCGTCGCGAGATCGCCATCCCGGCCAAGCGCCGGAAGATCGACAAGAAGCGGATGCTGCGCGTGGTCGACGCCGAGGCGAACAACCTCAAGAAGGTCACCGTCGACTTCCCGCTCGGCACGTTCGTCGCCGTCACGGGCGTCTCGGGATCGGGCAAGTCGTCGCTCGTCAACGACATCCTCTACCGCGTGCTCGCCAACAAGCTCAACGGGGCCCGCAAGCTTCCGGGCAAGCACCGCACGGTCACCGGACTGGACAATCTCGACAAGGTCGTGCACGTCGACCAGGCGCCCATCGGCCGGACTCCGCGCTCCAACCCGGCCACCTACACGGGCGTGTTCGACCGCATCCGCAACCTCTTCGCGGAGACCACCGAGGCGAAGATGCGCGGCTACCTGCCGGGCCGGTTCAGCTTCAACGTCAAGGGCGGTCGCTGCGAGGCGTGCTCCGGCGACGGCACGATCAAGATCGAGATGAACTTCCTGCCCGACGTGTACGTCGCGTGCGAGGTGTGCGGGGGAGCCCGCTACAACCGCGACACGCTCTCGGTGCACTACAAGGGCAAGAACATCGCCGAGGTGCTCGACATGCCGATCAGCGAGGCGGCGGTGTTCTTCGAGCCGATCTCGGCCATCCACCGCTACCTGAAGACGCTGGTCGACGTGGGTCTCGGCTACGTGCGCCTCGGCCAGAGCGCGACGACCCTGTCGGGCGGCGAGGCGCAGCGCGTGAAGCTCGCGACCGAGCTGCAGCGCCGTTCGAACGGCCGCAGCGTCTACGTGCTCGACGAGCCGACCACCGGTCTGCACTTCGAAGACGTCCGCAAGCTGCTGCTCGTGCTCAACGGCCTTCTCGACAAGGGCAACACCGTCATCGTCATCGAGCACAACCTCGACGTGATCAAGTCCGCGGACTGGCTGATCGATATGGGCCCCGAAGGCGGCGCCGGGGGCGGCCAGGTCATCGCGACCGGCACCCCGGAGCAGGTGGCGGAGGCTCCAGGCAGCCACACGGGCTACTTCCTCAAGGAGATCCTGCAGGGCGAGAGCGCCCAGGGCGCCGCGTAGGGCGCGCGCGTGGCCGACACCGTCAGCTACCGGCCGAAGGCCGGCGAGATCCCGACCCAGCCGGGCGTCTACCGTTTCCGTGACAAGAACCGGCGGGTGCTCTACGTGGGCAAGGCGAAGAACCTGCGTGCGCGGTTGAGCAACTACTTCCAGCCTCTGCGCAGCCTGCACGAGCGCACCCGGCGCATGGTCACGACCGCCGCGTCGGTCGAGTGGACGGTGGTGGCGAGCGAGTTCGAGGCGCTCCAGCTGGAGTACACCTGGATCAAGGAGTTCACTCCACCGTTCAACGTGCAGTTCCGGGACGACAAGTCGTACCCCTACCTCGCCGTGACGCTGGGCGACCGCATCCCGCGCGTGATGGTCACCCGCAACCGCGGCGTCAAGGACGCCCGCTACTTCGGTCCGTACACGAAGGTGTGGGCGATCCGCGACACCGTCGACCTCATGCTCAAGGCGTTCCCGGTCCGCAGCTGCTCCGACGGGGTGTACCGCCGCGCCGAGCTGACGGGTCGTCCGTGCCTGCTCGGCGACATCGGCAAGTGCGCCGCGCCCTGCGTCGGCCGTATCACGCCGGAGGACCACCGCGGGCTCGCCGAGGACTTCGTCTCGTTCATGGCGGGCAATGACACGAAGTACATCCGCGAGCTGAACGACAAGATGAAGTCGGCCGCGAGCACGATGGACTACGAGGCCGCCGCCCGGCACCGTGACGCCATCCAGGCCCTCGAGGCGGCCATGGGCAAGAGCGCGGTCGTGCTGCAGGAGACGGTTGACCTCGACGCCTTCGGCATCGCCCACGACGAGCTCGCGGCCGCGGTGCAGCAGTTCATCGTGCGCGGCGGGCGCATCCGCGGTGTCCGCAGCTGGGTGGTCGACAAAGAGCTCGACATGGAGCTCGGCGAACTGGTGGAGACCGTCCTGCAGAACGCCTACGAGGGCGCCGACGTGCCCCCGCGCGAGATTCTGGTGCCCGAACTGCCGGACGACACGGCGGAGCTGGAACGGTGGCTCACCGAACGTCGGCACGAGACCAGCGGGGGGAGCGTGAGCGACCCGAGTGCGACGCGCGGACGGCTCAGCGGTCGTGTGGAGCTGCGCGTCGCCCAGCGCGGCGACAAGGCCGCGCTGGCGCAGACCGCGGAGATGAACGCCAAGAACGCGCTCGTGCTCTACAAGACTCGCCGATCTGCGGACTTCGTCGCCCGGTCCAAGGCGCTCTCCGACATCCAGGACGCGCTCGGCATGGACGAGGCTCCGCTGCGAATGGAGTGCTACGACGTCTCGCACCTGAGCGGGACCAACATCGTCGCGTCCATGGTCGTCTTCGAGGACGGTCTGCCGCGCAAGGATCAGTACCGCCGGTTCAGCATCCCCGAGTCGACCGACGACACGGAGTCGATCTACCAGGTGATCACGCGGCGACTCGCCTACCTGAAGGACGACGCGCCCATCGAGACCGATCCGGTCGCTGCGGGCACGGGGCGAACGGACGAGCCGTTCGCCGACGACGGGGGAGACGACCCGACCATCGACGTCGACGCCGAGCTCGCGGAAGCGGCGGAGAAGCGCCGCCGCAAGTTCTCCTACCCGCCGAACCTCCTCCTCGTCGACGGCGGTCAGCCGCAGGTGGCCGCGGCGCAGCGCGCCCTCGAGGAGTCGGGCGTGCAGGGCATCCAGCTGGCGGGTATCGCCAAGCGTCTGGAGGAGATCTGGCTGCCCGACTCGGACTTCCCGGTCATCCTGCCGCGCAACAGCGACGCCCTCTTCCTCATCCAGCGGCTGCGCGACGAGGCACACCGCTTCGCGATCACCTACCAGCGGTCGCGGCGTAAGCGTGACATCGGCACCGTGCTGGGCGAGATCCCGGGCCTCGGCCCATCGCGGGTGAAGGAGCTGCTGAAGCACTTCGGTTCTGTGGCCCAGCTGAAGCAGGCGACGCCGGAGCAGATCGCAGAGGTGCGCGGCGTCGGCCCGACGCTGGCCGCCGCCGTGGCCGAGCGGCTGGCCGAGCGCTGAGGCTCGCTCGGCCGGTCGTCCGGGTGCGGGGTCTCCCTCGGCGGTTTCTCCCTCTGCGGTAGGGGGTGGCCGGTACCGCTGGGGGACGCGTTGCGCGCTCTCCGTCCGTAGCGTCGAGGCATGGAAGCCCTCAACGAGTTCATCGCCCACGCGGCCGCGTCCCCGTGGGTGTATCTGGTCGTCTTCGCCGTCGTGCTCGTGGACGCGTTCTTCCCACCCGTGCCCAGCGAGTCCGTGGTGATCGCGGCCGCGGCGGCCGCCGTCGCTGTCGGGGCGCCGAACCTGCCGCTGGTGCTCGCGTGCGCCGCCGCGGGGGCGATCGCGGGCGACAACCTCACCTTCGCGGTCGGGCGTCTCGTGCCCATCGGCCGCATCGAGCGTCTCCGCCCGCTGCGCGGCCCGCGCACGAGCGCGGCGCTGGCACGTGCCCGTCGCGGACTGCATCAGCGGACCGGTGTTCTGCTCCTGTCGGCGCGATACGTGCCGGTGGGCCGGGTGGCCGTCAACCTCATGGCGGGCGCCTCGCGGATCGCGCCCGCGCGCTTCCTGCTGCTGTCCTCCGTCGCGGGGGTCTCGTGGGCCCTCTACTCCGTTACTGTGGGGGTGGTCGCAGCGCACTGGCTCGGCGGCAACGCGTTCCTCGCGATGGTCGTCGGGATCGTCCTGGGCGTGACGGTGGGCATCGGGATCGATGCCGGGCTGCGCGCTCATGCGAAGCGACGCGAGGCACGTCCGGGCGCGGGATCGCCGTGCCCCGTCGCTCCCGCTCGCGAGACGGCACGAAGAACAGCGCCGACGGTTCTCACCGTCGCACAGGACCGGCAGGAGGCCCGCGGATGACAGCGTCGACGCCCAGCGCGCTCCCGCAGCCGCCTGCGTTGCGGATCGACGGCTCGCGCGTCCTGCTCTGGGGAGCCACGACGACGGCGACGGTGGCGATCCTCGCCGTGTCGGCCGCGCTCTCCGCGACCCTCTACGCCACCCCCGTCGTCGTCGCCCTGCTGCTCTCGGCCGCGCTCGGCGGCGCACTCCTGCTCGCGCTGGTGCGGCCGGCGGCCGCGGTCGCCGTCTCCGCGGCGGCCGTCCTCCTGCTGTCCCTGCTCGGTTCCCCGGCAGGTGGTGGCCCGTGGCCGGTGGCAGTGCCGTCGACGATCGCCTTCGCCGCCGCGCTCGGCCTGGCCGCTGCGGGAGGGGCGTGGCGAGCCGCCGGGGTCGTGTGGACGGTCGCCGTCGCCGCGACGTCGATCGTGGGCTGGTCGGGCATGCGCGCTCCCGCGACGTCCGGCGCCGTGACCGCCGACCTGATCGTCTTCGCTGCGGTGAGCGCGGCCGCGCTCGGCGGTGGAGTGCTGGTGGCACGCTGGCAGGACGTCCGGCGGCAGCTCCTGCGGGAGCAGCGCATCTCGGCCTCCGAGCAGGCGCTCCGTGAGGTGGCCGAGGAGCGGACGCGGATCGCGCGGGAACTGCACGACGTGGTCGCCCACGGCATGTCCGCGATCCAGGTGCAGGCCTCGAGCGCGCGGTACCGGCTCCCGGACCTCTCGCCGGACGCCGTCGCGGAGTTCGACGAACTGGCGGCGACCGCGCGCAGCGCCATGGGGGAGATGCGCGCGCTGCTCGGCGTCCTCCGCAGCGAGGACGCGACCGCCGAGACCGCGCCGCAGCCGGGCCTCGGGGACCTCGCCGCGCTCGTCGCCGCGGCGGGTCGCCGCGGAACGGCGCATCTGGACGACCGGCTCGCGCCCGAGATCGCGGCCGCAGTGGACCCGGTCCTGGCCCTCGCTGTCTATCGGATCGTGCAGGAGTCCCTGAGCAACGTTGCGCGTCACGCCACCGGTGCGGCCGTCGAGGTCGTGGTGGAGCACGTGAGCGGGGGCCTGCAGGTCGCGGTCGCGAACTCCGCGCCTCCCGGGAGGCCGGCCTCCGCGCCCGCGCCCGACGCCGGTGGCCACGGCATCCGTGGGATGCGCGAGCGCGCGGAGCTCCTGGGCGGGACGCTCGAGGCGGCGCCGTGCGCCGACGGCGGCTTCCGGGTGCGCGCGGTGCTCCCGCTCGGCGTCGGAAAGGAATCCGCATGACGATCAGCGTGCTCGTCGCGGACGATCAGGCGATGGTGCGCGCGGGCTTCGCCGCGATCCTCCAGGCGCAGGAGGGGATCGAGGTGCTCGGTCAGGCGGCCGACGGCGCCGAGGCGGTGGAGCTGGCGCGCCGCCTGCGGCCGGATGTCGTGCTGATGGATGTGCGCATGCCGGTGATGAACGGAATCGACGCCACCCGAGAGCTGGTGCGCCCGAGCCGCGGCGATCCGCATCGCCCGCTCGTGCTGGTCCTCACCACGTTCGACGCCGACGAGTACGTCTACGACGCGCTCAGCGCGGGTGCGAGCGGCTTCCTGCTGAAGGATGCCCCTCCCGCCGATCTCGTGCAGGCCGTGCGCGTGGTCGCCGACGGAGACGCCCTCCTCGCCCCGCGGGTCACCAAGCGTCTGCTGGAGCGCTTCGGCTCCCTGCGGCCGGCGGGGGGCGCGCAGGCGCAGCGCCTCGCCGGCCTGACCGAGCGCGAGCGGGAGATCCTGGTGCTGATCGGGCGCGGTCTCTCCAACGCCGAGATCGCCGCCGAGCTGTTCATCGCCGAGCAGACGGTCAAGACCCACGTGAGCCGCGTGTTCTCCAAGCTGGGGCTCCGCGACCGGGTGCAGGCGGTCATCCTGGCCTTCGACGCGGGACTCGTCGCGCCGAACCCCTGACCGGGCGCCACCCGCCCCGGCCCTCACCGCGTCCCCGCCCACCGCTCCGTACCGCGGCCTTGTACCGCACCCCTACCGCGGTAGGGGTGCGGGTTGGCTCTCCGGGGTGACGCGAGGCTCCACATCCCGTTGAGACGCTCTGACCGTCGGCCCGCCGGGCCGGACGGAAGGAGCCTCCTATGACCCTGTCCCTCGCGACCCGCGCACCGGAGCGGCGTGAACCGCCGGCTCGCAGGGATGCGGCCGTCGACCTGGCGCGCTCCGCCTCTCTTGTGGTCGTCGTGCTGCTGCACGCGCTCATGGTCGGCGTCGCCGCCGGAGCGGCGGGTCCGGTGCTCGAGAACGCCATGGAGCACTGGCCGGGCTTCGCCGCGCTGAGCTGGCTCGTGCAGGTCATGCCGTTGTTCTTCGTCCTGGGCGGGTTCTCGTCGTACACCCAGTGGGAGCGGATGCGGGGGCGGGGCGCGGGCTACGGCGAATACCTGGGGGCGCGCGTGCGCCGGCTGTTCGTGCCCGCCGCGGTCGCCTTCGGCGGCGTGGCCGTGCTCCTGAGCGCGCTCACGCTCGCGGGGGTCCCGGAGTCCCTCGTCGCCGTCGCCGGCTTCCGGATGAGCCAGCCGCTGTGGTTCCTGGGCGTGTACGTGCTCTGCACGGTCGGCGTCCCGCCGATGGTCGCCCTCCATCGTCGCGCGCCAGTGCTCGGCCTGCTCGCGCCGGTCGCTCTCGCGCTGGCCGTCGACGTCGTCCGGGTGTCGACGGGCGTCACGGGGGTGGGGTTCGCCAACCTCGTCTTCGTCTGGCTGGCGGTCCAGCAGCTCGGCTTCTGGCTGGCCGACGGCCGGGTGGGCGCCCTCCGCCCCCGCACGCTGCTGCTCGTCGCGGCGGGCGCCGCCGCACTGCTGGCGGGGGTGTGCGCAACGGGCTTCTGGTCCTTCGACATGCTCGCGAACCTCAATCCGCCGGTGTCGGCTCTCGTGCTGCTCGGCGCGATCCAGCTCGCGCTCTTCGCGATCGTCGCGCCCGCTCTGCGTTCCGCAGCGACACGCCCGGGCGTGGAGGCCGTGGTGGCGTGGATCTCGGCGCGTCCGATGACGGTCTACCTGTGGCACATGCCGGTGCTGATCGTGCTCGCGGGGGCGCTGCTGGTCTCCGGCACCACGCTTCCCCCGATCCTGAGTGCGGAGTGGTGGTCGTCCCGCCCGGTGTGGTTCGCGGTCGTCCTGATCGCCGTCGCCGGGGCGGTGGCCGTGGCCGGGCGCATCGAGACCGCCCCCGCGCGCCCCGACACGGCGCCGCGGGTCTCCCCGGTCGCGGCCGTCACGGGAGCCGTGGCCGGCGCGTCGGGCGTCGTGCTGACGCTCGTGACGGGCGGCTCAGCGGCCGCCTGGGTCGTCGCCGCTGCGCTCGCGTGCACGGCCCCACTGATTATGCGCAGGACATCCATCTCGGCCGCCGTCTCTCGGTAGGCTGGGCGGACACGCATCGCGAGGAGGAGAACAGGTGGCCACCGACACCGCGCAGCAGGAAGTGCTGATCGTCACGGGCATGTCGGGGGCGGGCCGTTCGACGGTCGCCAACGCGCTCGAGGACCTCGACTGGTACGTGGTCGACAACCTCCCTCCCCAGATGCTGCGCCCGCTCATCGAGCTCGCGAACCGGGCCGATTCCGGCCTGCCCCGGATCGCGGCCGTCGTCGACGTCCGCGGCCGCAACTTCTTCGCCGACCTGCGCGAGATGATCCAGAGCCTGCGCGAGGGCACGAAGGTGCGCGTGCTGTTCCTGGAGGCCGCCGACTCCGTGCTCGTCCGCCGGTTCGAGCAGGTGCGGCGCCCGCATCCCCTGCAGGGTGATGGCACCATCCTGGATGGGATCACCGCGGAGAGGGCGCGTCTGCGCGAGATCCGCGAGGCGAGCGACCTCATCGTCGACACCTCCGACCTGAACATCCACCAGCTGGCGACCAACATCACGGAGACGTTCGCCTCCGAGGGCACGGCGGGCGTGCAGGTCACCGTCCAGAGCTTCGGCTTCAAATACGGGCTGCCGCCGGACGCCGACCTCGTGGCCGACGCGCGCTTCCTGCCCAACCCGTTCTGGAACCCGGAGCTGCGGCCGCACACCGGTCTCGACGAGGTCGTGCGCGACTTCGTCCTGAGTCAGAACGGAGCGGAGGAGTTCGTCTCCGCGTACGTGCTGGCGCTCCGTCCGATCTTCGAGGGGTACCAGCGCGAGAACAAACGGCATGCCACGATCGCGATAGGCTGCACGGGAGGGAAGCACCGTTCCGTCGCGATTGCGGAAGAGCTCGCGGCACGGTTGCGCAGTTTCCCGGGTCTCGCGGTGAACACCAAACACCGCGACCTCGGCCGTGAATGACACCGGCCACCCGTATCACGGCGCCACCGACGCCGTCGCTCAACAGTTAGGAATCCGATTGGCTCTCACCGCCGACGTCAAGGACGAGCTCACGAAGGTGCAGGTCAGCAAGACGACCGTGCGCGCCGCCGAGCTCGCGACCATCCTCCGCTTCTCCGGCGGACTGCACCTGATCGGCGGCCGCATCGCGGTGGAGAGCGAGCTCGACACCCCCGAGCTCGCCACGCGGGTGCGCAAGGACCTGGCCGAGCTCTACGGCGTCCGCAGCGAAGGATCCATCATCTCCGCCTCCGGCATCCGCCGCAGCCCGCAGTACCTCGTCCGGGTGCTCGAGGGGGGCGAGACCCTCGCTCGCCAGACCGGCCTGCTCGATGCCCGCCGCCGCCCGATCCGAGGCCTCCCCAACCGTCTCACGACCGGCTCACGGGAGGAGCTGGCCGCCGTCTGGCGCGGCGCATTCCTCGCGCACGGCTCGCTCACCGACCCGGGTCGCTCCGCCGCCCTCGAAGTCACCTGCCCGGGCAACGAGGCTGCGATGGCGCTCGTGGGGGCCGCAGGCCGCCTGGGCATCGCCGCGAAGGCTCGGGAGGTCCGGGGCGTGCACCGCGTCGTCATCCGCGACGGCGAGGCGATCAGCGCGATGCTCGTCCAGATGGGCGCGGCGCAGACCGTCGCCAACTGGGAGGAGCTGCGTCAGCGCCGCGAGGTGCGCGCCACCGCCAACCGGCTGGTCAATTTCGACGACGCGAACCTGCGTCGCTCGGCGCAGGCCGCCGTCGCCGCCTGCGCCCGCGTCGAGCGCGCGCTCGAGATCCTCGGCGACGACGTTCCGGAGCACTTGCGCTACGCCGGCGAGCTCCGCCTCTCGCAGCGCGACGCCAGCCTCGACGAGCTCGGCCACCACGCCGACCCGCCCATGACGAAGGACGCCGTCGCCGGTCGCATCCGCCGCCTTCTCGCGATGGCCGACAAGCGCGCGGCGGATCTGGGAATCCCCGGTACGGATGCCAACCTCCCGGCCGACCTCGACGAGGTGTAGGTTCCGTGGCGGGGCGCCCCGTCCGGGAAGCTTCCGGTCGCGGCCGGAGTTGCCCTCAGTAGACTGGAAAAGTCGCCCGATCCCGGCGGAACCGTTCGTGCCGGGACACACCTGAGGAGATGAGTAATGGCTGACTACACGCTCGCCGACCTTCCGTACGACTACTCGGCGCTCGAGCCGAACATCAGCGGTCGGATCATGGAGCTGCACCACGACAAGCACCACAAGGCGTATGTCGACGGTGCGAACACCGCGCTCGTGAAGCTGGCCGAGGCCCGCGACGCGGACGACCTCGCCAACGTCAACAAGCTCCAGAAGGACCTCGCGTTCAACCTCGCCGGTCACGTGAACCACACGGTGTTCTGGAACAACCTCTCGCCGGACGGCGGCGACAAGCCGACCGGCGAGCTCGCCTCGGCGATCGACGAGTTCTTCGGCTCGTTCGACAAGTTCCGCGCTCACTTCACCGCGTCGGCGCTCGGCATCCAGGGCTCCGGCTGGTCGATCCTCGCGTGGGACTCGCTGGGCCAGAAGCTCATCATCGAGCAGCTGTACGACCACCAGGGCAACCTCGCAGCGGCGACCGTTCCGCTCCTCCTGCTCGACATGTGGGAGCACGCCTTCTACCTCGACTACGTCAACGTGAAGGCCGACTACGTGAAGGCGTTCTGGAACATCACGAACTGGGCCGACGTCCAGGACCGCTTCCTGAAGGCGCGCGAAAAGACCTCGGGCCTGCTGCTACTGTCGTAGTCAGGTGAGGCGTGCCCCGGGGGGGGCACCCCCGGCGCCCGGGGG
>NZ_BPER01000005.1:0-351548 GCF_020521355.1 Leifsonia sp. LS1
GTGTGCGCGGGGCATCGGCGCCCCGCGCACACTCGTCTCCGCCGACGGCCGGCGTCACGGCCTCCCTCCCTCGTCTTGCACTCGACCGCCGCGAGTGCCAGAATCGCTTTAGCACTCCATCTGATCGAGTGCTAACAGACGGAATCTTTCGCAGACGTCCGGGAGGGACGAGAAACACATGGCAAAGATCATTGCTTTCGACGAGGACGCCCGCCGCGGCCTCGAGCGCGGCCTGAACATCCTGGCCGACACGGTCAAGGTGACCCTCGGCCCGCGTGGTCGCAACGTCGTCCTCGAGAAGAAGTGGGGCGCCCCGACGATCACCAACGATGGCGTGTCCATCGCCAAGGAGATCGAGCTCGACGACCCGTACGAGAAGATCGGCGCGGAGCTCGTCAAGGAGGTCGCCAAGAAGACCGACGACGTCGCCGGCGACGGAACCACCACCGCGACCGTGCTCGCCCAGGCGCTCGTCAAGGAAGGCCTGCGCAACGTCGCGGCCGGCGCCGACCCGATCACCCTCAAGCGCGGCATCGAGAAGGCCGTCGCCGCGGTGACCGAGGAGCTCATCACCAGCGCCAAGGAGGTCGAGTCCAAGGAGGAGATCGCCGCCACCGCGTCCATCTCGGCCGGCGACAGCACCATCGGCGAGATCATCGCCGAGGCGATCGACAAGGTCGGCAAGGAGGGCGTCGTCACCGTCGAGGAGTCGAACACCTTCGGCACCGAGCTCGAGCTGACCGAGGGCATGCGCTTCGACAAGGGCTTCCTGTCGCAGTACTTCGTGACCGACCAGGACCGCCAGGAGGCGGTCTTCGAGGACCCGTACATCCTCATCGCCAACCAGAAGATCTCCTCGATCAAGGACCTGCTCCCGATCGTCGACAAGGTCATCCAGGCCAACAAGCAGCTCCTCATCATCGCGGAGGACGTCGACGGCGAGGCGCTCGCGACCCTCATCGTCAACAAGATCCGCGGCATCTTCAAGTCCGTCGCCGTCAAGGCCCCGGGCTTCGGCGACCGCCGCAAGGCCATGCTGCAGGACATCGCGATCCTCACCGGCGGCCAGGTCATCTCCGAGGAGGTCGGCCTCAAGCTCGAGAACGTCACCCTCGACCTGCTCGGCCAGGCCCGCAAGGTCGTCATCACCAAGGACGAGACCACCATCGTCGAGGGTGCGGGCGACCCGGAGCAGATCGCCGGCCGCGTGGCTCAGATCCGCAACGAGATCGACGCCACCGACAGCGACTACGACCGCGAGAAGCTCCAGGAGCGCCTCGCGAAGCTCGCCGGCGGCGTGGCCGTCATCAAGGCGGGCGCGGCCACCGAGGTCGAGCTCAAGGAGCGCAAGCACCGCATCGAGGACGCCGTCCGCAACGCGAAGGCCGCCGTCGAGGAGGGCATCGTCGCCGGTGGTGGCGTCGCCCTCATCCAGGCCGGCAAGCTCGCCTTCGAGAAGCTGGAGCTCGTCGGTGACGAGGCCACCGGTGCCAACATCGTCAAGGTCGCCATCGAGGCGCCCCTGAAGCAGATCGCGATCAACGCGGGCCTCGAGGCCGGCGTCGTCGTCGAGAAGGTCCGCAACCTCCCCGTCGGCCACGGCCTCAACGCCGCGTCCGGCGAGTACGTCGACATGCTGGCCTCCGGCATCAACGACCCGGTGAAGGTGACCCGCTCGGCGCTGCAGAACGCCGCGTCGATCGCCGGCCTTTTCCTCACCACCGAGGCCGTCGTCGCCGACAAGCCCGAGAAGAACCCGGCTCCGGTCGGCGACCCGACCGGCGGCATGGACTTCTGAGTCCCACCGCCTCGAGTCCATCTCGTCGCTGACGAAGAGGGCGTCTCCCGCACGGGAGGCGCCCTCTTCGCGTTTCGATGCGACACCGTTACGCCAGGTGCGAGCGGGACCGCTCGACTGCTCGATAGTCTTCTGACATCGGGTGGTCCAGCCATATGCCGCTCGGGGAATGGGCGGGGATCGATGCGCAGAACACCAGCGCTCCTGGCCGCGGCAGCGGTCGTCGCTGCGGCCGCACTCGCACTGACGGGATGCACTCCCGGTGCGAAGGGGGAGTCGACGCCGTCGGCCACCGCGCGTCCGACCGGCACATCGACGCCGATGGCGCTGACGACCCCGGCGCCCGCCTGCTCCGCGCTCGTCGACCCGAGCGAGGTGACCGCTCTCGTGGGCGGCACGGGCGAACCTCAGACGTTCGAGCATCTTCAGTCGGGAGGCGTTTTCAACTCAGCGTCCTGGGCGGCGCTCACCGCCAATGGCGCCGTCTGCGGGTGGGGCCAGAACGGGCTCATGGAGCTGACGGGAGACTTCGGGTCGCCCTCCGTGTCTGTCCAGCTCGCTCCGGGGCTCGAGAGCGCCTGGAACGAGCTGGTCGAGCAGCACAAACCGAGTGCGGGGAGCGCCTATGACGGCGCCGCCTCCCGCGGCGGTGCGTGCGAGGGCTCGTTCTGCTTCACCGACCTCCTCGTCGAGGGCGCCTGGCTGCGCGTGGCCGCCAGGGGCGGTGGGACGGCTGTCCGCGAATCCGGCTTCCACGATTTCGTCCAGCAGATCGTGACGCGCTATCGCGCTCTTCCCCGGCCGACGGTGCTCTCCGCGCATCCCCGTGATTGCGACGACGAGGCCCTCCTCTCGTCGGTGCGCAGGTCCTTCGGCGACGGCGTGCAGCGCGGCGACAAGGACGATGCGTTCGCCTTCGGGATCGGGTTGCAGCGCGCCGGCTACGCGACGTCCTGCCGGTTCGACGACGACGGAGGTGGATCGCGCATCCAGAGCGAAGTGACCGTGCTCGATCACGCGACCCCCGCCCTGATCGCCGCCTACCGCTCGGGAGTCGATCACCCGGGCGCGAAGGATGTGGACGTCTCGTCGCTCCCCGGGTCCGCATCGGGCCTGTTCGAGCCGACGGAGGACTCGGAGCGCACCATCGTCGACGTGCTCGACGAGGGGAGGTGGGTCGAGGTCGTGACGTATGAGACCGATGACTCGGCGAAGACGGTCGACCTCGCGAAAGCCCTTCTTGCGAGCGACTGGGTGCGGAAGTAGTCCATGTCCCTCCGCGTCGGCACGGCCGCCATCAGCGCCCTCGTTGTCGCTCTCGTCCTCAGCGGGTGCTCGCTCCTCGGCATCCCCGATCCGGGAGCCTCCGCCTCCCGCACGCCGACGCCCACCCCGGCCGCCGCGTTCGCGCTCGACTGCCCGGCTGTCGTCGACGATGCGGATCTCACCGCGTTCCTCGGCGCCGACGCGAAGCCGGTCACCGACGTCGCCGGGATCACCACCTCCGTCGCCGCTGCAGGCCCACTCGCACTGCCGGCGGTGGGAGGCTCCTCCTGCGGGTGGGCGCACGGGAAGGACACGCTGACGGTCGTGGTGCTCCCGCACGCTGCGGACGCGTGGGGACAGCTCGCCGCCGAGCATCCCGATGTCGCCACGCCCGGCGCCGATTACGAGGGCGGGGTCTCCCTGGGCGGCGACTGCGCGCTGACGCCGACCGTGTGGTGCCGCACCAACGTCCTAGTCGGCGGTGCGTGGCTCGCGGTCGACCTTCGGGCGGCCGCGGTCGCGGGGCTCACCGAGGCGGGTTTCCATGACGCCGTGCAGCGGATGCTGCCGACCGTCACGGCGGAGGAGTCGTCCGCTCCGGCCGCGGCGACCGGTGCGCCGCTCGACTGTTCCGCCGACGATCTGCGCGCGCAGATGCAGACAACGTACGACCTGCCCGCGGTCACTCCGATGGACGTTGACGCGACGTTCCGGGTGGATTCCGCCGTGCTGCGGATGGGCGGCACGACGCTCTGCGCGTTCGGGCGAGGAGGCGGCGGAGATGGCGGAGATGGCGGCAGCGGCGGCGGCACCGCGGCCGGCAGCGGCTACCTCGGCAGCCTCTCGGTGCTGCCCGCTGCCCCCGGCGTCTACGACAGGCTGCGCGCGGCCGTGCTCGCCCTGGATGCGAGCGCACACAGCGAGACGATCACGGTGAAGGGCGAGGAGTATCCGGCGCTCGTCTGGAACGGCGAGGTCGAGGGCACCCCGTTCGCCTCCGTCGACGCCGTCGTCGGCGGTCGATGGATCGAGTTCCACTCGACCGACACCGACCCGTCGCGCGCCCTCGCGATGGTGCAGTGGGCGGCCGGGAAGCTCTGACCGCGTCTCCCCGACACGCGGGTCGAGCCGCGGCTCACGCTGCGCCGCACGTCCCGACCGCTGCCCTTCGGGACGACCGCGGCACGGCGCCGCGCCGCGGTCGTCCCGAAGGGCAGCGGGCGCGACGCAATCGACCCGAAGGGCAGCGCAGCCGCGGGGCCTACGCCGTGAGCGGCTTGGGCGCCGCGGGCGACGCAGCGAGCGGCAGGGATACGCGGAAGGTCGCGCCGCCGCCCTCGGTCTCCACGACCTCCACGGAGCCGTTGTGCGCGGCGACGATGGAGGACACGATGGCGAGGCCCAGGCCGCTGCCGCCGGTCTCGCGGGCGCGCGAGGTGTCGGCGCGCCAGAAGCGCTGGAAGATCTTCTCGCGGATCTGCGGCGGGATGCCCTCGCCGTGGTCGCGCACCTCGAGCGACGCCCGCTCGGTGCGGTGGTCGATCTGCACGGCGATCTCGATCGGGCTGTCCTCCGGCGTGTAGCGGAGGGCGTTGCCCATCAGGTTGGTGACGACCTGGCGCAGCTTGTTCTCCTCCGCGAGCACGATGGCGGGCTCGGCGGGGGCCGGGTTCGTCAGGACGACCTTCTCGGCCGTCACGATGGTCACGGGCTCGGTGCCGCGGCGCGGGCGGCTGCGGCGCAGGCGGGCCAGCGCGGAGCCGGCGAACGCGATGGGGCCGGTCGCGTTGGTGGGCCTGTCCGCCGGTGTGGTGGTCGGCAGCTCGGAGAGCGGCATCGGGACGGTGTCGAGCGTCGGCTCGTCGGGGTCGGCCGGCGCCGCAGCCGCGGGCACCGGGTCCGGGGTGAGCACGGTCACGGTGCGGCCGGGTGCCCCGGCCATCGCGTCCATGGCGGCGTCCTGCGCGATGCGCGTGAGATCGACGGGGTGCAGGTCGAGGGGCTTGGTCTCGTCGAGGCGGGCGAGCTCGAGGAGGTCCTCCACGAGGATGCCCATGCGGATCGCCTCCTTCTCGATGCGGTCCATGGCCTGGGCGACGTCCTCCGGGGTCTGGAGGGCGCCCATCCGGTACAGCTCGGCGTAGCCGCGTACCGACACCAGCGGCGTGCGCAGCTCGTGCGAGGCGTCGCCGACGAAGCGCCGCATCTGGTCGATCGTGCGCGCACGGTCGCTGAACGCGCGGTCGATCCGGTTCAGCATCGTGTTGAGGGAGCGGTTGAGCCGCCCGACCTCGGTGTTCGGCGTCGCCCCGCCGAGGCGCTGGCTGAAGTCGCCGTCGGCGATGCGCGCGGCGGTCTGCTCCACCTCCCGCAGCGGCTGGAACGTGGTGGTCACGAGCATCCGGGTCAGGCCGGCGCCGACGATGATGACGATGACGCCGAAGCCGAGGAAGATCGCGAGGAAGCTCGCCATCACCGTGTCGATCTGCGTGGTCGTCGTCGCGACGATGGCCGTGCCGAGGGCGCCCGGCGGATTCGTCAGCGTCACCGTCTGCGCCAGGGCGCGGTACGTCGTGTGCCCGTCGTTGCTCTGCAGCGGGTAGCCTCCCGCGGGCAGCTTCTTGCCGTCGGCGACGCTCAGGGTGTCGGGCACCGCGGGCCGGTGCGAGTACGGGATGTTGGTCCAGTTGGTCTTGACCAGGTTCCCGTCGGCGTCGTACAGCGCCGCGAAGTAGTCCGACGGGCTGGCGTCGGAGGCGATCTTCTCGCTGTCGGACGAGGTGCCGTAGAGGTAGGTGTTGAGGTACGACGCCCCCGACGCGGCCGAGAGCTGCGCATCCAGCTGATCGAGCAGCACCGGCTTGAGCATCGACATGGTGCCGATGCCCGTCACGAGCAGCCCCAGCGTCAGCATGAGCACGGTGACACCCGTGATCTTGGTGCGCAGGGAGATCGCGTTCCAGCGGTCGAGCAGGCGAGAGTGCATGAGGCCGTCAGTCTATGCGGTGCGTGCTGGGCTCCTCCGGTGCGTACGCTGGGCGCAGCACGGGAGGAGTCACGCCTTGGCGGCCTTGAGCATGTAGCCGAAGCCGCGCTTGGTCTGGATGAGCGGCTCGCTCGAGTGCGCGTCCACCTTGCGGCGCAGGTACGAGATGTACGACTCCACGATCCCCGCATCGCCGTTGAAGTCGTACTCCCAGACGTGGTCGAGGATCTGCGCCTTCGAGAGCACGCGGTTCGGGTTGAGCATCAGGTAGCGCAGCAGCTTGAACTCGGTCGGGCTGAGCTCGATCGGGGTGTCGCCGACGAAGACCTCGTGGGTGTCCTGGTCCATGGTCAGCTCGCCCGCGCGGATGACCGCGTCCTCATCGGCCTGCATGGTGCGGCGGAGGATGGCCTTGATACGCGCGACGATCTCGTCGAGGCTGAACGGCTTGGTGACGTAGTCGTCGCCGCCGACCGTGAGGCCGGTGATCTTGTCCTCGGTGTCGTCCTTCGCGGTGAGGAAGAGGATGGGCGCGGTGTAGCCGGCGCCGCGGAGGCGCTTGGTGACGCCGAAGCCGTTCATGTCGGGCAGCATGACGTCGAGGATGATGAGGTCTGGCTCCTCTTCGAGGACCGCGGAGATCGCCTGTGCCCCGTTGCCGACCGCACGCACGGCGAAGCCGGCGAAGCGGAGGCTGGTGGTCAGCAGATCGCGGATGTTCGGCTCGTCGTCGACGATGAGAATGCGAGGTCCGGCGTTCATGGTGCCTAGTATCTGCGCGGCAGCTGTGTCCTGCCTGTGAGCGGCCGGGGCGCAACCTACGCGGGGGGCTGGCGGAGGCCGTACGATCCGTGGATGCTGTGGTGGAGGAGGCTGCCATGTCCAATCACACCGTCGTCATCGCCGGGGCCGGTCTCGCGGGCGCCACGACCGCGGTCGAGCTGCGCGAGCGCGGCTTCGCCGGCCGCATCCTGCTGCTCGGGGCGGAGGAGCACCATCCGTACCTCCGCCCGCCGCTGTCCAAGGACTACCTGAAGGGGGAGGGCGACCTCGGCGACGCGTACGTCAAGCCGGGGGAGTGGTATCCCGAGCACGACGTCGAGTTCCTGCCCGGAACGGAGGCCGGGTCGTTCGATCCCGGTGCGCACGAGCTGTTCGTGGCGGGCGGCGGCCGGCTCACCTACGACAGCCTGGTGCTCGCGACCGGCGCCCGGCCGCGCCCCGTGGACGTGCCCGGCAGCGGACGCGGCGACGTGCTGCGCCTGCGCACGATCGAGGACAGCCAGCGTCTCTACGCGGCCCTGGAGGTCGGTCACCGACGGGTGGTGATCGTGGGCTCGGGCTGGATCGGCATGGAGGTCGCCGCCGCCGCGCGCGGCTACGGCAACGATGTGACCGTGGTCGGCCGTCAGGAGGTGCCGCTGTCCGGCGCGATCGGGTCCGAGCTGGGGCGCGTCTTCGAGCAGCTCCACCGCGACAACGGGGTGCGGTTCGTGACCGGCGCGGTGGCCGCCGTCGACGGGGGCCCCGCCCACGCGGTGGTGCTCGCCTCGGGCGAGCGCATCCCGGCCGACCTCGTCGTCGCCGGGGTCGGCGCGGCCCCGGACGTGCTCGTGGGCGAGCGCTCCGGCCTCACGATCGAGAACGGCATCCTCACCGACAAGGGGATGCGCACCTCCGCGGAGGACGTCTATGCCGTCGGCGATGTCGCGAACCCCTACCTGCCGGCGATCGGCCGCCATCTGCGCAACGAGCACTGGGCCAACGCGATCGCCGGGGGGACGGTCGCCGCGCGCAGCATCCTGGGGGAGTCCGCGAGCTACGACGACATCCCGTACTTCTACTCCGACCAATACGATCTGGGCATGGAGTTCTCGGGATACGCGCCCCTCATGGCGGACGCCCGCGTCGTCTACCGCGGAGACGTGGACGCGCGCGAGTTCGTCGCGTTCTGGCTGCGCGGCGACCGCGTGGTGGCCGGGATGAACGTCAACGTCTGGGACGTGCAGGACGACATCCAGCGGCTCATCCGCAGCGGCGACCGCCTCGACCCCGCCCGCCTGACGGACGAGAGCGTGGACCTTGCCGCGCTCTGAGACCTACCTGCCCCCGCTCCGCATACCCGTCCGCACCATCGGCGCGCGCACCTTCGACTTCTCGCGGCAGGTCGCCGTCATGGCCGTCGTGAACCGCACCCCGGACTCCTTCTTCGACCAGGGGCGCACCTACGCGCTGGAAGCGGCCGTCGACGCGTGCTTCGAGGCCGTAGCCCGCGGAGCGGACTGGGTCGACATCGGCGGTGCTCCGTTCGCCCCCGGCGAGCCGGTGCCGGTGGAGGACGAGATCGAGCGCGTCGTGCCCGTCGTCGAGCTGCTCCGCCGGGGCTCGGACGTGGTGATCTCGGTCGACACCTTCCACTCCCGGGTCGCGCGCGCCTCCCTCGCGGCCGGCGCCACGGTGATCAACGACACGACCGGACTGAGCGACCCCGACCTCGCCCGCGTCGTCGCCGACAGCGAAGCCACCCTGGTGATCACCCACAGCCTCGCCGAGCCGCGCACCGTCTACCCGCGTCCGCACTACGGCGACGTCGTGACCGAGGTGGCCGATTTCCTCCTCGACCGGGTCGAGCGCGCACGGGAGGCCGGTGTGCCGGAGGAGCGGATCATCGTCGATCCCGGCCACGACCTCAACAAGAACACGCTCCACTCGCTCGAGCTCACCCGCCGGCTGTCCGAGATCGCCGACCTCGGCTACCCCACCCTGGCCGCCGTCTCGAACAAGGACTTCATCGGGGAGACCCTGGACGCGCCCCGCGGCGAGCGGCTCGAAGGGTCGCTGGCCGCCGCCGTCGTGTCGATCGTGAACGGCGCCCGCATCATCCGCATGCACGACGTGCACGCCTCCGTCGCCGCTGCGCGCATGACCGAGGCGATCCTCGGGCTGCGCGCCCCCGCCCACCTGCGCCACAACATGGGAGACGTGAATGAGTGACCCCGCCATCGGACGCCTGCACCCCCTCCCCGCGGCCGACGCCCTGACCGACGCGGACCTCACCGCGCTCTACGACGACCCCCGGCGCGCGCCGTGGGTGCGGGTCAACTTCGTGAGCAGCCTCGACGGCGCCGCCACCGTGCAGGGACTCTCGGCAGGACTCGGCGGCGATGCCGACCACCGCGTCTTCGACCTGCTGCGCCGGCTCTGCGATGTGGTGGTCGTCGGCGCCGGGACGGTGCGGGCCGAGGGCTACGGCGCGATGCGGGTCGACCGGGCCGCGCAGCGCGCGCGGGAGGGCGCCGGCCTCGCCGCCCACCCCGTCTTCGCGATCGTCTCGGCGCACCTCGACCTCGACCCGGGCAGCGCCGTCTTCACCGATGCGCCCGTCCGTCCCCTCGTCGTCACCACCGAGGCCGCCCCGCAGCGGCAGCGGGAGGCGCTCGCCGCTGTCGCCGACGTGCTCGTCTGCGGCGTCGACAGGGTCGACCCCGCCGCGATGGTCGCCGCGCTCGCCGATCGCGGTCTCGCGCGCATCCACTGCGAGGGAGGTCCGCACCTCTTCGCCGACCTGATCGCCGCCGGGGTCGTCGACGAGCTCTGCCTCACCGTCAGCCCGCTGCTCGTCGCCGGCACCGCCTCCCGCATCGCCGCGGGCGCGACCCCGGACGTCCCGCTGGAGCTGGGGCTGGCGCACGTGCTGCACGCGGACGGCACCCTGCTGCTGCGCTATGTCCGACCCTGAGCCCGGCGGCCCTCCAGCAACTCCGGCAATGTGGCTCGACTCCGCGCAGATCACCGGAACAACGGCGAACTGAGCGGCGCGTCGCGTCGGAACTCCGGACCTACGCCGCCTGCAGCGTGTGCGCGTCCAGGATCGTGTACGAATACCCCTGCTCGGCGAGGAACCGCTGCCGGTTCTGCGCGAAGTCCTGGTCGACGGTGTCCCGCGAGACGAGGGTGTAGAAGTTCGCCGACAGGCCGGACTCCTTGGGGCGCAGCAAGCGGCCGAGGCGCTGCGCCTCCTCCTGCCGGGAGCCGTAAGAGCCGGAGACCTGGATGGCGACCGTCGCCTCGGGGAGGTCGACCGAGAAGTTCGCGACCTTGCTCACGACGAGCACCGGTGTGCGGCCGTCGCGGAACTCCTGGTACAGCCGTTCGCGCTCGTCCACCGGCGTCGCGCCCGTGAGCTGTGGCGCGCCCAGCGTCTCCGCCAGTTCGTCGATCTGGTCGAGGTACTGGCCGATCACGAGGATGCGCTCGCCGGCGTGCCGGTCGACCAGCTGACGCACGACGTCCAGCTTGGCCGGGGCGGTCGCCGCGAGGCGGTAGCGCTCGTCGTCCGCGGCCGCCGCGTAGCTGAGGCGTTCGGAGGCGGGGAGGTCGATGCGCACCTCGTAGCAGGCCGCGGGGGAGATGAAGCCCTGCGCCTCGATCTCCTTCCACGGCGCGTCGAAGCGCTTGGGGCCGATGAGACTGAAGACGTCGCCCTCGCGACCGTCTTCGCGCACCAGGGTCGCGGTGAGGCCGAGGCGGCGGCGGGCCTGCAGTTCCGCGGTCAGCTTGAAGACCGGCGCCGGCAGCAGGTGCACCTCGTCGTAGACCACGAGCCCCCAGTCGAGCGCGTCGAGCAGCGCCAGGTGCGCGTACTCGCCCTTCCGCTTGGCCGTGAGGATCTGGTACGTCGCGATGGTGACCGGCTTGACCTCCTTGACCTGGCCCGAGTACTCGCCGATCTCGTCGGCGGTGAGCGTGGTGCGCTTGAGCAGCTCGTCGCGCCACTGCCGCGCCGAGACGGTGTTGGTCACGAGGATGAGCGTGGTGGTCTGCGAGGTCGCCATCGCGCCCGCGCCGACGAGTGTCTTGCCGGCGCCGCAGGGCAGCACGACGACTCCCGAGCCTCCGTCGAAGAAGTTGCTGACGGCCTTGCGCTGGTAGTCGCGCAGGGCCCAGCCGTCCTCGCGCAGCCCGATGTCGTGCGGAGTGCCGGGGGTGTAGCCGGCGAGGTCCTCGGCGGGCCAGCCGAGCTTGACCAGCTCCTGCTTGAGCTGCCCGCGCGCCCACGCCTGCACGGCGAACGTGGTGTCGTCGCGGCGCTCCAGGAGCAGCGGGGCGATCCGCTTGGCGCTCGCGACCTCCGTCAGCACCGCGAGATCCGCCGAGCGCAGCACGAGCTCGCCCTCGTCGTCGCGCTCGATCACCAGGCGGCCGTAGCGCGCCACCGTCTCGGCGACGTCCACCGACACCGTCTGCGGGATGGGGAACTTGGAGTAGCGCTCCAGCGTCGCCAGCATGTCGTCGGCGGTGTGACCGGCCGCCCGCGCGTTCCACAGGCCGAGACGGGTGATCCGGTACGTGTGGATGTGCTCGGGTGCGCGCTCCAACTCGGCGAAGACGGCGAGGTCGTGGCGGGCGTCCTCGGCGGCGGGATGGGCGACTTCGAGCAGGACGGTTCGGTCGCTCTGGACGATCAGGGGGCCATCGGACATAACGGCTGAGTCTACGCCGCGCGGGTGAATACTCGGCGAAGCGGCCTCCTCCGCGCCCGTCCGCGCCGGGCGTGCGTCTCAGAGCGGCCGGACGGCCTTCACGCTCGACAGCGGCAGCGTCCGCTCGATGTCCGCGGAGCGGTCCCGCCCGCGGAGCCGCCCGCCACCGACCCCGGTCGGCTCCAGCACGAGGTCGACCACACTGCCGTCGGGCATCGCGACCTCGACGACCACCGGCTGCCGGGCGCGCACCGCCTGGTCGAGCTGACGGGCGAGCCACTGCTCGGCCGTGTCGTCCGTGACGGCGGCGTCGACCGCGCGCAGCCGCTCGACGAGTTCGCGGTCCTGGTCGCGGTTCGGGGCGGTCTGCGGGTGGGCGTAGCGCTGGCGGCGCAGAGTGACGGGCTCCCCGTTCTCATCCTCCGCGACCACGGGGTAGCGGGCGTCCGACAGCGCCCAGAAGACGACATCGCGTGGGAAGCGGCTGTGCAGCACGTCGGCCCGCGCGGGCGTGAGCCGCAGGGAGCTCAGGGACTGGTCGACCTCGATCGTGCGCAGGAGGGTGGTGTCGGCAGAGTGCACCGCCGTGCTCGCCTCCCCCTCGTCGACGGTGCGCACCCGCACGCGGCCGTGGCGCTCGGTCACATCGGTGATCAGATAGTCGAGCGGCTGGGGGAGGCCGGTGAGCGAGATGCCGGAGAGGAACTCCCGGATCGTGGCGGCGGTCTCGCCCGCGGTGATCGCGCGGTCGACCGAGGCGGGGGAGAAGCGGAACGTGGAGGCCAGCGCCCGGCTCTCCAGATCGGCCATCGTGCGCAGCCGTGCCTCCAGGTCGGGCGCGAGGGGACCCGGCGAGATCATCGTGAGGTCGTGCTGCAGATAGACCTGACGCACCTCGGCGGGGAAGGCGGGGGCGAGCGCGTCGGCCGACGCCTCCGGCCCCGCCTCGACGAGCACGGTGCCGGGGCCGGAGGGCGCGCCGTGGGCCGTGATGCCCAGCCACTCGGCGTCGCGCAGGTGGGCGTCGACCCGTGCCCGCGCCTCGTCGGCCGCGGCCGGGTAGAGCCAGCCGACGTGCTCGCGGAGGCTGTCGCCCCACTCCGCGCGGCTGCGGTCGGCGACGAGCGCGCGCAGATCGTCGGGCAGCGCCCCCAGCCAGGCGCCGGCCAGTGCGCGCCAGCGGTCCGGCGTGGAGGCGTGGAGCCACGCGGCGGCCGGCTCCGCCGGGAGCCACTGCCCGGCCTCCACCGCGACGAGACCGGCGCGGGAGGCGACCGACAGCACGGTCGGGACGGCGTCCGCATCCACGGCGAGGGCTTCGGAGAGCCTTTTGACGGCGGGGAGCGCGAGGCCGCCGCGCTGCAGCTCGCGGGCGCCCTCCCTCCCCAGCTCGGCGAGCAGCTCCGAGACGGCGACGACGGCCTCGAACGCGCGGTCGGCGGCGAGGCGGTCGGTGAACCTCCGCTCCGTGTCCGGCACGGGCGCCAGCGCGGGCGGGGGAGCGGTGCGCAGGAGCTCGTCGGGGGAGGGGAGGCCGGCGTCGGGCCAGGCGATCAGGCGGGCGGAGACGGCGTCGTACGCCCCGTAGCGGGGCGTGCGGCCGTCTGCGGGGTCGGCGTCTTCCGGGTCGCTGTCGGCCGGGTGCGCCAGCAGGAGGCCGCTCAGCGCGTCCAGCGCGGCTGCGGCCTGCTGCTCGGTCGCGCCGGCGGTCGCGGGCTCCCGGTCGAGCGCGACGGCCACCTCCCGCACCTCCAGCGGACCGGCGGCGCGCCCGAGCGCGATCAGCGTGGCGAGTCGGGTGCGGTCGAGTGCGACCAGCGCCCGCTGTACCGACTCGCCGTCGAGGAGCGCCTCGGCGAGATCGAAGAAGTCGGAGATGCCCGAGCGCCGCACACTCCGGCGGTGCAGGGCGGCGACGAGTTCGTCGTCCGGGAGCGCGCGCAGACGCGCCGCCAGTGCGAGCGTCGTCGTCATCGCGCCGGTCCGCTGTCGCTCGCTAGCGCCGGGCCTTGGGGTCCAGGTCCTTCGCGGCCTTCGCCGCCTTGCTGCGCTGGCGGCCCACCACGATGATCAGCGCGATGATCAGCACGAACGCGATCGGCAGGGCGATCAGCGGGAAGACGAACACCGCCGGCCACAGCCCCTCGCCCGATCCCTGCTGGGCGAAACCGCCCACCGCGGTGCCGATCAGGATGGCTGCGATGCAGACCAGGGAGACGATCACGAGCGCCGCGATGATGTACGAGAGGATGCGCTGCACGCGCGATGCGGGCGCCGGGGTCTGCTGGGTCACGAAATCAAGGATAATTGAGGTTGGTCATTCGATCCCCCATGTGAAGTGAGGTTCCCATGCCAACCGGCAAGGTCAAGTTCTACGACGATGAGAAAGGCTTCGGCTTCATCAGCGCCGACGACGGTCAGGAGGTCTTCCTGCACGCGTCCGCGCTGCCCGCCGGCGCCGTCGTCAAGGCGGGATCGCGGCTCGAGTTCGGCATCGCCGACGGCAAGCGCGGTGCGCAGGCGCTGTCGGTGCGCGTCCTCGAGACGCCGCCGAGCCTCGTGAAGATGAAGCGCAAGTCGGCCGACGACATGGCGATCATCGTCGAGGACCTCGTGAAGCTCCTCGACGGCATCGGCGCGAACCTGCGTCGCGGCAAGTACCCCGACAAGCAGCACGGCGCCAAGATCGCTGCCGTGCTGCGCCGTGTTGCGGACGACCTGGATGCCTGACACCGGCATCGAGGACCTGCTCGCGGCCGAGCCGCTCGCCCGCCGCGCCCTCGCGGAGATCACCCCCGAGGCGACGATCGGCGCCGCCGCGGGCCACATCGTCGAGGGGGAGGCCGTCGTCTCCCTGCTCTTCGAGGCCAAGCTCGCCGGCTACCCCGGCTGGCGCTGGACGGTCACGATCGGCCGCGCCGACGAGGACGCCGCCCCCACGGTGCTCGAGGCCGAGCTGATGCCCGCCGAGGGCGCGCTGCTCGCGCCCGACTGGGTGCCGTGGTCGGAGCGTCTCGCCGACTACCAGGCCGCCCAGGAGGCCATCGCCGCCGCCGAGGCCGAAGCCGCAGCGGAGAACGACTCGGACGAGGACGACTCCGACGAGGACGATGAGACCGACGACGAGTCGGACGAGGACGACGCGGACGACTACGACGACGAGGACGCGGAGGACGACGAGTCGGACGATGACGAGGACGAGGACGACGATCACGACGTCCACGACCTCCACGGCGACGATGACCTCGACGGGGTCGACATCGACAGCCTCCACGGCGACGACGCCGAGTCGGACGACGACGCCGAGTCGGACGGCGACGACGCCGAGTCGGACGACGACGCCGAGTCGGACGACGACGCCGAGTCGGACGACGACGCCGCGGTCGTCGACGCGCTCGATCCCGCCTTCGACGAGGTCACCGACGTCGACGCCGATCTCGACCTCCCGGCCGAGGAGGCCGCCGCGCTCGAGGAGCCGGAGCCCGCAGAAGCCGGGCCGGAGTCGACCGAGCAGCAGTAGCGCCGCCTCGGCGCAGGTCCGTCCGCGCGCAGGGTCCGTCCACGGATCCTGCGCCGGCCGGGCGCACCTGTCGCGTGCGGGTCGGCGTACCCGGGTCGACGCGCCGGTCAGCCCCGTTTGCGCCGGGTGACCGTGAGGTACACCATCCCGAGGACCCCGAGAGCCAGCCCGACGACGACCGTCCAGGTCCAGACGCCGCCCGGGCCGGCGATGAGCACGACGACGAGCGCCAGCACCCAGAGCGCGAGGCCGACGAGAACGGCCCGCCGGTCGTCCGTCTTCACGGGGACCGGGTCGGGCCGTCGTTCGTCGTCGCGGAGCCAGAGCCGCATGGCGGTCGTCAGCCCAGCCGCTCCACCACGTACTCGACGCAGCCGATGAGCGCGCGCACGTCGGAGGGCTCGATGGCCGTGAACGTGGCGATGCGCAGCTGGTTGCGGCCGAGCTTGCGGTAGGGCTCGGTGTCGACGACGCCGTTCGCACGGAGCGTCTTGGCCACCGCGGCGGCGTCGATGCGGTCGTCGAAGTCGATCGTGACGACGACCTGCGAGCGGTGCTCCGGGTCGGCGACGAACGGGGTGGCGTAGTCCACGCCCTCCGCCCACGCGTACAGCGCATCGGACGACTCGCGCGTGCGGGCGTCGGCCCAGGCGAGACCGCCGTTGCCGTTCATCCACTCGATCTGGTTGTCGAGCAGCGCCAGCGTGGCGACGGCCGGGGTGTTGAGCGTCTGGTTGAGGCGCGAGTTGTCGATCGCGTTCTTGATCGAGAGGAACTCGGGGATGTAGCGGTCGGTGGCCGCGATGCGCTCGACCCGCTCGATCGCGGCGGGGGAGAAGAGGGCGAGCCACAGGCCGCCGTCCGACGCGAAGTTCTTCTGCGGCGCGAAGTAGTAGACGTCCGCCTGCGACGCGTCGATGTCGACGCCGCCCGCGGCGCTGGTCGCGTCGATCACGGTGAGCGCGCCCGCGTCGCCGGTCACGCGGCGCACCGGGGCCATGACGCCGGTGGAGGTCTCGTTGTGCGGCCAGGCGTAGACGTCGACGCCCTCGATCGGCTCCGCGGTGCTGCGCGAGCCGGCGGGGGCTTCGATGACGTGCGGGGCCTGGAGCCACGGAGTCTTCGCCGCCTTGGCGAACTTGCCGCCGAACTCGCCGAAGACGAGGTTCTGGCTCCGGGTCTCGATGAGGGAGAACGCCGCGGCGTCCCAGAAGGCGGTGGAGCCTCCGTTGCCGATGACGACCTCGTAGCCCTCGGGGATCCGGAACAGGTCGGCCAGACCGTCGCGCACGCGGCCGACGAGGTTCTTCACCGGCGCCTGCCGGTGGGAGGTGCCGAGCAGCGCGGCGCCCGGGCCGGCGAGGTACGCCAGCTGCTCCGGGCGGACCTTGGACGGGCCGCAGCCGAATCGTCCGTCGGCGGGCAGCAGATCAGTGGGAATCGTCACATCCGGCATAACAGAAGTGTATGGGCTGTTGTAACCACCTGATGGCCGCCGGGACCGCCCGGACGCGCCTGCACGTTTCTGTCGTCGGCAGCAAGTAGGCTCTACCCCGACATTCGCGTGCCTGCAAGTGGAGGGGTTCATGACCGATCTGATCGACACGACGGAGATGTATCTTCGCACCATCCTGGAGCTCGAAGAGGACAACATCATCCCCCTGCGCGCGCGCATCTCGGAGCGCCTCGGCCACTCCGGCCCCACTGTCTCGCAGACCGTCGGCCGCATGGAGCGCGACGGCCTCGTCGTCGTCTCGGGCGACCGTCACCTGGAACTCACCGACGAGGGCCGCCGCAAGGCCGTCAACGTCATGCGCAAGCACCGCCTGGCCGAGCGCCTGCTCAGCGACGTGATCGAGCTCGAATGGGAGTACGTGCACGAGGAGGCCTGCCGCTGGGAGCACGTGATGAGCGAGCAGGTGGAGCGCAAGCTGCTCACCATGCTCGGTCACCCCACGGAGTCGCCGTACGGCAACCCCATCCCGGGCCTCGGCGACCTGGGTGACCAGGGCGCCGTCGACGCCGCCGCCACGCAGAGCCTGGTCAACCTCGTCGACGTCGTCCGCGGCTCCGATTCCGGGGTGACTGCCAGGATCCGCCGACTCGGCGAGCCCGCGCAGGTGGACCCGGAGCTGCTGCTGCAGCTCAAGCAGGCGGGTGTTTTTCCGGGCTCGACCGGCACTTTCTCTCCCGCCGGCTCCTACGTAGCCGTACAGATCGACGGCTTCGAGACGGGGCTGGAGCTGCCCAATGAGCTCGCCGCCCACATCTTCGTCGACGCCTGAATTCCGTTACCGGTTCGTTAAAAAAGTCTCGAAATGATGTGACAAACGGGAGTACGTCCCGTAGTCTCTTACGAGTTCGAACGGGCCACAAGCCGGCCCATCAGAACCCGAACCGGGACGCTCCACACCCCCTGAACCCGTCTCCCGGTTCGTGAAGCCGAAGCCAATACGCATCGGGCGGGGGCAGCTCCCTAGTGCTGCCGGAGCGCTGGAGGTTGCACTTGGCACACTCGAGTACGCCCGGTCCTGACCAGGACCGCACGAGCACCGACGCCACACAGACCCCCGCCGACTCTGCTCTCGTCTCCCGCCGCTCTCTCCGCGCTGAGCGCACCGCCGCCGAGCGCACCGCGAAGGCCGCCCCGAAGCCGTCGGTCGCCGCGCGCACCGCCGCTCCGGCGAAGACCGCGTCCACTGCCACCGGCTCCACGGCCGCCGCGAAGAAGCCGGCCGCGAAGCGCAAGGGCGGCTGGGCCATCAATGTCGCGGTCATGACCGTGGCCACCGGCATCATCGCCACCATGTCCATCCCCGCGTTCGCCTTCAACCCGGACAACGCCGAGACGTCCGCGTTCGGCACGAGCGCCGCGGACAGCATGAAGAAGGCGCAGGCGCAGACCGTCGAGGTCGGCACCACCGTCGCCTCCGCCGCCGTCGCCCGCGACGCCGCCTCCGCCACCACGGAGGAGCAGCTCGCTTCGCAGAAGGCCGCCGCCGCTGCCGAGGCCGCCCGTCAGCGGGCCGCCGTCACGCTGACGAACTACGCGAACAGCTACTCCGGCCCGTCGGTCTCCGACTTCCTGGCCAACCCGCCCTACCCCAACTTCAGCC
Source organism: Leifsonia sp. LS1 (assembly GCF_020521355.1). NCBI lineage: Bacteria > Bacillati > Actinomycetota > Actinomycetes > Micrococcales > Microbacteriaceae > Leifsonia > Leifsonia sp. LS1. Next base: position 18,170 of record NZ_BPER01000005.1, read on the forward strand.
TCGCCTCCGTCTTCTCGGTCGCGCAGCAGTACATCGGCACCCCCTACGTCTTCGGCGGCGCCTCCCCGGCCGGCTTCGACTGCTCCGGCTACGTGCAGTTCGTCTACGCCCAGTTCGGTGTCTCCCTCCCGCACTCCGTGTCGGGCCAGGCGGCCGCCGGCAAGCGGATCTCCATCGAGGACGCTCAGCCCGGCGACCTCGTCATCATGTCCGGCCACGACGGCTTCTACGCCGGCAATGGCAACATCATGGACGCCCCCGAGGTCGGCCGTTCCATCTCGGTGCGTCCCATCTGGACGAGCGACTTCTACATCGTCCGTCTCGGGATCTGATCGGGTTTCAGTTTTCTGGCCGGCGGGTGAACGCCCTTCTTACCGGAGGGTGAACTCTGGCCGGCCCGGCTGTGAAACGGCGCGCCTCGAATAGGAGGTGCGCCGTTTCTGCGCTACTCTGATCCCCTGATGCCGCGTCATCCGGTTGCTGTTCCGCCCGGAGTCAGGTCGCTGAGGGCGACCCGACGGGCCGAGCGCGGCCTTCCCGCGGTGGAGCGCCGCCGCGACTTCTTCGCCTGCCGCCACCATGTGGAGCCCTGCCTCCACCATCACGTGGTGCGTCACCACCACCCTGTCGTTCCTTCATTGGGCGCTGTCCGCACGGACAGTGCCCTTTTTGTTTGCCCTGCAGCGTCCACCCCCACCCCTCTCGCCCTCCCGGAAGGTCGCAGATGAAGACTCTGGTCCTCAACGCCGGCTACGAACCCCTCGCGGTCGTCTCGTTCAAGCGCGCCCTCGTCCTCGTGATGAATCACAAGGCCACCGTGCTCTCCATCGACCCCGACCACCCCGTCTGGACCATCTCGGGCAGCTTCGAGCGCCCCTCCGTCATCCTCCTCACCCGCTACGTGCGCCTCCCACGCGGCCGCGCCGTCCCCGTCAGCCGCCGCGGCGTCCTCCGCCGCGACCTCCACCGCTGCGGCTACTGCGGCAAGTCCGCCACGACCATCGACCACGTGCAGCCCCGCTCCCGCGGCGGCCGCGACAGCTGGGAGAACCTCGTCGCCTGCTGCCTCCGCTGCAACAACCTCAAAGGCGACCGCACCCCCGCCGAAATGGGCTGGACCCTCGCCGTCACCCCCCGCGCCCCCCACGACGCCTCGTGGATGGTCCGCGGCACCGAGATCTCCCAACCCGACTGGGAGGACTACCTCGCCCCCGCGGCGTGATTCCTGCTCCTCGCGTCGCTTTCGCTAGACTCGATGGGCTGGCCTCTGTAGCTCAATGGAAGAGCTGCTCCGTCCTAAGGAGAAGGTTGGGGGTTCGAGTCCCTCCAGGGGCACCGACTGGCCAATTACCCTCGGCGGCGATCGTCGCCGACGCCGATTCATTCACTGCGCCGGGAGCGTGCCTTAGCCGTGCCGGGAGCCCGGCCCGCATCTCTTTCACGATCGCCGTGACCGCTGCCCTCCACCCATCTCGCCTCAACCCTTGCGCTTGGTCCGGCACCGCGCGAAACTAGTTCGGTACCGAACGAAAGGATGAGTCATGACATTCACGCGCATTGCTCTGATCACGGGGGCGAATCAGGGTGTCGGGTTCCAGGTGGCGAAGGAGCTCGTGGCCAATGGGGTGACGGTTCTCCTGGGCTCGCGTGACGCGGCCAAGGGGGCTGCTGCCGCTCAGGAGATCGGTGAGGGTGCCATCCCGATTCAGATCGACATCACGGACAGTGCCTCGATTCGTGCGGCCCGGGAGCGTATCGAGGGCGAGTTCGGTCGGCTCGATCTGCTCGTCAACAATGCGGGCATCTCGCGCGCGGTCCGGCCTGACGGGGACTTCCTCGAAGGGTACGCGGCGGCGAACAAGGCCAGCACGGCGTCGCTGGACGAGATCCGCACGGTGTGGGAGACGAACGTCTTCGGCACGCTCGCGGTCTACCAAGCGATGCTCCCGCTGCTGCGCAGGTCGTCGGATGCACGGATCGTCAACGTGTCGAGCGGTGTGGGGTCCCTCACCGCGAACGCCGACCCGAGCTACCCGTACCACTCGATGTTCGGCCCCGTGTATCCGGCGTCGAAGGCGGCGGAGAACGCCATCACACTGGCGATCATGGTCGAGCTCGAGGACACCGACATCAAGGTGAACCTGGTGTCGCCCGCATACACCGCCACGAACCTGAACGCATTCGCGGGCACCGAATCGGTGGAGGACGGGTCCCGCGAGGTGGTGCGCGTCTGCCTGCTCGGCCCGGATGGACCGAGCGGCACGTTCACCCGCTGGGAGAACCAGAGCATCCCGTGGTGACAGAGGAACCGGTGAACGCGACGACCGCCGAGAAGGACTCCCTCGGCACCTGGGCGAAACGCTACTACTACGCGAACCGACTGGCCGTCGAGACGCTCCTGAAAGCACATGGCATCGGCTCGACCCAGTGGCTGGTCCTCCGCCACCTCGCCCACGCCGGACCGACCGCGCAACGCGACCTCGGCCCCATCATCGATGCCGAGCGCGCGGCGCTCAGCGGCATCGTGTCGACCCTGGTGCGCAAAGGCTTCGTCGAGCAGACGATCTCCCCGGCGGACCAGAGACAACGCGAGCTCACCCTCACCCCGTCCGGACGCGGGCTGCTGGACGGACTACCGGACCCGTTCGCCGTGGTCCGCGGTGTCGCACTCGCCGGAATCGACCCCGCCGCCATCGACGCCGCGATCCAAGTGCTGGAACGCGCCATCGCCCAGGTACAGGCCCACGACTTCGGCCGGTCCTCACCGGAGCAGGGGCGCTGAGAACGGGCACTGACCGAGAGCGGGCGCTGATCGACAGCGGGCGCTGATCGAGAACAGGGTCTGAGGAAGACGTGCGGATGCCCGACCTCCCCACGCTCGCCTACTCGTCCGCCCGACACCGCACCACCTCCACGCCCGACCCGAACACCCGCCGCTCCACGACCTCCAGCCGCACCGTCTCCCGCAGCCCCGCGAGCAACGTCGGCCCGTGGCCCGCCACCATCGGCTGGACCACGAACACGTACTCGTCGATCAGTCTCATATCGGCCAGGGCGCGGGGGAGGGTCACGCCGCCCACGAACAGTCCGCTGCCCGCCTCCTCCTTGAGTCGCTCGACCGCGGTCCGCAGGTCGCCGCGCAGCAGGTCGGCGTTCCAGTCGACCTCGTCCAGGGTGCTCGACACGACGTGCTTCGGGGCCGTGTCGATGGTCTCGGCGAACGGACGCTGCCAGTCGGCCATCCACTCGGGCCAGGATCCGGACGGGGGCCGGCGCCAGGCGGATTGCATCATCTCGTAGGTCGTGCGGCCGAAGAGGAGGGCGTCGGCGCGGTGCAGCTCGGTGGTCCAGAACCGCATCGAGTCCTCGTCGGGCGGGAGGCCGGCCTCGTGGTGGACGCAGCCGTCGAGGGTGACGTTGATGGCGTAGCGAAGGGGTCGCATGGTCTCTTCCTCGAGGGTAGGCCGCCAGTGGGTGGCGGTCAGTCCTGTGGCGGGCGGCGCAGGCGTTTGACGTCCGTCCGGCGCTTCTTGGCGTCGAGGCGGCGCTCGCGGGCGCCGCGGGTCGGCTTCGTGGGGCGGCGCGTGGGGGCAGGCGGGCGGAGGGCGTCCGCGACCAGGGCGGCCAGGCGGAGGCGCGCGGCCTCCCGGTTGCGCAGCTGGGCGCGGTGCTCGGAGGCCGCGATGGTCAGAACCCCGTCCACCAGTCGGCCGGAGAGGCGGTCGAGGAGGCGGTCACGCTGGGTCGGCGACAACGCTGCGGATGCGGCGACGTCCCACACCAGCTCCGCGCGGGAGTCGGCGGTGTTCACGCCCTGGCCGCCGGGGCCGGAGGAGCGCGAGAAGCGCCAGGTGAGCTCGGACTCGGGGATGGTGAGTCCGGCGTCGACCCGGAGGCCAGGGCGGTGGGGAGGGGGCACGGGTCCATCATCCTCCTGGCTCGGCGGCGCGGTGGGCTACCATTTTGGAATGACCACCCCACCCGCGATCGACGACATCCCGATCGGCGGGGACGGCATCCGGCTGGGCCAGTTCCTGAAGTTCGCGGGCCTCCTGGACTCGGGGGGCAACGTCAAAGAGGCCATCATCGACGGGTATGTGACCGTGAACGGCGAGGTCGATCGGCGTCGCGGGCGGCAGCTGCAGGTGGGGGATGTCGTCACGTTCGAGGGGCGCAGCGTCCGCGTCTGCCCGTGATGAGCGTGACGAGAGCGACTGGAGCGCGTATCCCGTGAACATCACCCTGCTGACCCGGTTCGTCGCCGTCGCCGAAGAGCTGCACTTCCCGCGGGCGGCGAAGGCACTCAACATCCCGCTGGCGTCGCTCTACTCGTCGATCGCGAAGCTGGAGGACGAGGTGGGGTCGCCGCTGTTCGTGCGGGATGCCTCAGGAACCCGGCTGACGAACGCCGGCACGCTCTTCCTCGCGACGGCGAGGGCCGAGATCGCGGCGGCGCCCACGCCGGCGCCGAAGCCGGTGGTTCCGGCGGGCGGCAAGGCCAAGGCGTCCAAGGGCACGGGGCGGGCGCCGATCGTGAAGGGGCAGCCGAAGCCGTACAAGAAGCGCCAGGGACGGTAGTTTCAGCATCCCGCGACCGCGATGAAGGCCGAGCGGAGCCGTGCCCCCTTCCGCCGCGACTTAATTTAAGACCTTGACAAAGCCCCCTCCCGATCGCCATCCTGACCGTGCGACGGAACGACCAGACGTTCCGCACTGATCAAGGAGGATCGTGAAACGACATGTTCTGGCCGCGCTGGTGACAGCGGCGGCCGTGGCGGCGACAGCCGTCCTGCCCGTCACCGCGGCGAACGCCGCGGCCCTGACCGCGGCCGACTTCCTCAAAGCCAGCGGCAACGTCCTCAAGAAGGCCTCCGGCACCGGCGCGGCGATCAATCTGCGCGGCACGAACATCGGCGGCTGGCTCACCCAGGAGGACTGGATGTCGCCACTCGGCGAGTTCGCCGCCGACCGCACGGGCTGGACGGCCACGGCGTCCGCCGGGACCGCGGGCAACGCGCTCGACGGCTCGGGCACGAGTCGCTGGACCACGGGAGCGAACCAGGCGGGCGGGGAGTGGATCCGGCTCGACCTGGGCGCCAACACGCTCTTCAACCGGCTGACGGTCGACAACACCGCCAACGCGGGCCAGTGGCCGCGGATGCTCAACGTCGAGACGTCGACGAACGGGACCACCTGGACGAGCGTGGCGACGCAGGCGGGAACGGACGGGCTGACGACGGTGAAATTTAGCCCGCAGGTGGCGCGCTACGTGCGGGCCACGCAGACGGGCACGGCGGCGACGCCGTGGTCGGTGGGCGAGATCAACCTGTACAGCGACCCGGTGCTGTTCAACGGCACGCACACGGCGACGGCGTCGGTCAGCGCCGCCGGGACGAACGCCCAGATGGTGCTCGACGGCAACGTCTCCACCGTCTGGCAGACGGGTGCCGCGCAGACCCCCGGGCAGAGCGTCACCATCGACCTCGGGCGCAACGTGGACATGGACAAGGTGCTCTTCGACGCGGGAGCGGCGACGGCCAACGACTACCCGCGCATCTACGACGTGTTCACGTCGTACGACAACACGAACTGGACGCAGGTGGCGAGCGGGTACGGCTCCAACCGCGTCGTGCAGGCCGACTTCCAGGGCACGAAGAACGGGCGCTACCTGCGGATCGTGTCCAACGGGACGTCGTCGCAGTGGTGGTCCGTCGCCGAGGTTGCGATCTCGAGCGGGACGTCGGTCGACCGCGGCGGCTGGAGCGTGACGTCGACGGTGGGTGCGACACCCGCGAACATGCTCGACGGAAACACCGCCACGCGCTGGACGACCGGCGTCGCGCAGGCCGCAGGGCAGGCGGTGACCGTGGACATGGGCGCGCTCGTGACCCTGAACAACGTCACGACCGACACGGCCAAGAACACGACGGACGAGGACGACTGGGCCCGCGGCTACACGCTCGCCCTCTCGCGCGACGGCAGCACCTGGAGCACGGTCGCGACCGGCGTGGGCACCCGCAAGGCCAGCACCATCGGGTTCACCGCACAGGCCGCGCGCTACTTCCGGCTCACCCAGACGGGATCGGCGGGCAACTGGTGGTCGATCGGCGAGCTCACGGCCGGGCTGTACAACGACGACTACTCGCTCACGAACACGATGACCTCCCGGTTCGGCGCCACGACGACGGCCTCGGTCGTCGGCACGCACCAGGACACCTGGTTCACGAGCAGCGACCTCGACGCCATCCAGGCCTCCGGGATGAACTTCATCCGGGTGCCGATCGGCTGGAACGTCTTCCTCAACCTCGACGGAAGCTGGAAGTCGAACCCGTGGACGAAGATCGACTGGGTGGTCAGCCAGGCGGCGGCACGCGGGATCTACGTGCTGATCGACCTGCACACCGTCCCGGGTGGAGGCTGCCCGTGGGGCTCCTGCGGCCGGATCGGCCCGAACCCGAACGGCTTCTGGGGCAGCGCCACCTACCAGAACTGGGTCGAGGACATCTGGAAGAAGATCGCGACCCGCTATGTCGGCAACCCCGCCGTCGCCGGCTACGATCTCATCAACGAGCCGCTCATCGACTACGACGAGGATGCCGCCGACGTCGCCCAGAAGAGCGACTACTACAACCGCCTCTACACCGCCGTCCGCGCGATCGACGCCGACCACGCGATCTTCCTCGGCGCGTTCTTCGGCCTCGACAAGATCGCCCCGCCGTCGACCTACGGATGGACGAACGTGGTCTACGAGTACCACCCGTACGACATGCCGAACTCGAAGGACTGGACGGCGCAGAACCAGCTGGTGACGAACGAGCTCGGCGGCCTCGCGGCCAAGCTGTCCAACCCGGGCGTGCCGATCCTCTACGGCGAGTACTCCCTCTACTACAACGACGACGTGTGGGCGCGGTTCATGGCCGGGCTCAACGCCTCCCAGGTGTCGTGGTCGAACTGGTCGTACAAGGTCAAGGGATCGGCGGAGGACGGCTTCGCCTACTGGGGCATGTATTACGACGACCGGAAGCCCGTGCCGGTGATCAACAGTGACGACGCCGCGACCTTCCAGTCGAAGCTGGCGCAGTTCGGCACGGCGAACTTCACGCAGAACACGCGGTTCGTGGCGACGATCGCGAAGTACGCGGGAGGCCTCTCCACCTTCTCGCCCGCGGCGATCAGCCACAGCGGCTGGACCGCGACCGCCTCCACGACGGCCGCCGGCTCCTCCGCCGCGGCCGGGATCGACGGCGCCAACGGCACCTCGTGGCAGAGCGGGCAGGCGATGGCCGGAGGGGAGTGGTACCGCATCGACATGGGTGCCAACCGCACGGTGGCGATGGTCACCGTGCAGACGGCCAGCGGATCGAAGTGGGACTACCCGCGCGGCTTCGCGGTGGAGACGTCGGTCGACGGTTCCACCTGGTCGACCGCCGCCACCGGGATCGCGTACGGCTGGAAGCGGCCGATCTCGATCACGCCGACGACCGCCCGCTACATCCGGATCACCCAGACCGGGGTGGCTCCGCAGTGGTGGACGATCGACGAGGTGACCGTCTACTCGTCGTACTGAGCGGACACGCGCAGGGGGTCGCCTCGCCGGCGGCCCCCTGCGTCGCGTCCGCCCGACCTCGCGAGAGCCGGAAATCGCTCTTGCGTCGTCGGTTATCCATGCCTTAATCTAAGCCGTAGATAAAGGCGTCACGCACGTGCACCTCCCCCTGCACCTGCACACCCGAAAGGAAATCTCGATGAAGAGAATGCGCTGGCTCGCCCTGGGCACCGCCGCCCTGGCCGCCGCCACCCTCGCCGGATGCTCGTCCTCCGGATCCGGTGACGGCTCGGCCGCCGCCAAAGAGCTCACCGTCTGGGTCATGGGCGACAGCTCGACCCACTTCGACACCCTCGTGAAGCCGTTCGAGAAGAAGACCGGCATCGACGTCAAGACCGTCGCCATCCCGTGGGACAACGTCGACCAGAAGTTCACGACCGCCGTGGCCTCCGGAGGCGGCCCGGACGTGCTGCAGATCGGCCTCTCGAAGCTGCGCACGTACGCCGACAGCGGCGCCCTGCTCACCCTCGACGACGCGGCCCTCTCCGGCCACGACAACCTGGCGGCGTCCAACTTCGTCGACGGGGTCGCGGGAGACGCGACCGCCATCGGCGGCAAGGTCGTCTCCGTGCCGTGGGTGTCGGACACCCGCGTCCTCTTCTACCGCAGCGACATCCTGCAGAGCGCCGGGATCGACGCCCCGCCGGCGACCTGGGACGAGCTCCGTGCCGACGCCAAGACCCTCGCCGCCCGCGGGGACGGCTCGTACGGCTACTACATCCCGCAGTGGGACAGCGCCCTGCCCGTCATCATGACCTGGGACCAGGGCGGGGAGATCGTGGACTCGAAGGGCGCGATCGATTTCGACACCCCGGCGTTCGACAAGGCGGTCGATCTGTACACCGGCCTCTACGCCGACAAGAGCGTCCCGACGAACAGCGACTTCGACCAGACGCAGGGCTTCATCACCGGCACGACGCCGATGCTGGTGAGCGGCCCCTACCTCGCCGCCGCCATCTCGCAGGCCGCCCCCGAGCTCGCCGGAAAGTGGAGCGTGACCACCGTCCCCGCCGCTGAGAAGGACACGTCGCTGCTCGCCGGATCCAACCTCGGCATCTGGGGCTCCACCAAGAACAAGGAGGGTGCGCTGCAGCTGCTCGACTATCTCTCGCAGCCCGACGTGCAGGTGCAGTGGTACGAAGCGGACGGCCAGCTGCCCACCGCGAAGAAGGCCCTGGAGGACGAGAAGCTCGCCGCCGACCCGATGGTCGCCGTCTACACCAAGCAGCTCGCCTCCTCTCGCCTGCTCCCGCTCGTCCCCAACTGGGACGGCGAGACCGGCAAGGCGTTGCTCGACTCGCTCAACTCGATCGTGCTGACCGGGGCGAACCGGGACGACGCGCTGAAGACCCTGTTCACCACCACCGGCGGAACCTCCGCGAAATGAGACCACCGGCGGTGCGCGGTGGCGGAGGCCGCCGCGCATCGCCGGCCTCGAGGCCCATGAAGACCCGACTCGTCCCCTACACGTTCGTCGCCCCGGCGATGCTGCTGCTGATCGCGTTCGGCATCCTGCCCATCGCGGTCGCGCTGCTCGTCAGCTTCACCGACATGAACCTCGCCGGTCTCGGCGACTGGTCCCGCATCCGGTTCGTCGGCGGCGACAACTACTCCGCCCTGTTCGCCGACCCCGCCTTCTGGCAAGCGCTCGGCAACACGGCCCTCTTCGCCCTGGTCGGCGTGCCGAGCGTGATCGTGCTCTCGCTCGTGATCGCGCTCGCGCTGAACCGCTCGCAGGGGCGTTTCTTCCGCGCGCTGCGCTCCTTCTACTTCGTTCCGGCCATCACGGCGATCGTGGCGGTCGCTCTGGTGTGGGGCTACCTCTACAACACGCAGTTCGGTCTGTTCAACTACCTGCTCTCGACGGTCGGGCTCCCTCCCGTGCCGTGGCTCTCCGACCCGACGGTCGTGAAGTTCTCCGTCGTGCTGGTGGCCGTCTGGCGCGGGCTCGGGCTCAACGTGATCATCTTCCTCGCGGCCCTGCAGGGTGTGCCGAAGGAGTACCTGGAGGCGGCCGCGATCGACGGCGCGTCCGGCCTCCGGCGCACCGTCTCCATCGTCATCCCGCTCCTGCGGTTCGCGATCTTCTTCGTGACCATCACCACGGTGATCGCCTGGCTGCAGTTCTTCGACGAGCCGTTCGTGCTCACCAAGGGCGGACCGCTGGGCTCCTCGACCTCCATCGCGCTGTTCCTGTACCAGAAGGGCTTCTCGTCGAGCCAGTTCGGGTACGCCAGCGCCGGCTCGGTCGTCCTGGTCGCGATCATCGCCGTCATCACCGTCGTCCAGCTGCGCCTGAGGAGGGCCGATGTCGACTACTGAGCTGCTGTCCGCCGGGAGCCGGAGCCTCGCCGACGCCGAGGAGGACCGGGGCGGCCGCGATCGGCGACGCCGTCCCCGTCCGGGCTCCCGCCGCGGTCGGGCCGGAACGATCGTGATCGGCGCGCTGCTGGCCGTGGGCGCGCTCGCCACCGCGTTCCCCTTCCTCTGGATGGTGTTCGCGTCGGTCAAGCCGCGCAGCGAGTCGGTCGCGTACCCGCCGCAGCTGCTGCCGAAGCAGCCGACGTTCGAGTACTTCGTCCAGCTGTTCACCGAGCTCGACTTCGGCCGCTACCTGCTCAACACGCTCATCATCGTCGTCATCTGCATGCTGGGCCTCCTCCTGATGGCCGCGGCCGGGTACGGGTTCGCCAAGTTCCGCTTCCCCGGCCGGGACGCGCTGTTCTTCCTCGTGCTCGTCACGATGATGATCCCGGGCCAGGTCACGATGATCCCCAGCTACCTCATCCTCAACGGGATGAAGCTGACGAACACGCTGATCGGGATCGCGCTGCCCATGCTCGTCTCCGGCTTCGCCGTCTTCCTGTTCCGCCAGTTCATGGCGACCATCCCGACGGAGATCGTGGAGGCGGCGCGGATGGACGGCGCGGGGGAGTGGCGGATCTTCTTCCGCATCATCCTGCCGATGTCGGGCCCGATCCTCGCCGTGCAGGTGGTCCTGACCTTCATCGCCGGCTGGAACAGCTTCCTCTGGCCGCTCATCATCGCCAACGACCAGAGCCTGTACACACTGTCGGTCGGGCTCTCCCTGCTGAACCAGCAGATCGCCACCAACCCGTCCCTGCAGATGGCCGCGTCCACGCTGATGGTGGTGCCCATCCTGATCGTCTTCGTCATCTTCCAGCGCTACGTCGTGCAGGGGTTCGCCCTGTCCGGCCTCAAGTGAGCGACCCGAGACCCGTGAGGAACACCATGGACACTCCCTCCCGCCCCCGGCCCGGCGGCTTCGTGCGCGCCGACGGGACGCAGCTGATCGACGACCACGGACCGCTGCTGCTGCGCGGTGTCGGGCTCGGCAACTGGCTGCTCGCCGAGGGCTACATGTGGAGGTTCGGCGACGACATGTCGTCCCCGCGTCAGATCGAGCGCCGCATCGCCGGCCTCGTCGGCCGGGAGCGCGCCACCGCGTTCTGGCAGCGCTTCCGCGACGCGTTCGTCACCGAGCGGGACTTCGAGCTCATCGCGGCGCTGGGGTTCGACCACGTGCGCCTGCCGATCAACGCGCGCGGGGTGATGGACGACGACGGCCACGTCCTCGAGGAGGGCTTCGCACTGATCGAGCGCGCGGTCGGCTGGAGCGAGCGGCACGGGCTGCGCATCCTGCTCGACCTGCACGGCGCCCCGGGCGGGCAGACGGGGACGAACATCGACGACTCCCCGAACGGCATCCCGGAGCTGTTCATGTCGAGCCGCTACCGCGCGCAGACCGTCGAGCTCTGGCGCGAGCTGGCCCGGCGCTATCGCGACCGGGAGGCGGTGCTCGGCTACGACCTGCTCAACGAGCCGCTGCCGAACGAGTGGCAGCATCACTACAACGACGAGCTCGTCGACCTGTACCGGGAGCTGACGGCGGCGATCCGGGAGATCGACGACCGGCACCTGCTGATGTACGAGGGGAGCCACTGGGCCACCAACCCGGAGCCGGTGCGCGTACGCTACGACGACAACCAGGCGGTGCAGTTCCACCGCTACTGGTGCGCACCCGACGAGACGAGCATCGCCGACTTCCTGCAGCTGCGGCGCGACCTGGGCGTGCCGATCTACATGGGCGAGGGCGGCGAGAACACGCCGGGTTGGATCTACGGCGCCACGCGGCTCTACGAACGGCACGGGATCGGCTGGAACTTCTGGCCGTGGAAGAAGCTGGACACGCTGACCTCGCCGCTCTCGGTGACGGCGCCGGAGGGATGGGAGCTCATCGCCGATCCCGAGGCGCGTCCCGAGCCGGAGCGGGCGTGGAGCATCCTCGAGGCCTTCCTCGCGGGTGTCGCCGCCGACCGCTGCGAGGTCCGGACACCCGTGCTCGACGCTCTGTTCGCGCGGCCCGAGCTGCAGCTCCCGGCCTGGACAGGCGTGCGGGACTCCGCCGAGACGCCGATCGTGCAGCTCACCCCCGCGGAGGTCCCGGAGGGGATCTGGCACCACACCGCCGGGCGCCCGTACACCTCCGACGAGTACGTGCCGGTCGAGCTCGCGCCCGGGTCGCGCCTGACCTTCGGGTTCTCGTCGCGGCCGACCGCCTGGACGGTCGATGCCGACCTGCCGCACGCCGTGACCGCGGAGTGGGAGCGCGGGGCGCTGACGCTCGCGGCCGATGAGCGGGTGCTGGTGCGCCGCCTCGAGGTGAGCGTGTGACGGGCTATCGTCGAACCATGAGCGCACAGGCACGGTCGGCCGTCCCCGGCACGCGGGAGTCGGCCACCGTCACCTCCCTGCGTCAGCAGAACCGCGCGGCCGCGCTGCAGTTCGTGCTGCAGGAGCGCGAGACCACGCGCGCGGAGCTGGCGCGGCGCTGCGGGTTCTCCTCCGCGTCGGCGGCGAACATCACCGCCGAGCTCATCGAAGACGGCCTGATCGCCGAGGTCGGCTCGGTCGCCTCCCGCGGCGGGCGGCCGATCTCGCTCCTCGCTCCCCGCGCCGACGGCGCGTACGCGATCGGCGTCGACGTCGGCGAGCGGGGCGTGGCCGTGGAGCTGTTCGACCTCTCGCTCGCGATGGTCGACCGGGAGTTCCGCGGCGGCCGCCAGGAGGAGTCGCCGGACGACATCCACCGCGATCTGAAGGAGGCCGTGGCCGAGCTGCGCGAGCGCAACCGCGAACGCTGGCCGCGGGTCCTCGGCATCGGGCTGGGTCTGCCCGGAGTGGTGGAGACGGAGCCGGACGGCTCGCAGGTGCTCTACGCCCAGAGCCTCGGCTGGGACCCCCGCCCCATCCCGCTCGACCTGGACCCCGACCTCCCGGTGTTCGCGGAGAACGGCGCGAAGACCCAGGCCCGTGCCGAGCTCTGGTACGGCGCCGCGCGAGGCATCGAGCACGCCGTCGTGGCCCTCCTGGGCCGCGGGGTCGGCCTCGGCGTCATCAGCGACGGGGAGCTGGAGCACGGTGCCTTCAGCAGCGCGAGCGAGTGGGGGCACACCAAGATCCGCTACGGCGGGGAGCTCTGCCGCTGCGGCCAGCGCGGCTGCGTCGAGGCCTACCTCGGCGCCGACGCCATCCTGAACTCGTGGCGTGCGCACGGCGGCTCCTTCGACGGGAGCGGTTGGCAGGCCGTCGGCGCCCTCCTCGCGGCCGCAGACGCCGACCCGGACGCGGCCGAGGTCGTCGACGACGTCCTCGAAGCCCTCGGCGCCGCTCTCGGCAGCGTCGTCAACCTGACCAACCCCCAGCGGATCGTCGTCGGAGGCTGGGTCGGGATGCGGCTGATGGAGCACCACGCCGACCGGATCGCCGCCGCGATCCGCCGCAACTGCCTGGACCGGCTCGGCGACCAGTTCGAGCTCGTCCCCGCGACCTTCGGCGGCGACACCGTCGCCCTCGGGTCGGCGCTGATGCCGATCCGGGCGCTGATCGAGACACCCCGGGCGGAGCTGTTCGCGGTCTGATCGATCGTCTCCGCGACCTACCCCCGCACGATCCGACCCAGCGTCCGCGCGTAGTCCTCCTTGATGATGTCGAGGTGCGCCCACGTCTCCACCGCGCCGACCTCCGGCAGGGCCCGCAGGTCCTCGATCACCTCGAGCACCCCGACGCGGGTCGTGCCGACGATCGTCGCGATGACGTCGTAGGCTCCGTGGGCGTCGGCGGCGAGGTCGACCGCGGTCGCGTCGACGAGATAGCGGTGCACCGGGTCCGCCGAGCCGCGCAGGGCGATGCCGACGCCGACGGCGACGCGGTTGCGGGAGAGGCCGCCGGCGTCGATGGCGGCGATGCGGATGACGCCGGCGTCGAGGAGGCGCCTGACCCGGGCACGCGCGGACGACGGGGAGAGCCGCACGCGGTCGGCCAGGGCGCGGTAGCTGGCGCGGCCGTCGTCCTGCAGTACGGCGATGAGGTCGTGGTCGAGGCGGTCCAGCTTCACGGAGGTGACGGTGGCGGCGGTGATGAACTCCTTGAGGAGGGCGTCGTAGGTGCTGACGCGGAGGCCGCGCACGCCGGGAATGTTGCGGATGGCCGTGAGGGTGGCGTGCAACTCGTCGGTGTCGCCGTGACGGGACTCGAAGACGATGGGGGAGGAGCCGCCGACCAGGGACACGAAGACGGTGTCGGGGAGGTCGGCGATGCGCTCGGCGACGGGCCGGGCGCGACCGTCGACGGCGACGAGGCCGTGGATGAGGACGTTGAGGCCGGCGAAGCCGGGATCGAGGGCGGCGACGACGCGCAGACCGTCCCGCCCGATCAGCGTGCCGAGGCGGCGGGAGACGAGGTCGCGGGAGACGCCGAGGGTGCGGGCGAGCTCGTGGATGCTGGCACGGCCGTCGGCCTGCAGCGCACGGAAGAGGCTGCTGTCGAGGGCGTCGGTGTCGCGGTCGGGGGCGGCGCGTTCGGGGCGGGCGGGCACATCCGCAGAATACCCGGAAACGCATCCGTTCGGCTGCAAAAGAATCGCATGGCACGCATCATGCTGCCGAATCGCGCGCGAATTGGCGCGATAACCCCGCAGAAGAGCGGAACCGTCCCACTCTCGACGCGGAACTGCGCTTGCGCATCCCGGCCGACGGGATGAGACTTCACGACGAAACGCGCACGACAATCGAATTTCGGCAGTACGAGCAAAGGAGCTTTGTGTGTCTGCAATCGCGACGCAACCCCCCGGGCACGCCCGTGCGTTGAAGGCCGGCCTCGCCTCGGTGGTCGGCACGACCATCGAGTGGTACGACTTCTACGTCTACGCCACGGCCGCCGCCATCGTCTTCCCCCAGGTGTTCTTCCCCGAGGTCAACCACGCGCTCGGCACGCTGGCATCGTTCGGCACCTACGCGGTGGCGTACTTCATGCGGCCGCTGGGCGGCATCATCTTCGGCCACATCGGCGACAAGCTCGGCCGCAAGCGCGCGCTGACGATCACGCTCTTCATCATGGGCGTGGCGACGGTGCTGGTCGGCTGCCTGCCCGGCTACAACACGATCGGGATCGTCGCGCCCGTCCTGCTCATCGTGCTCCGCATCGCGCAGGGCCTCGCGGTCGGCGGCGAGTGGGGAGGCGCGAGCCTCATGTCGGTGGAGAGCGCACCGCCGAAGTTCAAGAACTTCTACGGCGGCTTCACCCAGCTGGGCAACCCGCTCGGCGCGCTGCTCGCCTCCGGCGCGTTCTGGATCCTCGCGGGAATGGGCGACGACGTGCTGCTGACCTGGGGCTGGCGCATCCCGTTCCTGTTCAGCATCGTGCTGATCGGCGTGGGCATCTGGGTGCGCTACCGCGTGGAGGAGACGCCGGTCTTCGAGGAGAAGATCGAGGGCCACACGCAGTCCACCCCGATCCTGTTCGCGCTGCGCAACAACTGGCTGGCCATCCTGCTCGGCTTCTGCATCATCGCGATGTCGTCGGGCGGCTATGTGATCGCGACGGTCTTCGTGCAGAACTTCGCCACGAGCCCGGAGGTCGGCCTGGACGCGAGCGTCATCCTCGGCGCCATGACGGTCGCCTCGTTCATCGAGGCGCTGGTCACTCTGCCGCTGGCGCTGCTCGGCGACAAGTGGGGAGGCAAGCGCGTCATCATCCTCGGATCGCTGCTGTCGTTCGTGGCCGTGATCCCGCTGGTGCTCGTCATCCAGAACCACCAGGTGACGCTCATCTACATCTTCGTCAGCGTCATCCGCATCACCCTGAGCGGTGCGTGGGCCCCGCTCTCGACAGTCATGACGCAGATGTTCCGCCCGCAGGCGCGCTACACATCGATGTCGCTCTCGTACGGGATCGGCGCCGCGGTCTGGGGCGGCCTGTCGCCCGCCATCGCGACCGGCCTGATCGCCGTGACCGGCACATTCTGGTCCGCCATCTGGTTCTTCGGCGCTCTCGCGCTGATCGCCGTCGTCGGCACCTGGTTCGCGCCGCAGCACTCCGACTCCGCACCGGCGACGGGATCCTTCACCCCGCGCCTGGACACGACCGCCATCAAGACCACGAGGATCTGACCCATGCGACACCTGGCAACGTTCGACGACCGCGACTCGGCTCCCACCATCGTGACGGCCGACGTGATCCTGACCGTCGACGACGACACCCCGCGCGCGGAGGCGATGCTCACCGCGGGCGGTCGCATCCTCGCCGTGGGGACGCTCGCCGAGGTCGAGGCGGCGGCGGACGCTGCCGGTGTCGCACCGGTCCGCGCGGACTTCCCCGGCGCGACGATCGTGCCCGGCTTCATCGACGCGCACGCGCACCCGCTGATGTACGGGCAGCTGCTCACGTGGGTGGACGTCAGCCCGGCCAAGGCGGCGTCCATCCCCGAGATCGTGGAGCTGATGCGGGAGGGCGCGCGCCGGCTGCCGGCCGGCGTCCCACTCCGCGGCTACGGCTACGAGCAGCGCAACCTTCAGGAGCGGCGCCACCCCACGAAGGAGGAGCTGGACCGGGTCGCCACCGACCGCGAGGTCTACATCATGAACGCCTCCGGCCACGGCGGCGTCGTGAATACCTTCACGCTGCAGAAGTACGGCATCACGAGGGACACGCCCAACCCCGAGGGCGGCGAGTTCTTCCGCGATGCGGACGGCGAGCTGACCGGCGAGCTGTCCGACGCGGCCTGCAACGTGCTCACCGGGCTGCACGGAGTGAAGATCGGCCACCACGGCCCCAACTTCCACCTCGGCGACGAGCCGGCGGAGCACCAGCGCCAGCTCGACATCGCCCAGCGCGAGTTCCTCTCCTCCGGGGTCACGGCCCTCGGCGACGCGCAGGTGTCGAAGCGCGAGCTGTCCGCCTACCTGGCGATGGCCGACCGCGGCGAGCTCTCCGTGCGCGTCTCGATGTACTTCCTCTCCCATCTGCTCGACCAGGTGGTGGAACTCGGACTCACCGGGCCGTTCGGCAACGCATTCCTGTCCGTCGCGGGCATCAAACTCTACGCGGACGGCACGCTCGGGGGATGGACGGCGTACTTCCCCGAAGGCTACATCGGCGACCCGTGCCGCACCGGGCAGCTCTACCACGAGCCCGCCGAGTACGCGGGACTCGTCGCCCGGGCGCACGCGGCCGGGCTGCAGACCGCGACGCACGCGCAGTCGCCGACAGCCATCGCGATGGTCGTGGATGCCGTGGAACAGGCGCTGACCGAGCGCCCCGACCCCGACGCCCGCCACCGCATCGAGCACTGCGGCCTCCCGGACCCGAAGGAGATCGCCCGGATGGCGCGCCTCGGCATCCGTCCGGTCAATCAGACCCAGCATTACTACAACTGGGGCGAGGGGGTGGAGCAGGCCATCGGCACGCCCGGGGAGCGGTTCAACCCGCTCGGCGAGTTCATCGAGGCCGGCGTGCCGGTGACGATCTCGTCGGACGCCCCGGTCGCCGAGCCGCGCCCGCTGGAGGCGATCCAGGCCGCCGTGACCCGGGTCACCCGCCGCGGCCATAAGCTCGGCCCCGACTCGCTGCGGATCAGCGCGGAGCAGGCCCTGCGCGGCCACACCCTGGAGGGAGCGATCACGCTCGGCCGCGAGAACGAGCTCGGCTCGCTCACGGCCGGCAAGCGCGCCGACTTCGTGGTCCTGGGGGCGAACCCGCTCACGGCGGCGGCGGACACGATCGCGGACATCCCGGTGCGCGCCACGTGGGTGGACGGCACGCCTCGCTACGACGCCGACGGCCGCTGAGACGGTTCGGGAGGGACGGAACGGAATGGAGACGACGAGCGTGGAGACGCAGCCCCGACGCACGACCGGGTGGGTGCTCATCGAAACCCTCCGCAACTACGGCGTGGACACGGTGTTCGGCATCCCCGGCACCCACAACCTCGAGTTCTACCGGCCGCTGGCCGCGTTGGGCGTGCATCCCGTGACCGCGCGTCACGAGCAGGGCGCCGGATACGCGGCCGACGGGTGGTCGCTCCAGACCGGCAAGCCGGGCGTCGTGATCACCACGAGCGGCCCCGGCCTGCTCAACGCGCTCTCGGCAGCGGGCACCGCGTACTGCGAGTCGCGGCCCATGATCCTCCTCTCGCCCGGCCCGGCGCGCGGCCGCGAGTTCGCGGACGTGGGCACCCTGCACGAGACCAAGGACCAACTGGGCGCGGCGTCGGCGATCGTCGAGTGGGGCCGTCGCGTGCAGTCCGTCGAGGAGGCCGTCGCGGCCGTCCACGACGCGTTCGCGCTGTTCCGCACCGGTCGCCCGCGTCCGGTCTACATCGAGGTGCCGCTCGACCTCCTCGAGGAGGAGACCGGCCTCGACGGCGACGCGCTCACGGCGCGGGAGTCCGCCCCCGTGGCCGCACCGGATGCCGCGGCGGTCGCGGAGGCGGCGCGTCTGCTGGCGGGCGCGAACGATCCCGTCATCCTCGCGGGAGGCGGCTCGCGCGGCGCTGCGGACGAGCTCCGCGCGCTCGCCGAGCGCCTGAACGCGCCGGTCGTCACGACCCTCAACGCCAAGGGCGTGCTCGACGAGCGCCACCCGCTGTCGCTCGGCTCCAACCTCCGCCTGGCGGCGGCACGCAACCGTGCGCGGGACGCCGATGTGCTCCTCGTCGTCGGGTCCAAGCTCGGCGAGGCCGAGCTGTGGGTGGAGGCGCTGGAGGCCCGCGGGCAGGTCATCCGCGTCGACCTCGTCGCCGCGCAGCTCGACAAGAACCAGCCGGCGGAGGTGCGGATCGTCGCGGACGCGGCCGCCGCGCTCGCCGCGATCGGCCGGCGGCTGGAGTCGCAGGAGGAGGACTCGCACACGCCGGCCTCGTCCGCGCTCCGCGACCCGCGGGTGGCCGAGACGCTGGCGGCCGTCGCCGCGGAGTGCGCCGAGCTCTCCGCGGTGAACACCGCCCTCGCCGACGCCATCGTCGCCGCCCTGCCGGACGATGCCATCGTGACCACCGACTCGTCGCAGATCGCCTATTGGGGCCTCCTGAACCGGCTGCGGGTCGCGACGCCGGACTCGACGCCGTACATGGCCACCTACGCCACGCTCGGCTACGGCCTGCCCGCCGCGATCGGCGCCCGCGTCGCGCGGCCCGACCGGCCGGTCTTCGCGGTGGTCGGCGACGGTGCGCTGATGTTCTCGCTGCAGGAGTTCATGACCGTGGTGGAGCAGCGGCTCGACGTCACCGTGATCGTCGTCGACAACGGCGGGTACGCCGAGATCAAGCAGAACGAGGCGGATGCGGGCATCGCTCCCGTCGGCGTCGATCTGGCGCAGCCCGACTGGGCGGCGCTCGCCGACGCGTTCGGCGGCACCGGGCGCCGCGTGGCGTCCGCCGCCCAGCTGGCCGATGCCGTCGCCGCAGCGGGCGCGGCGGGCGGGCTGCAGGTCGTCCACCTCCCGCAGCACACGTTCACGAGGTAGGAGAGACCCATGAGCACGATCCCCACCAGCACCCCGGCCACCAGCACCCCGGCCACCCCGCCCGTCGGGCCGGCCGACGCCTCGAAGACCCCGCGGTACGCCGGGCTCTCGACCTTCGCCCGCCTCCCGCGGCTCGAGGACGTTCCCGCGGTGGACCTCGCGGTCGTCGGAATCCCGTTCGACACCGGCGTCAGCTATCGTCCCGGCGCCCGCTTCGGCCCGGAGCACGTGCGCGCCTCCAGCCGTCTGCTGCGGCCGTACAACCCGGCCCAGGACTTCTCGGGCTGGGAGGCCGTGCAGGTCGCCGACGCCGGCGACATCGCGGTCAACCCGTTCCACATCGACGAGGCGGTGAACCAGATCGCGGAGGCCGCGGGCGCGCTCGGCGACCGGGTGCGGCGCATCCTCACGATCGGCGGCGATCACACCATCGCGTACCCGCTCCTCAAGGCCGTCAGCGCGAAGCACGGACCGGTGGCGGTGCTGCACTTCGACGCGCACCTCGACACCTGGGACACCTACTTCGACGAGCCGATCACGCACGGCACCCCCTTCCGGCGGGCGTCGGAGGAGGGCTACCTCGACCGCACCGCGTCCGTGCACGTCGGCACCCGCGGTCCGCTCTACAGCAAGCAGGACCTCGAGGACGACGCGCGTCTGGGCTTCTCGATCGTGTCGAGCGAGTACATCGAGGAGCACGGCATCCCGGCCGCCCTCGAGCGCATCCGCGCGCGCGTCGGCGACCGTCCGCTCTACATCTCGATCGACATCGACGTGCTCGATCCGGCACACGCGCCGGGAACCGGGACGCCGGAGGCCGGCGGCCTGACCAGCCGCGAGCTGCTGCGGATCCTCCGCGGCCTCACCGATCTGAACATCGTCGGCGCGGACGTGGTGGAGGTCGCCCCCGCCTACGACCACGCCCAGGTGACCGGCATCGCCGCCGCGCACGTCGCCTACGAGCTGATGACCGCGATGGCGCAGGTGATCGTGCGCGAGGGCAGTGCGCATCCCCGCGGGGCGGCCGATGACTGACGCCGCCGACCGCCGCCCGGTCGCGGTCTACACCGACGTCGAGGACACCGACCCGGCTCCCGGCATCGCACTGCTGGAGGCGCAGGGCTTCGAGGTGCGCGTGCTCGGCACCCGCGACCCCGCTGCGATCGTCGCGGGGGCGCAGGACGCGGACGCCCTCCTTCCCGGCTACGCCGCCGTCACCCGCGAGATGATCGCCGCACTGCCGCGGCTGAAGGTCGTCGCCCTCATGTCGATGGGCTTCGACTACGTGGATGTGGAGGCCGCCACCGAGCACGGCGTCTGGGTGACGAACGTGCCCGGCGCCGCGACGGAGGAGGTCGCGACGCACGCGCTCGCGCTCCTCCTCGCGAGCGCGCGCCAGCTCCCGTTCTACACGGCCTCCGCGACACCGGACCGGTGGAACGAGCGCGCCGCCTCCCCGCCGCCGCGCTTGAGCGAGCAGACCCTCGGCATCCTCGGCCTCGGGCGGATCGGCCGCGAGTTCGCCCGCCTCGCCGGCCCGCTCTTCGGCCGCGTGCTCGGCTATGACCCGATGCTGCCGGACACGCCGGAGATCGTCGCCGACCTCGGCCGGCTCGGCATCGAGCGGGCGAGCCTGGAGGAGGTGCGCGCCGCCTCCGACGCGCTGTCGCTGCACATGCCGTTGACCCCCGAGACGACGGGGATGGTCGACGCGGGGTTCCTCGCCGCGATGCCCGCCGGCTCCCGCCTGATCAACGTCTCCCGCGGCGGCCTCCTCGACAACGCCGCCCTGGTGGATGCGCTCGACCGTGGCAACCTGGCGGGCGCTGCACTCGACGTGCTCGACCAGGAGCCGCCCGCCGCAGGGCATCCCCTCGTCGGGCGTGACGATGTGGTGCTGACTCCGCACATCGCGTACTTCTCGCGCTTCACCGAGGGGGAGTACGTGCGGGTGCAGGCGCAGAACGCGGTGGACGCGGTGCGCGAGGGAGCGCCGGAGGCGCCGGTCAACCGGGTGTGAGCGGTGTCGGCTCCGCACCTCGCGGGCCTGGCGTACCTGCCTCAGGTGGTGCTCGCGCTGCTGTTCGCAGCGCTCGGCTGCTTCATGACCCTCCGGCGGCTGGGCCGGGAGGTGCGGGGGTGGCCGCGCCGGAGAGGACGTGCGCACCTGGACCGTGAGCGGCGGGCGGGGCAGGATCGATGTCGTCATGCACCCACCCTCACCGGAGAGGACTCACCCCATGGCCGGTCTCGGCAACATCGTGTTCTACGCGAACGATCCACAGGCCCTTGCTGATTTCTGGGCCGCTGCGTTCCACTATCCGCCGCAGCGGATCGAGGGGGAGTTCCGCGAGATGCTGATCGCAGGCGGCGTCCCCGCGGACGAGCTGTGGAAGAGGGCCATCGCCGAGAGTCCGGACAGGAGCGGGCCGCGGTTCTTCTTCCATCACGCGGACGGGCCGAAGGCCGGGCGCAACCGGCTGCACCTGGACATCCAGGCGACGCCGGGGCGCCGGCCGACGCCCGAGGAGCTCGACGCCGAGCGGGATCGGCTCGTGGCGCTGGGCGCGACCGTCGTGCGGCTCGTCGACCAGAGCTGGGGGCCGCTGCCCGAGCACTACTACCAGATGCGGGACCCGGAGGAGAACGAGTTCTGCCTGCAGTGACGCGATGACCCCTGGTGCGCGCACCCCTGGGCGGGGCATAGTCGCGACGTGGACCTTCACCTCACCGACACATCCGCCGTCGTCACCGGAGCCAGCAGGGGGATCGGTCTCGCGACCGTCCGTGCGCTGCTGGCCGAGGGTGCGACCGTCGTCGGCGTCGCCCGCACCGCGACCGACGAGATCACCGCCCTCGCGGCGGACCCCCGTTTCCGCTTCGTGGCGGCGGACCTGTCCGACCCCGCCCAGATCGACCGGCTGCGGGAGGCGGTGGGCGACCGGGTCGACGTGCTCGTCAACAACGTCGGCTCGGCGCCGCCGCGGCCGGGCGGCTTCGCCTCCATCACGGACGACGACTGGATGCGGACGTACGAGCTGAACGCGCTCGCGGGCGTGCGCGTGACGCGTTCGCTGCTCGATCTGCTCCCCGACGGCGCCGCGATCGTCACGATCGCGAGCGAGAACTCCCTGCTCGCCGACCCGCTGGTGATGGACTACAGCGCGGCGAAGGCGGCGGCCCTGAGCTTCTCGAAGTCGCTGTCGAAGGAGCTCGGCCCGCGCGGCATCCGGGTCAACTCGATCAGTCCGGGGCCGGTGGCGACGGCGCTGTGGCTCGGCGCGGGCGGGGTGGCGCAGACGGTCTCCGCGGCCGGGGGAGGCTCGCCGGACGAGGTGCGGCGCGGTGCGGAACAGGCGATGGTGACCGGGAGGTTCACCACACCGGAGGAGGTCGCCACGCTGGTGGTCATGCTCGCGAGCCCGCTCCTCGGCAACCTCACCGGCGCGGATGTCGTGATCGACGGCGGGATGCGCCAGACGATGTGAGGAAGCACGGCGCGCGGGCGACCGGTGCCTGCATTTCCAGGATACCGGAGCCCCCGGGGCTTGCGGCAAGCACAGTGTGATGCACCAGAATGGCTGGTCGCGGCCGAGATCCGGCGGCGAGAAGCGGGGTGGTCATGGGCGGTCCGGCAACGGTTCCCGACAGATACGATGCGATCGTCAGCGGGGGTGGTCCGACGGGGATGATGCTGGCGGCGGAGCTGCGGCTCCACGGCGTGTCCGTGCTGGTCCTGGAGCGGGACGCCGAGCCGACGGAGGCGGTGCGAGCACTGGGTCTGCAGCCGCGGAGCATCGAGCTCCTGGATGCGCGGGGCATGCTGGAGCGGTTCCTCGAGCACGGGACGCCTTATCCCGGGGCCGTCGGCTCCTTCGCCGGGCTGACCGGCCCCCGTCCGCTGCGGCTCGACAGCGCTCACGCCTACCTCCTCGGCATCCCGCAACCGGTCACCGACCGGCTGCTGACCGAGCGCGCGGCCGAGCTGGGGGCGGAGATCCGCAGGGGCGCCGAGCTCGTCGGATTCGCGCAGGACGACGACGGCGTGACGGTCGACCTCGCGGACGGAGAGCGGCTGCGCGCGTCCTGGCTGATCGGCGCCGACGGCGGGCGCAGCAGGGTGCGGACGCTCCTGGGCGTCGGCTTTCCCGGCGAGGCGGCCGCGACCGAATGGCTGCTGGGCGAGGTGGAGGTCACGGCGTCCGCGGAGGAGATCGCGACCGTGGGGGCGGAGGTGCGGAAGACGCACCGCGGCTTCGGCATCGGGCCCGCCGGCGACGGACGCTACCGCGCCGTCGTACCCGCGGCCTCGGTCGCGGAAGACCGCTCCGTTCCGCCGACCCTGGAGGAGTTCCGCACGCAGCTCCGCGCCTACGCGGGCACGGATTTCGGCGTGCATTCGCCGCGGTCGCTGTCGCGCTTCACCGACGCCACGCGGCTGGCGGAGCGGTATCGCGTCGGCCGGGTGCTGCTGGCGGGCGATGCGGCGCACGTCCACCCACCGCTCGGCGGGCAGGGATTGAACCTGGGCATCCAGGACGCGGTCAACCTCGGCTGGAAGCTCGCCGCCGAGATCGCGGGCACCGCGCCGGAGGGACTGCTCGACACGTACTTCACGGAGCGGTACGCCGTCGCCGACGATGTGCTCACCCTCACCCGGGCGCAGAGCGTGCTGATCGCGGCCGAGCCGGGGCCGCAGGCCGTGCGCCGGGTCGTCGAGGACCTCCTCTCGTTCGACGACGTCGCCCGGTTCCTGGCCGAGCGGATCAGTGGCACGGGCATCCGCTACGACGTCGACGGCGCCGGTGACGGGAACGCGCCGGAGCTGGTGGGGCGCCGCCTGCGCGACATCCCGCTCGCGGGCGGCGGCCGGCTGTACGAGCACCTGCGCACCGGGCGCGGGCTGCTGCTCGACCCGTCGGGCGCGCTCTCCGTGACGGGGTGGGAGGATCGTGTCGACCTCCTCGTCGCGCGCAGCGACGAGCTCGATGCGTCGGCGATCCTGGTGCGGCCCGACGGTCATGTCGTCTGGATCGGCAGCGATCAGGCCGGGCTGGAGGAGCGGCTGCGCCGGTGGTTCGGCGAGGCGGAGTGAGCTGCGCGGCGCGGATCGCCCGCTACGCGGCTGGTGCCCAGCTTCGCCGCGTACGGTTGCAGCATCTCGGGCAAACTGCCCCTCACCTCGGCTGGGAAGTCGCCTGAACCAGCGGAGGGGCGCATGCCCACATCCACTCTCGGACCGGTCCGTCCGACGCGCACGCGTCCTGAAGGCCGGGCGCCGGTCACCAGCACGTACAACGAACTGCTCGGGGAGGTCCGCGGAGCCGGTCTCCTGGAGCGCCGCCGCGGGTTCTACGCCGGGGTCTTCGCCGTGCTGATCGTCGGCCTGGCCGGCGCATCCGCCGGATTCGTCCTCCTCGGCGACTCCTGGTTCCAGCTGCTGATCGCCGCGGTCCTGGGGGTCATCTTCACGCAGCTCGCCTTCCTCGGTCACGAGGCATCCCACCGGCAGGTGTTCGCGTCCGGCCCGGCCAACGACCGCGCGGGGCGGTTCATCGTCACCTGGCTGGTGGGCATGAGCTACCAGTGGTGGATGACGAAGCACACCCGGCACCACGCCAACCCCAACGTCGTCGGCAAAGACCCCGACATCGCGCGCGACACGATCTCGTTCACGACGGACGACGCAGCCCGCGCCACCGGCCTGCTGGCGGCGATCACCCGCAGACAGGGTCACTTGTTCTTCCCGCTGCTCCTGCTGGAAGGCGTCAACCTCCACGTCACCTCGATCCGCTCCCTCGTCGAGGTGCGCAAGGTCGACGGACGCCGGCGCGAACTCGTCGCGATCGGCACCCGTCTCTCCGTCTATGTGGCGATCGTCTTCCTCATGCTCCCGGTCGGGATGGCGTTCGCCTTCCTGGGCGTGCAGCTCGCCGTCTTCGGCGTCTACATGGGCGCGTCGTTCGCGCCGAACCACAAGGGCATGCCGCAACTGCCGGCCGGAGCCCGCGTCGACTTCCTCAGCAAGCAGGTGCTCACCTCCCGCAACATCCGCGGCGGCTGGTGGATGGACCTCCTCATGGGAGGCCTCAACCACCAGGTGGAGCACCACCTGTTCCCGAGTATGCCGCGGCCCAGCCTCGCCCGCGCTCGCCGGATGGTGCGCGCGCACTGCGCGACCCACGGCATCCCGTACACGGAGACCGGGCTGGTGCGGTCGTATCGGATCGTGATCGACTACCTGAACCGCGTCGGCCTCTCCGCACGTGACCCGTTCGACTGCCCGATGGTCACCCAGTTCCGCCGGGCCTGACGGCCGCGGGCGGCGACGCACGGTGAAATGACCCCCATTCGGGTAATAGTTGCAGTAGTCAACCAACGCCTAAGCTCAAGGGATAACAGGGGGAATCGCACGTGTTCACGCGCGCCCACGCCCCGGTTGCACACCAGACGAGCGACACCGACGTGAATGGGTCATTGACACTGTGAATTCGACGAAGAACACCACCTGGGCCGCACGCGCTGCGGCCGTCGGTCTGAGTGCGGTCATCGCGGGCGGGATGGCGCTCGTCGCCTCCGCACCCGCACACGCCGCCCCGGCCACCGTGGAGGTCCACCAGCAGGACATCCGCTCGAACGAGGACACCTACCCGGGCTGGCACCAGGGGTACGCGAACGCCGAACACCGTGCGGTCGTGGGCGCCAACGGCCTCGAGCTGACCGGCGAGTCGCAGATCCTCTACGGCTACACCGAGCAGGAGCGCCTGACCGGGGCGCAGCTCGAGAGCCTCGTGCAGGCCGGAGGCGTCTCCTGGAAGACCTCGTGGAACTCCGCGTACTTCCAGCTCCCCCTCTTCTACGGGGATGCGACGGCACCCAAGTTCACGACGCTGCGCCCGGCGTCGCCGGTCGAGGGCGCCAACACCGCTGCGCTGACCGACACCTGGGTCACCAGCACGGCGATCACCGACGCCGACGGCGCGCCGCTCTACGCCAAGAACGACTCGGCCACCCTCGGCGACTTCCTCGCCGCGCTCGACGTCGACACCGTCCAGGTGCTCGGTTTCGGCGTGCTCACCGAGGCCGGCACGCAGGCGGACGTCGACTCCGTCACTTTCAACGGCACCACGTACTCGTTCGTCCCCACCGGCACCGCGACGGTCGCGGGTGCTGCGACCGTCGGCACGACGCTGACCGTGTCCCCGGCCGGGTTCCCGGAGGGTTCGCAGTTCTCGTACCAGTGGTTCGCCAGCTCGGGCCAGTCCGGCAGCGAACTCGGCAGCACGACGGACAGCTACACCGTCACCGACGCCGAGGTGGGCATGAGCGTCGGCGTCATCGTGACCGCGACGCTCGCCGGGCACACGACCGCGTGGGTCCGCAGCAGCACGACCGGCGTCGTCACCGCCCCGCAGAAGCCCGCCGCCGTGGCCCCGGTGCCGAACTCGGACGCGCTCCCGGCCTACCTCGCTGCGAACGGCGTCACGCCCGGCACTCCGCTCTCGGCGGGCCTGCCGGCGACGCTCGACCCGACGAAGGGATACACGGCCTCGGTCGAGTGGACCTCGGCGGACTCGTTCGTCGACGTCTACGTGTACTCGACCCCGATCCTCCTGGGCTCGTTCCCGGTCGTCGACGGTAAGGTCCAGGTCACGCTGAGCGCCGACGTGCTCGCTCAGCTGGCCGCCGGATCGCACACGCTCGTACTGGTCGGGCAGAGCTCGGGCGGCGTCCAGGCGGTCGCCCTGAGCGTCGCCGCCGTCACCACGACCGCCGCGCTCGCCGCGACGGGATCCGACGCCGCGATCCCGGCGACGATCGGTGGCCTCCTCGTCCTGCTCGGCGCCGCCGGTGTGCTGGTCGCGCGCCGTCGTCGCTCCGCGCAGGCGTAACGCACCTCACCAGCGACGGCCCCCGTTCCTGGAACGGGGGCCGTCGTCGTGCTGGACGCGGTGTCGACGCGAGCGCGCGGATTGGACACCGTGTCGATTCAGGCGTGCACGGGACGCGACGTAGCATCCCAGGCATGCTCGCCAGCGCCGTCCTCGAAGAACAGCCCGACGTCGATCGGTTGCGCGAGGACGACGTCGTCATCCTCGGCTACGACTGAGTCGTCGCCTGGAGCGTGCCGCACCCGTCCGGCACAGAGCGGCCGCACCGACGTGGCAGCGCAAGGCCCGTCTCGCGAACGTCTGCGCCGGTTCGGGACGTTCGCGGTGCGGCGCCCCGCCGCAGTCGTCCCGAACAGCGGCGGCCGCGACTCAGCGGCGCAGCGCGTTCGCGCGCGCCAGCTCCACCACGATGCTGCGGGTGTCGCCCGGGTTCGCCGCGTCGTACCAGAGGCGGGTCTCCTGACCCTCCATGATCGGGGCGGACTGCTCGATCAGCACGGTCTTCTGCACCCAGCGCTGCGTGCCCTGGAGGTCGGTGAAGGTGAACGTGACGGTGGTGAGGATGCGCGAGCTCTCGTGGAAGAAGTCGTAGCCCTTGTCGCTCACGGTCGCCGTGGTGAGCATTCCGGACTCCATGATGCGCTCGTCCCGTGAGCCCTGGCGTCGGCGGGCGGCCGCGGCGGAGGCGCCGAGGACGAGGAAGAACGCGCCGAGCACGAACAGCGCCCACGCGATCCCGTGGGCGACGACGTTCTGCGTGCCCTGGAGGACGGCCATCAGACCGGCGCCGCCACCGAGGAGCTCCGCCGCGGCGCCGTATCCGAGGCCGACATCCGACCGGCGCAGCATCGTCGCCGTCCAGCCGGCGAATCCGGCGACGGAGAGGATCAGGCCGCCGACCGCTCCGAGCACCGCGCCGACGGGAGGTTCGGCATCCTCGCCGATGAGGGCGAAGCCGCCCCACCCCCATCCCATGAGCACTCCGCCGGCGAACAGCACGACCAGCAGGACGACGACGCGCGTCGTGCTGGGGCGACGCGCCTGGCGGGCGGCGCGGGCGCGGGACGGGTCGACGGTGCTCATGCGGCGCCTCCCGTCGACCGGTTGGCGGGTGCGTTCGTCCGTCCGAGCGTGAACCACAGGATGGCGCCGATCACGGGAACCAGGGTCGCGATCGCGATCCACGCGATCACATACGCGGCGGTGGTGCGGCTCAGCGCGATCTGCACGAGGGCGATCACCCAGAGCACGAGGGGGACCACCCACACCAGCAGCATGATCGTGTGCCATCCCGCGAGTCCGCTCAGCATGGCATTTCCCCCTCATGTCGGCGTCGGTGCGCGCGCTCGGCATCGCCTCCGGCCCGCGCCGCCACTCTACCGTCCGCGCGCAACGACGACCGGCTCACCCGAGAAGCCGGCCGTCGCCTGCCGGTTATCGCGGTGGCGGCCCGCCCCAGCGGGTCGGCGCGCCGTCCGGCCGCGCGGCGCCGCCATGCGGGACGCCGTGGTCACCCAACACAGTAGAGCCGATCGCTGAGAAGTCAACGGATATCAGGGGTTCTGCTCTCAGCGACGCATGTGCGCCTCCAGGGAGATCACCGCCGCTGCGACCGCGTCCGGAGCCTCCCCGCGGGCCGCGCGTAGGGTGGAGGCATGTCCGACTCCCGCGAGCCCGCGCCGCAGCAGGGGGATGCCCGCGTCGACGCCGTGCGCTACCGGCTCCGCAGGGAGGCGCAGGAGCGCGGCGAGGAGGTGGAGGAGGCGAACGCCGGTCAGCCGTCGATGGACCAGCGGGCGCACGTGATCGAGAACGCCATCCAGCAGGCCATCCGCCGTGGCGACTTCGACGACCTGCCCGGCGCCGGCAAGCCGCTGCCGGGCCTGACCGGCACGCACGATCCCGACTGGTGGATCCGGCGCAAGATCGAGCGCGAGAAGCTCACCGGCCTGGGGCCGCCCGCTCTCACGCTCCGCACGGAGGACAGGGAGTTCGCCGAGCGTCTGGATCGCCTCGGCTCCGAACGCGCCGTGCGCGAGCACGTCGAGGACTTCAACCGCCGGGTACGGGAGGCGCGCCGCCAGCTGCAGGGCGGCCCTCCCGTCGTCACCGCGACGCGGGATGCGGACGCGGAGGTCGCGGCGTGGGCGAAGCGCCGTGCCGAACGACTCCGGGTCGCCGAGGAACGGCGCCGGGCGGAGGCGGAGGCGTATGCCGCGCTGAGCCGCCGCGAACGCCGCCGTCTGCGCCGCGCCCGCTGAGGGGCCGTGTCACCGCGCCGGCCTCACCGCGCCGGGCTCACTCCGAGAGGTGCTGCTTCGTGTTCGTGTAGACGATGGAGTCGGCCGTCGCGCCCACGAGCCCGAGCGTCACGCGCAGCAGGTCGTTCGGCACCCCGTCCGCCGGGGGAGGAGTGTCGGCGCCGAGGGTCAGGGAGCGCCCGTCGGCTGTCGTCGCGGTGATCGAGTTCAGGTAGACCTGCACGTGGCCCTTCAACGTCATCGTGTCCGCCGTGGTGGCGAGCGACGGGCCGGTGTCATGCCGCACGGTGAGGCTGAAGCCGCCGATCGTGATGCTCTCGGCCGAGATCCTCAGCGCGGGGACGCGGCTGCCGTCGGCCAGCGGCACGTTCACGACGGCGATACCGCTGAGCCCGGTGAACGAGAGCGACTGGCTGCCGAGCTGGGCCGGCGGCTGAGTGAAGATCGGGGCGCTCGTGTCGTCGGTGGGCGCCGGAGCCGGCGTCGCGGGCGCGGAGGGCGTTGAGCCCGGAGCGCCCGGTGCGGGCGTCGGCGTGGGCAGCAGCGGGTCGAGCGGTGAGCCCGGCGCGCCCGAGCCGCCCCCGGTCCCGGACCCCGGCGAGGGTGTCGGTGTCGGTGTCGGAGTCGGTGTCGAGCACGGGATCAGGATCGGGATGCAGAACTCGCTGCGCGCGGTGGCCGGGAGGCGCGCCGCGCCGAGACCGCCCACGGCGACGACCACGCACGCCAGCAGAGCGCCGACCATGACGCCGGGCCGCGTCCGCCTGCCGTGCGGGCTCATCGCTCGTCGTCTCCGGCGTCGGTCGAGGTCTTCTTCGGCATCCATGCCACCGTGAGCACGCCTCCGACGCTGGCCAGCAGCATCCCGACGAAGAACCCGCCGAGGTTGACGCCGACGAGCGAGTACACGGCGACCGCGAGGGCGATGACCCCGTAGAAGACGTGGTGGGCGGGCATCGCGACGGCCAGGACGCCGAGCAGCACCAGCACGATCGGGATGATCGTCGCCTGGAGACCCTCGATCCCGAGCTGCACGTGGATCTTGCCGATGTCGAGCTGCCCGGAGAAGAACAGCTCGATGCCGCCGAGCGCCGTGAGCAGCCCGCCGACGAATGGACGGGAGCGACGCCAGGAGCGGAACCGTGCGCGCCGCGAGCCGGAGGGGGCGCGGACGACGCCCGCCGTCCGGCCGCCCGACGCCGCGGCCGCCGCGTTCAGAAGCACCCCTTGGAACCGTCCGTCAGCTGCACGTGCATTCCGGTGAGGGTGAACACGGAGGCCTGCGTGCTCCAGGCCGTCTGCTGCAGGTTCGAGATCGTGACGGTGTCGGCGTCCTGTGCGAAGTCGCCTGCGGTGCCCTTGGCGGCCGTGTTGACCGCGGAGGCGTCGACGCCGATCCTGATGTTGCCGAACTGCGAGTCGCCCTTGAGGTCGGTCATGCCGATCTGGAGGTCGGAGGCCGAGGCGGGCGAACCGCCCCCGCCCGCGGTGATGAGCATGCCGACCTTGCCGAGCGGGGTGTCGGTGACGACCGACTGGCAGAGGTCGGCCAGTGTCGCCGACTTGATGTTGGCGATCGCGACCTGGTGCTCTGTGCCCGCAGTGTCGGGTGCGACGCCCGCGTACTGCGAGAATCCGCTGCCCTCCAGCTTCGAGGCGGAGATCTGGAATTGGCTGCCCGAGACGGCGAACGACACGGGCACGGCTCCCTGCGCGACTCCCGCCATCAGCAGTGTCGACACCACGGCGACGGGCACGGCGGCGAGCACGATGCGGCCCCCGTGGGTGCCGGCGAACTTTCGAAACCTCATCGATCCTCCTGTTCGGGGCCGTGACAGCGCCAGTGCGGTCAGGTCCAGGAGCAAACCTAGACGTTATTGACAGTTTGTCAATAGGTGGCACCCGTTCGAGGGGCCGGACGCGGCCAGATCGTGTAGCTGACCGCCCACAGTGCGTCGATCCCGACCACCACGCACAGGATCGGGAGGAACGCCGCGACCGCCTGTGAGCGTTCCGGATCTCCCGCGACGAGGATCAGCAGGCCGATGACGCCGGCGGCGATGGCGGCGCCGAGCAGGGTGCGGAGCACATCCCGCCAGCAGGCGCGGGTGTAGTCCGCCCCTGTGCGCCTGATCGGGGCAGGACCGTCGGCGAAGCGGTGGGCGAAGCGGATGTCCGCCCACCGGATCATCGCGTCCCCGTATGCGACCGACAGGCCGAGGTAGATCGCTGCGATACCGTGCGCTGCCGTCGCCGTCGCTCCTCCGGCGAGATCGATCGCGGTCGTGGCCAGGAGCAGCACGTCGGTCACCGGGGCGAGGGCGAGCAGCGCGGCCCCGAGGCGACGCCGGCGGAGCAGATAGCGAGCACTGAGCCCCGCGACGATGAAGACCCAGAACAGGACCTCGCAGGCGATGATCACGGCGACGACCACGGACACCCCTTCCTGGTTGGTAGCACGATTGTACTAGCAAATTAGCACGCTCGTGCTAGCATCCGATTCCATGCCGCGCACGATCGACCACGACGCCCGCAAAGCCGACCTCGCCCAGGCTGTCTGGCGCGTCATCGCCGATCGTGGTCTCGGAGCGGTCTCGGTTCGCACCGTGGCCGCGGAGGCGAAGGTGGCGGTCGGGTCCCTCCGGCATCTGTTCCCGACGCGGACCGAGTTGATCGAGTTCTCCGCCGAGCTGATGGTCGAGCGCGTCACCGACCGCATCCAGGCCCTCCCGCGCCGCGCCGACCCCCGGGAATACGCGCTCGACGTGCTCACCGAGCTGCTTCCGCTGACGGCGGACGGCCGCGCCGAGCTGGAGGTCAACATCGCGCTCATCGCGGAAGCGCCCGCCGAGCCGGGCCTCGCCCGCATCCGCGACATCGCCGACCAGGCGCTGTCGCGGGCATGTCTCCACCTGGTTCGCCTCCTCCGCCGGGAAGCCGGGACCGAGGGTGCCGACGCCGGTGCGGACGACACCGGTGCGGACGCCGCCGATCGAGAGCGCGCGCTCGGCACGGACGCGCTCCGCCTGCACGCTCTCGTCGACGGCCTCGCCCTCCACCTGCTCGTGCGCGACGGGTCCCCGGAGTGGGCGCTGGACATCCTCCGCGCCGAGGTCGACCGCCTCGCCGCCTAGGCTGGCAGCATGTCCACCGATCGGCGCACCCGGCTCACTCCGGACGAGCGTCGTGCCCAGTTGGTGGCGCTCGGCATCGCCCTCCTGGCCGAAGAGCCGCTGGATGCGCTCACGATCGACATCCTCTCCGAGCGCGCCGGGGTCTCCCGGGCGCTCCTCTTCCACTACTTCGGCTCGAAGCAGGGCTTGCACCGGGAGGTCGTCCGCACCGCCCGCGACAGCATGCTGCACGCCACGGAACCGGTGCCAGAGCTGCCCCCGCTCGAGCGCCTCCACGACACGCTCGAGCGCATCGTCCGGTTCGTGCGCGAGCACCGCGGCACGTTCTACTCGCTCGTGCGCGGCGTGGCGAGCGGCGACAGCGAGGTGCGCGCCGTCGTGGAGGAGGCGCGGGAGGAACAGGCCGGCCGCGTCGTCGCGGCCTTCCTCGAACTCGGCGTGCCCGACACTCCGCTGCTGCGCATCGCGCTGCGCTCGTGGGTGGCCTTCGCCGAGGAGGCCCTCGTCGAGAGCGCACTCGGCACCGACCTCTCGTCCGACGAGATCGTCGGCTTCCTGGAACGGAGCGCCCGCGGCGTGGTCGCGGCGATCCCGGTTCCCGGCCGGCCGGCCTAGATCCCTTCCTCCTCCACGTCCTCCTCCGTCAGCACACCCTCGTCGGGGTCGTCCAGGAGGTCGTGCTCATCCTCGATCGGGGAGGCCTCGTCGCCGGCCGGGTTGCCCCAGACGGTCTCGCCGGCGACGCCGTCCGTGGTGACGAGCTCGTCGGCGAAGTCGGCCTCGGCGATGGGGTCGTCGGCGGCGTAGTCGACGTCGCCGTCGGCGGGATCGACCCAGCCCGCGGTGTCGCCGGCGTCTCCGTCGCCGTACTGCTCGTCCTCGACGCCGTCCTCGGGGATGCGGTCCATGCGGGGCCTCCTGTCGCTGCGGGATGCGGTGGGTGCGATGCGGCGAACCTACACCCGCACGCGGCGACGCAGAAGGCGGCCGGCCCGTGAGAGCCGGCCGCCGTCTCGAGCGGTGCGGGAGCGGTCAGCTCTTCTTCGGGAAGGTGACCGAGCCGCTGTCACCGGCGTCCTTGACGGCGGTGGCGACGAACGTGGCGAACTGGGTGGCGTCGGTGAAGCCGCCCTGGTAGCGCTCGCCGTTGACGAACACGGTCGGCGTGCCGAAGCCGCCGCTGGTGGGGTTCGCGAGCTGCTTGCTGGCGACCGCCTCCTTGGTGCGGTTGGTGACGAACTGCGCGTAGGTCTGGTTGTTCACGCAGTCGGTGATCGCCTTCGACTCGACGCCCGCATCCTTGAACAGCTTCAGGATCTCGGCGTTCGTGAGTCCGGTGCCGGTCTGCTCATCCGGCTGGTTGGCGAAGAAGGCGCTGTTGATGTCGAAGAACTTGTCCGGGTCGTAGTTGGCCACGCACGCGGCCGCGGCCGCGGACCGCGTCGAGTACTTGTTGTTCGTCGACGAGTCGAGGATGGCGACCGGGTGGATCTCGAGGGTCGCGGTGCCGTCGGCCATCATCTTCTTCATCTGGTCGCTGTTCGTCGTCTCGAACTGGTCGCAGTAGGGGCACTGGTAGTCGAGCCAGATCTGGATGTGCGCCGTCTTGCCGTCCAGCTTCTGCGTGGTCGGCGTCGGGGCGTCGCCGCCCGTGATCGCGGCGCTGGTCACGGCCTGGTCGGCCTGGGTGAGCACGATGCCGCCGCTGATCATGTTCTTGGGATTGGCGACGTTGGCCGAGGCGCTGACGCTCGAGTAGATGACGAGGCCGACGACCGTGAGCACCGCGAGCACACCGACGATCACGGAGCTCTGGACGATGACCTTACGGCGCTTCGCCTTCTTCGCGGCCTCCTCGCGCATGAGGCGCGCGGTCTCGCGCGCCTCTTCGCGACGGTCGCGTTTGCTCGGGCCGGAGGCCCCTCTACCCGTTGCCATTCAGTTCATCCCATCCGAGTGCGGACATTCCTCCACCGATCGTAGGGGTAGTTACCTATGAGAGGGCTGGTGGCATCGGCGCCAGCCTAGGGCCATGCGAACAGACGATGGCGTGAGCTGATGGCGGACGGGACGCCGGACGCAGGCACGGGCGAGGGCACGGCGGGCGACGAGTACGCCGAACGGCTCCGGCGGCTCGACGGATCGTGGTGGAGGCGCACGCTGAACGTGCAGGCGCCGTACCGCTGGAACATCCGCCGCCTGCGGCTCGGCCGGGTGCTGGACGTCGGCTGCGGACTCGGCCGCAACCTCGCGCACCTCGGCAACAACGGGGTCGGCGTCGACCACAACGCGGCGTCGATCGAGATCGCGCGGGCGCGCGGCCTGACGGCGTTCACCTCCGACGAGTTCCCGTCGACCGAGTACGCGGTGCCCGGCGCCTTCGACTCCATGCTCGCCGCGCACCTGGTCGAGCACCTCGACGCGGATTTCGCGGTCTCGCTCCTGACGGACTACCTCCGGTACATCAAGCCGGGCGGCCGCGTCTGCTTCATCACCCCGCAGGAGGTCGGCTACCGCAGCGACGCCACCCACGTCAACTTCGTCGACTTCGACGGCCTGGCGCGGCTCAGCGAGAGGAACGGCGTGCGGCCGGAGCGCCACTACTCATTCCCCTTGCCGCGCGCGGCGGGCAAGGTCTTCCAGTACAACGAATTCGTCATGGTCTCCCGGATCCCGTCGGCGTAGCGTCCGCCCCTCGTTCGGGTCCTTGCCGTGCGCGGCCGCACTCGGCAGACTGCAGCGAGCACGACCCGAAGGAGCGAACGTGACACGACGCAGGCTGACCTCGCTGGGCTGGCCGATCGCCGCCGCCGCAGCCGCCCTGGCGCTCGTGGTCGGTGTGTCCGCCTACGCCGCGGGCGGGCGCGCTCCGGAAGAGGTCGCCGAGTCCGACGCCTCCTCATTCGTGTCGGTGCCGACCGCCTCGGCGCCGCACACGCCGCAGATCGAGGTGACCACCGTCGACGTGGAGGTCGCCCTCCCGTTCGCGTCGACGACCGTCGACGACCCCGGCCTCGATGTGGGCGTCCGCTCGGTCACGACGGAGGGACGCGACGGCGTCACCACGCGCCGATACAGCGTCACGCTGGTCGACGGGGCGGAGACGTCGCGCACCCTCGTCTCCGAGACCGTGACCACACCGCCCGTCGATCAGGTCACGAGTGTGGGCACGCGACAGCCGGCTCCGGCCGCAGAAGCCGCCCCGCCGCCGCAGCAGCAGGGGACCTGCGACCCGAACTACTCCGGAGCCTGCGTCCCGATCGACTCGGATGTCGACTGCGCCGGCGGCAGCGGCAACGGACCCTCCTACGTCAGCGGGCCGGTGCAGGTCGTCGGGACGGACATCTACGACCTGGACCGCGACGGCGACGGGGTCGGCTGCGAGTAGCCGCTGCACCATCGCCGCCCCCTCTCAGCGGACGGCGGCCGAGCCGGTCGCGCCGACGGGCACGAGGCGCTGCAGCTGGGTGACGTGCCCCGGCGTCAGCTCGGCGAGCGACGAGACCTCGAGCAGCTGCATGGTGCGGACGATCTGGTCGGACAGGATGCGGATGGTGCGGTCGACGCCCGCGCGGCCTCCCGCCATCAGGCCGTACAGGTACGCGCGGCCGATGAGGGTGAACTTGGCGCCGAGCGCGTACGCGGCGACGATGTCGGCGCCGTTCATGATGCCGGTGTCGATCGCGACCTCGGTGTGGTGGCCGACCTCCTGCACCACCTTGGGCAGGAGGTGGAACGGGATGGGCGCGCGGTCGAGCTGCCGGCCGCCGTGGTTCGAGAGCACGATGCCGTCGACGCCGAGATCGACCAGCTTGGCGGAGTCCTCGACGTTCTGCACGCCTTTGACGACGATCTTGCCCGGGAACAGGTCGCGGATGATCTTCAGGTCGTCGAAACTGATCGACGGGTCCATCGCGGCGTCGAGCAGGTCGCCGACGGTGCCGCCGGTCGACGACAGCGACGCGAACTCCAGCTTGGGCGTCGTGAGGAAGTCGTACCACCACCACGGGCGCGGGATGGCGTTGACGATCGTGCCGAGCGTGAGCTGCGGCGGGATCGAGAAGCCGTTGCGCTTGTCGCGCAGGCGCGCGCCGGCGACCGGCGTGTCCACGGTGAAGAACAGGGTGTCGAATCCGGCCGCGGCGGCCCGGCGCACGAGCTCGTACGAGATCTCGCGTTGGCGCATGACGTAGAGCTGGAACCAGTTGCGGCCGGTCGGATTGGCCGCCTTCACGTTCTCGATGGACGTCGTGCCGAGCGTGGAGAGGGTGAACGGGATGCCCGCCGCACCGGCGGCTCCGGCGCCAGCGACCTCGCCCTCGGTCTGCATCAGGCGCGTGAAGCCGGTCGGTGCGATGCCGAACGGGAGGGCGGAGGGGCCGCCCCAGATCTCGCACGAGGTGTCGACGACCGACACGTCCTTCAGGATCGACGGGTGGAACTCGATGTCCTGGAACGCCTGACGGGCGCGGGCCAGCGAGAGCTCGCCCTCCGCGGCGCCCTCGGTGTAGTCGAAGGCGGCCTTCGGGGTGCGGCGCTTGGCGATGCGCTGCAGGTCCTCGATCGTGAGTGCGCCCTGCAGGCGGCGCTTCTTCGCGTCGAGCTCCGGCTTCTTGAACTTCATCAGCTCGAGGAGCTCGGCGGGCTGGGGGAACTGGCGGGTGACCATGTGCGGGCTGCCTATCTGGATTCGTGGGTGGCGGTGGCGGTGGCGATGGCGGGTTCGGAGTCGGGGGCGGACGGGAAGGCGTCGCGGTAGTAGCCGCTGATGTGCGCGTGGACGCGCGTGCGCGCCGCTGCGGCATCGCCTGCTCCGATCGCCTCGACCACCGCGCGGTGCTCGGCCCGCAGGCGGGCGGCCATGGCCTCCCAGTCGGTGATGCGGGCGAGGCCGGCGAGCACGTAGCCCTCGATGGAGGTGCGGAGGCCGGCCATCGTCGCCGCGACGACGGTGTTGCCCGAGGCGTCGGCGAGCGCGAGGTGGAACTGCGCGTCGAGCGCGAGGAACTCCTGCGGCGTGAGCGCCGGGTCGTCCATCGCATCGAGCAGCTGCCCGGCATCGGCGAGGCCGACCGCGCCGGGGCGCTCGGCGAGCTCGTCGGCGACGGCGGTCTCGAGTAGCAGTCGCGTGCGGACGACATCGGCGACGGGGAAGCCGCTGGCCGCGACCTGGAGCCGCATGAGCGCCTGCATGCCGCCGACGGGCCGCGCGACGATGATCGCGCCGGAGGTCGGTCCCGAGCCGGTCTGGGTGCGGACGAGACCCATCGCCTCCAGCACGCGGATGGCCTCGCGCACGCTCGAACGGCCCACGCCGAGCTCGGCGGACAGCGCCCGCTCCGCGGGGAGGTGGTCGCCCGGCCGGAGCCGTCCGTCGACGAGGCGCGCCTCGATGTGGGCGAGCACGCCCTCCCACGCCCGCGGCTCCGCGGTCATCGCCCCTCCTGTGGTCCGACCATATGGTCAGACCACACTAGCACGCACTCTGCGAGCCGCCCGCATGCATCGAGGCGGCGAATAGCGGGCCGTCTCGGTGCGAGACGGCCCACTATTCGCCGCCTCGATGGAGGGGCGCGCGCGGGCTACTCGGCGGTGGCAGGCTGGTGGCCGAGCTCGACGTCCTCGACCCGGGAGCGCGGCATCGCGAGGCCGGCGACGATGGTGAGGGCGGCCGCGATCGCCACGGCGACGAACACCGCGGTGGACGCCGCCTGCACCGTTCCCGGGTCGTGGTCGCCGCCGGCGGAGGAGGCGATGATGGCGTTCGCGATCGCGCCGAACACGGCGACGCCGACCGAGCTGCCGATCGAACGCGAGAACATGTTGGTTCCGGTCACCACGCCGCGTTCGTTCCACGCGACGCTCGACTGCGCGGCGATGAGGGTCGGGGTCGCGACCAGGCCCATCCCGAGCCCGACCACGAAGCAGCTGATCGCGACGAACGCGACGCTCGGGTGCACGGAGGTCGCGGCGAGCGCGATCGCGCCGACGATGGCGATGGAGGTGCCGAGCAGCGCCGTGCTGCGGAACCCGATCCGCAGGTAGAACCGGCCGGAGAGGCTCGCCGCGATCGGCCAGCCCAGGGTCAGGGCGGCGACGGCGAGCCCGGCGATCAGCGGGGAAGCGCCGGTGGTGGTCTCCAGGTACGTGGGGACGTACGAGGTGAGGCCGATCAGGATGGCGCCGATGCCGAGGGAGATCAGGGTCGTGGTCACGAGCAGCCGTCGCGAGAACACCCAGAGCGGCAGGATCGGCTCGGCCGCCCGCCGCTCCACCAGCAGGAAAGCCATGAGCAGCAGCCCGCCGACGACGAAGGCGCCGATGCTCCACACCGAATTCCATGCCCAGGCCTGGCCCCCCTCGAGCACTGCGAGGATGAGGAGGCTCATTCCGACGGTCAGCAGCGCGGCGCCCGCGTAGTCGATGCGGTGCGGCCGGCGCTCGATGTTCTCGTGGAAGTTGCGCGCGAGCATCCACGCGGCCAGGAGGCACAGCGGGATGTTGACGAAGAAGATCCACCGCCACGAGACGAACTGCGAGAAGACTCCGCCGAGGGTCGGGCCGACGACCGAGGAGATCGCCCAGACGCTGGCGAGGTAGCCCTGGACCTTCGCACGCTCGGTGATCGTGTAGATGTCGCCGGCGATGGTGATCGCGATCGGCTGGATGGCCCCCGCACCGAGGCCCTGGATGACGCGGAACAGGATGAGCGCGGGCATCGACCAGGCAAAGCCGCACAGGATCGAGCCGAGCAGGAAGAGCCCGATCCCGATGAGGACCAGGGGCTTGCGGCCGACGGTGTCGGCGAGCTTCGCATACACGGGGACCGAGACGGCCTGTGCCAGCAGGTAGACCGAGAAGAGCCAGGGGAACTGCGAGAACCCGCCCAGGTCGGTGACGATCGACGGCACGGCGGTCGCCAGGATCGTGGAGTCGATCGCGACGAGTCCTGTCGTCAGCATGAGGGCGATCAGGACGGGGCCGCGCTCGGACCGGAAGCCGACACTCGCGTGGGTGGGATTGTTCACACGTGTGAACAACGCACGGAGGCTTCGTCCATTCCCGTCTTGACGTGAAAGAAGCGGCAGTGGACAATCTGAAACATGTCTTTCAGATCGCCGGAGCGCCGCACCGTCACCGACCCGCGTGCCCTGCGCGCCCTCGCGCACCCGCTGCGGCTCGCGCTGCTCGATCACCTGATGGCGTTCGGCCCGCGCACCGCGAGCGAGTGCGCGGAGACCGTCGGCTCCACGGCCTCCAACTGCAGCTATCACCTTCGCTCCCTCGCCAAGTTCGGGCTGGTGGAGCCGGCGGAGGCCGACGACGGTCGCGAACGGCCGTGGCAGTCCACGGCCACCGGGCTC
Source organism: Leifsonia sp. LS1 (assembly GCF_020521355.1). NCBI lineage: Bacteria > Bacillati > Actinomycetota > Actinomycetes > Micrococcales > Microbacteriaceae > Leifsonia > Leifsonia sp. LS1. Next base: position 58,250 of record NZ_BPER01000005.1, read on the forward strand.
TCGTTCGGGCGCACCGACGACCCGGGCTTCCGGCTGGGCGCCGACACCGCGGAGCGCCTTCTCGCCGACCGGCAGATCGACGATCAGGCCGAACTGGCACACCGCGCTTTGGCGCAGCGGGACGATCAGCCGGAGGAGTGGCGCGACGCGAGCATGCTGTCCGGCTACGCGCTCCGCCTGACGCCCGCCGAGCTGAAGGAGCTCGGCACGAAGCTGGACGCCCTCATCCGGCCGTACATCGGGCTGACCCGCGCCGATCCGCCCGAGGGAAGCGACGTCGTCGCCTTGCACCTCGCAGCGTTCCGTCACCCGGACGCCTCATGACCTCCCGTGACCAGGCGACCTCGCCCGAGCAGTCGACCTCCCCGCGCCCTCCTGCCTCGCGGTCGCCGCTGCTCCGCCGCGACTATGCGCTGATCTGGTCGGCCGGCCTCGTCTCCGACACCGGCGACTGGCTGCTGATGATCGCGCTGCCGCTGTTCGCCTTCGCCGCGACCGGCTCCGCCCTCGGCGCGTCGACCGTCTTCCTCGTCGAACTCGTGCCGATGCTGCTGCTCGGCACCTTCCTGGGCGTGCTCGTCGACCGCTGGGACCGCCGCCGCACCATCATCGTCACGGCGCTGCTGCAGGCCGTCGCGCTGCTCCCGCTGCTCGCCGCCTCCGCCGACCGGATGTGGATCGTCTACACGGTCGCCGCGGTGGAGGCGTGTCTCGGCGCCGTGATCAACCCCGCGCGCCAGGCGCTCGTCCCGAGCCTCGTCGAGCCGGATCAGCTCGCCCGCGGCAATGCCCTCATCGCGGTGAGCGACAGCATCGCGCGTCTCGTCGGCTCCCCGCTCGGCGGGATCGCGTTCGCCGCGGGCGGCCTGCCGGGCGTCGTCGTCGCCGATGCGGCGACGTTCCTCGTCACGGCCGCGCTCGTCGCCTTCATGCGGCGCACGCCCCGCTCCCCACGCACGAACCCGGCCGCAGAGGAGGCCCCGGCGGCGGTCGAGCGCCGCCTGCTGCGCGAATGGCGGGAGGGGCTCGCCCTGATCGGCCGCTCCGGCACGCTGCGGACCCTCGCCGCCGTCACCGCGCTCGGGAGCGTCTCGCAGGGCCTCTTCCTGGTCCTCTTCATCGTCTACGTCACGCAAGACCTCGGCGCCGGGGATGCGGGAGTCGGCCTCCTGCGCGGCGTCCAGGCGATCGGCGGCGTGCTCGGCGGCCTCCTCTCCGGCATGCTGGTGCGACGGCTCGCCCCGCGGGCTCTGGTCGGGGCCGGCTACCTGGTGTTCGGTCTCCTCTCGCTGCTGACCTGGAACCTCGCGCCGTTCACGACCGTCCTCGGGGTCTATGCTGGGCTCTTCATCGCGATGGGCATCCCCGCGGTGGCGACGGCGACCGGCGAGATCACACTGGTCCAGACCGCGACGCCGCCGCACGCGCTCGGCCGGGTCATCGCCGCGATGACCACGGTCGCGGGCGCGGCTCAGGGCGTCGGCCTCCTGGCGGGCGGCCTCCTCGCCGAACGGTTCGACGTGGTCACGATCCTCGACGGACAGGCGGCGCTGTATCTGGCGTGCGGGGTGATCGCGCTGCTGGCGCTGCGACCCCCCACCCCCGTTTTGCCGCGAAACCCGCCCGGGATGCCGGGTGTTTCCGGTAATCGCACGTAGGGTGTCCGTGTGTGGCGACTGGATAGGAAGAACGAGGAGGACCTGGACGGGTCCCGCCTCGCGGACGACGACGCCCTGCACCCGGTCGCGAACTCGACCGCGCCGCACCAGCTGAGCCTGGGGGATCCGGGCCTGGTGGCCGGCAACATCGCCGACCCGGTGCGGAAGCGCTGGCAGGACGAGATCGCGTCCATCGGCGGCGTCTCCCCGCTCCTGCACTTCGAGGACAGCCCGCGGGCGCGCATCGAGCTGAGCACGACGCACCCGGGCGGACTCCCGCAGTTCATCACGGGCAAGAGCACCCTGCTCTCCAGTCTGATCCGCGACGAGCTCGCGCTGCGCACCGCGCGCGCCGCGGCGAACGCGATCACCACCAAGGGCATCGAGCTGCGCACCGTGCGCGGAATCGAGTCGGTGCATCTGGCGATCGGCCTGGCGCAGTGGCGGCACGGCGGCGATGAGCTGACCGCGCCCATCCTGCTGCGACCGCTGGCGATCCGCCGCTACGGCCGTGACTTCGAGCTGAAGCTGAAGGGGCAGCCCTTCCTCAACCCGGAGCTGTCTCGCGCCCTCGCCGAGCAGTTCCAGATCACCCTCGACGCGAACGCGTTCGTCGCCCTCGCGCTCACCAACGGCGTCTTCAAACCGCAGCCCGTGATCGACCGGCTGCGCGGCCTCACCTCGCATCTGCCCTGGTTCAACGTGCAGCCCCGCCTCGTGGTGTCGTCCTTCGCCGACGTCGCCCCCGCCCTGCGAGCGGAGGCCGAGGATCTCGACACGACCCTGCTCAATGCGCTCGCGGGCAACCCGTCCGCGCGGACGACGATCGAGAGCGCCTTCAACCCGGTGGAGCACATCCCCCAGGACGAGCGGCCGCCGGCCACCGACACGCTCCTGCTCGACGCCGACGAGGAGCAGGAGGCCGTGGTCGAGCAGATCGCGGCAGGCAACTCCCTCGTCGTCAAGACCCTCCCCGGAACGGGAGGGACCCAGACGGTCGTCAACGCGATCGGCGCCCTCGTCTCCCAGCACAAGCGCGTGCTGGTGGTCAGCCCGCGCCGGTCGAGCCTCGACGACATCGCGCAGCGCCTCACCCGCGTCGGCCTCCCGGGCCTCGCCGTGACGCCGCGCACGCTGCGCCGCGACCTCATCCAGTCCATCGGCCGCAACGAGAAGGCGACGCAGCCGCGTGTCACCGACGTGGACGAGGCACTCGTGCGCCTCCGCAAGGTGCTACTCGACTACCGCTCGGCGCTCGGCCGCCGCGACCCCGTGCTCAAGGTCTCGGTGCTCGACGCCCTGCGCGAGCTCTCCCGTCTCTCCCTGCTCCCGTCGCCGCCGTCGACCACCGCCCGGCTCGGCCGCACGTCCATCGAAGCGCTCGCGGTCGACCGCGACGCGTCGGCGGACGCCCTGATCCGTGCCGCGCGACTCGGGGAGTTCCGCTATGGTCCCGACGACTCGCCCTGGTACGGCGCGTCGTTCACGACCACGGAGGAGGGCAAGGCCGCCCACGACCTCGCCAAGAAGCTCAACCGCGCCGAGCTGCCGCGCCTGATCGACCGCGCTGGCGCGCTCATCGGCCAGACGCGGATGCGTCCGTTCGAGTCGATCGCCGAGCTCGGCGTGTACCTGCGGCTGCTGCTCGACATCCGCGAGACCCTCGACCGCTTCACACCGGCCGTGTTCGACCGCTCGCTCGCCGAGCTCATCGCCGCGACCGCGTCGCGCCGGGAGTCGGCCACGATGACAGGCGCCAACCGCCGTCGGCTGCGCAAGCTGGCGCTCGAGTACGTGCGCCCCGGCGTGCATGTCACCGACCTCAACGAGAGCCTGCGCCGCATCCAGCAGCAGCGCATCCTGTGGAACCGCTTCGCCGTCGCCGGCGTCGTTCCCGAGGTCCCGGTGGGCATCGCCGACGTGCAGGTCGCCTACCAGCGCGTCGCGGAAGACCTCGCCCGCCTGGACATCCCGCTGCGCCGCACCGGCGCGCCGCAGTCGCTGGCCGCCCTGCCGATCGAGGTGCTCACGCGCCAGATCGCTGGGCTCGCGGCCGAGTCGGAGGTGCTCGCCAACCTCCAGGAGCGCACCGCCCTCCTGGGACAGCTGCGCGACCTGGACCTCGACCCGCTCATCCAGGACCTGTCGGTGCGCCACGTGCCCGAGTCGCAGGTCAGCGCCGAGCTGGAGCTCGCCTGGTGGCAGTCGGTGCTGGAGTCGCTGCTCGCCGCCGACCGTGCCCTCCTGAACGCCAACACCGGTGTGCTCGACCGTCTGGAAGCCGACTTCCGTCTCGTCGACGAGGCGCACGCCTCCGCCACGGGCAAGCAGCTCGCCTGGCTGATGGCCGAGACCTGGAAGATCGGCATCGTCGACTGGCCGGACGAGGCCACGGCGCTCAAGCGGCTGCTGAAGGCCGGACACCCCACCGCGTCCGCCCTCGAGGCGGCGGCGCCGCACCTGTCGCGGCCGCTGGCGCCGGTGTGGCTGATCTCGCCGTACGAGGTGCCCGAGCTCGGACCCGACCTCGCCTTCGACACCGTGGTGCTGGTGGACGCCGGCGCCTCCACGCTCGCCGAGAACATCCCGGTGCTGCGTCGCGCCAAGCAGCTGGTCGCGTTCGGCGACCCCGTCACGCAGACGCCGTCGCGCTTCGACATCGGGGTGCACGAGTACGGCACGTCCTTCGATGGCGTCCCCGACGACGTCGACGCGATGCACGCCGACTCCGCCCTGGCCCGTCTCGCCGAGCTGTTGCCGGTCTACACGCTCAAGCGCAGCTACCGCGCCGGAGGCGAAGACCTCGCGGAGCTCGTCAACCGTCGTTTCTACGGCGGCATGATCGACTCGCTGCCCTGGGCGGGCACCTACCTCGGCCACGGCAGCCTCGCCTTGCACTACGTCTCCGGCGGTCAGGGCATGCCCGACAGCGACACGGGAGCGGTGGAGAGCACGGACGCGGAAGTCGCGAAGGTCGTCGAGCTGGTGCTCCAGCACGCGATCGAGCGCCCGCGCGAGTCGCTGATGGTCATCTCGGCGAGCGATCGGCACGCCGTCCGGGTCAACCAGGCGGTGCTGGCGGCCTTCGCCAAGCGCACCGACCTCGCCGACTTCATCCTGGGCGACCGCGCCGAGCCGTTCTCGGTCGTCACGCTCGACCAGTCCGTCGGGCAGAGCCGCGACCGCGTGATCTTCTCGATCGGCTACGGACGCACCCCGCACGGGCGCCTGCTCTCGAACTTCGGCGCCCTCGCCGAGCCGGGCGGCGACCGCCTTCTCGCCATCGGCATGACGCGCGCCCGCCGCGGGATGGACATCGTGTCCTGCTTCTCGCCCGACGACATCGACGAGACCCGCATGCGGCACGGCATCGCCGCGCTCGCGCAGGTGCTGGGGGAGGCCGACCAGCTCCAGGCCGCGGCGCCCGAGCACCTCAGCCCCGACGCGGACCCGATGATCATCGATCTCGCCAAGCGCCTCGCCCGGCGCGGCCTCGACGTGCACCTGGGCTATCGCGGCAAGCTCACCCTCATCGCTTCGCACGAGGGCCGGGCGGTCGTCGTCGAGACCGACGAGGACGTCCACTCCGGCAGCCTGCGCGAATCGCTCCGCCTGCGCCCCGATGTGCTCCGCCGCCTCGGCTGGCACTACCTCCGCGTGCACAGCTTCGAGCTCTTCGCGGACCCGGACGCCGTCGCATCCCGCATCGCCCGCCTCATCGGCGCGGCTGAGCCCGGGACCGAGACGGCCCCGATCACGCTCCCGGCCTAGGCCGGCCGCCGAGACGGCGGACTCTGCGCCGTCTCGCGTGTTCTGCGTGCACTTCGCGCCGTCTCGCGGCCGTGGCGGCGGCTACGCTGGAGGGATGAACGAGCCCCGTCCCGAGCGTCGGCACCGGCGGGTGCAGCGCCCCGGCGCACCCGGAGCCGACCCGACTCCGCAGGTGCGGAACGAGGGAGCGGGGGAGGACTCGGACCATGTGCCGTCGTTCGGGTCGAACGACGAGCAGCTGCGGCGGGACGTCCCGCCGCACTACTGACGCGGAGCCCGTGCAGTCAGGCCCCCGGGTCGCATAGGACAGCGAGCGGTCAGGCCTGCGGGTCGGAGTGCTTGCCGGTGGCCTGCGGCGGCGCCTGCTGCGTCTGCAGGAGGTCGCGGATCTCGGTGAGCAGGTCGAGCTCGGTGATGGGCGCGTCGGGCTCGACGACGCCCTTCTTGCGGAGGCGCTCGGCGCGCTCCTTGACCAGGTTGAGCGGGTAGACGAAGACGAAGTAGACGACCGCGGCGACGATCACGAAGCTGATGATCGCGCCGACGACGGCCCCGAACTTGATCGTCGCGTCGCCGACGGGGACGTCGAGCGCATTGTCCAGTGTGTCGGCCTTGAAGATGGCGCTGATCAGCGGGTTGAAGATGTTGCCGACGATGGAGTTGACGACGGCCGTGAACGCGGCGCCGATGACCACGGCGACGGCCAGATCGATCACGTTCCCGCGGAGGATGAACTCTTTGAAGCCTTTGATCATGGTCGGTCCTTTCGCCAGGGGTGGTGCACAGGTCGCGCGGAGCCTAGGAGGAGGAGCCGCTGGAGGACGACGAGCCGCCGCCGGTCGACGAGCCGCCGCCGGTCGACGAGCCGCCGCCGGTCGACGAGCCTCCCGACACTCCCGAACTCTTCGTACCACGCGAATCCGTCCGGTAGAAGCCGGAGCCGTTGAACGTGACGCCGACGGCGCCGAACACCTTGCGCAGGTTCCCGCCGCAGTTCGGGCACACCGTCAGGGCGTCGTCGGTGAAGGCCTGCTGGATGTCGAAGGCGTGGCCGCAGTCACGGCAGGCGTAGGAGTAGGTGGGCATGAGGCTCCGTTGAGTACAGGTGCGTCCGAGTGCGGGTGCGTCAGGTGAACTGGACGATGCGGGTCGGGGTGACGACTCCGTCGACCGGCTGGTCGTGCCGCTCGCGCGGCACCTCGTCCACCAGCTCGCCGTCGAACAGGACGGCGTACACCGGGGGACATTTTTCCATGCTGCCGAGCGTCTTGTCGAAATAGCCGCGTCCCCAGCCCAATCGCATACCCGAGGCGTCGACCGCGGCGGCCGGCACGATGATGAGGTCGACGTCGTTGATGGCGATCGGGCCGAGCAGCTCTCCGACGGCTTCGGGCATCCCGAACAGGCCCTCCGTCTCGGTCTCGCCGTCGCCCGTGGTCCAGTCGAGGAGTCCGTCCGCGCGGGAGATCGGCAGCAGCACCCGCAGCCCCTGCGCGTGCGCCCAGTTGAGGAAGGGGCGGGTGTCCGGCTCGATCGTGGTGGAGAGGAAGCAGGCGACCGATCGCGCGTTCAGGTCGGTGGTCAGGTCGACGAGGTGCCGGGTGAGACCGGCCGTCGCTGCGGCCCGTTCGGTGGTCGTGAGGTTCTGTCGTCGCTCCCGCAGTTCCGCGCGCAGGGCGCGTTTGCGATGGGCGGCAGTGTCAGAGTCCATGGCGCAATCCTAGAAGATGGGGCCGTGACGCCGGAGGAAATGCGGATACTGTAGGCGGCATGGCTAACCACGTCACCAAAGCAGTCATCCCCGCGGCCGGTCTCGGCACCCGATTCCTGCCCGCCACCAAGGCGATGCCGAAGGAGATGCTCCCGGTCGTCGACAAGCCGGCCATCCAGTACGTGGTCGAGGAGGCGGTCGACGCCGGCCTCCACGACGTCCTGATGATCACGGGCCGCAACAAGAACGCGCTCGAGAACCACTTCGACCGCAACGCCGAGCTGGAGGACACGCTCAAGGCGAAGGGCGACACGGACCGTCTCGAGAAGGTCAACTACTCGACCGCCCTCGCCGACATGCACTACGTGCGCCAGGGCGACCCGAAGGGCCTCGGCCACGCCGTGCTGCGCGCCAAGATGCACGTCGGCCGCGAGCCGTTCGCCGTGCTCCTCGGCGACGACATCATCGACTCCCGCGACCCGCTCCTCAAGCGCATGCTCGAGGTGCAGCACGAGCACAACACCACGGTCGTCGCCCTGATGGAGGTCGACCCCGACAGCATCCACCTGTACGGCGCCGCCGCCGTCGAGGAGACGGACCAGGACGACGTCGTCCGCATCACCGGCCTCGTGGAGAAGCCGAACAAGGAGGACGCGCCCTCCAACTACGCCATCATCGGCCGATACATCCTCCGCCCCGAGGTCTTCGACGTGCTGGAGCGCACCGAGCCGGGCCGCGGCAACGAGATCCAGCTGACCGACGCGCTGCAGTCGATGGCCCACGCCCCCGACTGGACCGGAGGGGTCTACGGCGTCGTGTTCCGCGGGCGCCGCTACGACACCGGCGATCGTCTCGACTACATCAAGGCGATCGTGCAGCTCGCCTCCGACCGCGAGGACCTCGGCCCCGAGCTGCGCCCGTGGCTGCGCGACTTCGCGAAGGGGCTGGACGACGCCCCCGAGGAGGTCGTCGAGGAGATGCCCGCCGAGCCCGTGGGCGAGCCGACGGCCTGAGGGCGACGCCCCTCCCGTCATCCGCCCTCGAACGCAACTGAACAGTAGCCCGCACGAAGGAGATGCCCGTGGCGATCGTCGTCCCCACGCTCGGTGAGGGGCCGGTGGGGTTGCGCCCCATCCGCCTGCGCGACGCGCGCGCGCTCGAGCGGTCCCTGCTCGACAACCGCGGCTGGCTGCGGCAGTGGGAGGCGACCAGCCCCTACTCGCCGGGGTCGTTCGACACCCGGGCGAGCATCCGTTCCCTGCTCGCCAACGCGCGCGCCGGGCACGGGCTGCCCTTCATCGTCGAGTACGAGGGTGCGCTCGCCGGACAGCTCAACGTGTCGTCGATCGCGTACGGCTCCCTGTCGAGCGCGACGATCGGCTACTGGGTGGCGGAGGAGTTCGCCGGTCGCGACGTGACGCCGACGGCCGTCGCCCTCGCCACCGACTACTGCTTCTACCAGCTGGGCCTGCACCGGATGGAGATCTGCATCCGCCCGGAGAACAAGCCGAGCCTGCGCGTGGTGCAGAAGCTCGGCTTCCGCTACGAGGGCCTCCGTCGTCGGTACATCCACATCAACGGCGATTGGCGGGACCACTTCTGCTTCGGGCTCGTCTCGGAGGAGCTGACGCAGGGCGTGCTGCGGCGCTGGCGCGACGGCGCGGTGCCTCCGGATGCGGCGACCGTCACCGCCGAGGACCTCGCGGCGGCGGCACTCCCGCTGCCGATCGCCCGGATTCGCTGAGACACGCCCGGCCCGCTGCCCCGCCCGCACGCCCGCGGCCCCCTAGCGTAGAGACATGAACGGGGATGTGATGGGCGGAGGGGTGGTCGTCGCCATCGCGGCGGTCCTCTGGCTGGCCTATCTGATCCCGGTCTGGCTCCGACGCCGCGAGTATCTCGCCACCGAGCGCAACGCCGTACGACTGCAGCAGACCCTCCGCATCCTCGCGGAGACGAGCGAGCTGCCCGACGAGGTCCGCATGGAGGCCACGGCCCGCACGGTCGCGGAGCAGCAGCGCGTGCTGCGCCGGGCCGAGCAGCGCCAGCTCGTCGAGGCACGCGCCGAGGCAGCGGCCCACGCGCGTCGCGAGCAGGCGATCGCCGAGGAGCGCCGGCTCGCCGCCGAGGAGGCCGAGCGCGCCGCCGAGGCTGCGATCGCCGTCGAGCGCGCCTCCCGCGCCGCCGCCGCCCAGCGCGCCCGCGCCATCGCGGCCGAGAGCAGCCGCCCGATGCTCTCGCCGCAGCGCCGTCGCCGTCTCCGTCGCGCCCGCGCGCTCAGCACCCTCGTGCTCGTCGTCGGCGTGATCGGCGTCGTCGTGGGCACCGGTGTCATGCTGTCCACCGGGGCCTGGCTGGTTCCCGCGCTGTCGGCCGCGGTCTCCGTCGCCGCGCTCGGGATGCTGGGGCGCCTCGCGCACCCGCAGGAGGCTCCCGCCGCTCCCGCGCGCGCCGTCACCATCCCGGCCGCACCGGCTCTCTACGACGACGCTCAGCACGACGAGCTGCCGGTCCAGGAGCGTCTGCGCCAGAGCTGGACACCGCGGCCCCTCCCGAAGCCTCTCCACCTCTCGCCCGGGACCATCGCCGCAGCGGCGATGGCGTCGGTCGACGCCGCCACCGAGCTGCGGCGCTCCGCAGCGCGCGCCGAGTTCGACCGCAAGGCCTCCGAGCTCGCGCCGGTCGCGCCGCCGGTGCCACTGCGCCCCGCCGCGGTGACGGAGGAGGTTCCGGCCTCCTCCGTGCAGGCGGTCGCCCCGGTTCGACCGATCCCCGAGCCCGTCCCGAGCCGCTACGCGAGCATGGGCATCGTCGATCCCGCGTCCGACGGAGCGATCGATCTCGACGCGGTGCTCCGCCGGCGCCGCGCGGCGAGCTGAGCGGCGCTCGATTTCGGCTCGGAGCGGATGGGATGCTAGGCTTTCAGAGCAGTTCCCCGGGGCTATGGCGCAGTTGGTAGCGCGCTTCGTTCGCATCGAAGAGGTCAGGAGTTCGAATCTCCTTAGCTCCACCAGAACACCGCAGAAGGGCCGCTCGCCAGAGCGGCCCTTCTGCGTGGGAGCCCGATACGCCATGCTGGAGCAGACGGCGATCCGGGAGAGGGCTCGATGAAGACCGACTTCGTGAAGACGCTCGACCGGTATCGGGCGCAGGCGGGCACGTTCCGCATCATCGAGGTCCCGCCGCAGCGTTACCTCATGATCGACGGCCAGGGCGACCCGAACACGTCCGCGGCGTACGCGGATGCCGTGGCGACGCTCTACCCGGTGGCCTACGCGCTGAAGTTCGCGAGCAAGGACGGCCTCGACCGCGACTACGTCGTCCCGCCGCTCGAAGCGCTCTGGTGGGCCGAGTCGATGGCCGCGTTCACGTCCTCCCGCGACAAATCCGCCTGGGACTGGACGGTGATGATCCTGGTGCCGGACTGGATCACGGACGACCTCGTCGACGCCGCCCGCGCCACAGCCGCCGCCAGGAAGGCTCCCGCGCTCGACCTCCTGCGGGTGGAGGAGCTGGACGAGGGGACCTGCGTGCAGACCCTCCACCTCGGCCCCTACGACGACGAGGCGGCGACCCTCGAACGGATGCACGACACGTTCATCCCGGAGTCCGGCCTCCGGATGACGGGGAAGCACCACGAGGTCTACCTCAGCGACGCCCGACGCGTCGCACCCGAGAAGCTGCGGACGCTGCTGCGGCAACCCGTGCTGCGGGGCTGAGGACGCCGCGGGGCGTCCGAGCGAACGAGGTCAGTCGCCGAGCGTCAGCGCGACGGCCGTCCACGACACGGGCGGGAGCGTCACGGTGATCAGCCCGTCCTCGACCGACGCGGACGGGTTGGGCCGGAGGGCGACGCGCGCCGGATCGGCGGGGGAGTTCGTGGCATTCGGATCCGCGTCGTGGAGCATCGCGGTCTCCCGTATCGCGCTGACCCCGAGGCTCCGGGCGTCGATCGTGGCGACGATCGGCTCGGTCAGGCTGCGATTGACGAGGAAGACCGCGGCGCTCCCGGACTCCTCGTCCAGCGTGGCCACCGCGTCCACCACCGCCGCGTCGCCGTAGACCGCGGTCTCGTAGGTGGCGCAGGTGACCGTCGGGCGCAGAACGACCCCGCGAGCGAGCCGACTCGTCGTCGCGAACGGGAAGAACGTGGTCTGCCGCCAGGCGATACCGCCCGGTTCGGTCCGGATGGGGGCGATGACGTTGACCAGCTGCGCGAGACTGGCCGACGTCACCCGGTCGGTGTTGCCGAGGAGGGTGATGAGCAGGTTGCCGAGCACGACGGCATCCGCCACGGAGTAGACGTCCTCCAGGAGGTGCGGCGCGAACTCCCAGGTGTCCGACACGTCGGTGAGCGACTGGTGCTCGTCGAGATACCAGATGTTCCACTCGTCGAACGAGACGTCGATGGTCTTCGAGCTCCGCCGCCGCCGCTTGACCTGATCGGCCGTCGTCGTGACCGTGTCGATGAAGAACTGCATGTCGAGCGACGAGGCGAGGAAGGACCCGAGATCACCGCCGCGCTCCTGGTAGTAGGCGTGGCAGCTGATGTAGTCCACGTGGTCGTACGCCCGCTCCAGCACCACCCGCTCCCACTCTCCGAACGTGGGCATGGCCGAGCCGGACGAGCCGCAGACGACGAGCTCGAGGTCTTTGTCGGCCATCTTCATCGCGGATGCCGTGCGCGCGGCGAGGGCACCGTACTCCTCGGCCGTCAGATGGCCGAGCTGCCACGGGCCGTCCATCTCGTTGCCGAGACACCACATGCGGATGTCGTACGGCTCGACGGCGCCGTTGGCGGCACGGAGGTCGCTGAGCGCCGTCTCCGCGGGCTGGTTCGCGTACTCCAGGAGGTCGAGGGCCTCGGCGATCCCGCGGGTGCCGAGGTTGACGGCCATCATCAGCTCCGAACCCGTCGCGGCGCACCAGCGCGCGAACTCGTCGATCCCGACCTGGTTCGACTCGAGGGAATGCCACGCGAGATCGCGCCGGACAGGGCGCGTCTCGCGAGGGCCGATCCCGTCCTCCCACCGGTAGCCCGAGACGAAGTTGCCTCCGGGGTAGCGGACGGTCGTCACGCCGAGCTCCTTCACGAGCGCGATCACGTCGCGGCGGAAGCCGTCCGCATCCGCATCGGGGTGGCTCGGTTCGTAGAGCCCGTCGTAGACGCAGCGACCCAGATGCTCGACGAACGAGCCGAACAGGCGGCGGGGGACGGGGGCGACGACCGCGCTGCGGTCCAGTGTGACCTGGGCGTGAGAGACCAACTGCCATCCTTCATCCGGCCGGGCGGCACGAGCTCCGGCGGGTCGGCAGGCGGCTCGCGCCGGCGCCTCGGCGTCTGTGCACGAACCGCCAGTGTCACAGCACGCGGGTCGTCTGTCCATCATTTTCGAAAACGTTTTCCGGGGTTTTTGAAAATTGTTGCAACACGCTGCAAATGCCGCTAGCGTGCGGCTCGCACCACCCTTCCTGTCAGAACTCTCAGACAAACGCGAGGCATTCAACGATGAAGAGACCCCCGAAACGGCGTGCGTTCGCCCTCGCCGCGGCAGTGGCCGCGGCTCTGGTGAGCAGTACCCTGTCCCTCCCCGCTCAGGCGGCCACCGTCGAGGAAGCACCGACCACCGTGCTCTTCTCCAACTTCGAGCAGGGGCGGATCGCTCCGTGGAGCGCCTATGGCTCCGGTGTCGCCGTCGCGGCCTACAACGCGGTGCGGCTCAGCCACGAGACGAGCCTCCGGGTCACCGGCCGCACGGCGAGCTCGCACGGCGTGGGAACACCCATCGGCACGCTCCTGCGGGCGGGCGAGCGCTACACCGCCAGCGTCTGGGCGCGCCTGGACGCCGGTGCGAGCCCGTCGCGCATGAGGATCGACGTCGTCGAGGACGGGGGCGCCGTCGTCCCCGTCGCGACAGCTCAGACGGTCACGGCCGACGGCTGGACCCGCCTGAGCGGCGACTACATCCGGGCCGGCGCCGTGACCGGCGGGACGCTCGTGATCGCGGCCGAGGATCCCACGGTGACGTTCCTGCTCGACGACCCGCTCATCACGGCCTATCGCGCCGGGGGGACCGTCATCGACGGCACCGCCCCGCTCAAGGACGCGCTGCCCTTCCCGATCGGGGCGGCGACGTACCAGCGTTTCACCACCGGTCAGCCCGGCGATGTCCTCACGCGGCACTTCAACCAGGTGACCCCGGAGAACTACATGAAGCCGGAGGCGTGGTACACCGCGGACAAGAGCTTCGTCGCCGCGAACCCCGAAGCGGATGCGCTCATGGACTGGGCCCGGCGGACCGACGGCCGCGTCTACGGCCACGTCCTCGTGTGGCACAGCCAGGTCCCGGCGTGGTTCTTCCGCACCGACGCGGGAGTCGCCCTCACCTCGTCCGCCGACGACCAGCAGATCCTGCGCGAGCGGATGCGCGCGCACATCTACGGCGTGGCCGGCTACTTCGCGGACAAGTACGGACCGTTCGGCTCCGCAGGCAACCCGCTCACCGCCTTCGATGTCGTCAACGAGGTCATCGCCGATTCCGCGGCGACGGCGAGCAACGGGATGCGAACGAGCAACTGGTACAACATCCTGGGCGAGACGTTCGTCGACGATGCCTTCCGCTTCGCGGACGAGGCCTTCAACGATGTGTACGCGGACCCCGCCGCGACACGTCCGGTGAAGCTGTTCATCAACGAGTACGGCACCGAGGGCGGCGATGGCGCGTCGACCAAGCTCCGCCGCTATCACGACCTGGTCGAGCGACTCCTGCAGCGAGGAGTGCCCGTCGACGGCGTCGGGCACCAGTTCCACGTCAGCCTCAGCACCCCCGTCGCCAACCTGGACACCGCCCTCACCGCCTTCGAGACGATGCCGGTGGTGCAAGCGGTCACCGAGTTCGACGTGGCGACCGGGTACCCGGCCACCGAGCGCCTCCTCGTCCGTCAGGGCGCGTTCGTGAAGCGGGCGTTCGACATCTTCCGGCAGCACGACCGGGTGAAAGACCTCTACTCGGTGACCGTCTGGGGCCTCGCCGACCTGGGCTCCTGGCGATACTACGAGGGCGCTCCGCTGCTCTTCGACGACTACTACAACGCGAAGTGGGCGTACGTCGGGGCGCGGGGCGGCGAGATCCCCGCGGAGCCGAAAGCCATGAACGTGTACGGGGGCGACGTCGCGCTCGACCACCGGGCGACCTCCAGCCCCGTCTGGGCCCAGCTCGCGCCCACGGCGCTGGCGGACGGCACCTCTTTCGCCCTGCGCTGGAGCGCCGATCATCTGACGGTGAAGGTGGTCTCCGCCGATCGCACGCCCGAGGCCGCCGACGGGATCGATGTCACCCTCGATGGGCGCGTCTACACCTACGGGCGGGACGGGTCGGGTGACGTCGAAGGCGTCCGCAAGGAGACCGCGACCGGTTGGGAGGCCGTGCTCCGCATCCCCGCGTCGGCACTGGCGTCGGGAGGCACCCCGAAGTTCAACATCGTCGTCACCGACGGCGGCGCCGCTCACGGGTGGAACCCCGGCGGCATCGACGGAGATCTGGCGCTGCTCGACGACCTCCAGAGCGTCGACGTGCTGAAGGCGCCCTCCGCCCCGGCGATCGACGGCGTCGTCGACGAGCTCTGGGAGCCCGCCAACGCGGTGTCGACGGACAAGGCCGTGACAGGAACGGGAACCGCCACTGCACGGGTGCGCACCCTCTGGTCGGGCGACGGCGACACGCTGTTCGTCCTCGCCGAGGTCGCCGATCCCGTCATCGACACGAGCGCGTCCGCCGCACACGAGAAGGACTCGGTCGAGCTGTTCGTGGACCTCGGGAACCGCAAGGCCGGTGCGTACACCTCCGACGACATGCAACTGCGGATCAATGCCGCGGGGGCCGAGAGCTTCGGCTCGGGCGACGCGGCCGCGCAGGCCGCCCGCGTCGACTCGGCGGTGACGGTGGTCGGCGGCGGCTACGTCGTCGAGGCGGCGATCGCCCTTCTCGGAAAGGGCGGACCGGGCGCGACCATCGGCTTCGAGGCTCAGGTGAACGATGCGAACGGCGGGCGTCGGGTCGGCGTCCGCAACTGGGCGGACAGCAGCGGCGCGAGCTGGAACAACACCACCCGCTGGGGCGTGGCCCGCCTCGTCGAGCAGACCGAGACGGCCGACGCCGCGATCGTCCCCGCTGCGCCGTCGGTCGAGGCCGGGTCCACGGTGGACGTCACGGTGTCCGGCTTCACCACGGGGGACGTCGTCGACGTGTGGCTCGAGCCGGCTCCCGCGCCCGGCGAGCGGGCGAGCGTCGCCGCCGCGGCCGCCATCGCCGGGCCGACCGCGAACTCCGGGGGGCTGCTCGGCAGCGTGGCGATCGGCGACGACGGCTCGGGCGCGGCGACGCTGACCGTGCCGCAGGCCACGCTCGCCGGGGACTACCTCCTCGAGGCGCGGCTGGGCGACACGACCGCGGCCACGGCCTCGCTCGCCGTGGTGGCCCCGGCGGCCGGCGGCGTACCGGGGGCGGTCGGCACCGACACGGCGGCCACCGCATCCGGTGACCTCGCCGCGACGGGGTCGACGAGCGCGGCCGGCTACGCCGTCGCCGCTCTCGTGGGGCTCGCCCTGCTGGTCGCCGGGGGGATCGTCCTGCGGAGGCGCCGCGCGATCTGACCGGCGATGATCGACGCGGGGGCGCGCCGGTGCTGCGGCATCGGCGCGCCCCTCGCGTCCAGCCCGTTCCGGACGCAGAGTCACACCTCCCGGACGACCGATCAGGTGGGCGCTCCACGGTGCCGTGAGCATGGAGTCATGACCGCCAGCGACACCGTTCCGACCTCCCCGACCGCCGCGATCCCGCTGCCGGGAACACCCGGCGGTCAGACCGCCCGCTGGGCCGGCGTCGTCGCGCTGCTCGTGGGAGTGTTCGTCCTGGTGACCAGTGAGTTCCTGCCCGCCAGCCTCCTGCCCGCCATGGCGGCGGAGTTCGGGGTGACGGAGGGGGTCGCCGGGCAGGTGGTGACGGCGACCGCTCTCGTGGGCGTCGTGGCCGGTCCCGCGACGGCGCTGGTGTTCCCGCGCCTCGATCGGAAGAGGCTCCTCCTGGGCCTGCTCGCGCTGGCGCTCGCGGCGAACCTGGTGACGGCGATCGCTCCGGCGTTCTGGATGGTCGTGGTCGCGCGTGTCGCGCTCGGGCTGGCCATCTCGGGAACCTGGTCGATGGCGCTCGCGGTCTCGGCCCATCTCGTCCCCGCGCGGCACCTCGGCCGGGCGATGATGGTCGTCAACACCGGCGTCTCCGCGGCCACCGTCGCGGCGGTCCCGCTCGGCGCCCTCATCAGCTCGGTCGCCGGGTGGCGGGTCGTGTTCTTCGCCGTCGCCGGGGCGACCGCGGTCGCGATCGTGGTCATGGCGCTGGCCATGCCGTCGGTGCCGGCCGCCGCGGGGACCGGGCTGCGCGCGCTCGTCGCGACCGTGCGCTCCAGGGCGATGATCGTGGGTCTCGTCGGGGTGCTCCTCATCGTCGCCGGCCACTTCGCGAGCTTCACCTACATCCGTCCCGCTGCCGAACAGGTACCGGGACTCGGTGCGACCGGGATCGTCGCGCTGCTCGCGGTCTACGGTGTCGGCGGTCTTCTGGGCAACCTGATCACGGGAAGCGTGGTCGACAAGCGCCTGGCCACGACGCTGGTGGTGCTGCCCACTGTTCTCGGCGCGGCGGTGATCGCGTTCTCGTTCGCGTCCGGCTCGGTGCTGCTCGCGTTCGCGGCGGCCGCGATCTGGGGCATGGCGTTCGGCGGGGTGCCGACCATGGCGCAGACCTGGTCGGCCCGGGTCGAGCCCGAACGGATGGAGAGCGCCGGTGGGCTTACGGTCGCGACGTTCCAACTGGCGATCTCCACGGGTGCCGTGGTCGGCGGCGTGCTGATCGACGCCACGACGGTCTCGGTGGTGTTCGTGGCCGGCGGCGTCTCGGCCGTACTCGGCGGACTGCTGCTCGCCTCTACCCGCCGCTGGTTCGGCCGCCGCGCCGCCTGACCGGCCCCGCCTCGGCCCACCTCCCGCAGAGGGGTCGCATTCTGCCGCAAAGCGCGCGGCTTTCCGGCAGAATGCGACCCCTCTGGCCGTACGGAGCGCGGCGGCGAGGCTCAGGCTCTGCGCCAGGCGGACGGGGTGGAGCCGGTGTGCCGCCGGAACGCGCGGCTGAAGGCGGCCTCCGAGCCGTACCCCAGCGACAGGGCGGCCTGGGCGACGCTCACGCGGCCGTCGGACAGGAGCGATTTGGCCCGCTCCATCCGCACCCGGAGCAGGTAGCGCGCGGGCGGCTCACCGACGACGGCGTGGAAGCGTTCGGCGAACGCCGAACGCGACGTGCTCGCGACGCGGGCGAGCCGCTCCAGTGTCCACGCGCTCCCCGGGTCGTCGCGGATGGCTGCGACGGCGCGCGCGATGTGCGGATCGCTCGCGGGAAGGAGCCAGCCGTCCGGGGCGCAGCCGTTCTCGACCCACGCCCGCACCGCCGCCGCCGCGAGCACGCTCACGAGCCGCCCGGCGAAGGCGCACGAGGCCGGGCGCGCGCTCGCCACCTCGGCCAGCAGAGCCTCGGCGAGCGCGTTGAGGTGCGCATCCCGCCGCAGCAGCTGGCACGCGATCAGCGCGTCGGGCAGAGAGCGGGCCAGAGGGTGCTCGGTGCCGGAGGCCAGTCGCAGTGAGCCGGCGACGACCTCCGCGCCGGACGTGGCGTGGATCCGGTAGGCGGTCGGCCGGGTGCGCAGGACGAAGTCCCCGCCGTGCAGCAGGGTGCTCTCCCCGTCGGTCCGCAGCTCGATCTCGCCGCTCATCACCAGGAAGAAGGGCACCTCGATCACCCGGCCGGAGATCGTCTCGCCGTCCAGCAGCTCGTGCCGCGCGAAATCGACGAGCGTCCAGTCCAGGGCGGCGAGCATCTGCTCGAGCAGCCGGGCCGTGTCTTCGGTGAGCTCGCGGGAGGCCGCGGCGGCCGGGACGGAGGCGACGGCGGGAGGGGCGTCCGATTCGATGATGCTCACGAAGAGCGCAACCGCGGGGGACGGGACGGGATTCCCACACCGCCGAGCCGCACCTCGATCGACCTGTGGCATCACACCACGAGGAGCACCGCCAGCCCGAGCATGAGCACCGCGATCCCGGCGTCCAGGATGCGCCAGGCGATCGGCCGGGCGAAGAGCGGTGCGGCGACGCGGGCGCCGAACCCGAGCACGCTGAACCACAGCAGGCTCGCCGTCGCGGCGCCCGCGCCGAAAACCCAGCGGCCGGGATCCCCGTGATCGGCCGACAGGGAGCCGAGAAGCAGCACCGTGTCGAGGTACACGTGCGGGTTGAGCCAGGTGATCGCCAGGCACATCCCGAGCGTCGCGAGCAGAGACGGCGAAACTCCCGAGGCCGCGGTGAGCGTCGACGGCTTCAGTGCGCGCCGGGCGGCGAACACCGCGTACCCGAGCAGGAAGGCGAACCCGGCCCAGCGGACGATCCCGAGCGCGAGCGGCGCAGCTTTCACCAGCGCACCGATCCCCGCCACCCCGGCGGCGATCAGGACGGCGTCGCTGAGCACGCAGAGCGCCACGACCGGGAGCACCTGCTCCCGGCGCAGGCCCTGGCGCAGGACGAAGGCGTTCTGCGCGCCGATGGCGACGATGAGTGAGGCGCCGGAGCCGAGGCCGGTCAGGAAGATAGCGAGCACGTCTCGACGATAGGGAGCGCCGCGCGTTCAGTACAGCTTGGGTTCCTTACGACGCATTAGCATCACTGTTCATGGACGTGAACGCCGAGCACCTCCGGACCCTGGCCGCCGTGATCGACCACGGCACGTTCGAGCGCGCCGCGCTGGCTCTTCACATGACGCCCTCGGCGGTCAGCCAGCGGATGAAGGCGCTCGAAGAGCGGGCCGGCCGCGTGCTCGTGCGCCGGAGCAAACCGATCGCGCCCACCGACGCCGGGCGCGTGCTGCTGCGCCTCGCCCGCCAGGTCGCCCTGCTGGAGGAGGAGGCCGCCGCGGAGCTGGGCGGAATCGACGGGTCCACGCCCGCGATCCCGCTCGTCGTCAATGCCGACTCCCTGGCCACCTGGGTGCTCCCCGCCCTCGCGAGCCTCCCGCACTTGGTCTTCGAGGTCGGCCTGGACGACCAGGAGCACACCCTCGACCGGCTGCGCGACGGCACGGCGATGGCGGCGATCGGCTCGGATGCCGACCCGGTGCAGGGATGCACGGTGTCGCCGCTCGGGGCGATGGTCTACCGCCCCGTCGCCAGCCCCGCCTTCGTCGCGCGCTGGGCGGCGGAGGGCTGGACCCCGGAGGCCGCGGGCGTCGCGCCCATGCTCGTCTACGACCGCAAGGACGCCCTCCAGGACCGCTACCTCGCGCGATTCGCGCCGCGCGCGCGCCCGCCACGGCAATACATCCCCGCGTCGACCGAGTTCGTGCGCGCGGCCGAGCTGGGGCTCGGCTGGGGGATGCTGCCCGACCTCCAGATCGTGACGCACCTCGCCGAGGGCCGGCTCGTCGTGCTCGACGACGCCGGTGCCGAGTCGGTCATGCTCCACTGGCACCAGTGGTCGATGCGCTCGGACACGCTCGCGGCGGTCGCCGACGCCATCCGGGAGCACGCGGCGGCCGCCCTGCAGCCGCCACGCCGCTCCTGACCGGCTGCGCCCGACGCGCAGCGCCCGCCGGCTAGAGCGTCGCCAGCACCAGGTCGAGCGCGTCGGCGAAGCGGTCGGCGCTCTCCCGCGTGATGCACAGCGGCGGCTTGATCTTGAGCACGTTCTTGTAGTCGCCCGTGGGCTGCACGATCGCGCCCTCGGCCAGCATGCGATCGCACACGAGGGTCGCCTCCGCGGTCGCCGGGATCATCTCCGCCCGGTCGAGCACGAGCTCGACGCCGAGGTACAGGCCCATCCCGTGCACCGCACCCACGAGCGGGTGGCGGTCGCCGAGCTCCCGCAAGCGGGCGGCGAGGTGATCCCCGACCTCGACCGCGTTCTCCTGCAGGCGCTCGTCGCGCATCACATCGAGCACGGTGAGCCCGACCACGGAGCTGACCGGGCTGCCGCCTGCGGACGAGAAGAACGACCCCTCGGCGGCGAACGACTCCGCGATCTCCCTGGTCGTGATGACGGCCCCGAGGGGCTGGCCGTTGCCGACCGCCTTGGCGATCGTGATGATGTCCGGCGTCACCCCCTGCTGCTGCGAGCCCCAGAAGTAGTGCCCGAGCCTCCCGAAGCCCACCTGCACCTCGTCGGCGATGCAGACGCCGCCGCGGGCGCGGATCCGCTCGTAGACGCCGGCCAGGTAGCCGTCGGGGAGCATGAGACCGCCGGCGTTGCCGAACACCGGCTCGGCGATGTAGCCCGCGACATCGATCCCCTCCGCCTCGAGCGCGGCGAGGTCGTCGTCGAGATCGGCGAGGTAGGCTCCCGCCGAGTCCGGACCGCGGTGGATGCCGCGCAGCGCGTTGGGGGCGGCGACCAGCTTCACCCAGTCGGGCCGGGTCTCCAGGGCGCGCGGGTTGTCGCCGAGCGAGGACGAGACGGAGTCGGAGCCGACCGTCCAGCCGTGGTAAGCCTCCTTCACCGCCAGCACGGTGCGGCGACCGGTGTGGGTCTGCGCGAGGCGGAGGGCGAGGTCGACCGCCTCGCTGCCCGAGTTGACGAGGAAGACGGTGTCGAGGCCTTCCGGTGCGAGCTCCGCCAGTCGCTCGGTGTAGCGCGAGAGCTCCTCGTAGTGGAACCGCGAGTTCGTATTGAGACGCGCCCACTGGTCGCGCACCGCCTCGACCAGACGCGGGTGACCGTGGCCGATCTGCGTCACGTTGTTCACCATGTCGAGGTAGCTCTGCGCGCGCGTGTCGAAGAGGTGGTGGCGCCAGCCGCGCTCGATGAGCGGCGGGTGTGCGAAGTAGTGCTCCTGCACGCGGGCGAAGGTGTCGTCGCGGCGGGCGAGCGCGCCGGCCGGGTCCGGGATGGTCGCCGTCACGTCGAGCCCGAACAGCTCGGACGGATCGGGGGAGACGGCAGTCCAGAGCGCGAACGGCGCGGCCGGCGTGACGAAGGCGGGCGGGCGGTGGCCGCGGGTTCGGCTCAACTGCGCCGTAAGGCGGACGGCGGAGCCGATCTCGTCGCCTGCCGCCACGGCGGCGGTCGTGAGCGGGCGGGCGAGCCCGTCCAGCCACAGCTCGATCCCGTCGCCGCGGAGGAGCCAGGCGCCCTCGACGAGGGCGAGCTCGCCGGCGAACGGCGCGAGCACGGCGACGCCCGCGGGCGCTTCCAGCGTCACCCCGAGCGCGATGGTGGCGGTCGATCCGGTGCGATCGCGCACTGCACGGGTGAGGCGGGCCTCCCCGTAGCGGGTGATCGCGTGACCGGCGTCGCGGCACACCCGGGCGAGAGCGTCGTCCTCTGCGGAGTCCTGCGTCCACGCCCCGGCATCCTGGTCGCGGCCGAGCACCGAGAGGTCGGCCAGGTTGCGCGGCTCACTGTCGAGGGCGACGAGCCTGCCCACCTCGGGCGACACCGCGGGCGCGCTCAGGCGGTGCCGGAGGAGGGCCTCCATCTCGTCGGCGTCGATGCGGCGCGCGACGTCGAACGCGAGCCACTCGTGCGCGCGGTTCTCGTCCGCGTACGCGTTGTCGCCGTCGAGGGCGACCTGCTGCTCGCCGCTCACGACGAGCACGGCCCCGCGCAGCACGACGAGCGGCCACAGCGCGGCGAGGTCGGCGTCGTCGAGCGGCGAGTGCTCGTGGAACGCCTCCACCACGTCGAGCACGGCGGCGAAGGGTTCCTCGGGCACATGATGCAGCACGCTCGTGACCGTGGCGGCGAGCTCACCGGCCAGCCATCCGTCCGCGACGTCGCCGAAGTCGATGACGCCCGGGCCGGTGGCACCGAGCACGATGTTGTCGTCGGTCACGTCGCCGTGCGTGGCCTGCACGCGGAGGCGCGAGCGCAGCGGCTCCAGGCGCGCGAGTGCAGCGTCGGCGGCGGCCCGCACCACGCGCCGCTTCGCCGGCTGCCCGACGTGCTCCAGGAGGAGGTCGACCACCTCACCGCCGATGCGCGCGTCCCATTGGGTGGTGCGGTCGAGCCCGGGGTGCTCCAGTCCGGCGAGACCGGCGGCGATGCCTCCCGCCAGCGCTCCCAGCGTGCGCAGCTGCTCGCTGGTCGGGCGGGCGACGTCGGTCAGCGGATCGCCGTCGAGGAAGCTGAGCACGCGGGCGTGCAGCTCGACCCCGCGCACGTCGACGGGCTCCAGCTCGCCGCCTCCCGTCGCGGACACGACAGACGGCACGCGGATTCCCGACCCGGCCAGCACGCTCAGCGCCGCGTTCTGCGCGAGCAGCTCGTCGGCCGAGAAGACAGGGTTGGCGATCTTGAGCACGAAGCGGCTCTCGCCGGTGTCGATGAGGAAGTTGCGGTCCTGCTGGCTTCCCAGCTCGGTGACCGCACCGCTCAGCCCGAAGCGCTCTGCGGCGATGGCACGCGCGTCGTCGGGGGTGATGTCCGGGCGGGGAAGGGAGGGCTGCTCGAGGAAGTCGAAGTTCGGCACAGGGGCTCCAGGGCTCGTCGGCGGGCTGTGTCCAGTCTAGTGAGCGTGGCCCTCCCGGGCGCTGCGAAGATCCTCGCCGTCCGCCGTCCGGCACCCAGGCAACGCACGGGGTGCGACGCGTAGCATCGACGCGTGAAATCCTGGAGGACGGCGGTCATGGCATTCGCCATCGATGCCGCCCTCGTGCTGGTCTTCGTGCTCGTCGGGCGCCGCAGTCACGGCGAGTCCGCGAGCGTCGTGGGCCTGTTCACGACCCTCTGGCCGTTCCTCGTGGCCCTCGTCGCCGGATGGCTCGTGACCTGGGCGTGGCGCCGGCCGCTGGCGATCGTCTGGCCGGGCATCCCCATCTGGCTGATGACGGTGGCGCTCGGGATGCTCATCCGGACCTCCGCAGGCCAGGGCGTCCAGCCGAGCTTCATCGCCGTCGCGTTCGTCGTGCTCGGCGTCTTCCTCGTGGGCTGGCGGCTCGTGGCGCTCCCGTTCGTGCGCCGCCGCGCCGTCCGTCGCGCCTGAGGCCCCTCTGCACGTCGCGATGTTCGGCGCGAATCGCGCGCGGGTCAGCGGGCGAGCGTGGCGATGAGCGTCGCGGCGCTGTAGATCGCCACGCCGGCGAGGGCCCCGACCACCGTGCCGTTGATGCGGATGAACTGGAGGTCGCGTCCCACCTGCGTCTCGATCTTGTCTGTGGTCTCCGCGGCGTCCCACCCGCGCACCGTCTCGCTGATGATCCCGGCGATGTCGTGCCGGTAGGCGCTCACGAGGTGCAGCGCGGCGTCGTTGATGCGGGAGTTGAGGGACGCGCGGAGGTCGGGATCGCCCGCCACCCGGCGCGCGGCGTCGGCGAGGGCGGCCTCGGCGCGGCGGCGCAGCTCGCTCTCCGGGTCGGAGAGCGCGTCGACCGCAGCCGTGCGGGCCGCCGCCCACGCTGATGCGGCGAGCTCACGGATGCGGGGGTCGTCGAACGCCCGCGCCTTGGCCGACTCCAGCCGGCTGACGGTGTCGGGATCGTGCTGCAGGCGGTCAGCGAGCTGCGCGAGGGCGTCGTCGATCGCGTGCCGCAGCGTGTGCTCCGGATCCCGTCGCACGTCGGCGAGGAACCGTCGCGCCTCGGTGTGCAGACGCTCGTCCACCACTCTGTCGACGAATGAGGGCACCCACGACGGGAGCCGGCGCGAGACGAGGGTGGCGAACGCCTCGGGATGCGCGGCGAGCCACTCGTCCACCCGGTCCAGCACCAGGTCGACGACCTCGCGGTGCCCGCCGGAGGCGAGCACCTTCTCGCCGAGCCGGCCGAGCGGGGGACCCCATGGCGGGTCGATCAGGTGGGTGCGCACGACCGCCTCGATCGCGTCGCGCATCCGCTCGTCGTCCAGCAGCCGCGCCACGCCGACCAGCGCACCGGAGCCCTCGGCGACGATCCTGCGGGCGTTCTCCGGCTCGGCCAGCCAGCCGGCGGTCGCGCCCGCGAGGTCGAGGGAGCCGAGCTTGCCCGCCACGACATCGTCGGCCAGGAAGTTCGTCTCCACGAACTCGCCCAGGCTCTCGCCGATCTCGTCCTTGCGGGTCGGGATGATCGCGGTGTGCGGGATGCGCAGTCCGAGCGGGTGCCGGAACAGCGCGGTCACGGCGAACCAGTCCGCGAGCGCGCCGACCATCGCGCCCTCCGCAGCGGCGCGGACGAAGCCGAGCCACGGGTAGCGGTCCTGGAGGGCGAAGGCGACGGCGAACACGAGCGCGGCGATCGCCAGGAGAGAGGTGGCGAGGGTCTTCATCCGGCGCAGGGCGCGTCGGCGCTCCGCATCACGGAGAGCGGTCGTGCGGTCGTCAGCGGCGCCGTCCGCGGGCGCCCGGTCGGTCGTCACCGGACCAGGTGCAGTTCGCGGCTGGTGTTGTTGAGGCGGTGCGCGCCGTCCTCGCCCGCCACGACGATGTCCTCGATGCGGACGCCGAACCGGCCGGGCAGATAGATCCCGGGCTCCAGCGAGAAGCACATCCCCGCCTCGATCGGCTGCTCCTCGCCCTCGACCAGGTACGGCGGCTCGTGCGTCGTGGTGCCGATGCCGTGCCCGACGCGGTGGATGAAGTAGTCTCCGTAGCCCGCGTCGCGGATCACCGCCCGCGCGACCCGGTCGATCTCCTGGCACGGGATGCCGACGGCGACCGCCTCGAAAGCGGCCTGCTGTGCACGCTTCACGACCTCGAACACCTCGTGCTCCTCGTCCGTCGGCTCGCCGACGTGGACCGTGCGCGTGGTGTCGGAGCCGTAGCCGTCCATCAGCCCGCCGAAGTCGAGCACGACCATGTCCCCCTCGCCGATCGTGCGGTCGCCGGCCTCGTGGTGCGGGTTAGCGCCGTTCGGCCCGGACCCGACGACCGTGAAGTCGACCTGCTCGTGCCCGTGCTCGCGCAGAAGCCGATCGAGGTCAGCGGCGACCTCGCGCTCGGTGCGGCCCGCGAACCGCACGGACAGGATGCCCTCGAACGTCGCATCGGCGGCCGCCCCCGCGGCGGCCAGCCGATCGATCTCATCGGCGTCCTTGACCGCGCGCAGCATGGGCAGAGCCCGCGAGAACGACTCGAACCGCGCCTCCGGGAGCCGCGCCTGCAGGCCGAGGAGGTGCATCGCCCAGAAGGCGTCCGACACCGCGTACCGACCTCCCGGTCGGAGCAGCGCCGCGGTCGGGACGTACTCGTCCTCGCCGTCCGCCCAGTCGACGAGGTGGATCGCGTCCGCCGCCCTGGTCGCCGCCGCACTGTCGTGCTCCAGGACCGGGACGACCATCGCCGGGTCGCCGTCCGCCGGGACCACCAGCAGGGTGATGCGCTCGGTCGTCGCGATCGGGAGGTAGTCGGCGAAATACGCGAGGTCGGGGCCGGGCGCGACGAGCAGACCGTCGAAGCCCGCCTCCCGCGCCCGCGCGGCGCCTCGCCGGATCCGCTCGGCGAAGTGCTGGGCCGTGATCTGCTGCATGGAGTCCTCCGATTCGCTGCGGGATGTCTCGCGGGCGACGACCCGGGTCCGCTCAGTCCGCCACGGGTCCGAGCCAGGCGTTCGCGACCGTGTTGTGCGCCGACTCGGCGTCGGACGGATGGAAGATGCCCGCCAGCACGTCGCGGTACAACCGCCCGAGCTCGTTGCCGGCGAAGTAGGTCGAGCCTCCCGAGACGCGCACGGCCTGGTCCACCACGCGACGCGCGGTCTCGGTCGCCCGGACCTTCAGGCCGACGAGCTTCGGGAACCACAGCGCGCCGTGGTCCGCGAGCGCGTCGACATCGCGTGCCAGGGCGTCGAGCTGGGGGAGGAGGGCGTCCTGCTCGATCGCGGCCTCCGCGACGCGCCACCGGATGTCCGGATCGTTCGCGTAGCTCCGGCCGTCGTCTTTCAGGCTGGTGCGGCGATGGGCGGCGGCCACGGCCAGCTCCAGAGCCCGGGCGCCGATGCCGGTGTAGACGGCGGCGAGGAGGATCTCGAAATTGGCGAAGATCGCGAAGACCAGCGGGTCGGGGTTGGGGCCGGGGGCGAGCCGCCGAACGATGCGGTCGGCGGCGGACCGGGCGCCGTCGAGCACGGTCGTGCGGCTCTGGGTGGCGCGCATCCCGATCGTGTCCCAATCGTCGCGGATCTCGAACCCGCCCGCGTCGCGGTCGATGAAGCCGTAGACGATCTTCGGGGCGTCGGCGCTCGCCGAGTCGAGCCCCATCGTGCCGAGCCGGGTCCAGGCCGGGGAGAGGGAGGTGAAGATCTTGCGGCCGTGGAACGTGTAGGAGCCGTCTCCCGCGGGACGGGCCTCCGTCGTCGAGCCGAACAGAACGAGGTCGTTGCCGGCCTCGCTCAGCCCGAAGGCGAACACCTCGCCGGCGCCGGCCTCCCGGAGGACGAGGTCGAGGGTGTGGTCGCCGCGGTCGTGCAGGGTCTTGGCGATGCCCGTCCACACCAGGTGCATGTTGACCGCGAGCGCAGTGGCGGGTGCCGCCCCCGCCAGCCGCACCTGGAGGCGCGCGGTCTGCTCCAGGCTGAGGCCGAGGCCGCCGAACTCCGCCGGGACGAGCGCCCGCAGGTAGCCGGCCTCGACGAGCTCGTCGAAGTCCTCCTGGAAGAAGCGGTTCTCGGCGTCGTAGGCGGCGGCACGCCCCCGGAACCGCTCCAGGAGGTCGTCGGTCAGCAGCTCGTGCTCGGTCACGGTCCTCAGCCTAGGCGAGCGTGACCGCGCACGAAACGGGTGAACGGTGACTCACTGGGCGGTGTAGCCGCCGTCCACCAGGTGGTAGCTGCCGGTGATGAAGCTCGCGGCGTCCGACGCGAGGAAGGCGACGAGGGCGGCGACCTCCTCCGGCTCGCCCAGGCGGCCGAGCGCGTGCTTGCCCTCGAGGAAGGCGAGGGCGTCGGGGGTCATGTTCGCCTCGACGAGCGGGGTGCGGATGAAGCCGGGGCCGACCGCGACGACGCGCACCTTCCGGTCGGCGTACTCGAGCGCCGCGTTCTGGGTGAGGCCCAGCAGACCGTGCTTGGCGGTCACATAGGCGGACGAGTTGGCGAACCCGACGCTGCCCAGGATGGACGCCATGTTGACGATCGCGCCTCCGCCGTTCTCGGCCATGGCCTTCAGCTGCGGCTGCATGCCGTAGAAGACCGCGTTGAGGTTGATCTCGATGACCTTGCGCCAGCCGTCGAGCGGATAGTCGCCGACGGGCGCGGACTGGCCGCCGATGCCGGCGTTGTTGACCGCGATCCTGAGCGGTGCGAGGGCGCCTGCGGCCGCGACGCTGGCCTCGCCGAACGCGGTGTCGGTCACATCGCCCGCGAGCGCGGCGGCCCTTCCGCCGGCCGCCTCGATCTCGGCCACGACGGACTTCGCGTGCTCCTCGTCGATGTCGGTCACGAGGACCGCCGCGCCGCTGGCCGCGAGGGTGAGCGCCACGGCGCGCCCGATGCCCGAGCCGCCTCCGGTCACGATCGCGGACCGGTCGGCGACGTCATACTGAGCCATGAAAATCTCCCTTCAGTTATCCGACATCTGTCGGATAACTCCATTGTACGATCGAAAAGTGGATGCCCGCCAGGAGAAGACGCTCGCCCGATTGACCGCGGCGATCCTGCGGCTCGCCACGGCGGGCCCGGTCGCCGATGTCTCCGTCTCGGCGCTCGCCGCAGCGGCGGGAGTGCACCGATCGACCGTGTACACCTACGCCGCCTCGCCCGTCGAACTGCTCCAGCGTGTGCTGCGCGCCGAGCTGGACGATCTGCGCGCCGCCTACCTCGTCGGCGTCGCGCCGGAGGATGCGGCGGCCGCCGTGAGCGGTGTCACCCGTGCCGTCCTCCAGCACGTCGACGCCCACGACGTCATCTATCGGCGCGGGCTGGGCGCCGAGAGCGGCAGCTCCAGCCTCCACGCCCTCCTGAGCGAGCACTTCGAAGGGTCCATCGAGCTGCTGCTCGACCAGCACAGCGTCGACGTGCCGGCCGGCGACGAGCTCGAGCGCCGGGCCATCGCGCGCTATCTCGCGGACGGGACCATCGGCGCGATCGACGTGTGGCTGAGCCGCCCGCGCCCCCGCGACATCGACGGGCTGCTCGACCTGATCGGGAGGGTGACCCCGGCCTGGTGGCCGGACCGGGCAGGAGCGACGCACCCATGAGAGGAGCCAGGGGCCGCCTGCGCGATGTCTTCGACGGCTGGTTCCGCCGCGCCCCGCTGCTGCACGTCGCGGGCGACGAGGGGGAGGGGCCCGTCGTCGTACTGGTCCACGGGATCGCATCGTCGTCCGTCACGTTCCAGAACCTCGTCCCCCTGCTCGAACCGGGCCACCGGGTGATCTCGATCGACATCCTGGGCTTCGGGCGCTCGCCCGCACCGCCCGACGCGACGTACACCCTCGAAGAGCACGTCGCCGCCCTGCACCGCACGCTCCGAGCCCTGAGACTGCGCGCTCCGTTCGTCCTGGTCGGCCACTCCCTCGGCAGCCTGATCGTCGCCCGCTACGCCGCCGACCATCCCGCCGCCCTGACCCGGCTCGTTCTGGTCGGGCCGCCGGTCTACGGCCCGCCCGCGGCGATCGGCGACCGGCGCGTGCGCACGCGGGTGAGCGCCTACCTCCGCGCGTACGAGTTCCTGCGGGCCAACAAGGAGTTCACGATGATGAACGCCACCATCCTGGCGCGCATGCTGCCCATCAAGGGGGTCTTCGAGATCACGGAGCGCACCTGGCGGCCGTTCGTCCTGTCGCTGGAGAACTGCATCGAGCAGCAGACCGTCGTGAGCGACCTCGCGCGCGTGCGCGTACCGGTCCACGTGGTCTACGGGACGCTCGACGCCTTCATCGCGCCGGGGAGCCTCGCCGTGATCGAGGCGATGCGCTCCGTCACCATGCACCGGGTCGAGGCCAACGACCACATCATCCGCAAACGGCTGGCACGCGTGGTCGCCGCGGCATGCGGCTGAGGTCACGGCGCCGGGTCCGGACCGTCGGTCGGGAGGTCGGGAGGTCGGGAGTCGCGGGCCCCACGCCTGCAGCAACCCGGGCTCATCGGGGTGCTCGTCGGGCGCTTCCCGCAACCGGCGGGCCGTGACGGCTGCGGTCTGACCGCTGGCCGGCCCCTGCGCCCCTCTCGGCCGCGGGTTAGGGTGGGGCGCATGGAGCAACGGACGCTGGGCAGGACCGGCCGTGAGGTCTCGGTCGTCGGACTCGGGACCTGGCAGCTGGGGGCAGACTGGGGCGACGTCGACGAGCATGCGGCGTTCGAGGTGCTCGACGCGGCGACCGCCGCCGGGGTCACCTTCTTCGACACCGCCGACGTCTACGGGGACGGCCGCAGCGAGCAGCTCATCGGCCGGTTCCGTGCCGCGCGCCCCGACCTCCCGCTGACCGTCGCCACCAAGATGGGGCGTCGGGAGGAGCAGGATCCGGCCAACTTCACCCTCGCGAAGTTCCGCGAATGGACCGACCGCTCCCGCCGCAACCTCGGTGTGGACACGCTCGACCTCGTGCAACTGCACTGTCCGCCGACCCCGGTGTTCTCGAGCGACCGGGTCTACGACGCCCTCGACACGCTCGTCGCCGACGGCGCCATCGCGAACTACGGCGTCAGTGTCGAGACCTGCGACGAAGCGCTCACCGCGATCGCGCGCCCGGGCACGGCGAGCGTGCAGATCATCCTCAACGCCTTCCGGCTCAAGCCCCTGGACCAGGTGCTTCCCGCGGCCCGCGCGGCCGGGGTCGGCATCATCGCGCGGGTGCCGCTCGCTTCCGGCCTCCTGAGCGGCCGTTACACCGAGCAGACCGAGTTCGCCGCCGACGATCACCGCTCGTACAACCGTCACGGTGAGGCCTTCGACGTCGGCGAGACCTTCTCGGGGGTCGACTACGAGGAGGGCGTGCTCGCCGCCCGCGAGTTCGCCGCGCTGGCGCCCGAGGGCTTCACGCCCGCCCAGACCGCCCTCGCGTGGATCATCGCGCAGCCCGGCGTCTCCACCGTCATCCCGGGCGCCCGCTCCGCGGACCAGGCCCGCGCCAACGCCGCCGCCGCGCGCGTCCCGCACCTCCCCGACCTCGACCCGGCCGTCCGCGCCATCTACGACACCCACTTCCGCGCCGCCGTCCACCCCCGCTGGTAGCCCACTCCCGCTCGTGGCCCACCCCTCTTCTGAAGTTCACGTCGTTGCGCTCATTCCGGCATTTGAGGGGCAACAACGCGAACTTCGACGGGCGTCTCATTCCTGCAGGAGTCGGCGGACGCGCGTGAGCAGCTCGGCGGGGTGGGCGATGTCGTCGCCGCTGACGCGAACCATGCGCCAGCCGAGGTCGGCCAAGCGTTCACGGCGGCGGAGGTCCTTGCGCCAGACGTCGCGGTCCACCCGATGGATGTCGCCCTCGTATTCAAGCGCGACCTTCGCCGTCGGGTAGGCGAGATCGACCCGGGCGACGAAGACGTCGCCGTCCCGGATCTCCCGATTGAGGTCGGGCATCGGCAATCCGGCATCGATGAGGAGAAGCCGGAGTCGGGTCTCGCCGGGCGACTCCGACCCAGGACGGACCCGATCGAGCGCACGGCGGGCACGCGCGATCCCACGACGGCCGGCCGACGCTGCGATCCGATGCGCGAGCTCTTCACGGGTGCACAGCGCCGCGCGCTCGGCGACGAGGTGGTCGCCGGCGACGACGAGCTCGCGCAGGGGGAGGAGCGGCGCGAGATCGATCCACGTCTGCGCGGGGGTCGTGATGGGAAGGCCCTCACGCTCGACGGTGGCCCAATCCGTCAGCTTGTGGCCGACGAAACCGGCGATCTCAGGCGCTCGACCCGGTGCGGGGACGCTCACATGCATCGCCGGATCCAGTCCGAGTGGGAGGGGGACGCCCAGGAAAAGGGCTGCCGTCGTGTGGCTGAACGCGAAATCCAGCGCGCGATGCTGAGCGTACGCACGGCACCTCTCGATCAGGCCATCAGAACCTGCGGGAAGCCGTGCACCGCGGAACGGGCGGGTCAGGTCGCCGCCGCGCAGGCGCGATCGCGAGAGTCCCTCCCCGAGTGCGTCGCGGACGAGGAACGGGCCGCCGGTGAGGGTGGTCGGTAGTGAGCTGCGCTGTCGTGCCATCTGCGCACTCTGCCATTCGCCGAACCGACCCTCCCGACTTATCCACACCCCACACCGCTGAAGTTCACGTTGTTGCGCTCAAAACCGCGAAATGGGCGCAACAACGTGAACCTCGCGGGTCAGGAGGGGACGACGGGGACGGGCTCCGTGTCGGGGATGGGCGAGGCGTCGCGTCCGCGGAGGTCGGGGTGGATGCGGTGCGCGAGGGCGGCGACGATGAAGCCGACGAGGGCGAAGGCGGCGGCGGCCCAGAAGGCTCCGACGGCACCGAAGCTGTCGATGAGGAAGCCGGCGAGGGCGGAGCCGAGCGCGGCGCCGATCAGTTGGCCGGTGCCCACCCAGCCGTACGCCTCCGCGGTGTCGGAGAACTTGACGCTGGCGGAGACGATCGCGAACAGGACGGCGAGGGCGGGAGCGATTCCGACGCCGGCGATGAGGAGGGTGACCGAGAGGGCCCAGGGAGACCACAGCATGAAGCTCGACAGGGCGACGCCGACGAAGACGAGCAGCATGCGGCGTGCCGTGGCCCACGGCCCGATCGGCACGTGTCCGAAGGCGAGACCGCCCACGAGCGAGCCGACGGACCAGATGGCCAGGACGATGCCCGAGAGGGGGGAGCCCTCGTCGAACGTCGCGACCACCCCGGCCTCGACCGCGGCGCAGGAGCCGATGAGGAGGAAGCCGACGACCGTGGCGAGCAGCACGGGCGGGCGTGTGAGCACCACGCCGAACCGCCGCTTGCTGCGCGGGATGCGCACGCGCCCGACCTCGGGCGAGGAGATGAACCAGAACCCGCCGAGCAGCATGATCGCGACGGACATCAGAATGCCCTCGACGGTGCCGACCTGGGTCGAGACGAAGGTGATCGCGACCGGCCCCGCGATCCAGATGATCTCCTGGGCGGAGGCATCGAGCGAGAAGAGCGGGGTCAGCTGGCGGGAGTTGACCATCTTCGGATAGATCGTGCGGACCGCCGGCTGGATGGGCGGCATGCTCAGGCCGGCGAAGAACGCCACCGCCATCGTCACCGGGATGGGCATCACGAGCACGCCGATGAGCGCGACGGCGATGGCGCAGAGGCCGAGCGTCGTCCACAGCACGACGCGCATCCCGAGCACGCCCATCAGCCGGCTCGTCATCGGGCCGGCGATCGCCTGACCGATGCTCATCGCCGCGAGGACCAGCCCGGCCGCCCCGTAGGAGTGGTGGACGCGCTCGATGTGGAGCAGGAACGCGAGCGAGAGCATGCCGAACGGGAAGCGCGCCGTCAGCTGCGCGGCGATGATGCGCGCGACGCCCGGGGTCTTCAGAAGGCTCGTGTAGCTGCTCACAATCCGTTCACTCTATCGGCAGCGGACGACGTTCCACGAGGGCCGGCAGGCTGCGCACGCCCCGCATTGGGGGCTGTGGAAATGTGCATAACTCATGCACATCTGTGGACGACACGCCCACTAGATGTGGGGGGATGGAAATGTCGGCACCCCGCTATATAGTGGTCCCACACGGATCGCCCCAGCACGCGGAAATCGCTCCCGCTGCGGCTCGATCCGACGGGGAAACAGCGCCGGACCAGCCCTTCGAGGGAGCCGGTGCACGACCATGCCATCACTCGGATTGATGGGCAGTGCGAAGAGGGAGAGAACGTGGCAATCACCGTCGTGAAGCGCAACGGCGAGCGCGAGCCGTACGACGCCAACAAGATCAACCTGGCCATCGAGACGGCGGCCCAGGGACTGGATGACAACATCACGTGGGTCACCCAGATCGCGAGCGAGCTCGAGCTCACTCTCTTCGACGGCATCACGACGCAGCAGCTCGATGAGGCGGTCATCCAGGTCGCCCTGCAGAACGTCAAGGACGACCCGGCGTTCGACACCGTCGCCGCCCGCCTCCTCCTCAAGACGATCTACAAGCGGGTGCTCGGCGACTACGCCGACGACGCCGAGCTCGTCTCCCTCCACTCCTCCCACTTCCGCGCCTACATCGAGCGCGGCGTCTCGGAGACGCTGCTCGACTCCCGCTTCACGCAGCTGTTCGACCTCGACCGCCTCGCCGCAGCGCTCGACCCGTCGCGCGACGAGCTGCTCAAGTACATCGGCGTCGTCACCCTCAACAACCGCTACGGCATCAAGGCGCGCAACGGCGACTCGCTCGAGGTGCCGCAGTACTTCTGGATGCGCATCGCGATGGGCCTCTCGCTCAACGAGGCCGACCCGACCAGCCACGCCCTCGCCTTCTACGAGAAGATGTCGAAGCTCGAGTACCTCGCGGCAGGCTCCACGCTCGTCAACGCCGGTACCGCGTACCCGCAGCTCTCCAACTGTTTCGTCATGGAGATGCAGGACGACATCGAGCACATCGCCAAGTCGGTACGCGACGTGATGTGGCTGACCAAGGGCACCGGCGGCATCGGTCTGTCGGTGACCAAGCTGCGCGCGCAGGGGTCGCCCATCCGCTCCAACAATACGACCTCGACCGGCCCGATCCCGTTCATGCACACGATCGACTCCGTGCTGCGCGCGGTGAGCCGCGGCGGCAAGAAGTTCGGCGCGCTGTGCTTCTACATGGAGAACTGGCACATGGACTTCCCGGAGTTCCTGGACCTGCGCCAGAACTCCGGCGACCCCTACCGCCGCACCCGCACCGCCAACACGGCCGTGTGGATCAGCGACGAGTTCATGAAGCGCGTCCAGAACGACCAGGACTGGTACCTCTTCGACCCGCTGGAGGTCGCCGACCTCAACGAGCTGTACGGCAAGGCGTTCTCCGAGCGTTACCAGCACTACATCGACGAGGCCGAGGCCGGCCGCATCGCGATGTTCAAGAAGATCAGCGCGCGTGCGCAGTTCAAGGACATCCTGATGAGCCTCCAGACCACGAGCCACCCGTGGCTCACCTGGAAGGACACGATCAACAACCGTGCCCTCAACAACAACACGGGCACGATCCACCTCTCCAACCTCTGCACGGAGATCACGCTCCCGCAGGATCGCGACAACGTCTCCGTCTGCAACCTGGCGTCGATCAACCTGTCGCGGCATCTCGTCGACGGCAAGATGGACTTCGCCCGCATCGAGGAGAGCGCCCGCCAGGCCGTCCGCCAGCTCGACAACCTGATCGACATCACGGTGTCGAGCGTCGACGAGGCCGACTTCTCCAACCAGCAGAACCGCGCGATCGGTCTCGGCGTCATGGGTTTCACCGACATCGTCGAGCGCCTCGGCCTCAGCTACGAGAGCGAGGAGGCGTACGCCCTGATCGACGAGATCATGGAGCACGTCTCGTACGCGGCCATCGACGAGAGCGCCGACCTCGCCCAGGAGCGCGGGGCGTACCCGAACTTCGAGGGATCGCGCTGGTCGAAGGGACTCGTGCCCTACGACTCGATCGCCCTCACCGAGGCCGACCGTGGCACTCCGATCACGGTGGACCGCACCATCCGCCTCGACTGGGACCGCCTGCGCGAGAAGGTCAAGGGCGGCATGCGCAACGCCACTCTGATGGCGATCGCGCCGACGGCCTCGATCGGCCTCGTCGCCGGCACGACCCCCGGCTTCGACCCGCAGTTCTCGCAGATCTTCAGCCGGTCGACCTCGTCGGGCAAGTTCCTCGAGGTCAACCGCAACCTGGTCGCGGCGCTTCAGGAGCGCGGGCTGTGGGAGGACGTGCGCGAGTCGATCCTCCGTTCGCAGGGCGACATCCAGGGCATCGCCGCCATCCCGGACGAGATCAAGGCCGCGTTCAAGACGAGCTTCCAGCTCTCGCCGCACGCCTTCATCGAGGTGGCCGCGCGCGCTCAGAAGTGGATCGACCAGGCCATCAGCCGCAACATGTACCTGGAGACCCGGGACATCGGCGACATGATGGACATCTACTACGCGGCGTGGGAGAAGGGCGTGAAGACGACCTACTACCTCCACATGAAGCCGCGTCACCAGGCCGAGCAGTCGACGGTCAAGGTGAACAAGTCCGAGGAGATCTCGGGCGGCCGCAAGGGCTTCGCCACCGTCGGCGCGGGTGCTCCCGCTGCCGCAGAGCCCGCCGCTGCTCCGGCTCCCGCTGCGCCCGCTCGTCGCGGGTTCGGCTTCGGAGGTCTCGCGGGAGGTGACAAGTGATGAACAACGCCACCGTGATCGAGGACTACTACGTGCCGGTCGACCCGATGGACGACCTGCAGTGCGAGTCCTGCCAGTAATCGCTCCCCGCGCGAGCCACCGAGTCTGATAGAGGAGAAAGAGAACATGGGCATCCTGGGTACCGGGATCGAAGAGGGCCTGCTGCTCAAGCCGGTGAAGTACCAGTGGGCGATGGACCTGTACGACCAGGCCGTCGCGAACACCTGGTTCCCGAACGAGATCCAGCTCGGCGAGGACATCGCCGACTTCAAGAAGATGACCGACGAGGAGCGTCACGCGGTCACCTTCCTGATGAGCTACTTCAACCCGAACGAGCTCCTCGTCAACAAGGCGCTCGCGTTCGGCGTGTACCCCTACATCAACGCGGCCGAGGCGCACCTCTACCTCGCCAAGCAGATGTGGGAGGAGGCCAACCACTGCATGTCGTTCGAGTACGTCCTCGAGACGTTCCCGATCGACCGTGAGCAGGCGTACAACTCCCACGTCGACGTGCCGTCGATGGCCCGCAAGGAGGAGTTCGAG
Source organism: Leifsonia sp. LS1 (assembly GCF_020521355.1). Lineage (NCBI taxonomy): Bacteria > Bacillati > Actinomycetota > Actinomycetes > Micrococcales > Microbacteriaceae > Leifsonia > Leifsonia sp. LS1. The sequence continues at coordinate 94,199 of NZ_BPER01000005.1, forward strand.
GTCCAGTTCATCAAGCGGATGACGGAGCAGACGCTCGACATCACGACGACCGAGGGCAAGCAGGACTTCATCCGCAACCTCGTGGCGTACAACGTGATCCTCGAGGGCATCTGGTTCTACTCCGGCTTCATGGTCGCGCTCTCGTTCCGCCAGCGGAACCTGTTGCGCAACTTCGGCTCGCTGATCGACTGGGTCGTGCGCGACGAGTCGCTGCACCTCAAGTTCGGCATCAACCTCATCCTCACGGTGCTCGAGGAGAACCCGGACCTGCAGACCCCGGAGTTCGCAGGCGAGATCCGCCAGATGATCCTCGACGCCGTCGAGATGGAGGAGCAGTACAACCGCGACCTCCTGCCGGGCGGCATCCTGGGCCTCAACGCGAACTACATCAACCAGTACGTCCGCTATCTGGCCGACCGTCGCCTGGAGGAGCTGGGCTTCGAGGCCGAGTACAAGGTGTCGAACCCGGCCAAGTGGATGGCGACCGCCAACGACACCCTCGAGCTGGTCAACTTCTTCGAGTCGACCAACACCTCGTACGAGTCGAACGCGAAGGCGTCCAGCGGACGCTGATCCAGCGGCTGCTGCGTCAGCGGCCACTGCACACCGCGCACTGACTACGAAGGAGCGGCCCGGGATACCCCGGGCCGCTCCTTCGTAGTCATCCGATCATTGGGATCGTACGGCCGCCGTCACGATCGCGCCGATCGCCGCGAATCCGGCCACGCCGAAGAAGAGCAGCCGGAACCGGCCGGCCGTCGCCTCCACTGGCGCCGATCCCGAACCCAGGAGCGCGGAGGTCTGCGCCGCCGCGATGCCACCGAGCACCGCCTCGCGTCGGTCGTCGGCGGCGGAGAGGATTTGCCTTCCGCACGACCCGGGGCGGAGAAGGCGGAGAAGGAGGGGCGGTGCGAGAATCGGGTCATGCGCCCTCTCATCGCCGCGCCCGACCTCGCCGCAGAACTCGCGTCCGCCGTCCCGCCTCGTGTCCTCGATGTGCGCTGGAGGCTCGGCGGTCCGCCGGGAGCCGCTGAGTTCGCCCGCGGTCACATTCCGGGAGCGGCATACGTCGACCTCGACACGGAGCTCGCCGGCCACGGGGCTCCCACGGAAGGACGGCACCCACTTCCGGCGGAGGCGGACTTCCAGGCCGCCGCTCGGCGCTGGGGGCTGAACGACGGCGACGCTGTCGTGGTCTACGACGACGTGTCCGGCACCTCAGCCGCCCGCGCCTGGTGGTTGCTCCGTCATGCGGGCGTGAGAGACGTCCGTGTGCTCGACGGCGGGCTCACCGCTTGGACGGATGCGGGCGGCGCCCTCGAGAGCGGGACGGCCGCGCCGGCCGCGGGACGGTGACCCTCGCCTTCGGCGCGCTCCCGACCGTCGACGCGGACGGCGCCGCGGCGTTCGCCGCGGACGGTCTGCTGCTCGATGCCCGCGCGGGGGAGCGGTTCCGCGGTGAGGTCGAGCCGGTCGACCCGCGGGCGGGCCACATCCCCGGAGCGGTGAGCGCGCCGAACACCGACACGATCGGACCCGACGGGCTGCTCCTCGATGCCGACCGCCTCGCCGCGCGTTTCGCCGAGCTGGGCGCGCTTCCTGGAGCACCGGCGGCGGTCTACTGCGGCTCGGGGGTCACCGCCGCGCACACCGCACTCGCGATGGAGGTCGCGGGGCTGCGGGTGCCGGCGCTGTACCCCGGATCGTTCTCCGCCTGGTCCAATGACCCCACGCGGCCCGTCACCACCGGCGACGCGTGACCACGCTGCGCGGGGCGGGTCGGCCGCCGTCCGCGGCAACGCCGTCGTCCGCGGCAACGCTGTAATACGCGGCAACAGGAATACGGCTGCGTCGCAGAACCGCCTAGTCTCCCTGCATGACAACGCTCGACCTCCGCCCCTCGGACCTCTCCGGCGCGCTGCCGGAGGCCGAGGTGTGCGACTCGGTCGCGGCGCTCATCGGCAATACGCCTGTCGTCGAGCTGCACGCCCTCACCCGCGGGCTCGCCTCCCGGGTGCTGGTGAAGCTCGAGGGGCGCAATCCGGGAGGGTCTTCCAAGGACCGCATCGCGCTCAACATGATCCGCACGGCGGAGGCGTCCGGCGCTCTCGCGCCCGGTGCGACCATCGTGGAGGCCACCAGCGGCAACACCGGCATCGGGCTGGCCCTCATCGGACGGCTGACCGGCCATCCCGTGGTCATCGTGCACGCCGCCGACATCTCGGAGGAGAAGCGGAAGGTGCTCGCCGCCTACGGCGCCCGTCTCGTGGAGGCGGACTGGGAGGCCGACCCGAGCGACCCGGCGAACCCGCGTGCCGTCGCCGACCGGATCGCAGCGGAGACGCCGGGTGCGTGGCGCCCCGCGCAGTTCGCCAACGCCGCGAACCCGGACGCGCACTATCGCGGGACCGGCCCCGAGATCTGGCGCCAGACGGGCGGTCGGGTGACCCACTTCGTCGCCGCGATCGGAACCGGCGGCACGGTCAGCGGAACGGGCCGCTTCTTGAAGGACGTCACCGGTGGCGCCGTGCGCGTCCACGGGGCGAACCCGGTCGGATCCACGTACGGCGGCGGTCCCGCCGGGCGCATCCTCGTCGACGGGGTCGGCAGCGCGTGGCCGCGCGAGTTCTGGCCGCAGACGTTCGACCACGGGGTCGTCGACGAGGTCCACACCGTCGAGGACGCCGAGGTGTACCGCACGGTGCGTCGGCTCGCGGCCGAGGAGGCCCTCCTGCTCGGGCCGTCGTCCGGCTTGGCGGTCGCGACCGCGTTGCGGATCGCCGAGCGGGCGCCGGCCGGCTCGGTGATCGTCGCGGTCGCTCCGGACGGCGGCATCAACTACCTGACCAAGGCGTTCGACCCGCTGTGGCTGCGGGCCTCCGGCGTCGGCGACTGACGGCCACGACAGCGGATCACGGAAAGACACTCATGGCACTCCTCCACTTCGGTTGGTTCCTCGGCGCAGGCTTCGGCGTGCAGGGCTGGGGCGATCCGACGTACGGCATCGGCTACGACTGGCGTCAGCCTCCCCTCTATCAGGACGCGGCCCGCACCTTCGAGGCGAGCGGGCTCGATCTGTTCATCATCGAAGACGGTGTCGCGGTCCCCGACACGTACGGCGGCAGTGCCGAGGTCAACCTCTCCGCCGCGCGCTTCGTGCCCAAGCACGACCCGCTGCCGCTCGTGCCGTACCTCCTGGGGGCCACCAGCCGACTCGGGATCGTGCCGACGCTGAGCGCCAGCTTCTACGAGCCCTTCACGGCCGCTCGGCTGCTCAGCACGCTCCAGCACTTCGCCGGTGGTCGTCTCGGCTTCAACGTGGTGACCAGCGGCTCCGATCTGGCAGCCCAGAACTACGGGCTCGACAAGCAGGTCGAGCACGACTTGCGGTACGACCGCGCCGACGAGTGGGTGGAGGTCGTCCGCAAGCTCTGGCGCAGCTGGGAACCCGACGCGATCGTCGAAGACGCCGCGAACGGCGTCTTCGCCGACTTCCGCAAGGTGCACACGATCGACCACGAGGGGAGATTCTTCCGCGTGCGTGGCCCGCTCAACACGGCGCCCGCGGCGGAGGAGCCCGTGATGGTGCAGGCCGGCGCGTCCGGCCGTGGACGCGACTTCGCAGGCAAGAACTCCGATGTCGTGCTCGCACTCGCCTCGACGGCCGAGCGGATGCGAGAGTATCGCGACGGCATCCGCGCCGTTGCGGCGGAGAACGGCCGGGACGCCGACGCCATCAAGGTCCTCTTCGTCGTGCAGCCGATCGTCACCGCGAATGCGGCCGAGACGGCGAGCGTGCGCGCCGCGCGGGCCGAGCTCACCCAGGCGGCGATCGACGAGCAGCTGCAGTCCATCTCCTATCTGACGGGCGTCGACTTCAAGGCCTTCGACCTGGACGCGCCCCTTCCCGAGCTCAGCACCAACAGCAACCGCGGCACCCTCGACAACTTCGTGCGCTCCGCACCCGCGGGTTCGACCCTGCGCGAGATCCTGCAGACCCGCGCCACGAGGGACGGTCTGGCGATCGTCGGGACGGCGGACGAGATCGCCGACCATCTCGGTGAGCTGGGCGGGGCGGTCGGCGGCGACGGCTTCCTGTTCACCGGCCAGGTGCATCCCGCGAACGTGCATCGCACGCTCGATCCGCTCGTCCCGGCGCTGCGGAGACGCGGCCTGTTGCGCAGCGAGCTCGGCGACGGCGGCCTGCGCCGCAACCTGCTGGACTTCTGATGACGGCGGGCGCGCCGGTCGTGCTCGGGGGTGCGCCTCCGCGTCCGGAGGACATCGCGGCGATCGCGGACGGGGCGAGGGTCGAGCTCGACCCGGAGGCGCGCGCCGCCCTCGAGGCCGCGCGCGCGGTCGTCGAGCGCGCCATCGCCTCCGGCGAGGCCGTGTACGGGCTCAACCGCCGCCTCGGGGCGGGGCGGGACGAGGCCATCGACCCGAACGAGTTCGCCGCCTTCCAGCGGAGGACGATCGCCAACCACCGTGGCGGCGTGGGCGATCCGCTGTCGCACGGGGAGGCGCGGGCCGTCGTCGCCGCCCGACTGGCGGGCTTCACGCGGGGCGGAGCGGGCGTGCGCCCGGTGCTCGCGCAGGCGTACGCCGACCTCCTGAACGCGGGAGTGGTGCCCCTGATCCCGTCGCGCGGATCGGTGGGAGCCGCCGACCTGACGGCGCTGGCGGAGGTCGCGGCCGTCGTGACCGGCGACGGGACCGTGCTCGACGGTTCCGTCGGGGGAACGCCGGCCGGTGCGGCGCTCGCCGCCGCCGGGCTCGAACCGCTGGCTCTCGCACCGCACGAGGCCCTCGCGGCGCTCAGCTCCAACGCCGTCAGTATCGGCGTCGGCGCCCTCGCGCTGCGGGAGGCGGAGGCGCTCGTGGAGATGGCGGACCGTGCGGTCGCCCTCTCCCTCGAGGCCGTCGCGGCCGGGGGTCCGGGCGGCAACCCGAGCCCGTACAGCGCCGTCGTCGCCGACGCGCGCGGCGGGCGCGGCCAGCAGGCCTCGGCGGCGAGCATCCGCGACGCTCTCGCCGGCAGCGCCCTCCACGACCCCGCACGTGTGGTCACCGTGCAGGACCCGCTCGTCTTCCGCAGCGCGCCGCAGCTGCACGGGGCCCTGCGTGAGGCCGTCGACCGCGTCCGCGCGGAGCTGGAGGTCGAACTGGCCGGGCGCAGCGAGAATCCGGTCGTCGACGTCGCGACGGGTCTCCTGGTGTCCGGCGGCAACTTCCAGGCCCTCCCGCTCGCCCTCGCCTTCGAGGGGCTTCGGCTCGCCCTCGCGCATGTCGCCGCCGCGTCCGAGCGGCGGACGGCGGCGCACTCGCTCGCGCTCGCGACGGCCCGTGCGGAGGGCCGGACCCGCGTTCCCGGTCTGCTGCTCTACTCCGCCGCCTCCGACGCGGCCGAGCTGAAGCAGCTCGCGGTCCCGGCCACTCTCGGCAGCACCCCTCTCTCCGGTGTCGAGGACCACGCCTCTCTGGCGCCGCTGGCCGTGCGACTCGCGCAGCGCTCGCTCGCGTTGGCGGCCGACGTGTTCGCCGCGGAGGCCCTGCATGCCGCGGAACTGCTGCACGCGAGCGGCGTGCTCCCGACCGGCGCAGGGACGGGACCACTCGCGCACCGCCTCGACGATCTGGTCGCGACGGGAGCCCCGGCCCGCGTTCTGGTGGAAGGCGCGGCGCGCCTGCTCCGATAGTTTCGTCCGTGGGGCTCGCGCCGGCGGGCGGGAGAAGGACGATCCATGCATCGTGTCGTGCTGACAGGTCTCGCGGTGGGCCTCGCCATCGGACTGCTCACGGGCTGCGTCGCGGCGTCCGAGGAACCAGCTCCGCACGAGACGCGGGGCCCGGAGTCCGCGGTCGCGCGGTCCGTGTATCCCTCGGCTCAGACGGTGTATCTCGCCTCGGGCGTCGCCTTCCCCGACGCGCTCACCGGCTCCGGGCTCGCCGCGGTGGCCGCGCAGCCCCTGCTGCTCACGATGGGCGGCTGCGTGCCGGCGACCGTGCCGTCGTCGATGGCGGGGTGGGGAGCGACGGCGGTGACGCTGATCGGTGGTCCGAACGCGCTCGCGCCCGACGTGGAGGCTCTCAGATCGTGCTGACGTCCTTGCGGAATCCCAGGTAGGAGACCGCCTCCCAGTCTCCCTCGAGGTCGAACAGCGGCTCGTAGCCGAGCGACAGGTAGAGTGCGACGGCTTCGGGCTGGCGGGCGCCGGTGGTGAGGACGAGGGTGCGGACGCCGCGCCGGCCCGCTTCGGCCTCCAGCTCGGCCATCACGCGCCGGGCCAGCCCCTGCCGGCGGCGGGAGGAGTGGGTCCAGACGCGCTTGATCTCGACGGTGTCGTCGTCCTCCCGCATGAACGCGCCTCCCGCGACGGGCTCCCCGTCGGCGTCGAGCAGCAGCAGGAACGTCCCGCCGTGCTCCGCCGTGAACAGCTCGGCCGGGTAACGGGAGAGCTCGACCGACGAGGGGATGCCGTTGTTGAGGCCGTAGCGCTCGTCGTACTCGCGCGACAACTCGCCGACCAGTGGGGCGGCGAGTGGGTCGTCTGCGCGCGTGACGACCACGCGGACGGTCTCGGACAGAGGGCGCGCCGACGCGCCGTCGGATCTCGGTTCGGTCACGCCTCGACCCTACGACAGCGTCCCGACGCGCGCGGGGTCCGCGTCTCGAACGTTACGAAGATCGGGCATTGTTGGCCCCATCCCTCTCTGATAGACAGGCTGTGTCGCCGGGGGTCGGCGATGAATCACCTTTGAGGGGGATCGATGAAGAAAACGCTCAAGATGTCCGTTGCTAGCGCTGTCGTCGGCAGCGCGATCGCGCTCGGGGCCGCGCTTCCGGCGCAAGCCGCGACCGAACACTACTCGCCGTACTATCCGACTGCTGCCGCGTGTGGCACGGCGATGGCAAGCCAGCAGCGAGCGGGACGACCCGTCAACGGCTGCTACTCCATCGTGATCCCCGGCGCGGGCGTGTGGGTGCCGCAGTACTACTTCATCTACTACACCTGATCGCTCACGGTTGGCGGTTCGATGCGCAGGAGGCCAGCCCTCTTGCGCATCGTTCGCTCTTGCCACGAATTCCACGCAAGGAAACGCGAAATGTGTTCGAAACCTGCAGGAAAAGCAGCGTTTCACGCGCAAATTAGTGTGATGGATGCGCCCGAGTGCTGAGGTATGCTCCCCATACCTCCTGCACCCCTCTGCACACAGGAAGAAGGACCATCACCATCATGCGTATCCGATCCGTGGCCCCGGTGGCCGCACTCGCCGCAGTGGCCGCCCTGGCGCTCACCGGCTGTGTCGACAACTCCACCCCGTCCAGCAGCGGCACCTCGACGTCGAGCGCCGCGGCGATCGACGTCAAGAAGGACGACGCCCTCGCGGCGTCGCTGCCCGAGAAGATCAAGTCGGCCGGCAAGCTCGTCGTCGGCATGGACAACACGTACCCGCCGAACGAGTACAAGGATGACGCCGGACAGCCGGTCGGCTGGGAGGTCGACCTGACCAACGCCATCGCGTCCAAGCTCGGCGTGAAGGTCGAGTTCGCGATCGCGAAGTTCGACAACATCATCCCGTCGGTCGCGGGCGGCAAGGACGACTTCGGCATGTCGTCGTTCACCGACACCACCGAGCGTGAGCAGCAGGTCGACTTCGTCAACTACTACACGGCCGGAATCTCGTGGGCCTCGGCTAAGGGCAAGACGGTCGACCCCGACAACGCCTGCGGACTCAAGGTCGCCGTCCAGTCGACGACTGTCGAGGACACGGAGGAGGTGCCCGCGAAGTCGAAGGCGTGCACGGACGCAGGCAAGGACGCGATTCAGATCCTCCGCTACGACACGCAGGACGATGCGACCAACGCGGTCATCCTCGGCAAGGCGGACGCGCTCAGTGCAGACTCTCCGGTGACTGCCTACGCGATTTCGAAGACGGACGGCAAGCTGCAGGCCGCGGGCAAGGCGTTCGAGGTCGCCCCGTACGGTCTCCCGGTCGCCAAGGGCTCCGCGCTGACGCCGGTGCTGCAGAAGACGGTGCAGGCGCTCATCGACGACGGCACCTACGGCAAGATCCTGGACAAGTGGGGCGTCTCCGACGGGGCCGTCACGACCGCCGAGGTCAACGCCGCCTCGAAGGGCTGACCCGAATGTCCCAGGGCACTCCTGGCCGACCGGCGGCGGGGACGACCCCGCCGCCGGCCGGCGCCCCGGCCTCCGAGCCGATCAAGGCCGTCAAGCTCAAGCACCCGTGGCGGATCGTCTTCGCCGTCGTGCTCATCCTCGTCCTCGTCTGGTTCCTCGTCGATGCGGCGCAGCGCAGCGCCTACGGCTGGGAGTACGTCGGCAAGTACGTCTTCGACAAGCGCATCAGCGCCGCTGCGCTGGTCACCCTCCAGCTGACCATCTACTCGATGGTCATCGGCGTCGCCCTGGGCCTGGTGCTCGCGGTGATGCGCCTCTCGCCGAACCCGGTCGTGAAGTCGATCGCCTGGCTGTACCTGTGGATCTTCCGCGGGACGCCGGTGTACGTGCAGCTCGTCTTCTGGGGCCTGTTCTCACTCATCTACCCGCAGCTGGTGCTGGGGGTGCCGTGGACCGAGTTCCACGTCACCTTCGACCTCGGGTTCATGCAGAACGCGTTCATCATCGCCGTCATCGGCCTCGCGCTGAACGAGGCCGCGTACATGGCGGAGATCGTGCGCGCGGGCCTGCTCTCGGTCGACGAGGGCCAGGAGGAGGCGGCGACCGCGCTCGGCATGTCGTGGTGGCAGACGATGACCCGCATCGTCATCCCGCAGGCGATGCGCGTGATCATCCCGCCGACCGGCAACGAGGTGATCTCGATGCTGAAGACCACGTCGCTGGTGGCGGCCATCCCGCTGACCACGGACCTGTACGGGGTGGCCCGTGACATCTCCGCGGTGACATACACCCCGGTGCCGCTGCTGATCGTCGCATCGCTGTGGTACCTGCTGTTCACGTCCATCCTGATGATCGGGCAGTACTTCCTGGAGAAGCGCTTCTCGCGGGGCGTCAACGCCCGCCGCCCGGAGAACCGGGAGCCGGCGCTCGCCACGGGCGCCCTGCCGGCCACGGGAGCACCGGACGGCAATGACCTCGGAGGCAAGGGATGACCGACATCAACGCAGCCACGTCCGCGACGCCCATGGTCCTCGCCGAGGGCGTCTCGAAGAGCTTCGGCTCCAACGAGGTGCTCAAGAGCATCTCGCTCTCGGTCAAGCCGGGGGAGGTGCTCTGCATCATCGGACCCTCCGGCTCGGGCAAGTCCACCTTCCTGCGCTGCATCAACCACCTCGAGCGGGTGGACGCGGGCCGGCTGTCGGTCGACGGGCAGGTGGTCGGCTACCGCCAGCACGGCGACAAGCTCTTCGAGCTCAAGCCGAAGGAGGCCGCGAAGCAGCGTCGGGAGATCGGGATGGTGTTCCAGCGCTTCAACCTGTTCCCCCACATGACCGCCCTCGAGAACATCATCGAGGCGCCCATCCGCGTCAAAGGACTGCCCAAGGCGCGGGCCGTGGAGCGGGCGAAGGAGCTGCTGGCGCGCGTCGGCCTGAGCGACAAGGGCGACCACTACCCGTCGCAGCTGTCGGGCGGCCAGCAGCAGCGCGTGGCCATCGCTCGTGCCCTGGCGATGGACCCGAAGCTGATGCTCTTCGACGAGCCCACCTCGGCGCTCGACCCCGAGCTCGTCGGCGAGGTGCTCGACGTGATGAAGGGGCTGGCGCAGTCCGGCATGACGATGGTCGTCGTCACCCACGAGATGGGCTTCGCGCGCGAGGTCGCGGACGAGCTGGTCTTCATGGACGGCGGCGTTGTCGTCGAGTCGGGCGACCCGCGGGAGGTGCTCGCGAACCCGCAGCACCAGCGGACGCAGACGTTCCTCTCGAAGGTGCTCTGACACACCGTCCCCGGCCCCGTCCGCCGTCTTCACGATTCGCGGGCGGGGCTCGCGGGCCGCTAGCATCGCGGGATGAGCGATGAGGCGGGGGAGCGCGGGCGCCGGTCCGTCGTGCTGATCACCGGCGTGGGGCGGGCGCGGAGCATCGGAGCCGCCATCGCCCTCGACCTGGCCGTGGCGCACGATGTCGCGTTCTCGTACTGGGACGGGTACGACGCGACCATGCCGTTCGGGAGCGAGCCGGAGTTCCACGCCGAGCTCGCGGAGCGGATGCGGGCCCTCGGCGCGCGCGTGCTGCCTCTGGAGGCCGACCTGGCCGATCCGGCCACACCGGCCGCCCTGATCGCGCGGGTGCGGGACGAACTCGGCCCGGTGCGCGCGCTCGTGCTGAGCCACGCGCACTCGGTGGACAGCGGCATCCTGGACACCTCGGTCGCAGCCTTCGACGCCCACTTCGCCGTCAACACCCGCGCGAGCTGGCTGCTCATCAAGGCGTTCGCGGAGAACTACGCGGGCCCGCACGGGTGGGGTCGGATCGTGGCGCTAACCAGCGACCACACCGCCCACAACCTCCCGTACGGGGCGAGCAAGGGCGCTCTCGACCGCATCGTGCAGGCGGCGGCCGTCGAGCTGGCGCCGCAGAGCATCACGGCGAACCTCGTCAATCCGGGCCCGATCGACACCGGCTGGATGACCCCCGAGCTCGCCGCCGACCTCGCGGCCGAGACCGCTCTCGGCCGCCTCGGCACCCCGCACGACACCGCCGACCTCGTGAGCTTCCTGCTCTCGGCCGCCGGCGGCTGGATCAACGGCCAGCTCCTCCACTCCAACGGAGGCTTCCACCTCCCCGTATAAGCCTCGAGACGCCGCGAAATCGGGTCGGATCCACCCAGGCGGCCGATTGTGGGCCGCCTCGGGACTAGCCGGCGAGGACTTTGCGGATGCGCTGGAGGGAGACGGACTCGGCGGTCCCGAGGGACTGGGCGAACAGCGAGACGCGGAACTCCTCGAGCATCCAGCGCGCGTGCACGAGGTGGGGCGGGCTGTGCGGGGCGAGCGGGATGCGCCCGCCGGCGTCCGTGTACAGCGCCACCGCGGTCTCCACCTGGGTCTGCCACGCACGGTCGCGGCCCGGATTCACCGGGAGCGCCTGGATGCGCTGGCTGATGCCGGCGAGGTAGCGCGGCAGGTGCCGCAGCTGCTCCAGCCCGGTCGCCGAGACGAAGCCGGGATAGACCAGGCCGGCCAGCTGCGCCTTCGCGTCATTGAGGGAGGCGAGGAATACGAGCGACGTGGCGCCGCCGATCGCCTTCTCCGCCGCCCGCGCCGCGGTGAGGATGCGGGTGACCAGCGCGACGGTCTCGAACATCGCGTCCATCACGATGCCCGAGACGCGGTCGCGCACGGCCTCGAACTCGGCGCGCATGAAGACCTGTCCGTCCGGCTTCATCCGGTAGAGGACCGAGTCGATGACCGCGAGCAGGCAGTCGTCGAAGAGCGCCTTCGTATTCGGGTAGGGGCTCGCGGCGAGCGTCAGCTTCTCGTTCGCGGTGAGGTGCTGCTGCACGTACGCGACGGGCGAGGGGATGCTTGCGAGCAGCAGCCGCCGCACGCCGCCGGGCATGGCTCTCGCCTGATCCGCCGGGGTGCTCATCAGCTGGATGGACACGCTCTGACCGTCGTCTACGAGCGCGGGGTAGGCGCGGATGGTGTTGGACGAGCCTCCGGGGCCTTCGTGCGTGCTGTCGAGGAAGCGCGGGAGCTCGTCGAGGTCCCAGGTCGTGAGCCCGGTGCGCTCGATCGCGTCCGGTGTGCGGGCCTCGGCCACCCGCGCCACCGAGTCCCGGGCGCGCGACCGCAGACGCTCCTGCAGCGCGCCGAGGTCTTTGCCGCTCGCGAGGGCGCGGCCGCGCTCTCCGATCACCTGGAACGTCGGCCGCAGGTGCGCCGGGAGCCGCTCGGTGTCGAAGTCCGTCCCGCTGACCCGCGAGCCGGTGAGGCGTGAGATCGTCGCCGCGAGGGTGTCGGTGAGGGAGGCCGCCGGGCGCTCGCCCTCGTGGGCGCGCATCCCCGTGGTGGTCGAGAGCTCGCCGAGTAGGCGCTGCGCCCAGTCGGCCGCGGGCACCACCTGCCGACGGATCGCCTTCGGCAGCGACTTGATGAGCGCCGTGACCAGTTCGTGCCGCAGACCGGGCACCTGCCAGTCGAAGCCGTCGGGGAGCAGCCCGGCGAGCAGCGGCAGCGGCACCTGCACGGTCACCCCGTCGTCCTCCGCGCCCGGCTCGAAGCGGTAGCGCAGGGTGAGGCGCTGGTCGCCCTGGCGCCAGACCGGCGGGAAGGCCTGCTCGTCGACCTCGGCCGCATCCTCGTCGAGGAGCGACTCCGGGGTCATGGTGAGCAGGTCGGGGGTCTCGTTCCGCGCCTTCTTCCACCAGCCCTCGAAGGTGCGGGTGGAGACGATGTCGGCCGGGATGCGCGCGTCGTAGAACTCGAAGACGGTCTCGTCGTCGTTCAGGATGTCGCGCCGCCGGGTGCGTTCCTCCAGCTCGCGCAGCTCTGCGCGAAGCTTCCGGTTCGCCCGGTCGAACGCCTGGTGGGAGTCCCACTCGCCGTCGACGAGCGCGTGCCGGATGAACAGCTCCCGCGACAGCGGTGCGTCGATCCGGGAGTACTGCACGCGCCGGCGCGGGATGATCGGCACCCCGAACAGTGTGACCTTCTCGAACGCGACGACGGAGCCCTGGTTCTTCTCCCAGTGCGGCTCGCTGTACTGCCGCTTGCAGAGGTCGCCGGCGATCGGCTCGGCCCAGGCCGGATCGATGGCGGCGTTCATCCGGGCGAAGAGGCGGCTGGTCTCGACCAGCTCGGCGCTCATCAGCGCGTTCGGCTGCTTCTTGGCCAGGGTGGAGCCGGGGAAGATCACGAACCGGGCCTGGCGGGCGCCGAGGTACTCGGACTGGCGGGTGCGCGCCCCGCCCTTGTTGCCCGACTCGCGCTGATCCTTCAGCCCGATGTGCGACAGCAGCCCGGCGAGCAGCGAGCGGTGGATGCCGTCGGGGTTCACCGACGCCTCGCCGATGGTCAGCCCGAGCGGCTTGGCCAGCTGACGCAGCTGCCGGTAGACGTCCTGCCACTCGCGCACCCGGAGGAAGTTGAGATACTCGGCCTTGCAGAGCCGGCGGAACGCGCTCGACGACAGCTCCTTCTGCTGCTCCTCGAGGTAGTTCCAGAGGTTGAGGAGGGTGAGGAAGTCGCTCGTCGGGTCGGCGAAGCGCGCGTGCTTCTCGTCGGCGCTGCCGCGCTTCTCGACGGGGCGTTCGCGCGGGTCCTGGATGGTGAGCCCGGCGACGATCGCCATCACCTCGCGGGAGGTCCCGTGCCGCTTCGACTCGACGACCATCCGCGCGAAGCGGGGATCGATCGGGAGCAGGGCGAGAGAGCGGCCGACCTTCGTGAGCGCCGGGTCGCCACCGCGCGCGGTCGTGATCGCGCCGAGTTCGGTCAGCAGGTCGAGGCCGTCCTTGATGCCGCGGGAGTCCGGCGGCGTGAGGAACGGGAAGGCCGCGATGTCGCCGAGCCCGAGCGAGATCATCTGCAGGATGACCGCCGCGAGGTTGGTGCGCAGGATCTCCGGCTCGGTGAACTCCGGGCGCTTCTCGAAGTCCTCCTGCGAGTAGAGCCGGATCGCGATGCCGTCGCTGGTGCGGCCGGAGCGCCCGGAACGCTGGTTGGCGCTGGCCTGCGAGACCGCCTCGATCGGGAGGCGCTGTACTTTGGCGCGCGTGCTGTACCTGCTGATGCGGGCCGTCCCCGCGTCCACCACGTACTTGATCCCGGGCACGGTGAGGCTGGTCTCGGCGACATTGGTGGCGAGCACGACGCGGCGACGCACGCCCGGCGTCGACGAGGGCTGGAAGACGCGGTGCTGCTCGGCGGCCGAGAGCCGGCCGTACAGCGGGAGCACCTCCGTGCCGGGGAGACTGCGGCCGCGGATGGCGTCGGCCGCGTCCCGGATCTCGTTCTCGCCCGAGAGGAAGACCAGCACATCGCCCGGTGCCTCGCGAGCCAGCTCGTCGAGGGCGTCGTTGATGCCCTGCAGGTAATCGCGGTCCGCTGCGGGAACCGGATCCGGGTCGTCCTCGTCCTCCATCGCCTCCGCGACCAGCGGCCGGTAGCGGATCTCGACCGGGAAGGTGCGTCCCGACACCTCGACGATCGGTGCGGGCGTGCCGTCGGCCGCCGCGAAGTGCGCCGCGAAGCTCTCCGGGTCGATGGTCGCCGAGGTGATGATCACCTTCAGGTCGGGGCGCTTCGGCAGCAGCTCGCGCAGGTAGCCGAGCAGGAAGTCGATGTTGAGGCTGCGTTCGTGCGCCTCGTCGATGATGATGGTGTCGTACTTGCGCAGCAGCCGGTCGCGGTGGATCTCGTTGAGCAGGATGCCGTCGGTCATCAGCTTGATGCGGGTGTCGGCGGAGACCCGGTCCGTGAACCGCACCTGGTAGCCCACCAGCTCGCCGACCGACTGGCCGAGCTCCTCGGCGATACGCTCGGCGATCGTGCGCGCGGCGATCCGGCGCGGCTGGGTGTGGCCGATCGAGGTGCGGCCCAGCTCCAGGCAGATCTTCGGCAGCTGCGTCGTCTTGCCCGAGCCGGTCTCGCCGGCCACGATCACGACCTGGCTCTCGCGGATGGCGCGCGCGATGTCATCCCGCTTCTGGCTGACCGGCAGCTCGGGCGGGAACGTGATGCGGGGGAGGGCGGAGGTCGCAGACATGAGCCCTCCAGTCTATCGCCGTGAGCGGCGGCGCGACGGGGCGAGACGGCGGCGCCCACGGCGGCACAGCGGCACTTCGCAGCATCCTCGGCGGATAGGTGCTGTAGGTTGCCCTCACCCGGCCCTTGTCAACGTCGATGAAGGAGACCCCATGAGCCACGGTTTCGCCACCATGTCCGTCGCGAGCATCCTCGCCGAGACGGCGCATCGCATGCCCGACAATGTCGCGCTGATCTTCCAGGGGCAGGAGCTCCGCTACGCCGATCTCTGGGAGCAGACCACGCGGTACGCGGGAGCGCTGCGCGCCCGCGGGATCGGCCCGGGGGATCGGGTGGCGCTGATGATCCCGAACGTCCCCGACTTCCCGCGCGCCTATTACGGCGTGCTCGCGCTGGGCGCATCCGTGGTCCCGGTCCACGCGCTCCTCAAGGCGGAGGAGATCGAGTACGTGCTGCGCGACTCGGGCGCCGCCCTGCTGATCTGCGCCGCGCCGTTGCTGGCAGAGGGTGCGAAGGGCGCCGCGCTGGCGGGCGTTCCGACCCTCTCGGTGCTGGTGCCCGACGACCTCGTCGAGCAGCTGCCGTTCCCGCGGCTGGAGGTGGAGGCAGCGGCTGCGGAGCCGATCGACACCTACCTCCCGCGCGACCCGTTCGACACGGCGACCATCCTCTACACCAGCGGCACGACCGGCAAGCCGAAGGGGGCGGAGGGCTGCCACTTCTCGCTCATCGAGCAGGTGAACGTGCTCCTGGCGGAGGCGCTGGACGTGCTGCCGACGGACCGCATCCTGGGCTGCCTCCCGCTGTTCCACACCTTCGGCCAGACCTGCGTGATGAACCTGGGCTTCCGTGCCGGAGCCGCCGTCGTCCTCGTGCCGAAGTTCGACCCGGCGACCGCCCTCGACCTGCTCAACGAGCACGCCTGCACGATCATGACCGGCGTGCCGACCATGTACATCGCCCTGCTGGAGGCCGCGAAGTCCAACCCGGAGCGACCGCCGCTGCGGTACGGGATGAGCGGCGGCGCGGCCATCCCCGTCGCGGTCATCGAGCGGATGAAGGAGGTCTACGGCATCGACGTCCACGAAGGGTACGGCCTGACCGAGACCTCCCCGGTCGCCTCTTTCAACCACCGCGGCCGTCCGACCCGCGTCGGCACCGTCGGTACGCCGATCTGGGGCGTCGACGTCGACATCGCCGACGCCGAGGTCGACGACCGCATCGAGCTGCTGCCCCGCGGCGAGCTCGGCGAGATCGTCGTGCGCGGCCACAACCTCATGAAGGGCTACCTCAACCTCCCGCAGGCCGACGCGGAGGCGGTCGTCGACGGCTGGTTCCGCACCGGCGACCTCGGCACCAAGAGCGAGGACGACTACATCACCATCGTCGACCGCAAGAAGGACATGATCGTCCGCAACGGCTACAACGTCTACCCGCGCGAGGTGGAGGAGGTACTCTCGACCCATCCGGCCGTCGCACTGGTCGCCGTCTTCGGCGTCGCCCACGACACGCACGGCCAGGAGGTCATGGCCGCGGTGACGCTGATGCCCGGCGCCGAGACGACCGGCGACGACCTGATCGCCTTCTCGCAGGAGCACGTCGCGGCCTACAAGTTCCCGCGCCGCGTGGAGATCCTGGAGGCGCTGCCCCTCGGCCCGAGCGGCAAGGTGCTGAAGCGCGAGTTGGTGGCGCGGTTCGAGAGCGCCGCCGTGTGAGTCGGCGGCAGCGGAGGAGATCTCACCCCATTCGCCCGGGAACTCCTCCGCTGCCCGGCACGGCACGTCGCGACGGCCGGAATCTCCTCCGCTGGACCCGCCCTACGACGCCGTGTCCATCGTCCGCAGACGCACCGACGAGTGGAGGTAGAACGCCGCGAGCGCCGCGTAGCAGACGCACGCGACGGTGGGGATGAAGGAGCTCTCCGGACGGCTGGCCAGGGCCCCGACGCCCGAGACGAAGGCCGCCCCGGCCAGCCCGCCGCCGATCCAGAAACCGGCGGCGGGCTTGGCGGTCGCGCGCCACCAGGCGCGCGGGTCCTCGCGATTCTCCTCGGCGCCGCGGAACGTGCGGACGCCGAAGGCGACGTAGAGGAGGTTGAGGGCCGCCACGATGAGCACGTCGACCGTCTGGTCGACGAGCTGCTGGAACACGAACACGTTGAGCGCCAGCAGCAGTCCGTAGCCGCCGATGACGTAGGCGATCTTGCCCGTCACCGTCGTGATCCTCAGCTTCACGTGGGAGAGCCTATCCGCCGTGGCCCCGGGATCCGGTCAGTTGACCTCGTTGGGGTGCGCGCTCACGCGGCCCTCCCGCTCGAGACCGGTGATGGCGGCCACCTCGGCGTCGGTCAGCTCGAAATCGAAGACGTCGAAGTTCTCGGCCATGCGCTCGCGGCGGTTCGACTTCGGGAACACGATGTTGCCGGTCTGCAGGTGCCAGCGGATGACGACCTGCGCGGGCGTCTTGCCGTGGGCCTCGGCGGCGCCGGCGACCTCGGGCAGCTCGAAGAGCGGGTATTTTCCCTGCCCGAGCGGGCCCCACGCCTCGATCTCGATGCCGTGCTCGCGCGAGAAGGCGGTGACGGCGGGCTGCTGGTGGGCGGGGTGCAGCTCGATCTGGTTGACGGCTGGCACGACGTCGGTGTTCGCGAGCAGCTTCTCCAGGTGCGGCACGAGGAAGTTCGAGACGCCGATCGCCTTGGCGCGGCCGGAGGCGTAGATGGTCTCGAGCGACTTCCAGGCCTCGACGAAGGTGTCCTTCTCCGGGGTGGGCCAGTGGATGAGGTACAGGTCGACGTAGTCCAGCCCGAGCTTCTCGAGGGACTCGTCGAAGGCGGCCTGCGCGTCGGTCTGGCGGTCGTTCCAGAGCTTGGTGGTCACGAAGAGCTCGTCGCGGGCGATGCCGGAGGCGGCGAGAGCGTCGCCCACGCCCTTCTCGTTGCCGTAGATGGCGGCGGTGTCGATGTGGCGGTAGCCGACCTCGAGCGCGTCGGTGACGATCCGCGTCGTCTCGGCCGGGTCGACCTTGAAGACGCCGAAGCCCAGCTGCGGGATGGTGGTTCCGTTGTTGAGGGTCAGGGTCGGAGTATTTGCGTTTGCAACCATATCGACAACGCTACCAGCCGCCCCGACCGCGGTCACCGGTCGTAGGGTGTGGCCATGGCGAATCGACTGCGGGACGCGATCAGCCCCTACCTGCGTGCGCACGCGGACAATCCGGTCGACTGGTGGCCGTGGGGCCCGGAGGCCCTCGCGGAGGCGAGACGGCGGGATGTCCCGGTGCTCCTCTCCATCGGCTACGCCACCTGCCACTGGTGCCACGTGATGGCACGCGAGAGCTTCTCCGACCCCGCGCTCGCCGCCGATCTCAACGCGCGGTTCGTCGCCATCAAGGTCGACCGGGAGGAGCATCCCGAGGTCGACGCCGCCTACCTCTCCGCCGCGAGCGCCTTCACGGAGAATCTCGGATGGCCGCTCACCGTCTTCGCGACGCCGACCGGCCGCGCGTTCTTCGCCGGCACCTACTTCCCGCCGATCCCGGTGGACGGACGGGCCTCGTTCCGCCAGGTGCTGGACGCGGTCGCGGACGCGTGGCAGCAGCGTCGCTCCCAGGTCGAGGCCGACGCGGGCCGGGTCGTCGCCGCTCTCGCCGCGGCGTCGGCGGCGGCCACCTCGGCCCACGATCTCCCGGACGGCCGAGAGCTGGACGCGGCCGTCGCGCTGCTGACCGAGGCGGAGGATGCCCGGTACGGCGGATTCGGCACGGCGCCGAAGTTCCCCGTGGCGCCCGTGCTCGGCTTCCTGCTCGAGCGGCCGGCGGGCCGTCCGCTCGCGCACCGCACGCTGCAGAAGATGGCGGACTCCCCGCTCCGCGACCGGGTCGACGGCGGCTTCTTCCGGTACGCGACGCGTCGCGACTGGGGCGAGCCCCACTACGAGCGGATGCTGTACGACAACGCCCTCCTGCTCGACGCCTACGCGACCGCGTGGCTGCAGACCGGCGAGCCCTGGGCGGAGCGCACCGCCGACGGGATCGCGGCCTTCCTGCTGGGAGTACTCCGCCGCCCGGGCGGCGGTTTCGCGTCTGCTCAGGACTCGGAGAGCACCATCGACGGCGCCCGTGTCGAAGGCGAGTACTACCGCCGGTCCCCGGCGGAGCGGGGCTCGCTGGAGGCGCCGCCCGTCGACGCGAAGGTGCTCACCGGGTGGAACGGATTCGCCATCGGGGCGCTGGCCCGCGCGGCGCGCATCCTGAACCGTCCCGCCTGGATCGTCGCCGCGACGGAGGCTGCCTCGCTGCTGCTGGGGCGTCACCGTCGTGCCGACGGCACTCTGGTGCGCGTGTCGCTCGGCGAGCGGATCTCGGCGGCGGAGGCCACCCTGGAGGACTACGGGGCGTTGGCGGACGGGCTGCTCGAGCTGTCCCTCGTCTCCGGTGATCCGGCGTGGGCGGATGCTGCGCGCGATCTCGTCGACCTCTGCCTCGACGCCGGCGGGGCCGCGGGAGGCTCATCTCCGTTCGAGGCACCCGGCGGCGGAGACCCGGTGCTGGCTGCCAGCGGCCTCGCCGTGCGGGTGGATCCGTCCGAGGGCGCGTATCCGTCCGGGCTGTCCTCGCTCGCCGGCGCGGCGCACACGCTCTTCCTCCTCACCGGCGAGCGCCGCTACGAGCGCGCCGCCCGCGAGGGGATGCGGCTGGTCGCGGGCCAGGCCGTCCTCACCCCGAGCGGGTTCGGCGCCGCGCTCGGCCTGATGTCGCGCCTGGCCGCCGACGCGATCCAGCTCGTCGTGGTGCTGCCCGCGGGGGACGACCCGACCGCGCACCCCTCCGGACCGGCCGACCCTGCCGGGCTGCTGCGCGCGGTGCGGACGCATCCGGCACCGGTGGTCGCGATCGTCGGCGAGTCCGCGGCCGCGGCCTTCGCCGACGACGGCTTCGAGCTCTTCGCCGCCCGAACCGCCCACGGCGGCCTGCCCACCGCGTACCTCTGCCACGACTTCGTCTGCAGGCTCCCGGTCACCGACCCGGCCGCGCTCGCCGTCTGAGCCCTGCGGACTCCCGCCACCGTGCGGCGATTCCGGAGGTTTCTCTGCACGGGCGCCCGAACTCCGGAGCAACGGCGAACGCAGCGGCGTGTCGCGCGACATCTCCGGAAACGCCGGCGGGGCGCTATGCGCGCTCGAGCTTGTCGAGCATGCCCCAGACGGCTTCGCTCAGCTCGGGATGCTCCAGGGCGATGCGGCGGAGCACGGTGTACTCGAAGCGCGTGAACACGTCGCGACCGGCGGCGGGATGATGCGCCCGCGACTGCTGCTCGCCGAGATCGAACGCCTCGATGGCACCGGCCCGGAGGGAGATGACGACCTGTTCGTCGACGCTCGGGAGGTCGGGGATGAACTGCCAGGGATCCTCGCCCGCCCGGCAGCGGTGCTCGATGATCGCGGAGAGCTCGTCCTGCGCCTGCTGGCGCAGCACTTCGATACTTCGGGGAACGTATTCGGTCATGGACGACCTCCCTCCGCTGACGGTGGAACCGGCCTCGTCGCCGGTACGGTGCGTTCAGCCTAGACGGCAGCGCCGACCGTCGCGAATCGGGGAGTAACGAGGGGTCTACCGCGCGAGCGGGGGAGCCCTCGCGGCGGGTGCGGCCTCAATCCGTCCGCGACAGGAGGTACGCGTTCAGGTCCGCGGCGAGCGCGGCGTCGACGGGGTACTCGCGGTCGTCGAGCGCGTTGATCGGCGCGGCCTGGCGCACGCTGGAGACGAGCCAGAGCGCGTCGGCGGAGCGCAGCTCGTCGGCGGTGATGCGGCGGTACTCCGTCGGGTACCCGCGGTCTTCGAAGAACGCGAACACGGCGGCCTGCGTGGTACCGGCGAGGATGCCCTGGTCGGTCTGCGGGGTGCGGACGATGCCGTCGGCGAGCAGGACGACGTTCGACGTGGGCCCTTCGAGCGCGTAGCCGTCGGAACTGAGGAAGATCACGTCGTCCGCGCCGCGACGTGCCGCCTCTCGGCCAGCCGCTCGGTTGATCGCGTACGACAGGGTCTTGGCGCCGGCGAGCAGCCACGGCGAGGTCTCGGCGACGTCGTGCGGCCAGCCGCGGTCGAGCGTCACAACGCGGATGCCCCGGCGCTGCCGGGAGAAGTCCTCGCCCTCGTCGACGAACACCCAGCCGCTGGGCCGGCCTTCGCCCTCCACGCCGCGGGTGAGGATGAGCTTGGCGTACAGCTCGCCGTCGCCGCCGTTGCGCGACCGGTAGTCCGCGACTCCGGCGAGCACGGCCTCGCGCCACACAGTCGCGTCCGGCTCGGGAAGGTCGAGGAGCGCCGCCGAGTGGGCCAGTCGTCCGAGGTGCGGTTCGAGCGCCTGCGGGTGCCCGTCGATCACGGCGATCGTCTCGAACACCCCATCGCCGCGCGTGATGCCGAGGTCGGTGATGCGGACCTGCGGTGCGCCGACGTCGGCCAGGGCGTAGCCGGGGTCGCCGGCGGCGGGGTCGACACCGTGCTCGTCCGCCGAGGAGGGACGGGTCGGCGCGGTCACGGTCATGAGGGTCGCACGGGTCATCCATACATTGTCCACCGCTCCGCCGCGAACGACCGCTGCGGCTCGGGACGAGCGCGGTGTTTCGGGACGAGCGCGGGGCGGCGCCGCGCCGCGGACGTCCCGAACGCCAGCGATCGCGCGAGCGCCTCGCGGCCGTGCAGGGCGGGTCAGACGGTCTGCCGGATGCGGAAGCCGTCGTCGCCGTCCGTCGCCGCCTCCGAGACGTCCACGGCCCGCACGTCGGAGCCGGGAGGCCCCTGCCGCAGCCACGCGAGCATGCGGTCGACGCGCTCGTCCTCGCCTTCGACCTCCACCTCGACACTGCCATCGGCCCGGTTGCGCGCCCAGCCGGCGACGCCGAGCGTCTGCGCCTGTTCGCGCGCCGACCAGCGGAAGCCGACGCCCTGCACCGTCCCTGTCACGATCGCTCTCCTGCGGATCACACGCCCATTGTGCTCCTGCTTGAATGGTCCGGTGAGCTCACCCGCCGATCGTGCCGCGTCCGTCGCGGCCCTCCGTTCCGACCTGACCGCGGCCGGCTTCACCGTCGCCGCCCTCACCGACCTGTGGGGCGAGGAGGCGGCCGAGGCGTTGCACCGCGGCCAGCGGGTGCCGGCCGAGCGGGCGCTCGCCCGCCGTGAGCCCTCCGCCCTGGGCACGCTCGCGACGCTGTTCGTCCTGGGGCGCCCCCAGCCGGTCGCCGCGGCGGGCGACGCTCTCCCCGGCCTCGGGATCGACGGCGCGCGGGAGCTCGGACTCCTGCGCGTGGCCGACGGTACGGCGAGCCCGTCCGTGGATCTGCGCCCGTACGCGTTCGTCGACGTGCTCGGCGCGGCGGAGTGGTGGATCGTGTCCGACCTCGGTGAGCTCGCGCTGGGACATGCGCTCCCGGAGGATCATGTGCTCGGCGTCGGCGGGGCCTCGATGACCCTCAGCGGGCTCATGCTCCAGCGTCCGGCGCGCACGGCCCTCGACCTCGGCACCGGTTGCGGCATCCAGGCGCTGCACGCGCGGCGGCACGCCGAACGCGTCGTGGCCACCGACATCTCCGAGCGCGCCCTCGAGCTGGCCGCCCTGAACGCCGACCTCAACGACGTGGACGGCATCGAGTTCCGGCTCGGGAGCATGTTCGAGCCGGTGGCCGGGGAGCGCTTCGACCACATCGTCTCCAACCCGCCGTTCGTCATCACCCCGCGCGCCGACGGCGTGCCCGCCTACGAGTACCGCGACGGCGGGATGGTGGGGGACGCGCTCGTCGCCGCCTTCGTCGCCGGCTGCGGCGAGCACCTCGAGCCGGGCGGTGTCGCCCAACTGCTCGGCAACTGGGAGTACCACGGCTACGCCGACGCGCTCGAGCGCGTGCGTGGCTGGATCGACGCCTCCGCCGTCCCGCTCGACGCGTGGGTCATCGAGCGGGACACCGAAGACGCACCGGGCTACGCCGAGACGTGGATCCGGGACGGCGGGACCAAGCCGGGCACCGACGCCTTCGACCGCCTGCTCGCCGCCTGGCTCGACGACTTCGACGCCCGCGACGTGCGGCAGGTCGGCTTCGGCTACCTGCTGCTGCGCCGCTCCGAGGGCGCGCCGACCCTGCGTCGCTTCGAGCGCATCCACGGCTCCCTGGGCGCGAACGAGGCCGGACTCGGCGTCGCGCTGGACGCGGCGCTGGCGGCCCACGACCTGCAGGTCGCCCTCGACGACGGTGGGCTCGCCACCCTCCGGCTCGCGGTCGCCGGCGACGTGACCGAGGAGCGGCACCTCTGGCCCGGTGCGGACGCGCCGACCGCGATCCTGTTGCGCCAGGGCGGCGGCTTCGGCCGAACGGTCTCGGCGGACACCGGCCTCGCGGCCCTCGTCGGCGCGAGCGACGGCGAGCTGAGCGTCGGGGCGATCGTCGCCGCCCTCGCCCAGTTGCTCGAGGTGGACGAGGGGGCACTGCTGGCCGACCTGCTCCCGGCGGTGCGCGGGATGCTGGTCGACGGCCTCCTCACCGTCCCGGCCCAGGACTGAGGGTCAGCCCGCCGCCTTCTCCAGGAGGGCGGCGATGATCTTCTCGTCGGCGGCGGTCAGCTCGACGACCGCGAACGCCGTCGCCCACATGGTGCCCTCGTCGAGCTGCGCCGGGTCGTTGAAGCCGATCGTCGAGTAGCGCGCCGCGAACTTCGTCGCCGGCTGGAAGAACACGATGTTCTTTCCCTCCTTGGCGTAGGCGGGCATCCCGTACCAGGTCTTCGGCGCGAGGGCGGGCGCGTGCTCGGCGACCAGTTCGTGCAACCGCCGGGCGATCGCCTGCTCCTCCGGGGTCATCTCGGCGATCTTCGCCTCGACCTCGGCGGCGTCGGCGGCGGCCCGCTCCTCCTTCGAGAGCTTCTTCGACGCGCGCTTCGTCGTGATCTCCCGGGCGCGCTCCTTCATGGCGGCGCGCTCCTCGGCGGTGAAGCCGTCGGTGTCGTCCTTGGCGGGGCTCATGGCGTGTCCTCCTGGGGGTTCTGGTGAACCCAGCCTCCCGCATCCCGCTCCCGCACGCTTCTCGATTCCTGCTCACCCCTGCCGATTTGGACCACATGTCCGGTAAAGGCGTGCGAAAACCGACTTTTGGTCCACATCGCGCGATGCGTGGCGTGCTACCGCCCGCCCTCCCGCTTCCGGTGCCGCTGCGCCACCGCCTGCTCGCCGTACGGGTAGACCTCGGCGCGCGGGGCGCTCGCGTCGTCGAGGCGGCGGCGGAGGTCGTCGGGCAGGCGCACGTCGGCGGTGCGGAGGGTGTCGTCCAGCTGGTCGACGGTGCGGGCGCCGAGGATGACGGAGGTGACGCCCGGGCGGTCGGCCAGCCAGCGGAGGGCGACCTGCGCGGAGGTCGCGCCGAGCTCGTCGGCCACGGCCGCGAGGGCATCGACCACCTCCCAGGTGCGCGGGTCGGCGTTGCGGGCGTCCCAGGCCTCCATCCCGCGGGTCGGGTTCTCGCCGAGCCGCGTCGCGCCCGTCGGGCTCTCGTCGCGACGGTACTTGCCGCTGAGCCAGCCGCCGGCGAGGGGCGACCACGGCAGGAGGCCGAGTCCGGCGTCGAGGGCGGCCGGCACGATCTCGTGCTCGATGCCGCGGACGAGGAGGTTGTACTGCGGCTGCAGCGTGACGGGCGGGGACCAACCGTGCTCGGCGGCGATCCGCGCCGCCTTGGTCAGCTGCCAGCCGAGGTAGTTCGAGAAGCCGTAGTAGGAGATCTTCCCGGCCGAGACGGCGTCGTCGAGGAAGCGCAGGGTCTCCTCGAGCGGGGTGAGGCCGTCCCAGGCGTGCAGCTGGTAGAGGTCGATGTGGTCGGCGCCGAGGCGGCGGAGGGAGTCGTCGAGTGCGCGGCGCAGGTGGGTGCGCGAGAGGCCGAGGTCGTTCGGCCCGGCGCCCATGGGGAACCGCCCTTTGGTGGCGAGCACGATCTCGTCGCGGCGGCCGTGGTTGCGGGCGAGCCAGCGGCCGATGATCGATTCCGAGACGCCCGAACTGTAGACGTCCGCGGTGTCGACGAGGGTGCCGCCGCCCTCCAGGAAGTGGTCGAGGAGGGCGTGAGAGGTCGGCTCATCCGCCTCCGCCCCGAACGTCATGGTGCCGAGCGCGAGCTCCGACACCATCGTGCCGCTGTTTCCGAGGTTGCGAAGTTCCATGCGGCCGACGCTAGCCCCGGGCGGCGGCCTCCTCTAGCGTTCACAGGGATGAAGCTGCTGCTGATCTCCGACACCCACCTCCCGAAGCGCGCGCGGGCTCTGCCCGATCAGGTCCTCGAGGCGGTCGACGACGCCGACGTCGTCGTGCACGCGGGCGACTGGGTCGACGAGGCGACGCTCGACCTGCTGGAGGCGGCTCGCGCCGCCTGATCGGCGTGTGGGGCAACAATGACGGTCCGGGGTTGCGGGCGCGGCTGCCGGAGGTCGCGCGCGCAGACCTGGGCGGGCTGCGGTTCGCGGTCGTGCACGAGACCGGAGCGGCACAGGGCAGGGAGGAGCGCGCCGACCGCGCCTACCCGGATGCGGACGTACTCGTCTTCGGCCACTCGCACATCCCGTGGGACACGGTGTCGCCGGGCGGCCTGCGGCTGCTGAACCCGGGATCTCCGACGGACCGCCGCCGCCAGCCCGCGTGCACCTTCCTGACGGCATCCGTCGCGGACGGCCGTCTGGCCGACGTACGGCTGGTCCCGGTCAGGAGGGCGTCGGCACGACCGTGAGCACGCGCTCGATGTATTCGAAGAACGACACCATGAAACCGCGGAGGAACGCCTCGGTGCCCTCGTCGGTGACCGTGCCGTCCTCCTCGATCAAGCCGGGTTTGAGCTGCAGGTAGGCCTCGGGAGCGTTCATCTGGGGCGACTGGAGGAAGCTGAGGACGCTGCGCAGCTGCTGCTGCGCGACCGCCGTGCCGATGGCCCCGGTGGAGGCGCCGATCACGGCGGACGCCTTGCGGGCGATCACGTTCTCGCCGTGCGGGCGGCTCGCCCAGTCGATCGCGTTCTTGAGGGCTCCGGGGATGGAGCGGTTGTACTCCGGTGTCACGAACAGGAGGGCGTCCTGTGCGGCGATGGAGGCCTTGTACTCCAACGCGACCGCAGGGAAGTCGCCGTCGAAGTCCCTGTTGTAGAGCGGGAGGCCGCCGATCTCGATCTCGGTGAACTCCAGCTCGGCGGGTGCCAGACGGATCAGGGCGCGGGCGAGGTGGCGGTTGATCGATCGCGAGGAGAGGCTGCCGACGAAGTAGCCGACGCGATAGGGCGGTTGCAGGACGTTGATCGTTGCCATGGGGCCAGCCTGCACCCGGGCGCGGTGCAGCGGAAGCCCCGCCGATGTCGTCTGAGCGGATCGGAATAGGGCATCTTCCCGATGCTCGGGCACCGCCTTAGCGAGCAGTCTGAGGTGGTCGGAACGAGTGAGAGGGATGGACGGATGGGACTGCTCGAGGAGTACGTGGTCGCCCGGGTGAACGCGGCGGACGACGCCCGGCGGATGGCGGAGCGCGAGGTCCTGCGGCAGCGGCGCGAGCGCGTCGTGGTCGTGCGGTGGAGGGAGGCGCTCCTGGCTCGGCGCACCGTGCGGTCGGCGCGAATCGGCGCGCGACGGTCGGCCGCTCCGGGATCGGCGGCGGGAGCCGCGGAGCCGGTCGCCGAGCCGGCGGCCGGCCCCGTGCGCGACCTCGCGCGCAGCGTGCGGTGACGGTCGTTCCGCCCTCCGCAGAGGAGGTCGCGGGAGGTGCCGGGATGTCGGTGGCGCGTGCCAGCATGAGGGCATGCGATCACCGGCGTCGAGCCCCACGATGATCGGGCGCGAGTCCGATCTCGCAGTGCTGCGCGACGAGCTCGCGACGGTCGCCGCGGGCGGCACCCGGGCCGTCGTGATCGGTGGCGAGGCAGGCATCGGCAAGACGCGCCTGCTGACCGAGTTCCTCGACGAGGTGGAGGGCTCCGCCACAGTGCTCCTGGGCCGCTGCGTCGACCTGGGCAGCGACGGCGCGCCGTATGCGCCGTTCGCCGCGGCGCTGCGCCGGCTGATCGAGCTCGTCGGCGTCGATACCGTGCTGGAGGCCGCGGGGCCGGGATCGGCGGGGCTCTCCGCCCTGCTGCCCGAGCTCGCGGACGACGGCACGCTGCCGCCCCGCACGGGAGCGGAGCGGCTGTACGAGCTGATCACGGTGCTGTTCGAGAATCTGTCGGTGTCGCGGCCGTTGGTGCTCGCGGTCGACGACATCCACTGGGCCGACACCTCCACCCTCGAACTGCTCCGGTTCGTGGTGCGGATGAGCGAGCGCGGGCGGGTGCTGGTGCTGCTCGGCTACCGCAGCGACGAGGTGTCCCGCGGTCACCCGCTGCGGGCCTATCTGGCCGAGCTCGAGCGCACGCGGCGCGTGACCCGCTGGGAGCTCGGCCGGCTCTCGCGCGATCAGGTCGCCGCGCAGCTGGAGCTGTTGCTCGGCTGCGTGCCCGACGCCGCGACCGTCGACCAGGTTAACCGCTTGAGCGAGGGCGTGCCGTTCTTCGTGGAGGAACTCGCCGGCATCGACGGCCTCGCGACCGGTGACGACCTCCCCGAGACGTTGCGGGAGCTCCTCCTCGCCCGCTACGAACGGCTGAGCGCGCCCGCGCAGCGCCTGTTGCGCGTCGTCTCCGCCGGCGGGGTGTGCGTCGAGCACGATCTGCTCACCGCGGTGTTCGACGGCACCCCGGAGCAGCTCGACGACGCCGCGCGGGAGGCGGTCGTCGCCAACGTGCTGGCGGCCGACACCACCGAGTACACCTTCCGCAACGCCCTGGTGCGCGAAGCCGTCCACGCCGATCTGCTGCCGGGGGAGCGCACGCGCTTCCACACCCGGTACGCGGAGGCGCTGGAGGCCGCGGGTCCGCAGCGCTCGGCCATCCAGCTGTCGACGCACTGGATGGCTGCGCACGACCTCCGGCGCGCGTTCACCGCGTCCGTCGAGGCGATGGAGGAGGCCCGGCGGTCGTACGCCTATGCGACCGTCGCGGCGATGGGCGACCGCGCCCTCGAACTGTGGGAGCGCGTGCCGGACGCCGAGGCGCTGGGCGGCATGAGCAGGGTCGATCTCCTGAAGCGCACCGCGTCCGCCCTCCGCAACGCGGGCGACAGCGAGCGCGCCCTCGCTCTCGTGACGGCGGCCCTCGACGACGCGGAGACGCTCGACCCGGTGCAGCACGCCCGGCTGCTGCGCGACAAGGCGCAGTACGTCACCAACCTCAACCGGCCGGGCGGCATCGAGCTGCTGCGGGAGGCGCTGGACGTGCTCCCGACGGGTTCGACCGCTCCGGGCGACGGTCTGCGGCCCCAGCTGCTCGCCGAGCTGGCGGCACGGCTGATGTTGTCGGCCCGCTTCGAGGAGGCCGTGGAGACCGCCTCCCGCGCGATCGACGAGCTCGGCGGCACGGGCGATCTGCGCTTGTCCGTCGCCCACAACATCCGGGGCTGCGCGCTCGTCGCCACCGGCCGCATCGACGAGGGCCTCGCGGAGCTCGAACGTGCCCGGGTGGTCGCCGGCGACGACACCGCCGCCCTGTTGCGGCACGCGGTCAACACATCCGACGCGCTCAACGGGCTGGGCCGCTACGCGGAGGCGGTGGCGATCGCGGAGGCCGGCGCCGCGCGGGCCCGGGCGCGCGGTGTCGAGCGGACGTCGGGCGTGATCCTCTCCTCCAACACGATCGAGCCGCTGCTCGCCCTGGGCGACCTCGCGCGCGCCGAAGCCCTCGTCGACCCGGCGCTGGCCCTCGACCCACCGCCGAGCTTCCGCGCGCACCTCCAGCACATGAAGCTGTCGCTGATGCTCTGGCGCGGAGAGGTCGAACCGGCCGACGCGCTCTACCGGCGCTGGCGCAGCGGGCTGCGACTGCAGGGCGACCTGGAGGTGCAGTCGCAGCTCGACCTCGCGAAGATCGGGGCAGAGATCGCCCTCGCCCGCGGCGAGGTCGACGAGGCCTGGCGCGACGCCGCGATCGTGCTCGCCGACGGTCACCGCGTCATCCCGGCGAAGGATCTGCCCCTCCTCGCCACGGCGGCGCGCGCCCTCGCCGACCGCGCCCTCGCCGACCGTGCCGCAGCGCACACGCCCGGCGCCGAGACGCACGAGCGGTTGCGCGCCGACGCGGTCGCGCTCGAGACGGCGGCCGCCGGTCTGCGGTCGTGGCCGACGGCTCCCGTCTGGACCGCGATGATCACCGCCGAACTCGCCACCGCGCGTGCTGTGCTCGCGCGCCTCGGGGAGGCTGCCCATCCGGCCGCCGACGCTTCTCCGGACCCCGGAGCGACCGACGTCTCGGCGGTCTTCGCACCCGCGGTCGCCGCCTGGAGAGCGGCCGTCGAGGTCGCCTCCTCACCCCTGGCGCCCGCGCATGTACGCCCGCTCGCGCTCTGCCGGGCGGCCCGCACGGCGCTCGCCGCCGGGGACCGCGGCTCGGCGGAGCGGCTCGCTGGAGAGGCGGTCGCCGCCGCCGAAACGCACGGCTACGGACTCATCGCGGCGGCCGCCGCAGCTCTGACGGCACCGCGCGGCCCGCGTGCGCTAGCCGGTCTCTCCGGGCCCGGAGCACCGCTCACCGAGCGCGAAGAGCAGGTGCTCGCTCTGATCGAGCAGGGACTGAGCAACAAGCAGATCGGTGAGCGGCTCTTCATCAGCGCCAAGACGGCGAGCGTGCACGTGTCGAGCATCCTGCGCAAGGTCGGGGCCTCGTCCCGCACCGAGGCGGTCTACCGCGCCGGGCAGGCGGTGCGGTAACAACCGGAAGGCGGCTAGCGTTCGGCGGCGGTCGCGCAGAAGATGCAGAGCTCGGCGGTCGGCCGGGCGCGCAGCCGGTCGACGCCGATGGGGCGCACGCAGGTGGCGCACACGCCGTAGGTGCCGAGGCGGAGGCGCTCGCCGGCGGCTTCCACCGCGGCCAGATCGGCGGCGGCGTCCGCCCGAACGGCCTGCAGCCTGCTCCACTCGGAGCTGAGCGTCGGCCCCTCCGGATCGTGCTCGTCATCGGCGGTGGACTCCGATCGCGACGCTAGCAGCGCGCCCAGCGTCTCCGCGATGTGCTCCGACTCGGCGATGTCGTCGTGCCGTCGGCGGTCCAGCATGGCCGCGAACTCATCGAGCTCCGCCTCGCTCAGTCCGCTCACGCCGTAGAGATCGATCCGGCCCGTATCCGTCCTGGTGTGCATCGACGCACTCCTTTCCCCCCGTGAGAGGGTACCCCCGGCTCCGCCCGTAGGCTCGGAGCCGTGCCTTCCTATCGTGTGATCGTGTCCGTCGGTGCGTTGCGCCCGGGCGTCTCGCCGCAGGCCGTCGAGCCCGCGGCGGCCGCCGCTGCGGGGGAGCGCACCGTGGTCGAGGCGTCGAGCGTCGACATCGTCGCGCAGGAGGCGCGCCTGACCGTGCGATTCGTCGCCGACACCGCAGCCGAGGCGGTGAGCATCGCCGAGCACACCGTCGAGCGCATCGCCGCGCTCGCCGAGCCCACGTCCTGGCGTCTCACCGAGCGCGTCGGCGGTCGCTGGTTCCGCCGGGCATGAGAGCCCGGCGCTGCGGCGTCACGCAGCGGCGGGCAGCGCGCCCTCGATCAGCGCCACGATCGCCGGGTCGTCCGGCTCCGTCGTCGGACGGAACCGGTGCACGGCGCCGTCCGGGGTCACGACGAACTTCTCGAAGTTCCACTTGACCTTGCCAGCTTTGCCCGCTTGATCCGGGTGCGTCGTCAGCTCCGCGTACAGGGGGTGCGCGGAGCGCCCGTTCACCCGCACCTTCTCCATCATCGGGAAGGTCACACCCCACGTGGTCGAGCAGTACTCCTTGATGGCATCGGTCGAGCTCAGCTCCTGCAGGAACTGGTTGCTCGGGAAGCCGATCACGGTGAAGCCGCGATCGCCGTAGGTCTCCTGCAACTGCTCGAGCTTCTCGTACTGCGGGGCCAGTCCGCAGCGGGAGGCGACGTTGACGATGAGGATGACCTTGCCGGAGTAATCGGCCAGCGAGGCGGGAGCGCCGTCGATGGTGGTGAAGGGGATGTCCATGAGGCTCATGATGCGAGCGTAAGACAGTCGCAGGTCTTGCGGGGGCGGGAAGCGGTGTGCACAGCGAAGACACAGCGGCCGTTCGCTCCTCCACGTGGGAGTGCCGATGCGCCTGGACGGCGTCGTACGTCAGCTGCAGCGACGGCAGCGGATCGGGGCCGCGCCGCTGCACGATGCGCACGGACAGGAATTCCATCACGGTCAGCTGCGCGATCGTGCTCGACATGGCAGCGTGACGGTTGCGGGCCTCGCTCGCGCCTGCGACCAGCACGGGGTCGGCGAGCCCACGTTCGTCCGGTCCTGTCCACCGGTCGCCGATGTGCCGAATGTAAACAATGTTCCTCGGAATTGATCCCGAGGTAAATTTGCGTCATGGTGTTTCCTGCCGGTCGGCTCGGATCGGCGGGTGCGACGAAGGAGGCGGCCGTGCGGGTGCTGGCGATCGACATCGGCGGAACGGGGTCCCGTGCGTCGCTCACGGGCGAGGACCAGGTCACCGGTCCGGGGGTGAGCGTCGGGCCGGCGGGCATCCGCGTGGCGCCCCTTCTCGACGACCTGCTGGCCGGACTGCCGGCCGAGGGCGTCGCCCGCGCCGAGACCGTCTCGGTCGGGATGAGCGGGCTGCTCGGGCTGACCCCGCCGGACACGGTGCTCGCCGAGCTGCGCCGCCGCTGGCCGCACGCCCGGATCCTGCTCGCCTCCGACGCCGTCACGGCGGCGGCCGCGGCCCTCGGGCTGGACGGGGGAGCGGTGCTGGCGGTCGGGACGGGCGTCGTCGGGCTCGCGACGGACTTCCACGACGTCTGGCGCCGCGCCGACGGCTGGGGGCACCTGCTCGGCGATGAGGGCGGCGGCGCGTGGATCGGGCTCGCCGGCCTTCGCGCCGCCGTGCGCGAGCATGACGGCCGCCCCGGTGGATCGCCGGTCCTCCTGGATGCCGCAACGCGTGCCCTCGGACCGGTCGGCGGATTCCCCGCG
The DNA here is from genome assembly GCF_020521355.1 of Leifsonia sp. LS1. Classification (NCBI taxonomy): domain Bacteria; kingdom Bacillati; phylum Actinomycetota; class Actinomycetes; order Micrococcales; family Microbacteriaceae; genus Leifsonia; species Leifsonia sp. LS1. The sequence goes on from NZ_BPER01000005.1 coordinate 125,963, forward strand.
CGGCTCTACACCCGGGACGACCGCGCGGGCGTCCTCGCCTCTTTCGCTCCCGCCGTGGCCGATGCCGCGCGCGATGGCGATCCGATCGCCCTCGCCATCTGGCGGGAGGCCGCGGAGGCGCTGGCGGCGACGGCGGAGGCCCTCCTGGCCGCGCCGGTGCGCCGACGGCTCGCCGTGATCGGCGGTGTGACCGGCGTGGGGGCGCTCCTGCTCGACCCGCTGCGCGAGCGGCTCGAGAGCAGGGTTCCGGACGTCGAGCTGGTGACGCCCGCCGTCCGCCCGCTCGACGGCGCCCTGCTGCTCGCGGGCGCGGGCGAGCTCCCCTCAGGAGGGCATCCGCCGTACCTCACGATCGTGCCCGCCGATCCGCCCACCGGCGGTCGTGCCGCCGACACATCCACCCCGCCCGCGCCGACCACCCCGGCCGACCCCGCAGGAGCCTGACCGTGACCGTCTCGACGAAGGCCATCGACCGCCACGCCAGCGCGCACGACGCCTCCCACTACCTGCTCGTCCCCGCCGAGGTGGCGCGTCCCGGATCCGCACGCGAGGTCGCGGACCTGCTCGTCTCCGCGCGCGAGCGGGGGCTGCCCGTCACCTTCCGCTCGGGAGGCACGAGCCTCTCGGGTCAGGGCGTGACCGCCGGCGTGCTCGCCGACACCCGACACTCCTTCCGCGCGGCCGAGGTGCTCGACGGCGGACGACGCGTGCGGGTGCAGCCCGGTATGACGGTGCGGCAGGTGAACGCCCGGCTCGCCCGGCACGGCCGCAAGCTCGGACCGGACCCGGCGAGCGAGATCGCCTGCACCATCGGCGGTGTCGTCGCCAACAACTCCAGCGGCATGGCCTGCGGCATCGAGCAGAACACGTACCGGACGCTGGAGTCGTTGGTGGTCGTGCTCCCGAGCGGCACCATCCTCGACACCGCCGCTCCCGAGGCCGACGACCTGCTGCGCGCCGCCGAGCCCGCTCTGCACGCCGGGCTGCTGGCGCTGCGCGACCGGGTGCGCTCCGACCCGGCCTCCGTCGCGTCGATCGAGCGCTTCTTCGCGATGAAGAACACCATGGGCTACGGCATCAACGCGTTCCTCGACTTCGACACGGCGGCCGACATCCTGACACACCTGATCGTCGGCAGCGAGGGGACCCTCGGCTTCGTCGCCGAGGCCGTTTTCCGCACCGTCGTCGCCCATCCCGCCGCCACGACGGCGCTGGCCGTGTTCGAGACCCTCGAGCAGGCGACCGCCGCGCTCCCCGCGATCGTCGCGACGGGCGCCGCGACCGTCGAGCTGATGGACTCCACCTCGCTCCGGCTCGCTGCGCGCGCCCACGACGCCCCCGCCGAGCTGCGGGACCTCACCATCGACGACCACGCGGCGTTCCTGGTCGAGTTCCACGGTCCGGACGCCGCGGAGGCCGAGGCCGCCCGTGCGGAGGCTGCGTCCGTGCTCGACGCGCTGCCGCTCAGCCTCCCGATGCGGTTCACCACCGACCCGGCCGAGCGCGCCGCGCTCTGGCACATCCGCAAGGGGCTCTACACGACGGTCGCCGAAGCCCGAGCTCCGGGCACGACCGCGCTGCTGGAGGATGTGGTCGTCCCCGTGCCGACGCTGCTCGCCGCCTGCGCGGGGCTCCGCGAGCTGTTCGCCGCCCACGGGTACGAGGACAGTGTGATCTTCGGCCACGCCAAGGACGGCAACATCCACTTCATGCTGAGCGAGCGGCTCGGCGACCAGGCGGGAGTCGACCGGTACCGCGCCTTCACCGACGACATGGTCGAGCTGATCCTGGGCCTCGGCGGCTCCCTCAAGGCGGAGCACGGGACCGGACGCATCATGGCGCCGTTCGTGCGTCGGCAGTACGGCGACGAGCTCTACGCCGTGATGCAGGAGGTCAAGCGGCTGTTCGACCCGCACGGCGTCCTGAATCCCGGCGTGCTGCTGAGCGACGACCCCGACTCCTACCTCCGCGACCTGAAGACGGCGCCGCCCGTCGAGGAGGAGGTGGACCGCTGCGTCGAGTGCGGGTACTGCGAGCCGGCCTGCCCTTCCCGCGACATCACGCTCACGCCGCGTCAGCGCATCGTGCTGCGTCGCGAGCTGCGCGCTGCAGAGCTCGCCGGTGATGACGCCCTCGCCGCCGAACTGCGCGACGACTACGAGTACGCGGGCGTGCAGACCTGCGCGGTGGACGGGATGTGCCAGGCGGCGTGCCCGGTCAACATCAACACGGGCGACCTCGTGCGTCGGCTGCGAGGCGAGTCGAACTCCCGCGTCGCGGCCGGGGCATGGGACGCCGCCGCTGCGGCCTGGGGGCCGGTGAGCCGGGTGGGTGGCGTCGCACTCACGGTCGCGGACGCCCTTCCGGCGCCGCTCGTGCGTGCGGCGACCGACGTCGGGCGCGCGCTGCTCGGAGCGGACACCGTGCCGCGCTACGACGCCGGCCTCCCGCGCGGGGGCAGGAAGCGCGTCCCGCGCCCTGTCGCCGAGCCGCAGGCGGTGTTCTTCGCGGCCTGCATCGGCACCATGTTCGGCGCCGAGGGCGGCGGGATGGGTTCGACGGCGGCGTTCCTCGCCCTGTGCGACCGCGCCGGGGTGGAGGTCGTCGTCCCGGACGGCATCTCGTCGATGTGCTGCGGCACCCCGTGGAAGTCCAAGGGATTCCATGGCGGCCACGAGCGGATGTCCGAGCGGGTGCTCCCCGCGCTGCTTGCGGCGTCGCGCGACGGCGAGCTCCCGGTCGTGTGCGATGCGGCCTCCTGCACCGAGGGACTGGAGGCGCTGCGCGACGCCGCAGTCACGGCGGGCGGCGACTACGCACGGCTGCGTTTCGTCGACTCCGTCGACTTCGCGGCGAACGCGCTCCTCCCCGCCCTCGAGGTGGTGGACGCCCTGCCGTCGCTCGTGCTCCACCCGACGTGCTCGACGGGGCGGCTGGGAGTCGACGGCTCCCTGCGCCGCGTGGCGGAGGCGGTCGCGATCGACGTCACGGTCCCGATCGACGCGGGTTGTTGCGCTTTCGCCGGCGACCGGGGACTCCTGCACCCCGAGCTGACGGCGTCGGCCACGGCACGAGAGGCGGCGGAGGTGGAGGTCCTCGCCTCTGGAGCCGCAGCGGGTACGGTCACCGCCTACGCGTCGGCCAATCGCACCTGCGAGCTGGGGATGTCGCGCGCCACCGGTCAGCCGTACCGGCACATCCTGGAGCTGGTGGAGGAGGCTACGCGACCGACGTCAGAGGCGCCCGCGGGTCCGCAGCCCACTCGCTGAGCGAGCCGTCGTAGACCGCGACGTCGCTCCGTCCGATCACGGCCAAGGCGAGGGCGTCGGCGGTCGCCGCGATGCCGCTGCGGCAGTAGGCGACGATCGGATCGGGCGACGCGAGGGCGTCCGCGAACGCGGCGCGCAGGTCCGCGGGCGGCAGGAAGGTGTTGGTGTCGCGCGCGAGCAGCCGGCCGGCCGGAACGCTCAGGCTGCCCGGGATGTGCTGCGCGGAGAAGTCGCGCGCGGGCAGGCCGCACAGCAGGGTCGCGGCGCGCTCGCCCGCGAGGATCTCGGCGATCGTGCGTGTGTCGGCCCAGAATCCGGGCTGCTCGACGGCGGTGAACGGGCCTGCGCTGGGCGGCTCGACATGGCCGCGTGCGACCGGCCGGCCCTCGGCGCGCCAGGCGACGGCGCCGCCGTCCAGGACGGCGACGCGGGCATGGCCGAACGAACGGAGCAGCCACCAGAGCCGGGAGGCCCACTGGCCGCCGGCGGCGTCGTAGACGATCACGGTCGAGCCGGGGCCGATGCCGACGGACTCGGCGGCGGCCGCGAACTGTGCGGCGTGCGGCCGCGTGAACGGGTACGCGCCGTCCGGGTCGCTGAACGTGCCGAGCAGCTCGGCGAACACGGCGCCGGGGAGGTGTCCGTCGACGAGGTACTGGTCCAGGCCGCTCACGAAGGTCGGTCTGCCGTCCGCCCCCGCGGCGGGGACGACGGTGGCGTCGAGGACGACGAGACCCTCCGATCCGAGGTGGTCGCACAACCACTGGGTCGAGACCAGCGGCCCGGCGAGGGCGGCGCCGATGGCCGTCGGAGGGGCGTCGGATGCGGATGGCGTGCTCACGGTTCCACGCTAGGCGCGGCCGCCGACACCGGCGAGGGGCCCCGAAACGCAGCGTAACCGCGCGGGGGCGGATGCGTCAGCACTCGATGACGTTGACGGCGAGTCCGCCCTCGCTGGTCTCCTTGTACTTGGTCGACATGTCGATGCCCGTCTGCCGCATGGTCTCGATGACGGTGTCCAGCGAGACGAGGTGCGACCCGTCGCCGTGCAGGGCGAGACGCGCGGCGGAGACGGCGGTGGAGGAGGCGATCGCGTTGCGCTCGATGCACGGAATCTGCACGAGACCGCTCACCGGGTCGCAGGTGAGGCCCAGGTGGTGCTCCATCGCGATCTCGGCCGCATTCTCCACCTGGCGCGGCGTGCCGCCGAGCACGGCGCACAGTGCACCGGCCGCCATCGCGCACGCCGAGCCGACCTCCGCCTGGCAGCCTCCCTCGGCGCCCGAGATGGAGGCGTTCGCCTTGAACAGCGAGCCGATCGCCGTCGCGGTGAGCAGGTAGCGGCGGATGCCGTCGAGCGTCGCACCCGGAACGAAACGCAGGTAGTAGTGGGCCACGGCGGGCACGATGCCCGCCGCGCCGTTCGTCGGCGCGGTGACGACGCGACCGCCGGACGCGTTCTCCTCGTTGACGGCGAGGGCGAACGCGTGCAGCCACTCGAGCGCCGTCGCCCGCCCCGGGTCGTCCTGCACGCGTTCCAGGTGCTCGCGCATGGCGGCGGCCCGACGCGGCACCTGCAGGCCCCCCGGCAAGGTCCCCGAGCCAGCCAGGCCGTTCGCGACGCACTCGGCCATCGCCTCCCAGATCAGGTCGAGCCGCTCGCTCGTGCGGTCCTCGCCGTGCAGCGCGGCCTCGTTGCGGCGCGCGACCTCGCAGATCGGGATGTCGAGCCGCTCGCAGATCGCGAGCAGCTCCGCAGCGGTGTCGTAGGGGAGCGGGTGGGAGGCCCGCGCCGCGAGGTCGGCCTCCTCGCCGTCCCGCCGGATGAAGCCGCCGCCGATCGAGTAGAAGGTCTCCTCCCGCAGCGGGAGCGGATCGCGCGACCCGTCGGCCGCGCGGCCCCAGGCACGCAGGGTCAGCGCGTTGGGGTGGCCGGGGAGCCGGGTGCGCGGCTCGAAGTCGATGTCGTCGCGCGAGAAGGGGATCGCCCGCGATCCGGCGAGCGCGATCGTGTCGCCGTCGACATGGCCGCTCCACGCGCCGCGGACGTCCTCCGGCCGGCAGCTCTCCGGCTCGAGCCCGCGCAGACCTGCCACGACCGCGTCCGGCGTACCGTGACCGATTCCGGTGGAGCCGAGTGAGCCGTAGAGGGTGCAGGTCACCTGGTCGATCCGGTCGAGCAGCCCGTCCTCCGCCAGGCGGACCGCGAAGGCGCGGGCGGCCCGGAGGGGTCCGACGGTGTGCGAGCTCGAGGGACCGATACCGATCGAGAACAGGTCGAAGGCCGAGACGTACGCTGTCACTTCCTCAGTCTACGTCCGGGTGTGCGCACGGAATCGGCGTGGGGACGCGGATCGGCGCAGCGATCGTGCGCGTGTGTGGGGTGCACCCAGCCTACGCTCGTCCGCGCGCCGGGCGCTTCCGGCCCCGCCGTCCGACGCTGTCACCCGGTGTAAGAGCCGCGTAAGCCCGGTGCAAGCGGTCCGCGCCACCATCGAGACATCAACCGACCCGAAAGGAAGGACCACCATGACTCGCAGCACCGAATGGGCCGTCGAGGCCCACGGGCTCGTCAAGGTCTTCGGCGACAACCGCGCGGTCGACGGCGTCGACCTGACCGTCCGCGCCGGAACCGTCTACGGTGTGCTGGGCCCGAACGGCGCCGGCAAGACCACCACCATCTCCATGCTCGCCACCCTGCTGAAGCCCGACGCGGGGGATGCGACCATCTTCGGGCACGACATCCGCAAGGAGCAGCAGATCGTCCGCCAGCTCCTCGGAGTCACGGCGCAGTTCGCGTCCGTCGACGAGACGCTGTCGGCCAACGAGAACCTCATGATCTTCGCCCGGCTGCTCGGGCTGAGCGGCCGGGAGGCCAAGGCCAAGACCGCCGAGCTCCTGGAGGAGTTCGGGCTCACCGACGCGGCCAAGCGTCCGCTCAAGAAGTTCTCCGGCGGTATGCGGCGCCGGCTCGACCTCGCCGCCAGCCTGATCGCGCAGCCTCCGCTGATCTTCCTCGATGAGCCGACCACGGGGCTCGACCCGCGCACCCGCGCCCAGATGTGGGACACCATCCGCCGGCTCGTGGCGACAGGCTCCACCGTGCTCCTCACCACCCAGTACCTCGACGAGGCCGACCAGCTGGCCGACCGGATCGCGGTCATCGACCGTGGCCGGGTCGTCGCGGAGGGCACCAGCGACGAACTCAAGGCGTCGGTCGGCGAGTCCTCGCTGCAGCTGCGCCTCGCCGACGCCGCGGATGTCGAGGACGCCCGCCGCGCCATCGCGACCGTGCTGGGCGTCGACGCCGTCGTCTCCCCGGAGGGCGCCCGCCTGACGGCCCCGATGCGGGACGCCGACGCGGTCACCGACCTGTTCATCACGTTCCGCGAGGCGGGAATCCATCTCGCGGAGATGTCCGTGCAGAAGCCGACGCTCGACGAGGTCTTCCTGACCCTCACCGGCCACGGCGTCGAAGACGAGAACGCGGGCGACGAGTCCGCCGCGACCGACACGGCCGCTGTCACCGAAGGAGTCCGGGCATGAGCGCCATCGCCACCATCACCCCGCCGTCCGAGCGGAACCTCAAGAACCACGTCAGCCTGGGCCAGACCCTGGCGAACACGCTGACCATGGCCCGGCGCGGCCTGCTGAAGATCAAGCGGACGCCGGAGCAGCTCTTCGATGTGACGCTGCAGCCGATCATCTTCACGATCATGTTCGCCCTGCTGTTCGGCGGCGCGCTCGCCGGAGGGGTCACGGCGTACCTGCCCTACCTCATCCCGGGCATCCTCGCCCAGACGGTGATCACGACCTCCGTGGTCACCGGCGTCCAGCTCCGCGAGGACATGGACAAGGGCGTGTTCGACCGCTTCAAGTCGATGCCGATCGCCCGCATCGCCCCGCTCTCCGGCGCCCTGCTGGCGGACACCCTGCGCTACGCGATCGCGACCACGATCACCTTCCTCACCGGGTTCGTCATGGGCTGGCGTCCGGCGGCCGGGTTCGGCTTCGTCGTCCTGGCCGGCCTGCTCGTGATCGTCTGCGCCTGGGCGATCAGCTGGATCTTCGCGTTCTTCGGCGTGATCGCCCGCACGGCGGGGTCGGTGCAGGGGATCTCGTTCCTCGTGCTGTTCCCGCTGACGTTCTTCTCGAACGCCTTCGTGCAGGCGAGCACCCTGCCCGACTGGCTGCAGACCTTCGTGAACGTCAACCCGGTCTCGCACCTGGTCACCGCGGTCCGCGACCTCGCCAACAACGGCACCTTCCCGGCCGACGGATGGTGGGCGCTGCTCGGCGCCGCCGTCATCGTGGCGGTCTTCGCCCCGCTCACCGTGCGGGCCTACATGCGCAAGGCGTGAGCCGGGCGCATCCGAGACGGCGGCCGTCGTTCCCTGCGGAGGGGAGCGGCGGCCGCTCTGCGGTGTGCGCTACCGGGTCGGCTTGGCCGTCGTGAGCAGTGCGAGGCCGCGCGAGGAGGCCTCGTCGAGGCTCAGCGCGGCGGTGGCGTCGATCGCCGCCGCCAGCCGGTCGGCGCCCCAGGCGGCCATCACAGGCTTCGCCAGCCGTGCGCGCTGCATGCTGGCCATGTCCTGCCGCGAGTTCAGCCGGGTCGCTATCCCGACCAGTTCGAGCCCGATGCGCACCCACGCGTCGCCGCGGTCGTGCGCCGTGTGCGGGTCGAGCATCCACGCGGCGTAGGCGAGCAGGCCGCTGCCGAGGACGGGCTTGTCGATGTACCAGGTGTTGAGGCGCGTGTAAACGAGCACGCGCACCCGCAGCCGTCGTGCCAGCTCGTCCGTCTCGCTCCACGGCACGCTGCCGGGCGCGATCTCGTCGGGGCTCGCGGCGTGAGCGCGCAGCCGGACCACGAGCTGCGCCGCCCCGAGCATCGTCAGCCACGGATTGGTGAGGGTCTCGCGCTGAGCGACGCCGTCGTCGACGAAGACGCCCACCGCCTCCGCGTAGCGCCGGATGCCCTCGGCGAGATCGCCCTCCGCGAGCGCGATCTCGGCCATGCCGCCGTAGCCGATGCCGTAGTAGTCGACGTAGTCGAATCCGGTGCGGTCGACCTCGACGCTCAGGTACTGCTCCAGCAGCGCCCGGCCGCGGACGGTGTCGCCGACGGTGACGGAGTTGATCGCGATCAGCCAGTCGAGCTGGCGGAGATCGCCGGCGGCCTGCAGCGGAGCGAGCCCGTCGTGCGCGCGCTGCGCCCAGAGGAGCGCCTCCTCGGGGTGCGCCAGCTGACTGTGCAGCTGCGCCAGCGCCTGTGCAGCGGAGGCGGTCGACCAGGCGTCTCCGACCTCCTGTCCCAGGGCGTAGGCGCGCGAGGCCCGCACCAGGCCCTCCTGCAGCTCGCCCGCGTTCTCGTTCAGCTGCGCCAGGAGCAGGTTGCCCACGACGGCGAGCTCGGGATCGCCGGACGCGGCGTACTCGACGAGCATCCGCATCCCCGGCTCCGGTTTGCCCGCCACCAGGATGAGGTTCGTCATCGCGCGCAGCCGCGGGTCGGCGAACGGGCCCACCCGGCGCAGCCGCCGCAGCCGCGCGATGGCGCGGGCGGACGTGCGCAGATCGACGTAGAGGAAGGTGCCGCCGATGACCGTGAAGCATGCCGCAGCGTCGTCGCGCGCGTCGCCCTCCGCCTCCCAGTCCGCGAGGACGCCCAGCACCGACGGCCCGAAACCGAGGACCTCGGAGTGCGCGCTCCGCAGCGACCAGTAGTAGGAGAGCAGGGCGAAGACCGCCGCCACCGTCTCCGGTCGACCGCCGTCGATCGCCGAGCGGAGCACACCGACGAGGTTGTCCTGCTCGGCGGTCACCCGGCCGAAGGTCGCGACCAGCGCGCGCCCGTGCATCGCGCGCATCGCCGATCGCGCGAACGACACGGCCCACGCGTCCATCCCGTCGCGCACGGCCTCCGCCTCGCCCGCCGCCTCCAGCTCGCGGTCGCCGAACTCGCGGACCGTCTCCAGCATCCGGTAGCGCAGCAGGCCGGTCGTGGCGTCCTCCGTCACTGTGACGAGGGACTGCGTGACGAGCGCGTCGAGATCGTCGAGCACCGAGGGCGCGCTCGGTCCGGCCACGGCCTCCGCCGCCTCGGAACTGAAGCCGTCGGCGAAGGCCGAGAGCCGGCGCAGGAGGGCCTGCTCCGACGACGCGAGGAGGTTCCAGCTCCAGTCGATCACGGCGAAGAGCGTGCGGTGGCGCTCCGGCGCGGTGCGATCGCCGCCGGTCAGGAGGGCGAACCGGTTGCCGAGCCGTCGCTCGATCTCGTCGACGGAGAGGGAACGGGTGCGTGCGGCCGCGAGCTCGATGGCGAGCGGCAGCCCGTCGAGGCGGTCGCAGAGGCGGGCGACCGTCTCTCGGGGCAGCACGACACCGGGCCGTGCCGCCCGGGCGCGCTCCACGAACAGCTCGACGGCCGGGCCGTCGTCGGCGCTCGCCAGGGAGTCGAGCGGATAGACGCGCTCCGCGCCGATGGCGAGAGGCGATCGGCTCGTCGCGAGGACGCGGACGTTCGAGGTCGAGTCGAGGACATCGGCGATGTACGCGGCGGCGTCGTCGACGATGTGCTCGCAGTTGTCGACGATGAGAAGCGTCTCGCGCTCCGCGAGCTGGCCGAGGATGCGGGAGTGCAGGTCCACGAGGGCGCCGGGGTCGCCGGGACGCGCGCTGTGCGCCTCCCGGATACCGAGCGTGGAGGCGAAGGCCAGCTCGATGTCCTGGCTGCTGCGCACGCTTGCGAGCTCCACGAAGACGACGGCGGGGAGGTGGATCGCCCGCCGGCCGATCTCCTGCGCCAGCCGGGTCTTGCCCAGTCCGCCCGGCCCGAGGATCGTCACCAGCCGGGAGGTCGCGATCAGGTCCTCCAGCGCGTCCACGTCGTACTCGCGTCCGAGCAGCGCGTTCGGCGCGCTGCGCAACCCGATGCGCACGCGCGCGGGCGGCGCCGGGTCCGGCGCGTCGTCCTCGGCGAGCAACCGCGCGTTGAGGGCCACGAGTTCCTGACCGGGACGCGTGCCGAGACGGTCGAGCAGGGCCTCCTTGAGCTCGGCGAAGGCGAGGAGGGCTTCGCTGCGGCGGCCGGCCGCCGCCAGGGCGGTCATCCGCTCGCGCTGCAGCGACTCGTCGAGGGGGTGCGTCTCGACCAGGATCCGCAGGTCATCCAGGGCGGCGTCGGGGTCTCCCGCGGCGAGGTGGGCGCGGGCGCGCACGAGCAGCAGTTCGTCCCGCAGTGTCTGCGCCGCACGGGCGAGATCCTCTGCGAGCGGTGCGTCGCCGAGCTCGGCGCCGGGTTCGCCCCGCCAGAGCAGGAGGGCCGCGGTCGCCTCCCGGACGGCCGCTGCGGCGTCGCCTCCCGCCAGGAGCCCGCGGGACGCAGCGGCCCGACGCCGCGCCAGCCCCAGGTCCGTCTCGGCGGCGCTCGCCAAGGCGTACCCGCCGGGGGTCGAATCGACGAGGCCGTCCGCACTGGCGGTGCGCAGCCGTGAGACGAGGGTCTGCAGCGCCGCCCGCTCCTGCCGCGGCGGAGCGTCGTCCCAGAGGTCCGCGACGAGCGACGACACCGAGAGGGGCCCGTTCGCGAGCGCGAGCGCGACGACGAACCGCTTGCTCCGTGCGCCGGACGGCTCGGTCAGCGCGCCGCTGCGATCCTCCACCAGCACGGGGCCGAGGACGGCGACGCGGGGGGACGAAGGCGCGGACTCCACCCGCCGAGTTTAGCCAGCCGAGGGCGCGACACGGGTGCGCACGCGCGTAGGCTCGGCCCCATGGCGTTCGACTGGTCGCAGTTCTACGAGCAGCAGGGCGGCCGCGGCGTGCGCCCGACCTTCGCGAGCGCGCTCGAAGCATGGCCGGGAGAGTCGGGCACGGCGATCGACCTGGGCTGCGGAGACGGAGTCGAGGCGCGGCACCTGGTGACCCGCGGCTGGCGGGTGCTGGCGATCGACTCCGACCCCGGTGTGGACGAGCGTGTGCGCGCCGGGCTCACGCCCGAGGAGCAGACCCGCCTCGAGGTGCGCTCGGCCCCCTTCGAGTCGCTCGGCGACCTCCCGGCGGCCGACTTCGTCTACGCGGGATTCGCGCTGCCGTTCTGCGAGGCGGACCGATTCCCGTACGTCTGGGCCGACATCCGCGACGCGCTCCGCCCCGGCGGCCTCTTCGCCGGCGAGCTCTTCGGCCCCCACGACACCTGGTTCGGCCGCCCCCGCATGAACTTCCACGACCGCGCCGGCGTCACCGGCATGCTGACCGGCATGGAGGTCCTCCACCTCGCCGAGGACGACCGCCGCGGCATGTCGTTCGAGGGCCCGAAGCACTGGCACGTGTTCCACATCATCGCGCGGGCGTGATGTCCCGGCGCCGAGGCGGCCGACAATCGGCCGTCTCGCGTCCAGGCGGCCGACTATGGGGCGCCTCGGCGTCGGTGCGGAGGCGGCGCGCGCCTCTCAGCGGATGGTCTTGCGGGCGGTGATCTGGCCGGTGTCGAAGCCGAGGAGGTGCAGGCCGCCGTGGAAGCGGGCGTGCTCGATCTTGATGCAGCGGTCCATGACGACGGTGAGGCCCTTCGACTCGCCGTACTCGGCGGCCTCCTGGTTCCAGATGCCCAGCTGCACCCACACGGTCGGGGCGCCGACGGCGATCGCCTCGTCGATGACGGCCGGGATGTCGCTCGGCTTGCGGAACACGTCCACGATGTCGGGCACTTCCGGCAGCGAGGCGAGGTCGGGATACGCCGGCTCGCCGAGGATGGTCTCGGCGTTCGGGTTGACGAAGTAGACGCGGAAGTCGCTCGACTGCTGCAGGTAGGTGCCCACGAAGTAGCTGGAGCGGGCCGGGTTGGGGGAGGCGCCGACGATGGCGACCGACTTCGCCGACCGCAGGATCCTCAGGCGCTCCTTGGCGTCGGGGCCGACCCACGTGCGCTGCGACTTCAGCAGCTTCGCGAGCGGAGAGTCGGCGGGCAGCGCGCAGCTGAGCCCGTTGACGAGCTGGACTTCGGTGGTGCCGGGGATCTCGGTGGTGTCCTGGATCGCGGCGGTGTCGGTCACGGTCACGCCTCCTTCACGGCCGCGGTGAGGGCCTGGTCCAGATCGTAGATGATGTCGTCGGCATCCTCGATGCCGACGCTGATGCGCACGACGCCCGGGAGCACACCCGCGTCGAGCAGCTGCTGTTCGGTCAGCTGTGCGTGGGTGGTGGAGGCGGGGTGGATGACCAGGGTCTTGGCGTCGCCGATGTTGGCGAGATGGCTGGCCAGGTTCACGGACTCGATGAGCTTCTGGCCGACGGCGCGACCGCCGGCGACGACGAAGCTGAACACGCTGCCCGCGCCGCCGGGCAGGTACTTCTGGGCACGGGCGTGGTGCGGATGCTCCGGGAGTCCCGCCCAATACACCTTCTCGATGCGCGGGTCGGCGTCGAGCCACTCGGCGACCTTCCGCGCATTGTCGACGTGCGCCTGGATGCGGTACGGGAGGGTCTCGACGCCCTGGGCGAGCAGGAAGGCCGAGTGCGGCGCGAGCACCGGACCGATGTCGCGCAGCTGCTCGGCGCGCAGGCGGGTGAGGAACGCGTACTCGCCGAAGTTGCCCGACCACTGCAGGCCGCCGTACGAGGCGACGGGCTCGGAGAAGAGCGGGAACCGCTCGGAGTGCCAGTCGAACCGGCCGCTCTCGACGACCACACCGCCGAGGGTCGTCCCGTGCCCGCCGAGGAACTTGGTGGCCGAGTGGATGACGATGTCGGCGCCCCACTCGATCGGCCGGTTGAGGTAGGGGGTGGCGATCGTGGAGTCGATGGCGAGGGGCACCCCGGCGGCGTGCGCGACGTCGGCGAGGCCTTCGATGTCGGCGATCTCGCCCGAGGGGTTGGCGATCGTCTCCGCGAACACCACCTTGGTCCTGTCGGTGATCGCCGCCGCGTAGTCCGCGGGGTCGGAGCTCTGGATGAACGTCGTCTCGACGCCGAACCGGCGCAGCGTGACGTCGAGCTGGGTGATGGACCCGCCGTACAGATTGGCCGAGGCGACGATGTGGTCGCCTGCGCCGGCGAGCGAGGCGAAGGTGATGTACTGCGCGCTGAGCCCGGACGAGGTGGCGACGGCGCCGAGCCCGCCTTCGAGGCTCGCGATGCGCTCCTCGAACGAGGCGACCGTCGGGTTCGCCAGGCGCGAGTAGATGTTGCCGTACTTCTGCAGGGCGAACCGCGCGGCCGCGTCGGCGGTGTCGTCGAAGACGAACGCGCTGGTCTGGTAGATCGGCAGCGCGCGGGCTCCCGTCACCGGGTCGGGGATGTTGCCCGCGTGGATCGCACGCGTGCGGAAGCCATATTCGCGATCAGCCATGCGCTCACGCTAGCGGACCATCCCGGTGCGGACCGCCGAGCCCCGTAACACGCGTAACAGTGCGAAACGGAAACTTGTCATCGCCATAGTGGTACGCTTGTGCTAGATCGCCGTGCGCGCGATCCCGGACGACGGATCAGTACCCGGTGAGCGACAAGACTGGCCAGGGAGACCGTCGTCATGTCGTGGATCGTCCTCATCCTCTCCGGTGTGCTCGAGGCCGTCTGGGCCACCGCCCTCGGCGTGTCCGAGGGATTCACCCGGATCTGGCCCACCGTCGTGTTCGGTGTCGGCCTCGTCGCCTCGATGGGCGGGCTCGCCTTCGCCATGCGCGAGATCTCGACCGGAACCGCCTACGCCGTCTGGGTCGGCATCGGAGCCGCCCTCACCGTCCTCTACGCCTCGGTCTTCGGCGGCGAAGGCTTCTCACTCGCCAAGGTGCTGCTGATCCTGGGCCTCGTCGGCTGCGTCGTCGGCCTCAAGGTCGTGGAGCAGTGAGGGCGCCGGCGTCGCCCGGAGCCGGAGCGACGTCCGGCAGCGTGCCGGGCGCCGAGGTCGTCCCCGTGCCCGCTCCGCAGGTCTGTAGCGGGGTGATGCCCGGAGACAGCACGCTCGTCCCCCCGACGGCCCAGTAGGTCGGGACGCCGCGTAGCGTGGCGTCGGCCACCTCGCCCGAGGGGATGCAGGACGCCGGTGCGAGAAGGAGCGGCGAGCCGAGCATCCCGGCGGCCGCGGAGATCGACAGCGCGTCAGGGAAGCCGAAGGCGCTGGCGACGAAGGCCTCGTCCGCGAACGGGAAGACCGCTGCGTTGACGGCCTGAGCCGTCCCGAACCGGTCGCTGCCCGCCAGGCGCAGGACCTGGGGCGCCCCGAGCCGTTGGAGGTCGGCCTGGATGCCGGCCGACACGCTGTTGAGACCGCCGACGATGTAGATGCGCCTCGGCGAGAGCGCCGAGATCGCGGCGGAGCTGGCCGCGTCGAGCTGCGCAGCGGCGCCGTTGACCAGCAGGAGGGGACCGTACTGGTAGCCGGCGGCAGAGCCGGCCACCAGGGCGTCGGGGAAGTTCGCGCCGGTCGCGACGAACACGCTCGTCACGGAGCCGGAGCCGAACGCATCCGCCATCACGGCCCGCGAGGTCTGTAGGCGCCGGCGGTGGAGGGCTGGGACCCTGTGACCGGGTACAGCCGTACCCGGGTCGTCGGCGCGGTCGAGCCGGGGACCGCGTACGAGATGGTCCCCGAGACGGTGAAGCCGGAGGCGGCCGCGGCGGGGGAGGCCGAGACCAGCAGGCCGCCCGCCGTGAGCACGGAGGCGGCGAGCAGTGCGGCGAGAGGGCGCGCCGACCGCCGGGCGCGCGGGGAGCGCCTGTGTGCGAGAGTCGCGACCAGGAGAGTACTCGGCGTTCCACCCCGCGCCAGACACCCCGTTCAGGGGAGTGCGAATCTAGGTGCGAAGCGGAGGTCGATGGGTGGCGTGCGCCCTCAGCAGTGTCGTGCCGTCGGGCACGCCGAGCCCCGTGCAGGCGTCCCAGCCTGCGGACGCGGCGAAGGCGCCGTTGGATCCGCTCGTGATGTCGCGGAAACCGTCCGCCACCTGCCCCGCACGGATCGCGTCGTACAGTGCGGGTTGAGCGAGTCCGAGAGGGCGGCCTGTGCTCTGCACGAGGCGTGCGACGAGCGCCGCCCACAGCGGAGCGACGGCGCTGGTGCCGCCGATGACGGTGTCCGTGCCGTCCACCCGCACCCGATAGCCCGTCTGCGGGTCGGCGACGGCGGCCACATCGGGCACGCCGCGTCCGCCGGCCGCCGTCGGCGCAGTCGGGACCCCGACGCCGTCCTGCCAGGCGGGCAGGGCGAACACCGCGCTCACCCCGCCGCCCGTCGCGCCGCCGCCCGGACCGTTGTTCCAGACGGTCTCGCTCGACACGGCACCGGTCGTCCCGTTCGCTTCGAGCCGCGTGCCGCCGCAGGCGAGGGCATGCGGGGAGGAGGCCGGGAAGTCGACGTGGGCACGGCCGTCGCCGACGCGGTCGCCGCTGCCGTCGTCCCCGGCCGCGACGGTCGTCGTCGCGCCGAGTGCGGCCGCATCCCGCAGCGCCTGGTCGAGAGCGGTGCGCGCCTGCGCCGTCCACTGGTCCTCCGCCTGGCCCCAGCTGATGCTGATGGCGGCGGGGGTGGGCTCCGCGTGTGCGGCGGTGGTGACGGCGTCGAGGAAGCCGGCGTCGGTGTTCGGGGCGAAGTAGACGACCAGGGCGGCACCGGGAGCGAGGGCGCCGGCCACTTCGATGTCGAGCAGGACCTCCCCGTCGGCGCCGTTCGGATCCGCCCCCGGCGCGTTGGATCCGCCGTCGACGCCCACCGCGGTGACGGACGGGGTCGCGAGCCCGAGACCGGCGAAGTAGGTGTCGAGGTCCGCCTGCTCGTAGCCGCCGCCGAGCTCCACGATGGCGATGGTCTGCCCCGTGCCGTCGGTGCCGTCGGGGAACGCGTAGACCCTGCCGAGCTCGGGCGGTGTGTAGCTGACCGACACGGCCGCCGGTCGTGCGACGCGGAACTGGGCGCGGGCCTGGGGGCGGTCGTCGAGCCCGAGCACGGCGGTGACGACGCCGTCGAGCGCGCGGGGGAGGCTGAGGGAGCCGCTGCGCTGGCGGTACGGGGCATCCTCCGCGGTCGCGGTCGCGGATTCCGGAGCGGACCGCGCCAGGTCGGTCCCGAAGATGCGCGCGAGCACCCGCGCCGGCCCGCTCACGCGGACGGTGCGCCGTCCCGCGTCCGCCTCCTCGATCGTGACGCCGAGTGCGCCGAGCGTCTCGGTGACGAGGGAGACGTCGGCGGGCGCGGCGCCGTACTGCTCGGCGAGCTCGTCCCGGGTGAGGGGGTGGGCGAGCGCGCTCTCCGGCAGCTCCGCCCGGCGGCGCAGCACCAGCGTCGCCGACACGGGCGCGTCGGGGTCCAGGGCGCCGTGGGCACGGAATCCCGCGCGTTCGGGCCGCTCGCTCCCGGGCAGCGGGACGAGTTCGAGGTGGTCCAGGCGGTCGTCGCCGGGCAGCTCTGCGTCGGTCATACGCCCGGTCTACACCCGGCTGCCGACACGGCCCAGGCCGTACGGAACGGCCGTGCCGTCTCGGCTACACCCAGCTCGGCAACCACATGTGCATCTGCCAGAACCAGAACGGGATCTGCTCGCCCGTCCAGATCGGCCAGAAGTACACGCTCAGCAGGGCCGCCGCCGCGAGGAACACCGCCACCCACGCGATCCCGCGTCGCCGTCGGGGGCGCGCGTCCGTGCGCGAGCCGAGGACGATCGCGATCGTCGCCGCCAGCCCCAGGATCAGGTAGGGCTCGAACGCGATCGAGTAGAACTGGAAGATCGTGCGGTTGATGTAGAGCATCCAGGGCAGGTAGCCCGCGGCGAGCCCGGTCAGGATGAGGCCGACCTGCCACTCGCGGTACCGCACGAGCCGGTAGAGCAGGTAGAACAGAGCGGCCGCGCCCGCCCACCAGATGAGCGGATTGCCGAGTGAGGTGATCGCCGCGGAGCAGCTCGAGACGTCGCAGCCGCCCTGCCCCTGCGTCGTGCCGACGTAGTACATGCTCGTCGGACGGATCATGAACAGCCACGTCAGCGGGTTGGACTGGTAGGGGTGCGGCACGTGCAGGTTGATGCTGTAGTTGTACATCTCCGTCTGGTAGTGCCAGAGGTTCTGCAGCCACAGCGGCACGGAGCTCAGCAGGCCGGTCCACTGCATGTGCGTCGACTCCGCCCAGTGGCGGTAGTAGCCGCCGTCGGTCACGATCCAGCCCGTCCACGTCGCGATGTAGACGAGGAAGGCGATCGGCACCATCAGCACGAACGTGGCGGGAGCCTGCTTGAGCGTCGCCCCGCTGACGTAGAAGGCGAGCCCCTCCCGGCGGCGCGCCACCGCGTCCACGACGACGGTGTAGACGGCGAAGAAGGCGAGGAAGTAGAAGCCGCTCCACTTGACGCCCGCGCACAGCCCGCACAGGATGCCCGCGGCGATCAGCCACGGCCGCCACCACAGCACCGGTCCCCACTCCGGCGAGCGTCCGGCCGATCGAGCCGCCATGACGGAGGCTGCCAGCCGCCGCGCGTGCCAGCTCCGATCGAGCAGGATGCAGCCGAACGCGAGGAGGCCGAAGAACATGACCATGTTGTCCAGCAGGGCGACCCGGCTCATCACGATCGCGTGCCCGTCGATCGCCAGCAGGAACCCGGCGATCGCCGCGATGATCGTCGAACGGAACAGCGCCCGGGCGAGGAGGAACACCAGCAGCACCGCCAGGATGCCGACCACGGCGGTCGCGACGCGCCAGCCGAACGCATTGCCCGCTCCCGTCGCCGCCATCCCCAGCGCGATGATCCACTTGCCCAGCGGGGGATGGGCGACGAACGACGGCGACGACAAGAAGATGTCGGTCTTCCCCGCGTTGAACTGCTCGTCGGCCTTCGCCGGCCAACTGCCCTCGTACCCTAGATGGAACAGCGACCACGCGTCTTTGACATAGAAGGTCTCGTCGAACACCAGCGCGTGCGGCGAGCCGAGGTCCCACAGCCGCAGCACCGCGGCCAGGAGAGTCACGCCGATCGGCGCCCCCCAGTACCAGATGCGCAGGCGCGTGGGCGTGCGCAGGACGCGGGCCCACCAGTCGTCGAGGCGGCTGCCGGTCTCGCCGGGCGCGATGTGCGCGGGGGCGGGATCGGTCACGGGGAGGGAACTCACCAGGCAATCGTACGGGGACGCCGCGGGCGCGGAGCCGTGAGGGCGCCTGACAGACTGAGGGCATGATCATTCTGGCCGCGACCCCCATCGGCAACCTCGGCGACGCCTCCGCGCGTCTGGTCGAGGTGCTCGGCGAGGCACCCGTCGTCGCCGCCGAGGACACCCGCGTCGCGCAGCGTCTGCTCGCCGGCCTCGGCATCGCCAACCGGCCGCGGCTGATCGCCCTGCACGACCACAACGAGCGCGACAGGGCCGCCGAACTGGTCGACCTCGCCCGCGAGCAGGACGTCGTCGTGCTGTCCGACGCCGGGATGCCGACCGTCAGCGATCCCGGCTTCCACCTCGTCGAGGTGGCCGCCGCTGCCGGGGTGACGGTCACCGCCCTGCCGGGACCGTCGGCGGTGCTGACCGCTCTCGCCGTCTCGGGCCTGCCCACGGACCGCTTCACCTTCGAGGGTTTCCTCCCGCGCAAGCCGGGGGAGCGCTCCTCCGCGCTGCGCGCTCTCGCGGCCGAGCCCCGCACCATGGTCTTCTTCGAGTCGCCCAACCGGCTCGCAGCCTCCCTCGCCGCGATGGCGGAGGAGCTGGGCGCCGAGCGCCGTGTCGTCGTGTGCCGTGAGCTGACGAAGCTGTTCGAAGAGGTCCGCCGCGGCACCGCCGCCGAACTCGCCGACTGGGCGGCCGACGGCGTGCGCGGCGAGATCGCGATCGTGGTCGCCGGCGCTCCGGCACGCGTCGTGGACCCCGAGAGCGCGCTGGAGCAGGTGCTCGCCCTCGTCGCCTCCGGAACGCGCCTCAAGGACGCCGCGGCCGAGGTCGCCGAGGCCACCGGTCTCGGCCGCCGCGACCTGTATCAGGCGGCGCTGGAGCACAAGGGCAGGGAGACCCGCTAGCGCCGGACGGCCGTTTGGTTATGCTGTCCGGGTGACCGACTTCTTCTCAGCCGATGCGGACGCCGACCTCGCCGTCGCGCGGATCGAAGAGCAGATCGCCGAGGCCCAGGAGCGTGCGAGGCGCGCGAGCGAGGTCCGGCAGCAGATCGGGGCCCTCCGCGGGCAGGCGACGTCGCCGCGGCGCGAGCTGACCGTCACCGTGGACGCGGGAGGGCGCCTCCTCGGTGTCGACCTCACCGAGGCGGCGTACCGGCACTCGGCACGCGATCTCGGCCGGCTCATCGTCGAGACCGCGAACGCCGCGCAGCGTCAGGCGGGCGCACAGGCGGTGGCCGCAGCGAGCGAGGCGTTCGGCGAGGAGTCGGGCATCGTGGCCCACCTCCGCGACGAGGTCGAGCGGGCGCGCCCGGACGGTCCGGACGGTCCGGGCGACGGCACACGGATCCAGTACTGAGACGACGGTCGGGGGGAACATGGCGGGGAAGAGGATCGCCGTGGATGCGGAGGTCATCCACGCGCACGCGGTCCGTGTGGACCAGGTGGCGGCCGACATCGGCGTCGCCCGGCAGGCGGCCGCCGCCACGAACATGGGCGGCGGCGCGTTCGGTGTGATCTGCTCCTTCTTGGTCGCCCCGGCGACGCTCGCGGCGACGATGGCCGCGTCCGCCATCTCCGCCGCCGAGGGCATGGTCACGCGCAGTGCACGGGAGGTCCGCGGGGTCGCGGCCGACGCCGCCGCGGTCGAGGACGACATCGTGCAGGCGGTGCGCGCGCTCGAGAAGGGGTTGGGGTGACCCGCCGGTGAACGCGAACCCCCTCGTTGCGGCCCCGGTCGACACCGCGACGCCTTTCAGCGGCGCCGGGCTCCTCGATTCCGGCACCCAGCTGGCCTCGGCGATCGAATCCGGAGACTGGGTCGAAGGCGGCATGGCCGCGTTCGCCGCCGCGGCCGACACCATCGCCACCGTCTCCGACCCGCTCGGCTCCCTCATCGCCGCGGGCCTCGGCTGGCTGATCGACCACTTCGAGCCGCTCAAGGGCTGGTTCAACGACCTCACCGGAGACGCCGGCGAGGTGCAGGCCTTCGCGCAGACCTGGACCAACATCCAGAAGCAGCTGCAGGCGTCGGGCGACGAGCTCACGCGCATCCTCGGCGACGTCGACGAGCTCGCCGGCGAGGCGATGGACGCCTACCGCCGATTCCAGCAGGACTCGGCCCAGCACCTCCACGGCGCCGCCACCTGGGCGGGCGCCATGGCGACAGGCCTCGGCATCGCCTCCACCATCGTGCAGGTCGTGCACGACATCGTCCGCGACGTGCTCTCCCAACTCGTCGGCTCCGCGATCTCCTGGGCGTCCGAGGCCGTCCTCTCCCTCGGCCTCGCCACCCCGTGGATCGTCGAACAGGTCTCCACCCGCGTCGCCTCCTGGACCGCCAAGGTCGGCTCCAAGATGACCGCCCTCGTCCGCTCGGTGAAGGCGCTCTCGAAGCTCCTCGACGAGCTGCGCGGGCTGCTGCGCGAGGCGGACGAGCTGTTCGCGTCGGTGCTGAAGGGCGGGAGGGGCGGTGCGCGGGGTGCGGCGCGCGGGGGTGAAGAGCTTCCCGTCTCCCCGGTCCACCGTTTCGCGTCCGACGATGAGGCGGTCGCATACGGTCGCGAGCATTGGGACGGGATTGCCGACGAGCTCACGCCGGCTCAACGTGAAGCCGTGTACGACTACACGCGCGAGTCGCCCGGGCCGAGTGGGGTGACCTACAAGGAGATCAACGGCGCATTGCGAAATGGTCCGCCGTATCCGGCCGACTTGCAGAACCACATCCGCGCGATCGACGAGAGCCTCAACACCCGTCCCCTGAGCGAGAGTGTCGAGGTGACCCGTGGGACGGGAACCTCCCACTGGAGTTTCGACCCGGAGAACGCGGCGGGCAAGGTCGTGAGGGAAGACTCGTACCTGTCGACGTCTCTCGGCGGCCCCGCCGACAGCTTCGCGGGCAAAGATGCGATACTCCATCTGGACGTGCCCCAGGGCACGCCGGCCGCATGGGTCGAGAACCTGTCGCACTTCGGCGGGAGCGAGCGAGAGCTGCTCCTCGGCCGGGGACTGCAGTGGCAGGGCACGCGAGTGGAGTACATCGACGGTCAATTGCATGTCTACGGTGAGGTGATCCGGTGAGCTGGAGAGATTTCGACCTCGCGCCCAAGGTGGTGTCGGGCGCCCCCGAGTACGGCTGGAGGACGGCCAATCCCGTCGACGCCGCTCCGGTGCAGCTCGGCGATGACGTTGTCGGATACATCGCGACGTCCGTCGACGCGACCGAGAATGTGCTCAAGATGTTCACCTCCGCGGCGAACCCCGACTACTTCAACAACGGTTCGCGGTTCTGGCGCGACAGGATCGCAGCCGCGGGTGCGCAGCAGGTGCCGGCACACGACACGTTCCGCGCCTTGCTCGGAACCGACGGGCCTGAGGGCTCCGGTCGGGTGTCCGCGCAGCCGGAGCGGTTCGAGAACACCGATGCCATCGTCGAGCGCCTCGATCCAGGGCGTGTGCGGCCGTCGAGCGCCCGCAGTCGTGAACGCGGCAGCGCACCGACTCGCGACGAGATCGACGCGGTGCTGCGCGGTCGTGGCCGACCCACCGCGGAGATCCAGGCCCGCATCGCCGCCCTCGACGAGGCCACCCACAGACGACCGGCTCCGGACGATGTCGTGGTCGCCTTGCCGTACGACACCTCCACCATCCCCGGCGATGCGGCGGTCGGGACCATCGTGCATGAGCCCACGTACCTGACGTCCACCTTCCTCACCGGCGAGACCCGGATCGACGCGCCCACCAGACTGGTCCTCCGCGTGACGAAGGGCACCCCGGCGCTCTACACGCCGCCCGCGCCAGGCGAGCGCGGAGCAGGCGTGCTGCTCCTCGGACGCGGAATCGACTGGCAGATCACGTCGATCGCTCCGGGCGAGATCCAGGGGACCGTGCTTCGTGCGGAGCCGAGGTCGTGAGCGGCGGGATAGCCATGTCTTCTGTCGGAATCCGCGCGGGAAACACGACCGTGAGGACGCACCTCCCTGTCCTCCAGCGATAGCGGCGTACCACCCGCCACCCTCAGCGCGGCCATCGTCGCCTACATCCGGGCCCCGGGTTCGTCCCTCCCCGGCCGGCATCCCGAGCGCGTGCAGGACGCCGACCTCCTGGCCCGCGTCGAGGAGGTCATCCGCCGCCTCGACGCGATCCGACCCGACGACACCGCAGACGACCTCGCGACGTGGGCGGACGCGCAGGCCGCCGCCGTCGCTGCCGAGTCCGGTGGTCTCTCGCCGGACGCCGTCCGCGCTCTGCGCGATCTGCTGAGTTGGGAGTGGCGGTGACCGCGGTGCCGATGCCTGGTCCGGTAACAGAATCGAGGCGTACCTCCCGCGCCCGTAGGATAGTCAGCATGTCCGACGGCTCTTCGTTCTACATCACCACGCCGATCTTCTACGTGAACGATGTCCCGCACATCGGGCACGCCTACACGGAGGTCGCCGCGGACGTCCTCGCGCGCTGGCACCGCCAGGCGGGCGACGACACCTGGCTGCTGACGGGCACGGACGAGCACGGCCAGAAGATCCTGCGCACGGCGACCGCGAACGGCACGACCCCGAAGGAGTGGGCCGACCGCCTGGTGACGAACGAGTGGCTGCCGCTGCTGAAGACGATCGACATCGCGAACGACGACTTCATCCGCACGACGGACGAGCGCCACGAAGCCAACGTGCAGAAGTTCCTGCAGAAGCTCTACGACGACGGCTTCATCTACGCGGGCGAGTACGAGGCGCTGTACTGCGTGGGCTGCGAGGAGTTCAAGCCGCAGAGCGAGATCGTGGACGGCACGGGGGAGTACGAGGGCCAGAAGGTCTGTGCGATCCACTCGAAGCCGCTGGAGCTGCTGCAGGAGAAGAACTACTTCTTCCGCATGAGCCAGTTCGCGGACAAGCTGCTCGCGCTGTACGAGGAGCGGCCGGAGTTCGTGCAGCCGGAGTCCGCGCGCAACGAGGTCGTGAGCTTCGTGCGGCAGGGCCTCAGCGATCTGTCCATCTCCCGCTCGAGCTTCGACTGGGGCATCAAGGTGCCGTGGGACGAGTCGCACGTCGTGTACGTGTGGTTCGACGCGCTGCTGAACTACGTGACGGCGGTGGGCTACGGCCAGGACGAGGCGACGTTCGACCGTCGCTGGCCCGCGACGCACCTGGTCGGCAAGGACATCCTGCGCTTCCACGCCGTCATCTGGCCGGCGATGCTGATGGCCGCCGGGCTCGACGTGCCGCACCGCGTCTTCGGCCACGGCTGGCTGCTCGTGGGCGGCGAGAAGATGTCGAAGTCGAAGCTCACCGGCATCGCGCCGACGCAGATCACCGACACCTTCGGCTCCGACGCGTTCCGCTACTACTTCATGCGCGCGATCAACTTCGGGCAGGACGGCTCGTTCAGCTGGGAGGACCTCTCGGCGCGCTACCAGGCGGAGCTCGCCAACGGTTTCGGCAACCTCGCCTCGCGCGTGGTCGCCATGGTCTCCCGATACTTCGAGGGCGTGGTGCCCGCGGCCGGGGAGTACGCGGACGCCGACCTCCAGGTGCAGCGCACCGTCGCCGAGGCCACCGCGAAGGCGGACGCGGCGATCGCCCGGCTCGCGATCCACGACGCCCTGACGGCGATCTGGACGGTGGTGGACGAGCTGAACGGCTACATCACCACGCAGGAACCGTGGAGCCTCGCCAAGGACGACGCCCAGCGCGAGCGTCTGGCCACGGTGCTGTACACCGCAGCCGACGGCCTCCGCGCCCTCGCGGTGCTGCTCTCCCCGGTCGTCCCGCAGGCGACCGCGAAGCTCTGGACGGCCCTGGGCGCCGAGGGCGGCCTCGGCGCGCTCGCGGCCCAGCCGCTGCGGCGCGCCGGCGAGTGGGGTCAGCTGCCGGCCGGCACGGCCGTGGCGGCCCTCGAGGCGCTGTTCCCCCGGATCGACGCGGACGCGGTGCCAGGCGTATGAGCGACCCGGCGTTCATCCGGCAGCGGCACGTCACCGACGGCCGCGACCTGGCCTACCCGCCGTTGCCGGAGGCGCTCGTCGTCCCCGTCTACGACAATCACACCCATCTCGAGATCGCCGACGGCGACGTGGCGCTGGACTACCGCGAGCAGCTCGATCGCGCCTCGAGTGTCGGTGTGCGCGGCGTCGTGCAGGTGGGCAACGACATCGAGACCTCGCGTTGGTCCGCCGAGATGGCGGCGGTGGAGCCGCGGATGCTCGCGGCGGTAGCTCTGCACCCGAACGACGCCCCCGACTACGCCGAGCGCGGCGAGCTCGACGATGCCCTCGCGGTGATCGACGAGCTGGCCGGGCGTCCCCGCGTCCGCGCCGTCGGCGAGACCGGCCTCGACTTCTTCCGCACGGAGGAGGGGCCCCGCCGCGACGCGCAGCTGCGCTCTTTCGAGGCCCACATCGAGATCGCCAAGCGCCACGGGATCGCGTTGCAGATCCACGACCGCGACGCCCACGCCGACGTCGTCGCGACCCTCAAGCGTGTCGGCGCACCGGAGCGCACCGTGTTCCACTGCTTCTCCGGCGATGTCGAACTGGCGCGCATCTGCGCAGACAACGGCTGGTACATGTCGTTCGCGGGCACCGTCACGTTCAAGAACGCTCCGACGCTGCGGGAGGCCCTGCGCTCGGCCCCGCGCGACTTGATCATGGTCGAGACCGATGCGCCGTTCCTCACGCCCACGCCGTACCGCGGGCGGCCGAATGCGCCGTACCTGATCCCGCTCACGCTGCGCGCCATGGCGGAGACCATCGACACCGACGCCTCCACCCTCGCCGCCCAGATCAACTCCAACACCGAGCTGGTCTACGGCCGCTGGGACAGCGAGCCCGTCTCCGCGCCGCCGACGTCGCCCATCGGACGCATCGCGTGAGCGAGCTGCGCCTGCTCGGGCCGGCCGAGATCCGTGACCTGGCCGAGCTGCTCGACGTCACGCCGACGAAGAAGCTCGGCCAGAACTTCGTCATCGATGCGAACACTGTGCGCCGCATCGTGCGGGTCGGCGAGGTCGAGGCGGGGGATGTCGTGGTCGAGGTCGGCCCCGGCCTCGGCTCCCTGACCCTCGGCCTGCTCGAGACCGGCGCCCGTGTCGTCGCCGTCGAGATCGACGGCCGCCTCGCCGCGCAGCTGCCGACGACGGTGGCGCAGATGGCGCCCGAGGCGGCGGAGCGGCTCACCGTCGTGCACCGCGACGCCCTCGCCGTCACGGAGCTTCCCGCGCAGCCCGACCGGCTGGTCGCGAACCTCCCGTACAACGTCTCCGTCCCGGTGCTCCTGCACCTGCTGGAGCACTTCCCCTCGCTCCGCTCGGGCGTCGTCATGGTGCAGGCGGAGGTCGGCCACCGCATCGCCGCGCAGCCCGGATCGAAGGTCTACGGGTCGCCGAGCGTCAAGGCCGCCTGGTACGGCACCTGGCGCACCGCGGGCAACGTGAGCCGGCAGATCTTCTGGCCGGTGCCGAACGTCGACTCGGTGCTCGTCGCATTCGAGCGGCACGCGACCCCGCCCGGCGACGAGGCGCTGCGCACGCGCACCTTCGAGCTCGTGGACGCCGCCTTCCAGCAGCGTCGCAAGACCCTGCGCCAGTCGCTGGCCCCGGTCTACGGGGATCCGACGACGGCGGCCGACGCCCTCGAGGCGGCGGGTCTCTCGCCCTCGCTCCGGGGCGAGCAGCTGTCGTTCGACGATTTCGCCCGGCTCGGCGCCGCGCGCGTCTGACGCCGCCACCCGGACAGGTGCGACCGGCCGCCCGCGCGCCCCTGTAGGTTGGAAGCATGGTCGAGCGCGAAGCCGGATGGAGCGGGGACGCCGTGCATGTGCGTGCTCCCGGCAAGATCAACGTCTTCATGCGCGTCGGCGCCGTCATGGACGACGGCTACCACGACGTGGCGACCGCGTACCAGGCCGTCTCGCTGTACGAGGACGTGCGCGCCTACCCCGCCGACGACTTCTCGGTCAGCTTCGGCGGCCCCATCGACACGAGCGGCCTGAAGACCGACGGCTCCAACCTCGCGATCAAGGCGGCCCGTCTCCTCGCCAAGCGCACCGGGTACACCGGCGGCGTGCGGCTGCGCATCGACAAGCGGGTGCCGATCGCCGGGGGGATGGGCGGAGGGTCCGCCGACGCCGCCGCGACGCTGGTGGCGTGCGACGCCCTCTGGGGCACGGACGTCGGGCGCGACGAGCTGCTCGCCCTCGCGGCGCGACTCGGCGCGGACGTCCCGTTCGCGCTCGTCGGCGGCACGGCCATCGGCACCGGCCGCGGCGACCAGCTCAGCCCGGCGCTCGCGACGGGCACCTTCCACTGGGTGCTGGCCCTGCCGGAGTCGGAGCTCAGCACACCCGCGGTCTACCGGGAGCTCGACCGTCACCGGGAACGGCACGCAGCCGACATCGCCCCAGCCCAGCTCTCGCCGAGCGTGGACGCGCACGTGCTGCAGGCCCTGCGAGCGGGCGACCCCGCCATGCTGGCGGAGGCGCTGGCCAACGACCTGCAGGCTCCGGCCATCCACCTCGCCCCGCCGATCGCCGACGTGCTCGAGCTCGGCGAGCTGAACGGCGCGCTCGCCGGCATGGTGTCGGGCTCCGGTCCGACGGTCGCGTTCCTCGCGGCCGACCTCGACTCGGCGCTCGACCTGCAGATCGCACTGAGCGCCGCGCGGATCACGGCCGTGCGGGCCACCGGCCCGGTCCACGGCGCGCGCATCCTGGGCGACTGACGGCGCCGGGCATCATCCTGCGCCCGCGCGGGCGGCCTCCGTGTCGGCGGACCGAGGAGCGAACGGTCACCTGCTGACCGGGTGCGCGGCGCCTCCGCGCGCGGGGCGGCGGCGGGCGATGCCGAGGGCGCGCAGGTCGCGCCGGGAACGCAGCCCGAGCTTGGCGAGGATGTTGCGCACGTGGAAGTTGACGGTCGTCACCGAGACGTACAGCCGCTCGGCGATCTCCTTGTTGGTCATGCCGGCGGCGAGGGCGTGCGCCACCTGGCGCTCGCGGGTGGTGAGTGCGGCCAGCGGGTCGGCCGCGGCATCGGCGGCCGGGGCCGCGGTCTGCAGGGTGTCGAGGAGGTGCGCGCACCGGGCGAGGTACCCGGATGCGCCCAGCCGCCGGAAGGTCGCGGCGGCATCGCTCAGCAGCCGGGTCGCCTCGTCGGCGTCGGCGCCCTGGTCGACCAGGAGGCGGGCGGCGTCGAGCGCGGCCACCGCGCGCGGGAACGGGAACGAGCTGCAGGCCGGATCGTCGACGCCCGCGAGGTAGGCGGCGACGGCGTCCTCCGTGCTGCCCTCGGCCTCCAGCGCGCGGCCTTCCAGCCAGCGGAGGGAGCCGTAGTACGGGCGCCACAGGCCCGGCTCCGCGCAGCGCTCGTAGGCGAACCGGGCCTCCTCCGCCCGCCCGAGCGCGGCGAGTGCATCGACCCGGTAGGTGAGCCAGCCGAGGGTCGAGGCGCGCGTCGCGGCCTCTTCGGCGTCCTGCGTCGCGGCGAGCTGCTCCTCGGGGCGGCCCAGTGCGCGCGCGAGCTCGGCGCGGGCGAGGAACGGCAGGTCGCCGTCGTACGAGCCGGTGATGCGCGGGTCCGCTTGGGCGGCGGCGCGCAGACGCTCCTCCACGGCGTCCGACTCCCCGCGGCCGGCGCGGACCAGGGCCGATGTCCACAGCGCGATGGGCCAGCAGGAGAGGTCGGTCTCGTCGAGTGCGAGGGCGACGGCGGTGTCGGCCAGGGTGACCGACTCCTCCCACTCGCCGACGAGGAAGAGGATGTGCGCGTAGATGGTGCGCGCGAACCCGGCGGTCCAGCTGGACGGGAAGCGGCGCACCAGGTCGTTCGCAGAGGCCAGATCGACGCGCGCGCGCTCGATGTCGCCGCCCAGCACCGAGACGCGGGAGCGCGAGACGAGCGCGTCGACGGCAGCGGGGGACTCGTGGCGGGACAGCAGATCGTCCAGCTCCAGGGTCAGCGGGCCATAGAGGTCGGGGCGTCGCGCGTGCGCCGCGGAGTTGAGCGCCCAGCCCAGGAGGCGCACCAGATGCTCCTCGGGGTGCGCCATCCAGCGCAGGGCCGGATCGGCGACGTCTGCAGGGGCCGGGCAGTCGGCGATCAGCTCGCGGGCGCGGTCCAGGTGGTCGAGCACGGAGGCGAAGTCGCCCATGGCCATGTAGACCTTCGGCAGGGCCTCGGCGACGTGTGTGCGGATGGCGCGCTCGTCGGGCGTGGTGGCAGGTGACGCCTCCAGCGCCAGTCCGAGCGCGAGCGCCCCGGGCGCGTCACGCGAGAGCGTGCGCAGCTCCAGCAGCACGGCGTCGCGCACGGAGGAGGGGGCGATCGCCTCGATGGCGTCGCGCAGGTCGAGTACGCGCTCGTGCATCCGGAAACGCATCGCCAGCAGGCCGATCTCGAGGAGGGCGCGGTCGCGCTCCGCCCCGGTGGCGAGGTGGACCGCGGAGCGCGCATAGCTGAGGGCCTGCTCGGCGCGCCCCAGCTCCGCCGCGTCCAGTGCGGCCGTGAGGAGCTCGTCGACGAGGGTCGGGTCCGTGCGGTCCGCGGCCTCCACCCGATGCCGCAGCGCGCGGTGGCCGGTGAGCACCTCGGCGGCGACGCGGTGCATGGCCACCCGACGGTCGAGGGTCAGCTCGGCCGCCAGAGCGTCGGCCAGGATGGCGTGGGCCGGCTCGACCCACACCACTCCGTCGCGCGGCGCGGCGAGGACCAGCCCGCGGGACACCGCGCCGGGCACGTCGGCCGTGACGCCCAGCCGCTCGGCGATCGTCCCGACGACCGGCAACGGCAGCGGGTCCCGCAGCACGGCCACGATCTCCGCAGCGGTCCGCGCCGCAGGGTCGGCGCCTTCGAGCGCCGACGAGATCGCGGTGGAGATCGGCGTGATCGCGGCGACGGGGATGTCCCACCCGGCCGGATGCAGCGCCTGGGCGAACGTGTCGCGAAGCTGGCCGAGCAGCACGCTCAGCAGCAGGGGAGAGCCCTGCGTCGCCTCGGTGAGGCGGGTGGCGGTGCGGCGGGAGATCGCGTGGCCCAGGATGTGCTGGGCGAGGTCCTGGGTGTCGCCGACCGTGAGGGGGGTGAGCTCGACGCGGGCGTGGTTGACGGTCACCGCGGCGACGTCGTCGAACAGCGACACGACACTGTTCGGCTGCGGGCGGGTGGCGGCGGCGAACAGGAAGCCCTGGTCGGTGAGGCGGCGGACGACGAAGCGGAGGGCGCGTGCCGACGGCTCGTCCACCCACTGCGAGTCGTCGACGATCAGGCACACGGGTCCGGCGACGCCATCGATGGCGTCGAGCAGCAGGCGGCCGACGGTCAGCGGATCATCGCCGGGCGCGGGAGGTCGGATGCGCGCGCCGCTGAGGGTGTTGAGCCCGCGCACCAGGGTCTCGACCGTGGCATAGGCGAGGTCGGATTCGAATGAGTCCGCGTGGACGCGCAGCACCGTCCAGTCGTCGAGCCGTTCGGCGATGTCGGTCAGCAGAGTGGTCTTTCCGAGCCCGGCCTCACCGGTGACGAGTACGGCGCCGCCGCGGTCGATCGCCCGGTGGGCGACGAGCAGGACGGTCTCGCGCGCGCGATCGCGGCCGAAGAGCGGCCTGTCGGCCGTCGGCCGGTCGTCGCTGGTCACGTGAGCCCCCCGTTTCGGGACGGCTGCCGCGGACGGGTCTGGGCGGGTCAGCCGATCCCTTGAATCCTCCCACACCGCGCGACACGCCGAGAGCACCCGTCCAGGGGAGGCTCGCACCGCGAACGGGGTGCCTTCACGCGGGTGCCGTCAGACGGGGAGGCCCTCGGCGATCGTGTCTCCGCCGGGCAACCGCACGATGACGTCCGGGTGGACACCGAGAGCGGCATAGACCTGGTGGAGGGCGGCGACGGCTGCTCCCACTGCGCCGGAGTAGGAACCGAGCCGGGCGGTCACGATCGCAGGCGACACTCGCAGGCTCTGCTCGAGTGCGATCCGGTACCGGTCGAGGGCAGGCGCCAGCGACGTCGCGATCCCGCCGCCCAGCACGATGGTCTGCGGATCGCTCGCGACCGTCACGGCGGCGAGGACGATCGTGAGCGCCTGGTCGAATTGCGCTCGCAGGCCGAGCAGGGCGGGGGGCGCATCGGGAGCGAAGAGCGCCGCGGGCTCCGACAGCGCGACGCCCGCCTCCGCGGCGCGCCGCATGATCCCGCTTCCCGTGACCATGTGCTCGAGCCGGGCGCCGAGCGGGCCGATCGGGAGCTGGCCGAACTCCCCGATCAGCCCCCGCTCGCCTTGCAGGATGTGGCCGTCGATGGCGAGTCCCGCGCCGAGTCCGTACCCGATCGTCAGCATGGCGGCGTTGGGGGAATCGGTGGCGGCTCCGTAGTGCAGCTCGCCGAGAAGGGCATAGTTCGCGTCGTTGTCGAATCCCATCGGCCGACCGAAAGCCTCCTCCACGGCATCGAGGAAGCCCGGCGATTCGACCTGCGGGAGGTTGGGGGCGTTGGACACGGTGCGCTGGCGCCCCACCGCGCCGGGCATCCCCAGGCAGACGAAAGCGATGCGCTCCCACACGTCTCCGGCCGTCGCCCGGGCCTCGTCCGCCAGCCATTCGGCGAGGAGCTGGCCGTCTTCGTGGGCGGGTGTCGGCACCGATCGTCGGGCGATCGGCCGCCCGAGCAGGTCGACGACGAGTATGCGGGTGTTCGTCGCGCCGAAATCCACGCCCATCGCCAATCGCCGGTCGGCGACGATGTCGAGCTCGACGGCGCGTCGGCCGCGGGACTCCGAGATGATCTCGCTCGTCTCTTCGACGACGCCCTCGGCGAGGAGCTGCTCCACGGCACGGGTCACGGTGGCGGGAGAGATACCGGAACGCTCGGCGATGACCTTCCGGCTCGCGGGGCGGGCGGCGAACAGTGCGGTCAGGACGGCCTCACGATTGAGCTGCCGAGTGTCCTGCACCATCGCGCCCTCCTATTCGTGTCAACGTGAACACAAATGTAGCGGAACCCGGCGCGGGTTGGCGCAGAAATCCGGTTTTCACGCGCCCGAAACGCGTTCGACACAAACTCGCGCTTGACTTTGATTGCTCGTTGAAATCAAAATGGTTCAACGAGTCAACGGTGACAGGGTGCGTGCACCCGGGGGACATCACCGCGACAGGAGTCCACAACCCGCTCCCGGAAGGTAACCCATGCACACAGCACGCTCTATCCGACGCCCCGGATTGCGCGCCGCGCTCGTCGGAGCCGTCGCCGTCGTCCTCGCCCTCAGCGGCTGCTCCGCCGGAGACGCCCCGGCAGCGTCCTCCTCGCCTGCGGCCAAACCCAGCCTGGAGTTCGTCGGCCCGAACGGCGAGAAGCCGGGCCCCCTCTCCGATCTCGCCCTCACCGCGGACGAAGAGGCGAAAGTCAAGGCCGGCACGTTCACGGCCGCCTTCGTCTGGCACACATCGTCCGACTTCGTCACCGCGGTCGAGAAGGGTGCGAGGCAGGAGTTCGAGAAGCTCGGCATCAAGGTCGTCGCCAGCACACAGGCCGGCTTCAACGCCGCGACCCAGGCCAACAACGTGCAGACCGTCCTCGCCCTGCACCCGAGCATCATCGTCGCGATCGCCGTGGACCCGACTTCGGCGGCCACGGCCTTCAAACCCGTCGTCGACGCGGGGATCAAGCTCGTCATCATGACGACGCCGCCCGCCGGCTACAAGGCAGGGACCGACTTCGTGTCGATCGTCACCGAAGACCTGGCCAAGGCCGGACGCGACAACGCGGAGATCCTCGGAGACGCGCTCGGCAAGAAGGGGGAGATCGGTTACCTCTCGTACAACGCCAACTTCTGGTTCACCAACCAGCGTGACAAATCCTTCAAGGACTGGATGGCCTACGAGTACCCCGATGTGAAGATCGTCGACGACGAGGGATTCGCGGATGAGACCGCGACCCAGAGCATCGCCGCCGCGATGATCGCCAAGCACCCCAACCTCAAGGGGATCTACGTGTCGTGGGCCACCGCGGCCCAGGGAGTGGTGGCCGCGATCAAGGCATCGGGCCGCACGGATATCAAGGTCGTCACCAACGACCTCGACACCACGCTGGGCGCCGCGATGGTCTCGGGCGACACGGTCGCCGGGATGGTCGGCAACGGTTCGCTCGGCATCGGCAAGGGCCTCGCTCTGGCCGGCGCCTACGGCGTCCTCGACAAGAAGGCCCCCGAGCTCGTCGCCTCCGACCCGACGAAGGTCACCAAGAAGGATCTCGTGTCGGGATGGGAGGCCGACTACGGCACCAAGCCGCCGTCGTCGGTGACCGGCGGCTGACCGACCGGCGGGCGGTCGATCGCCCCCGTCGGCCGCCCGCCCCTGCCGTCACCCGCATTTCGAGATCCCGCACCACAGGAAGAGAGACCGATGACGTACGTCACGACCGTCCTCGGCCCCGTCCCCGCCGACCAGCTCGGCCGGGTCATGCCCCACGAACATCTGCTGTCCCTGGTCCCGGGTCCCTGGCTGACCGGCGCCACCAGGGACGACGCCGTCGAACGCGCCGTCGACGCCCTGGCCGGCCTGCCCGCGCTGGGCTTCCGGACGGTCGTCGATCTCAGCCCCTACAACGTCGTCGGCCGTGACGCGGACGGAGACAACGTCTCGCTGCTGGTCGAGATCGCGTCGCGCACCGGGCTGCACATCGTCTCCGGAACGGCGCTGTACCTCGAGTCCTACGCGCCGGACTGGGCGAGAGGCGCCGATGTCCGCGAGCTCACCGAGCGACTCGTCTCGGACGCGACGACGGGCATCGGCGGCTCCGGCGTCCGGGCCGGGGTGTTCGGCGAGCAGGCGACCAGCCTCGGCGAGATCACGCCGCACGAGGAGAAGTGCCTGCGTGCCGTCGCCCGCGCGCAGCGCGAGACGGGACTCGCCGTCATGACGCATACGACGCACGGCACGGAGGCGCTCGAGCAGCTCGACATCCTCCGCGAGGAGGGCGTCGACCTCGATCGCGTCGTCGTGGGCCACGTGGACACGCAACTGGGAGGCGAGCTTCCTCGCCGCGTGATCGATGCCGGCGCGCGAGTGGCGATCGACACGATCGGCAAGGAGGACTGGGACTTCTTCCTCGGCCCACCCGGGTCGCGCGAGGACGGCGAGTACGAGAAGCGTTCGTTCCATCGTTCGGACTCCGGGCGTGCCGACCTCGTCGCCGCTCTGGTCGAGGACGGGCTGGAGGATCGGATTCTGCTGGCGCAGGATCTCACGGGAGCCGAGGTCTGGATGAATCCCGGCACGCACGGTGTGCAGGGTTACTCGTACCTCGGTGCGGTGTTCCTGCCGATGCTGCGGGAACGGGGCGTGTCCGAGCGCGCCATCGATCGTCTGACCGCGGGCAACCCCGCCGACGTCCTGAGGATGGCATGAGCGCCGCGGCCCGGCCGCTGGTCGTCGGCATCGACCTCGGCGGGACGAAGGTCCGGGCGGGGGTGGCCGCGATGGATGGCGCCCTCCTCCACGAGGTCGTCGAGGCGACGAGGCGCGGCCCCGGACTCCTCGCGCAGCTCGCCGAGCTGATCGGTCGATTGGAGCGCACCGCCGGCGGCCGTGTCGTCGCGACCGCGATCGGCGGCGCCGGTGTGCCGGACGAGGACCAGGGATCGTTCAGTCTCGCCCCGAACCTCAGCGGTCTGGACGGCGTCGGTCTGGTGGGTGAGCTGGAGACCAGGCTCGGCCATCGGGTCGTGATCGAGAACGATGTGAACATCGCCGCCCTCGGCGAGCTCTCCGACGGCGTCGGCAGGAGCGAGCCCAGCTTCGCCTTCGTCGCGGTCGGCACCGGGATCGGCGTCGGCCTCGTGCTCGACGGCCGGCTCTGGAGCGGCGCCGCGGGTGGCGCAGGCGAGGTCGGCTACCTGCCGATCGGCGCCGACCCGCTCGATCCGGCCAACCACCGTCGAGGGGCGCTCGAAGAGCGGCTGGCAGGCGACGCCCTCGCGCGGCGCTACGCCGAGGCGGCGGGGGAGACCGGACCGGTGAGCGCCCACGAGGTGTTCGACCGCGCGGCCGCGGGAGATCCCGCCGCGGTGAGCGCCCTCGACGAGGAGGCGCGTTGGCTCGCCTACGCCCTCGTCTCCCTCGAAGCGGTCGTGGATCCCGGACTGTTCGTGCTCGGCGGCGGGATCGGGGGCCGCGTCGAACTCCTCGCCCCGCTCCGCGCGTGGCTCGTCCGGCTGGGGCGCGCTTCCGTACGGGTGCGCCTGAGCACCCTCGGACCGTCGGCTCCCGTGCTCGGGGCCATCCGGCTCGCCATCGACACCGCGACCAGAAGAGAAAGAGAAGCATCATGACCGTCATCCCCCACCAGGACGGGAGAGCGACCCTCGGCGAGCGGCTGCGCCATTCCGACTGGCGCCAGTACGTCGTCTACATCGGATTCGTCGTCGTCTTCGTCTACTTCGCCATCACCCAGGGCGCGAACTTCCTGAACATGACCACCCTGGTCAACATCGTGACGCAGGCCACGCCGATCACCGTCATGGCGGTCGGTGCGGTCTTCGTCCTCAGTCTCGGTCAGATCGACCTCTCCATCGGATCGACCGTCGCGCTGGCGGCCCTGACCGCAGCGGTGACGCTGCAAGCGACGCACCAGTGGTGGCTGTCCGCTCTCGCCGGGCTCGCCGTCGGCGCGCTGATCGGACTGGTGAACGGCGCCTTCGTCACTCTCGTCCGGCTCCCGTCGTTCCTCGTGACGCTGGCCACGATGGGGCTGGTCGCCGGACTCGCGCAGCAGGCGACCAACCTGCAGTCCGTCCCGGTCACCGACCCCGTCTTCACCTGGATCTTCGGCGCAGGGACCCTGCTCGGTGTGCCGATCCTGGTGTGGTGGACGGCGGTGGTCGTCGCACTCGGGTGGCATGTGCTCCGGCAGCGCCGGTTCGGCGCCCACGTGCTCGCGGTGGGCAACAAGGCGGCTGCGGCGTCGGTCAGCGGCATCCGCACCACGCGCATCACGATGATCGTCTTCGTGATCTCGGGGGCGACAGCCGGGCTCGCCGGGCTGCTCTACGCCGGACGTCTCGCCGGCGCCACGTACACGCTCGGCGGATCCGACCTGATGAGCGTGCTCGCAGCGGTGATCGTCGGCGGCACCGCGCTCACGGGCGGAAAAGGGTCGATGATCGGCGCCCTCGTGGGAAGCCTGTTCATGAGCATGATCAACTACGGCCTCCTCCTCGGCGGCCTCACGGTGGCGCAGCAGATGATCGTTCGCGGCGTCATCATCCTCATCGCGGTGTCCCTCTCCCTCCGCGCCAAGAAGAGCAGTTAGGACCGACCGGATGTTCCTCGACCTTCTCCGACGCCGCAACCCGGACCTCCTGCGGGCCGCGGCCCGCTTCCATCGCTCCGGCGACATCCCCCCGAACACGTATGTGATCGACCTCGATGCCGTCGCGCGCAACAGCGCGGCCCTCGCGGCCGAAGCGTCCCGGCTCGGCCTCACTCCATTCGCCATGACCAAGCAGATCGGGCGCAATCCGGACGCATCCCGGGCGATCGCGGCGGGCGGCATCGACCACGCGGTGGGCGTGGACCTCGAATGCGCCGTCGCCGCAGCCGCCGGAGGCCTGCGCACCGGGCATCTGGGCCACCTGGTCCAGATTCCGCGGCACCGTGCCGCAGAGGCCGCGCGCCTCCAGCCGCTCTACTGGACCGTCTTCAGCGACCGCAAGGCCGCCGAGGCGGGCGCTGCGGCGGTGGCCGCCGGACGGGAGCAGGACGTGCTCGCGCGGATCGTCGCGCCCGGCGATCGCTTCTACCGCGGCCACGAAGGCGGTTTCGCCGCCGAGGACATCGTCGCCGTCGCCGACCGGCTCGACGCGGTGCCCGGGCTGCGCTTCGCGGGCATCACCACGTTCCCCGCCACCCTGTTCGACGCTGAGACCCGCACCGCGCGCCCCACCCCCAACCTCGCGACGCTCACGCGCGCGCTCGAAGCGTTGCAGGCGGCGGGCCGCACCGACGTCCAGGTCAACGCGCCCGGAACCACGTCGGCCAGCATCCTCGCATCGCTCGCGGGAGCCGGCGCCACCCAGGTCGAGCCGGGTCACGGGCTCACCGGCACGACGCCGTTGCACGCGGCGGAGGATCTGATCGAGGATCCGGCGATCGCCTACGTCTCCGAGGTCTCGCACGTTCACCAGGGCGATGCCTACGTGTTCGGCGGCGGCCTCTACGTCGACCCGGTGCTGAGCGGCGGCTCCACGAACGCCCTCCTCGTCGGAGACGGCGTCGATCCGATCGACGCCCCGGAGCTGCGGGTGGACATGCCGGCGGCGGACGCGATCGACTACTACGCCACCGTGCCGATCGACGGTCGCGCGGTGGAGCCCGGCGACACCGCGCTCTTCGGCTTCCGTCCGCAGGTCTTCGTGACCAGGGGGCTCACGGCGGGTATCGCCGGCCTCTCGACCGGACATCCCGTCGTCGCCGGCATCTGGTCGGCCGACGGATCCGCACCACTCACCATCGGCGACGCCCTCGCCGCAACCGGGAGGACAGCATGACCGTACGGACACCCCTCCGGCTGGATGGGATCACCAAGCACTTCGGCGGAATCGTCGCGATCAAGAGGTTCGACCTCGAGATCCAGGCCGGTCAGATCGTCGCCCTGGTCGGCGACAACGGCGCGGGGAAGTCCACGCTCGTGAAGATCATCTCCGGCCTGTACCAGCCCACGGCGGGCGAGATCCATCTCAACGGCGAGCGCACGGCGTTCCGCGACCCGTCCGACGCCCGCGCGAAGGGTGTGGAGGTCGTCTACCAGGACCTCGCGCTGGTCGACCTCCAGCCGGTCTACATGAACATGTTCCTGGGGCGGGAGTTGCGCCGCGCACCGTTCGGCGTCCTCGACCGCCGGAGGATGGCGGCCGAGACGCAGACCCTCGTCGACGAGCTCGACGTCCGGATCCCGTCGGCGCGCGCCACCCTGAGCGACCTCTCCGGAGGCCAGCGCCAGGGCATCGCGATCGCGCGCGCGACGCACTGGGCCAGCAGCCTGGTGCTGATGGACGAGCCGACGGCCGCTCTCGGGGTCGCGGAGACCGCCAAGGTGGAGGAGCTCATCCTCAAGCTGAAGGAGCGTGGCGCGGCCGTCCTGATCGTGAGCCACAACATGGAACAGGTCTTCCGGGTCGCCGATCGGGTGACCGTGCTGCGCCGAGGCACGCAGGTCGCCACCCGCGACGTCGCGGACGTGTCGCACAACGACCTCGTCGCGATGATCACCGGTCTGCAGTCATGACGGCAGGAGCGTGAACGCGAGCCGGGTCGGACTCAGCCCAGCGCCTCCGTCAGCTCGAACCATCGGGTCTCCAGCTCCTCGACCTCGCGCTCCTTCGCGGTGATCGCCTCCATCTCGGTGGCGAGGCCGACGTAGTCGGACTGGTCGTGGTCGGCGAGGGCGGCGCGGGCGGCGCCGATCTGCTCCTGGAGCTTGCCGAGGCGGCGTTCGAGGGCGGCGACCTCCTTCTGGGCCGCGCGCAGGTCCGCCCCGGCGAGCGTCGGGGCTGCTGGGGCGGAGGCGGTGGACGCTGTCGAGCCTGACGCTGTCGAGGCCGCCGCCGGCGCGGCGGCCGTCGCTCCCCGCTTCTCCTCCAGCGTGCGCAGCCGCAGGTACTCGTCCACGCCACCGGGGAGGTGTCGCAGGTGCCCGCTCAGGATGGCGAACTGCTGATCGGTCACGCGCTCGATGAAGTACCGGTCGTGGGACACGACGATCAGGGTCCCGGCCCACGAGTCGAGCAGGTCCTCCATGGCCGCGAGCATGTCCGTGTCGAGGTCGTTGGTCGGCTCGTCGAGGATGAGCACATTGGGCTGGTCGAGCAGGATGAGCAGCAGCTGGAGGCGGCGCTTCTGGCCGCCCGACAGGTCCTTCACCGGGGTGGAGAGCTGGGCCGACGAGAAGCCGAGCCGCTCCAGCAGCTGGGCGGGCGTGAGCGCCTGCGCCTTGGAGCCGCTGCCGATCGTGTACTCGGTGCGGAGGCGGCCGATGACGACGCGAACCGGGTCGTCGAGGTGCTCTTCCAACTCGTCCAGGCGCTGGGTCAGCGTCGCCACGCGCACGGTCTTGCCGCGCTTGACCCGACCGGAGGTCGGCTCGAGCGTCCCCGAGACGAGATCGAGCAGCGTCGACTTGCCGGCGCCGTTGACGCCGAGGATGCCGGTGCGCTCGCCCGGGGCGATGCGCCACTCCACGTCGCGTAGCACGGGGCGCTCGCCATACGAGACGGAGACGTCGAGCAGGTCGACGACGTCTTTGCCGAGGCGCGAGACGGCGAGCGACTGGAGCGCGACGCGATCGCGGATCTCCGGGACGTCGGAGATGAGCGCGTTGGCGGCGTCGATGCGGAACTTCGGCTTGGAGGTGCGGGCCGGCGCGCCGCGGCGGAGCCACGCCAGCTCCTTGCGCGCGAGGTTCTGGCGGCGCTGCTCGATCGCGGCGGCCTGCCGGTCGCGCTCGACGCGCTGCAGGATGTACGCCGCGTAGCCGCCCTCGAACGGCTCGACCACGCGGTCGTGCACCTCCCAGGTGAGCGTGCAGACCTCGTCCAGGAACCAGCGGTCGTGCGTCACGACCAGCAGGCCGCCCGCGGTGGCCGACCAACGGCGCTTGAGGTGCTCGGCGAGCCAGGTGATGGCCTCCACATCGAGGTGGTTCGTCGGCTCGTCGAGCGCGAGCACGTCCCAGTCCCCGACGAGGAGGCGGGCCAGGGCGACGCGGCGGCGCTGGCCGCCCGAGAGCGTGTCGAGGCGGGCCTCCCAGTCGAGGTCGGCGACCAGCCCGGCGATCACGTCGCGCACCCGGGCGTCGCCCGCCCACTCGTGCTCGGCGGCGTCGCCGACGACGGCGTGACCGACGGTGTCGTCGTCGTCCAGGGTGTCCGCCTGGTCCAGCACGCCGATGCGGACGCCGCTGCGGACGGTGACGCGCCCCGAATCGGGCTCGCGGAGCCCCGCGAGCATCCCGAGCAGGCTGGACTTGCCGTCGCCGTTGCGGCCGACGATGCCGATGCGGTCGCCCTCGTTCACGCCGAGAGAGACGGAGTCGAAGACCACTCGGGTCGGAAATTCGAGGTGCAGGGCCTCGGCCCCGAGAAGATGTGCCATGTCCCTTCAAGGGTACAGAGGACGGGAGCTCACGCGGTCCGCTCGAACAGCTCCATCGCCGTGTTGTAGTAGGCGTCGCTGACGCCGAGGCTCGTCATCCCGATCCGCTCGCACACGCGCTGCGACGCCCGGTTGTCCGGATACGTCACCGCGAGGACGCGCGGGCACCCGTCGTCGAGCGCCGCGGCCAGCAGCGACCCCGCCGCCTCCGTCGCGTATCCGCGGCCCCAGTGCGCAGGATGGAAGTGCCAGCCGATCTCGGTGTCGCCGCTGGGGCGCAGCGGTTCGCTCGCGCCGGAGGCGGGCAACGGCTGGAGCATCACCGTTCCGAGCGGTTCGCCGGTCGCGGCGAGCTCGACGACGCGGTAGGCGCGGAACCGGTCCTCGCGGCGGCGCAGCCGGCGTACGAGCGCCTCGGCCTCCCGCAGGTCGGCCATGACCCGCGGGGTGCGGCCGAGGAACCGCTGCACCTCCCAGCGCGAGTACAGCTCGAACGCGAACGTCGCGTCCCCGTCCCGCCAGCGCCGCAGCAGCAGACGGTCGGTGAGGAGATCCGGGATGCGCACACCGTCCACGGTAGCCTCCACCCGTCCCGGGGCCCCGGGTAGACTCCCACCGCATGGGCACCCACACCGTCGTGAACCAGCCTCCGCCGCGCACCGACCTCGACGAGTTCGCCGCGAACCTCCCGCTGCAGGAGGCGGTGCACCGCTACGACGCCGGCTGGGCCGTGCCCGCGCTCGGCGAGTCCGGGCGTCTGGTCGGGTCGGCCGCGTTCCAGGCCGACGCCGAGCGGGCGAACACGCGCGAGCCGCAGTTGCGCGGCTTCGATCGCTGGGGCAACCGCCTCGACGAGGTGGAGTATGACGAGAGCTACCACCGGATCATCCGCTCTGCGGTCGCCGCCGGCGCGCACACGTCGGCGTGGGCCGAGCCGCGGCCGGGCGCGAACGTCGCCCGCGTCGCCACTTTCCTGCTCTTCGCGCAAGTGGAGCCGGGGCACGCCTGCCCGGTCTCGATGTCGCACGCCGCCGTCCCCGCGCTGGCCGCGGACGACGTGCTCGCCGCCGAGTGGGTGCCGCGCCTCCTGAGCCGTGACTACGACGGGCGTCTCGCAGCGGGCAAGACGTCGGCGCTGTTCGGCATGGCGATGACCGAGAAGCAGGGCGGCTCCGACGTGCGCGCCAACACGACGCGTGCGCTCGCCTCAGGCGACGGCCGCTGGCTGATCACCGGCCACAAGTGGTTCTGCTCGGCGCCGATGTCGGACGCGTTCCTGGTGCTGGCGCAGACCGCCGGCGGGCTGAGCTGCTTCGTCGTGCCCCGGGTGCTGGGCGACGGGACGCGCAACGTCTTCCTCATCCAGCGCCTCAAGGACAAGCTGGGCAACCGCTCCAACGCGTCGAGCGAGGTGGAGTTCGACGGGACCGTCGGCTTCCTCCTCGGTGAGGAGGGGCGCGGAGTGCGCACCATCCTGGAGATGGTCAACCGCACGCGGCTCGACTGCATCCTGGGCAGCGCGGCCGGCATGCGCCAGGCCGTCGCCGAGGCCGCCTGGCACGTGCGCCATCGCTCGGCCTTCGGAGCGCGCCTCGTCGACCAGCCTGCGATGACCGCCGTGCTCGCCGACCTGGCGCTGGAGTCCGAGGCGGCGACCGCCGTCTCCCTCCGGTTGGCGCGAGCCCACGACGCCGACGCACCGGACGAGGACGTCGCGTTCCGGCGCCTGGCGACCGCCGTCACCAAGTACTGGGTCTGCAAGCGCGGCCCCGGCCATGCCTACGAAGCCCTCGAGTGCCTCGGCGGCAACGGCTACACGGAGGCCTTCCCGCTCGCGCGCCGCTACCGGGAGCAGCCCGTGATGGCGATCTGGGAGGGCTCGGGCAACGTGATCGCCCTCGACGTGCTCCGGGCGCTCGCGCGGGAACCCGCGAGCCGCGAGGCGTTCGACGCCGAGCTGGCCGCCGCGCGCGGGACGCACCCGGAGTACGGCGCCCACCACGACCGACTCCGCATCGCGCTCGCCGCGGCCGACGAGTCGTCCGCTCGCTCGACCGTCTCCGCGCTCGCCGTCGCACTGCAGGCATCGCTGCTCATCCGTCACGCGCCGCCGGCCGTCGCCGACGCGTTCGTCGCCGCCCGACTCGGCCCCGAGCGCGGGTCGCTGTACGGGGAGCTGCCGCGGGGCGTCGACACGGTGGCGGTCGCGGCGCGGGCGTGAGCGCGCCGCCGGGCTACGGCTTCCCGGCCAGCGCCGGGGTCGCGCCGATGGCGCGGTAGAACTCGCCGACGGCCTTGCGGTTGTAGGCGGCGGAGTCGAAGCGGCCGGCCGGAACCGTGCCGGCGAGGAAGGCGCGCATCCCGTCGGCCACGCCGTCGTCGGTCTGCGGGACGACCAGCCCGCTGCC
Source organism: Leifsonia sp. LS1 (assembly GCF_020521355.1). Taxonomy (NCBI): domain Bacteria; kingdom Bacillati; phylum Actinomycetota; class Actinomycetes; order Micrococcales; family Microbacteriaceae; genus Leifsonia; species Leifsonia sp. LS1. Next base: position 167,842 of record NZ_BPER01000005.1, read on the forward strand.
CGCCGGGAGGGCGTTCTTCGCGGAGGCGAACTCGACCGTCACGATCGGCAGGTCGAGCACGAGGGCCTCCAGGATGACCATCGGCTGGCCCTCGTAGTCGCTGGAGAGCACGAAGCAGTCGGCGGCGGCCATGATGGCGTGCGGGTTGCGCTGCATGCCGGTCAAGAAGGCGGCGTGCTCGAGGCCGAGCTCGGCGATCAGGGCCCGGAGGTCGTCGGCGAGCGGACCGGAGCCGACGATCACGAGACGGGTCTTCGGGTTCTCGGCGTGCACGGCGGCGAACGCGCGCACCAGCCGCGCCTGGTTCTTCTCCGGCGAGAGCCGTCCCACGTTGACGAACGTGGTCACGTCGTCGTCCGCGAGGAGGGCCTCCGCCCACTCGGGCACGGTCCCGGTCTCCTCGTCGAAGGCCACCTCGTGGAGGTCGGCCCGCGCGTTCTCGAGGATGTGCTCGGCGTCGACCGTGTTGAGCGCCGAGAGGAACTTCTCGGGGGCGGCATACTCGGCGAGGGCCTCCCGGTTGATATCGGAGAGTGTGGGCGAGACGGAGACGAGGTGGTCGTACTGCCCGTAGAGGGTGAAGATCTGCGTGAGGCTGTGCAGCATCTTCTTCTCGCCGTTGACCTCGCGGTGCGCGTCGGAGGCGAGGTCGTTGTGCAGCCAGATGGCGCGCTGGGCGTCGGGGGAGTGCAGCAGCAGGGCGGCCCAGAACGGTCCGTAGCCGGAGAAGTCGACCACATAGTCGAAGCGGCTCTCACCGAAGCAGCGGTACCACTCGTCGTCCCAGAGGCGGTTCTGCGCCGGCACGTCCGCGTGCTCCGCGATGCGGCCGCGGCGGAAGTGCAGGTGCCGTGCCAGGTGCAGCAGCTTCGCCCCGTTCATGCCGCCGACGCGCGGGAACTGGCGCACCGCCGGGTGGATCTGCTGCTGCTTGGCGATCGTCGGCCGCGATCGGCTCTGCGCGAAGAACGCCGACACGTCGTACTGGTCGTGATCGAGGTTGTTCAGGAGGTTGAGGGCCGAGGTCGTGATGCCGTTGGGGCGCATCCCGCCCAGGTAGAGCAGGATCTTCCGACGCCCGTCGTCCGCGAGGTCGTCGCGCAGCCGGTAGCCGTCGCGCGCGCCGCGGAACACGATGTCGACGACCCTGTCGGCGGCGTGACCGTCCTCATACGGAGTGAATCGGCGCTGCATGGAGTCGTAGCGCTCGCGGTCCGCCTCCGGTACCCGATCGCCGTCGGCGGCGATGCGGGCGATCGCTTCGCCGACCTCCCGCGCCGACTCGTACACCGGACCGGGCCACTCGTCTGGCTCGAAGTAGAGTCCGCGGGTGCCGGCGTAGTCGGCGAGGTCCGGGGTGAAGAACACGATCGGGCGGCCGGTCCGGAGGAAGTCGAAGAAGATGCTCGAGTAGTCGGAGATCAGCAGGTCCGACGCGCCGAGAACCAGGTTGGTGGGGATCTCGTTCGGGACGAGCAGCCGCTTCAGCTCGGGGCGGTGGGCCGCGAGCGCGTGCACGGACTGGTGGGTCTTGAGGAGCACGACGTACCGGCTGGTGTCGAGCTGCTCCTCGATGCGGTGGATGTGCTCCAGCATCTCGTCGAGGTCGTCGGTCGGCCGCCCGAAGGTCGTGCCCTTCCAGGTGGGCGCGTAGAGCACGACCGCGCGGTCGCCGAGCGGGATGCCCGCCGCCGTGAGACGGGTGCGCACGGCGGCGCGCCCCGCGTCGTCGAGGAACTGCCGGTCGATGCGCGGGTAGCCCTCCTCGACGAGGGTCCCGCGGTAGATGCCTCTCAGCTTGTACGCCGTCTCGTACATCTGCTCGGTCATGAACGGGTTCGCGGAGAGCAGATAGTCCGCCTGGACGAAGTTGCGGAGGATGTTCGCGGTGCCGAGCGCGCCGTCCTCGATGTCGTATCCCATCCGCTTCAGGGGCGTGCCGTGCCAGGTGTTGAGGTACACCTGGCCGTCGCGCTTCGAGAAGTCGGGAGGGAAGGTCGCATTGTTGACCAGGTACTGGCTGGTCGCGAGCGCCCGGTAGTACGAGGCCGAGCCGTAGCGCACGAACGTCACCCGGGGGTCCCCCGAGAACTCGTCGATCGCCGACCGGTACTGGTCGAAGTCGGAGAGCGCCCACACGTGGGTGAGATGCTGCAGATCGGGAGCGGCGAGCAGCGCCCGGAAGACGGCCTCCGGGTTGTCGAGCATCCCGTTGCCCGAGAAGGACTCGTAGAAGACGCTCCCGGCGACCAGCGGCTGGCGGCGCCAGTGCGCGTGGATCTCGAACCGGGCGGCGCGTTTCACCCGCGACGGCAGGCGCTTCAATCGGGAGAGTCTCATCGCCAGCGAGTTTATGAGAGCGGGATAACGGTCTCCTGGGAGTGGGGCACGAGCCGGCTGCGTGCGCCCCTCCGCGGATGTGGACCAAATGTCGGGTTGGAGGCGCGCTTACGCCACATTCGGCCCACATGGGCGAGGGTCAGGCGTCGAAGCCGAGGCTCAGCTTGCGCAGGAGGGACGCCAGCCGCTCCTGGTCGGAGGGCGAGAGCGCCTCGAGCAGATCGGCCTCCGCGTCCACGAGCCGGGTGATCGCGGCGTCGACGCGCGCGAGGCCCTGGGCGGACATCTGCACCAGGATGCCACGGCCGTCGTTCGGATCGGTGCGACGCTCGACCAGGCCACGGGCCACGAGGCGGTCGATCCGGTTGGTCATGGTGCCGGAGGAGACGAGGGTCTGCTGCAGGAGGGACTTCGGACTGAGCTGGTAGGGGGCTCCGGCGCGTCGGAGCGCCGAGAGCACGTCGAACTCCCAGGAGTCGAGGTCGGAGCGGTCGAAGGCCGCGCGGCGGGCGCGGTCGAGGTGCCGGGAGAGGCGGTCGACGCGGGAGAGCACCTGCAGCGGGGAGAAGTCGAGGTCGGGGCGCTCGCGCAGCCACGCACCGACGATGCGGTCCACCTCGTCGCGCGGTCCATCGTCGCGTGCGTCACCCATCCCTCCATCGTATTCACCGCTCGCCGGTCTCGTCGCGCGCTGTGCCCATCTGATGCACGGGACGCGTCTGGCAGACTGTCATCTGCGCGTCTCCCGCGCGGTCCGCCTTGGTGTAATGGCAGCACGACAGCCTTTGGAGCTGTGAGGTCCAGGTTCGAGTCCTGGAGGCGGAGCGGCATCCCGCCGCACCGACCCTTGGAGGGACATGACCGACCAGAATCTCGCCATCGTCGTTCTCGCGGCGGGGCAGGGGACGCGGATGAAGTCCGCCACCCCGAAGCTCCTGCACGAGCTCGGAGGCATCCCGATCGTGGGGCATGTGCTCGCCACGACGCGCGAGCTCGGCGCGGCGCACGTCGTCGCGGTGGTGCGGCACGAGCGCGACCGTCTGGCCGCGGTCATCGAGGCCGACCTGCCGGAAGCCGTGATCGTCGACCAGGACGAGATCCCGGGCACCGGCCGCGCCGTCGAGCAGGCCGTCGCGGCGCTTCCGGCCGACTTCGCCGGAGACGTGCTGGTCGTCAACGGCGACGTCCCGCTGCTCGACGCCGAGACCCTGCGCGGGCTCATCGCCGACCACCGCGGGAGCGGCTCGGCGGCGACCGTCCTCTCCAGCTTCCCCGCCGATGCCACCGGGTACGGCCGCATCGTGCGCAACGCCGCCGGCACGCTCGACCGCATCGTCGAGCACAAGGACGCCACGGCGGAGGAGCGCGCCATCGGCGAGATCAACGCCGGCATCTACCTCTTCGGGGCGGCGGCACTGCGCGACATGCTCGCGGCGGTCACCACCGACAACGCGCAGGGCGAGAAATACCTGACGGATGTCATCGGCCTCCTCCGCGAGGCGGGCTTCGACGTCGACGCCCTCCCCGTGGCCGACTCGTGGCTCGTCGAGGGCATCAACGACCGCGCCCAGCTCAGCGAGATGGCGGCGAAGCTCAACGCCCTCCTCGTGCGCACCTGGCAGCTCGCCGGCGTCACCGTGCAGGACCCGGCCACCACGTGGATCGACGTCAAGACGAAGCTGGCTCCCGACGTCACGATCCTGCCTGGCACGCAGCTGCGCGGCGCGACCCTCGTCGAGACGGGCGCCACGATCGGACCGGACACGACCCTCCTGGACTGCGAGGTCGGCGCCGGCGCGACGGTCACGCGCACCGACGCGACGCTCGCCGTGATCGGCTCCGGGGCGACCGTCGGCCCGTTCGCCTACCTGCGACCGGGAACCGTCCTCGGCGCGGACGGCAAGATCGGCACCTTCGTCGAGACGAAGAACGCCACCATCGGCGCGGGCACCAAGCTGGCGCACTTCAACTACGTCGGCGACGCCGAGGTCGGCGAGAAGTCGAACCTCGGCGCCGGCGTCATCACGGCGAACTACGACGGCGTGCACAAGCACCGCACCGAGATCGGCTCGCACGTGCGCGCAGCCAGCAACACCGTGTTCGTCGCGCCGGTTAGGATGGGTGACGGAGCGTACACGGGAGCGGGAACCGTCGTCCGCAAGGATGTCCCGGCCGGCTCGCTGGCCATCACCGTCGCCCCGCAACGCAACATCGAAGGCTGGGTCGCGCAGAAGCGACCGGGCACGGACGCCGCCCGAGCTGCGGAAGAGAGCGGAGAATAAGTGTCTGGGATCACCGCGAACGGCCAGAAGCGCCTCGTCCTCATCTCGGGGCGGGCGCACCCCCAGCTGGCCCGGGAGATCGCCGACTGCCTCGGCAGCGAGCTGGTCCCGACCGACGCGCGCACCTTCGCGAACGGCGAGATCTACGCCCGGTTCGACGAGAGCGTGCGCGGGTCGGACGCCTTCGTCATCCAGTCGCACACCTCGCCGATCAACGAGTGGCTGATGGAGCAGCTGATCATGGTCGACGCGCTCAAGCGGGCCTCGGCCAAGCGCATCACCGTCGTCGCGCCGTTCTACCCGTATGCCCGACAGGATAAGAAGGGTCGCGGCCGCGAGCCGATCTCGGCCCGCCTGGTCGCCGACCTGTTCAAGGCGGCGGGCGCCGACCGCATCATGTCGGTCGACCTCCACGCCGCTCAGATCCAGGGCTTCTTCGACGGCCCCGTCGACCACCTCTTCGCCATGCCGGTGCTCCTCGAGCACATGCGGCGCGAGCTCGACCCGGCGACCCTCACGGTCGTGTCGCCCGACATGGGCCGCGTCCGCGTGGCCGACAACTGGAGCGACAAGCTGGGCGTCCCGCTCGCGATCATCCACAAGCGCCGCGACCCGCTCGTCCCGAACCAGGTGTCGGTGCACGAGATCGTGGGCGACGTGGAGGGCCGCGTCTGCCTCCTGGTGGACGACCTGATCGACACGGGCCGCACCATCGTCAAGGCGGCGGAGGCGCTCAAGGCCAACGGCGCCACCGGCGTCGTCGTCGCGGCGACGCACGCTGTGTTCAGCGACCCCGCGGTCGAGCTGCTGCAGTCGGACGTCATCGACTCGGTCGTCGTCACCGACACCCTGCCGCTGCCCGAGCACAAGCGCTGGGACAAGCTCACGGTCCTGCCGATCGCCCCGCTTCTCGCGGACGCGATCGAGCAGGTCTTCACCGATGGCTCGGTGACGTCGATGTTCGACGGGGCCGCGTAGCCCCGGACACACGCGCAGAATCGACCGCGCACTCGACCCCGTCGAGCGCGGCCTGATCCGAGGGCGTCGCCTGATCCGAGGCTGCCGCCGGGTCGGCGACGCTCAGGGGAGGGAGTGCGGCGCCGACGGGATGAGGCCGAGCGGCGCGACGAACGTCGCGTCGCCCTCGGTGTTGAGCGCGTAGCACTGCCAGCCCGGCCCTGCGGGGGCGACCAGCTCGAAGCGGGCGGAGGATCCCGTCGCGTCGGGCTGGTAGTGGCGCACGTAGACGCCGCAGGTGTACTCGGCCGTGGACGTCTGCATCCCGATGGTCAGCAGGATGCCGGGCAGCAGCAGGCCGCCGAGCGCGAGCATTACGACGACGCGGATCACGATCACGCGCCGGGCGCGCGGCGACCGGTCGATGGGCTCGTACGCCGCCAGCTCAGGATGCTCCTCGTACGTCACCCTCCGAGTCTCACCCGTCGCGGCCCCCGAGTACACAGAAAGTGCTCCGAATCGGGCGGATTCGGAGCACTTTCTGTGTACGCGGGGGCTGTGAGCCTAGTGCGAGGAGCCCTCGGTCTCGATCTCGGTGCGGTCGCCCGACCACAGCGTGTGGAAGGTGCCGTCCTTGTCGACGCGCTTGTAGGTGTGGGCGCCGAAGAAGTCCCGCTGTCCCTGCACCAGCGCGGCCGGGAGGCGCGTGGAGGCGAGCGAGTCGTAGTAGGACAGCGCGGAGCCGAACCCGGGGACCGGCACGCCCGAGAGCGCGGCCGTGGCGACGATGCGGCGCCACGCGGCCTCGCCTTCGCGGACCGCGTCCGCGAAGTACGGCGCCTCGAGCAGGGTGGTGATGTCGGGGTTTTCGTCGTACGCGTCGGCGATGCGGTTGAGGAACTGGGCGCGGATGATGCAGCCGCCACGCCAGATCTTGGCGATCTTGTCCTTGTTGATGGTCCAGCCGTACTTCTCGGCGCCGGCGATGATCGCGTCGAAGCCCTGGGCGTAGGCGACGACCTTGGACGCGTAGAGCGCTTTGGAGACGTCGTCCGCGAATGCGGCCACGTCGAACGCCTTCTGCACCTCGGGGCGGGACCGGATGGTCGCCTGCACGGCGGCGCGCTGGTCCGGCTTGGAGGAGACGGCGCGGGCGAAGACGGCCTCCGCGATGCCGCCGACCGGCACACCGAGGTCGAGCGCGTTCTGCACGGTCCACACGCCCGTGCCCTTCGACCCGGCCTGGTCGAGGACGATGTCGACGAACGGCTTGCCGGTCTCCGCGTCGACCTGGCGCAGCACCTCCGCCGTGATCTCGATCAGATACGACTCCAGGTAGCCCTGGTTCCACTCCGAGAACACGTCGGCGATCGCGGCGGGCTCGAGGCCGCCGACGGTGCGGAGCAGGTCGTACGCCTCGGCGATGAGCTGCATGTCCGCATACTCGATGCCGTTGTGGATCATCTTCACGAAGTGGCCGGCGCCGTCGGTGCCGACGTGGGTCACGCAGGGCTCGCCCTCGGCGACCGCGGCGATCGACGACAGGATCGGGCCGAGGGTCTCGTACGACTCGGCCGAGCCTCCCGGCATGATCGACGGGCCCTTGAGCGCGCCCTCCTCACCGCCGGAGATGCCCGCCCCGACGAAGTGGATGCCGGTCTCGGAGATGCGCTTCTCGCGGGCGATCGTGTCCTGGAAGTTCGCGTTGCCGCCGTCGACGATGATGTCACCCGGCTCGAACCGCTCGGCGAGCTGATCGATGACCGCGTCGGTGCCCTTCCCGGCCTGGACCATGATGATGGCGGTGCGCGGCTTCGCCAGTGACGCCACGAAGTCGTCGATGGACTCGGAGGCGACGAACCCGGCCTCCGGGTGGGCGCCGATCAGCTCTTCGGTGCGCGCGTAGGTGCGGTTGTAGACGGCGACCGTGTTGCCCTCGCGGGAGGCGAGGTTGCGGGCCAGGTTCGACCCCATCACCGCCAGTCCGACGACTCCGATGTTGGCGGTTGCTTCCTGTGACACGTGGTGCTCCTTCGTGCTCGGTGGTCTGCTGCGGCGGGTGCCGCGTCGAGGGGTCAGGGGAGGGTGTGGTCGGTGGCCGGGGAGGAGGCGGCGATGAAGCCCTGGGCGACCGTGATGTCGTCGTCGCCGAGACCGGCCTCCACCAGTCGGCGGAAGAAGTCCTGCAGCGTCGTGAGCTGGGGAGTGGCCGTCGCGGTGCGCTCCGCCTCCGCGCGGGCGAAGCCGAGGTCTTTCACCATGAACTTCGCCGGCCCGGAGACCGAGTAGTCCTTCTCGGCCAGACGCTGTTTGCGCGACTCGAGCAGACGGCTTCCAGCGTAGCCGCCGCCGAGCAGGTCGAGCAGTCGCGTTACGTCCAGGCCCGCGCGCTCGGCGATGACCGTTGCCTCGCTGAGGGCGACGATGGTGGAGGCGACGATCATCTGGTTGCAGGCCTTGGCGACCTCGCCAGAGCCGAGCGGGCCGAGCAGGACGGGCGTGCCCATCGTGGACAGGATGGGCTCGGCGCGGGCGAAGTCGTCCGGGTCGCCGCCGACCATGATGGCGAGCGAGCCGGCCTCTGCGCCGTCCGTCCCTCCGCTGACCGGGGCATCGAGCACGCGGACGAGGCCGTCGGTCCGGGTGCCCAGCTCGGCGGCGAGGTCGCGGATCCCGTCGGGCGCGGAGGTGGAGCCCACGATCAGCAGGAGCGGGTGGTCGACGCCGGCCAGGAGGCCGTCCGGACCGTCCAGCACCGAGCGCAGCTGCGGGAGGTCGGGGAGCATCGAGAGCACGATGTCGCTCTGTGCGGCGAGGCCACGGGCGGTCGGAGCGACGACCGCGCCCGCGGCCCCGGCATCGTCGAGGGCGGCGCGCGTGCGTCCGTGCACCACCACGGATGCGATGCCGCTGCGGAGCAGGTTGAGCGTCATCGGGCGGCCCATGTTGCCCAGCCCGAGGACGCCGACGGTGGAGCGAGGCTGTCGTTGGCTCGTCATATGGTCAGTATAGTGAACGCGGTTCAGTAGGGTGAATCCTTGGTAGACTGTGTCCGTCTACCGGACTCTACCCGCAGACAGTGAGGACGAAGGTGACCACCACCGAGCTCCGCGTCGCCGTGGCGACGCCCCTGAAGCCCGAGCATGCCGACCTCCTGGTGGAGCGCGAGCCGCGCATCCGCCTGGACTTCGAGCCGGACCTGCTGCCGCCGATGCGCCACCCGGCCGATTTCGGCGGCGACCCCGGCTTCCGGCGCACGCCCGTTCAACAGGAACGCTTCGACGCCATGATCGACGCGGCGGACGCCGTCTACGGCGTGCCCGATCTCGACCCGGCTCAGATCGCCCGCGCGGTCCGTGCGAATCCCGACCTCCGTTGGATGCACACGATGGCGGCCGGAGGAGGAGGCACGGTCAAGGCCGCGAAGCTCACCGCGGAGGAGCTGGAGCGCGTCGCCTTCACGACCTCCGCCGGGGTGCACGGCGGCCCCCTCGCCGAGTTCGCCCTTTTCGGGCTGCTCGCCGGGGCGAAGGGCCTCCCGCGCCTGCAGGCCGACCAGCGGGATCGCCACTGGCCCGGACGGTGGGGGATGGGTCAGCTGGCCGAGCAGACCGTGCTCGTGCTCGGCCTGGGCGGGATCGGGGCGGAGGTCGCCCGGCTGCTGAAGGCGTTCGGTGCCCACGTGATCGGGACCTCCCGGCACGAACGGGCCGTCCCCGACGTCGACGAGGTGGTGCGACCCGCCGCGCTCGCCGACGTCGCCGGCCGCGTCGACGCGGTGGTGGTCGCCCTTCCCGGGACGGCCGCGACCGAGCGGATGCTGGGCGCGGCGTTCTTCGAGGCGGCGAAGCCCGGGCTGACGGTGGTGAACGTCGGCCGCGGCACCGTGATCGACGAGGGCGCGCTGCTCGCCGCCCTCGAGGCGGACCGCGTCGGCTTCGCCGCGCTCGACGTCACGGCGGTCGAGCCGCTGCCGCAGGAGAGCCCGCTCTGGGCGCACCCGCGCGTGCTGATCAGCCCGCACACGGCCGCGTTGACGACCGGGGAGGAGCGCCGCATCGCAGAATTGTTCGCAGACAACGCCACGCGCCTGCTGGACGGGCGCCCGCTGCGCAACCGGGTCGACACCGTCGACTTCTACTGACGCGGCGACGACCGATGAGGAGCCGACATGTCCGATGCCGCAGAGAAGGCTCCCGCGGTCGCGCGGGCCGTGCGGGTGCTCGATCTGCTCGGCGACGCCCTCGGTGAGCCGCTGACCCTGAGCGAGCTGGCGCGCGGGCTCGGCGCAGCCAAGTCGTCGACGCTCAACGTGGTCTCCGCGCTGGAGGAGGGCGGCCTCGTCCGCCGCAACGACACCGGCTACGTGCTGGGTCGCAAGGTCGTGGAGCTGGGCGGCGCCTATCTCCGTGCATTCGACCCGGTGCTCGAGTTCTATCGGGCCTGCGCCGACTCCGAGCTCCTGCGCCATGAGCGCACCCAGCTCGCGGTGCTCGACGGCACGCACGTCATCTACGTCGGCGCGCACGTGGGCCGCGCGCCGTTCCGCCTCTCGGCCGGTATCGGCTCCCGCTACCCCGCCTCGATCACGGCGGTCGGCAACGCCCTGCTCGCGGAGCTGAGCAACGACGAGATCGCGCGTCGCTTCGCCGACGACGAGACCCGGCCCGGATTCACCGACCAGTCCACGACCTCCCTCGACGGGCTGATCGCCAAGATCGACGCGACGAGGGAGCGCGGCTACAGCCTCGACCACGGCGAGGTCTATCCCGGGCTCGCCGGGTTCGCGATCGTCGTCCCGCCGCAGTCGAGCGGCGAGGTCTCGCTGGCGCTGGGAGCCTCTCTGCTGGAGTCGGCCTTCACCGACGACGTGCTGGCCGCGCTGCTCACGGAGCTCCACATCGTCGGCCGCCGGATGTCCAACCCGATGAATCTCGCGACGGAGGCGCTGACCGGGCACATCGTCGCCTGACGTGCCGGAGTGGTCCTGTCACCAGGCAACAAGTGTTCAGTGGGTTGAACCGTGTTCAGCATAGTGTTATGGTCGACGGCAGCGGGCGACGACGCCCGTGCAAGCCGACCCCCGACGACGATGTCACGCGACGACGTCACGCGACGACGCCGAGGGGGTCCTGTGCAGGAGGACACCCCGATGAGCACTGACCGCTCTGCGAGCGAACTGCGCGGCTCGAACGACCCCGACTACGCGGCGAACCTGCGCCGCGCCACTCTGGCCTCCAGCGTCGGAAGCGCGCTGGAGTACTACGACTTCGCCCTCTACGGACTGGCCTCCGCCCTCGTGTTCGGCCAGCTGTTCTTCCCGGCCCTCGGGCCGGGCGCGGCCGTCGCCGCCGCGTTCGCCACCTACGCGGTCGGCTTCTTCGCCCGGCCGTTCGGCGGCCTGTTCTTCGGAGCGCTGGGGGACAAGATCGGCCGCAAGGCCGTCCTGATCGTCACGATCGCGCTCATGGGAGGCGCGAGCACGCTCATCGGCGTGCTGCCGACCGGGGAGCAGATCGGCGTCTGGGCGCCGATCCTCCTCGTGGTCCTGCGCGTTCTCCAGGGCTTCGGAGCCGGGGCGGAGCAGGCCGGCGCGACCACGCTCATGGCCGAGTACGCTCCCGTCCGCCGGCGGGGATACTTCGCGTCGCTGCCGTTCGTCGGCATCATGATCGGCACCATCCTGGCCTCGGTCGTCTTCTTCCTGCTCGGCCTCGTGGACCGGCAGATCGTGCACGACTGGCTGTGGCGCATCCCGTTCCTCGCGTCGGTGCTGCTCATCATCGTCGCCATCTTCATCCGGCTCCGCCTGCGCGAGTCGCCGGCCTTCATCACCCTCGAGGCGCAGGAGCAGGTCGCGAAGAACCCGCTCGGCGAGGCGTTCACTCAGTCGTGGCGCACCATCATCCGGGGCATCGGCCTGCGGATGGCGGAGAACGGCGGGTCCGCGCTCTACCAGACGCTCGCGGTGACCTTCGTGACCACCGTGGTCGGGGCCGAGCCGTGGATGGGCCCCCTGGCGATCGCCGTCGGCGCCGCCCTCGGCATCATCGTCATCCCGTTCGCAGGCTCCCTCAGCGACCGGTTCGGGCGGATGCGCGTCTACCGCATCGGCGCGCTCATCCAGCTCGTGCTCGCCGTCCCCGCCTGGTGGCTGATGTCGATGGGGTCGGTCTGGCTGATCATCCCCGTGCTCGCGATCACCTACGGCGTCGGCGTGAACGTGATGCTGGGCGCGCAGTGCGCCACCCTCCCCGAGCTGTTCGGCAACCGCCGCCGGTACATCGGCGTCGCGATCTCGCGCGAGTTCAGCGCCGTGCTCGCGGGAGGCATCGCCCCGCTCATCGGCGCCGTGCTGCTCGGCGCGTTCGGGAACTCCTGGTGGCCGCTCGCGGTCTACGTCCTCGCCCTGACGGCGATCACCCTCTGGGCGACGTTCGTCACGCCCGAGACGCGAGCCCGCGACCTCAACCTCCTCACCGACGCCATCGACGACTCGTATGTCGACGTGACGAGCCGCCCGTCGCCGACCGTGTCGCGCCGGGAGCACCAGCGCACGCTCGCGGCGTCGCGCGCCCACTGATGCGGCTCGCCCGCGTCCGCACCGGCCGCGGTCCCGTCCCCGTGGTGTGGTCGGACGGCGAGTGGCACGTCATCGACGACCTGTTCGCCGATGCGCCGCGTCGCACCGGGGAGCGATTCGCCGCCGATGCGCCGCTCGCGGCACCTGTCGAACCGCGGATCGTGCTCGGGATGGCGCACAATTCCGGCCCCGCGGACGCGCTGCTTCCACCGCAGGCGTTCGCCAAATCGGCCCGCACCGTCGTCGGACCCGGGGAGCCGATCGGGCTCGACCCGGCGGTCGGCTCCGTGGTCGCGGAGGGGGAGCTCGCGGTCGTCGTCCGCCGCCGCGCGCGTCACCTCCACGCGGACGAGGTGGCGGCGCACGTGCTCGGCTTCACGATCGGCAACGACGTGACAGCGGTCGAGCAGATCGCCCGCGACTCCCTGCTGACCCAGGCGAAGAACGGCGACGGCTTCACGCCCCTCGGCCCGTGGATCGAGACCGATCTGGATCCCGCCGGCCTCGGCATCCGCGCCGAGGCCGGCGACCGGGTCGCGACCGGTTCGGTGGACGGGCTCGCGCGAGGAGTCGTCGAGCTGCTGGTCCACCTGACGGGCGTGCTCGAACTCGGTCCCGGCGACGTCGTGCTGACGGGCTGCCCCGGAACGGGGGTGCCCGTCGCAGCCGGCGACACCGCACGCATCCACATCGACGGACTCGGCGAGCTCGCGAACCCGGTCGTCGCGGCCGGGCGACACAGGAGAGGATCAGAATGACAGCCAACCCCTTCGATCTCACGGGACGCGTGGCACTCGTGACCGGATCGAGCCGCGGCATCGGCCGGGCGCTGGCCGACGGGCTCGCCGCCGCGGGCGCGACGATCGTGCTCAACGGACTCGACCCCGACCGCCTCGCGGGGACCAGGGACGCGCTCGCCTCCGAGTACGGCGACCGCATCCACGCCCTCCCGTTCGACATCACCGACGAGAGCGCGGTGGTGGCCGCGGTCGACCGCATCGAGGCCGAGGTCGGACCGGTGGAGATCCTGGTCAACAACGCGGGCGTCCAGCACCGGGAGCCGCTGCTCGACGTCAGCCGCGAGGACTGGGATCGGGTGCTCCGCACCGACCTGACGAGCGCCTTCCTCGTCGGCCGGACCGTCGCGCGCGGGATGGTCGGCCGCGGACACGGCAAGATCGTCAACATCGCCTCGGTGCAGGCCGACCTCGCGCGCCCGACCATCGGTCCCTACACGGCGGCGAAGGGCGGTCTGCGCAACCTGACCCGTGCGATGACGGCGGAGTGGGCGGCCAGCGGGGTGCAGGCGAACGCGATCGCGCCCGGGTACATCCACACGGAGATGACTCAGAACCTGGTCGACGACGCAGCGTTCAACGACTGGATCGTCGGTCGCACGCCGGCCGGCCGCTGGGGGCGCGTCGCCGACCTGGTCGGCCCGACCGTGTGGCTCTCGTCGTCCGCGTCCGACTACGTCAACGGCCAGGTCGTCTTCGTCGACGGCGGCATGACGGTGGTGGTGTGACCGTGGACACGACGAGGGCCGTCGTCGCCCACGGCGCCGGCGACCTGCGCGTCGACCACCTGCCGCTCGCCGATCCGGCCCCCGACGAGGCGATCGTCGCCGTCGCCTACGGCGGCGTCTGCGGTTCCGACCTGCACTACTGGACCCACGGCGCGGCGGGGGAGTCGGTCCTCCGCGCGCCGATGGTGCTCGGTCACGAGGTGGTGGGCATCGTGGCGGACGCCGCGGCGGACGGATCCGGCCCGGCCCCCGGGACGGCGGTCGCCGTGCACCCCGCGACGCCCCTCCCGGGTGACGGCTCGCGCTACCCGGAGGACCGCCCGAACCTGGCGCCCGGTGCGACCTACCTCGGCAGCGCGGCGCGCATCCCGCACACCGCGGGCGCCTTCGCCGACCGGGTCGTGCTGCCGACGCGGATGCTCCGCGCGCTGCCGAGCGGGCTCCCGCTGCGGACAGCCGCGCTCGCCGAGCCGGCCGCCGTCGCGTGGCACGCCGTGCGCCGGGCGGGGGAGGTGCGCGGAGCGCGGGTGCTCGTGATCGGCAGCGGACCCATCGGTGCTCTCGCCGTCGCCGTGCTGCGTCGGGCCGGCGCCGCGGAGATCGTCGCCACCGACCTGCACGAGCTGCCCCGATCGATCGCGACCGCCGCGGGTGCGACACGCACCATCGACGCACGCGATGCCGCGGCCGTCGCCGCCGTCGACGCCGACCTCGTGATCGAGTCGTCCGGAACCGTCCCCGGCCTCGCCGCGGCGATCCAGGGCGCGACCCGTGGCGGCCGGATCGTGCTCGTCGGGCTGCTGCCTCCCGGGGACCAGCCCGTACCGATCGCCCGGGCGATCGCACGGGAGCTGGAGCTCGTCGGATCGTTCCGGTTCGTCGACGAGCTGGACGACACGATCGCGGCGCTCGCCGACGGCTCTCTCGACGTCTCCGCGGTCGTCACGCACGAGTTCGCGGCCGACGAGGCGCTGCACGCCTTCGCGATCGCGCGCGACGCCTCCGTGTCGGGCAAGGTGCTCCTGCGCTTCGCCGCGGCGACCGGCGACGACGGCGAGGGCCGGTGAAGGCCGGGCGGAGCCTCCCGTCGCCGCGCGCCATACTGGAGGCGTCGCGAATGGAAGGGGCGTGCGTGGGTCCGCTGGTGGTGGTCATGGGCGTCTCTGGCTCGGGCAAGAGCACGGTCGGCGCCCTCGTCGCCGCCGAGCTGGGCGTGGTCTTCGTGGACGGCGACGCGCTCCATCCCGCCGCCAACGTCGCCAAGATGGCCTCCGGCATCCCGCTGACGGACGCCGACCGCGAACCGTGGCTGGACGCGGTCGGCCGGACACTCGCGGACGCGGCCGCCGACGGACTCGTGCTCGCCTGCTCGGCGTTGAAGCGCGTCTACCGGGATCGCATCCGCTCCCACGCACCGGCGACGCTCTTCGCCGAGCTCGACGGGACCGAGGAGGAGCTGGCCGCCCGCATGGTGCGGCCTGGGCACTTCATGCCTCCCTCGCTCCTCGCGTCGCAGCTGGCGACCCTGCAACCGCTGCAGGAGGACGAGTCCGGGCTGCGGCTGCACGTCGACCAGACCCCGGAGGCGCTGGCCGCGACGATCGCGGAACGCGCCCGCGCGGATTTCCGGTAGACTCGGTCACTGAACTTCGGCGAGGGAGGCCAGCGGATCTCCGCAGGCCTCCGTGATCGACGCGGTGGAGCAGGCTACGCAGTCTTTCCTCGCGCACCTCGATGCGCTCGAGTCGACAATCCCACACTGCGAGCACCGCTCGCCCGATCCCCGGCCTGCGGCCGGCAAGGAGAACATCATGGCTGACGAGTCCAACAAGGTCGTCGCAGAGGTCCGCGACAGCTTCGGCAAGGGCGCCGCCCGCAAGATCCGCGCAGCGGGCAAGATCCCCGCGGTCATCTACGGCCACGGCACCGACCCCCAGCACGTCACCCTCCCGGCCCACCAGGTCGGCCTGCTGCTCCGCAAGGCGAACGCGGTCCTCGACCTCGACATCGCCGGCGCGAGCCAGCTCGTCCTGGTCAAGGACGTGCAGAAGGACCCGGTGCTCCAGATCATCGAGCACCTCGACCTCATCGTCGTGCGCCGCGGCGAGAAGGTCCAGGTCGAGGTCCCCGTTCACGTCGAGGGTGAGCCGTTCTCCGGCACCATCGCGGTGCTGGACATCCCGACCATCAAGCTCGAGGTCGAGGCGACCCACATCCCCGAGCGCATCGTCATCGACGTGACCGACGCCGAGGAGGGCACCCAGTACCACGCGAAGGACTTCGCGCTGCCGACCGGCGCCGTGCTCGCCGAGGACGAGGACCTCCTCATCCTGAACATCGTCGTCCCGGCCGCCGCGCGCGCCGAGGACGAGGAGGGGGCCGCCGAGGCCGCCGCGGAGACCGAGGCCTCCGCCGAGGCCGCGGAGTAATCCCTCCCGATGGAATCCTCCCGTCCGACGGACGGACCCTGGCTCGTAGTCGGGCTCGGCAACCCCGGGCCCGGCTACGCCGCCACCCGTCACAACGTGGGGCAGATGGTGCTCGACGAGCTCGCCTCGCGCGGCCGTCTCACCTTCAAGACCCACAAGACGAACGCGACCGTGGCAGAGGGGCGCCTGACGCCCGGCGGCCCGCGGTTCGTGCTCGCGAAGCCGAACACGTTCATGAACGTGTCCGGAGGGCCGGTCGCGCAGCTGCTGCGCTTCTACTCCCTCGACCCGTCGCGCCTGATCGTGGTGCATGACGAGCTCGACATCCCGTTCGACACCCTGCGCCTGAAGTCCGGCGGCGGTCACGGCGGACACAACGGCGTCCGCGACGTGATCGCCGCGACCGGCACCGGCGATTTCACCCGCGTGCGCGTCGGCGTCGGGCGTCCGCCCGGCTCCCAGGCCGCCGCGGACCACGTGCTCAAGGCGTTCAGCGCCGATGAGCGCAAGAACCTCCCGATCCTCGTCTCCGACGCCGCGGACGCCGTCGAGCAGATCGCGTCCGACGGCCTCACGTCCGCCCAGAATCGCTACCACCCCGCCCGCTGACGCACCGCGGTGAGCCGACATTCGTGCCGAATGTGCGGAAGACCTGACGCTTTCCCGACATTCGTGACGAATGTGCAGGGCTACGCCGCGACGGACGCGAGCACAGGTCCCGCCCGGTGCCCGCACAGTCGTCGCACAGCGCGCCGTCGTACCGTGTCGGCCATGGAGCTGTTCACACGCGAGTGGGGCCGGGGCGATCGTTACGCGATCCTGGTCCACGGTGTGATGTCGGACTCCCGCACCTGGCGCCGCGTCGGCCCCGTGCTCGCCGACCGCGGCTACCACGTCGTCGCCGTCGACCTGCGGGGGCACGGTCACAGTCCGCGCACCGAAGAGTACTCGGCCGAGCTGATGGCGCAGGACATCGTCGACACCGTGCCCGCCGAGCCGGAGCTCGTGATGGGCCATTCGCTGGGCGGGCTGACGGTGAGCCTGGCCGTCGAGCGGCTCCGCCCCGAGCGCGTCGTCTACGTGGACCCGGCGTTCTCGTGCCCGGTGGCCAATCGCCTCCAGCTGCTCCTCGCGCCGGCGTTCCTCAAGACGCTCGCACGCCAGTCCGCCGCGCGCATCGCCCGGCGCAACCCGCGCTGGGACCCGGCCGACGTCGCGATCGAGGTCGAGTCGTTCCGCGCCTTCGACCGTGCGGCGATCCCGACGGTGCTCGCCCCGAGTGTGATGCGCGCCCCGACGATCATGATGGTGCCGTCGCTCGTGATGCTCGCCGACAACTCCCGTCTGGTGAAGCCGGAGGCCGCCCAGCGTCTGCGCGACGCCGGTTTCGACGTGCGCGTGGTGCCGGGTTCCGGCCATGTGATCAACCGGGACGACCACGACGGCTTCATGCGCGCCCTCGACGGGTGGATCTGAGCACGGACGGATGCGGAACGCACCCCGGAGCGACGCCGTGATCCCGTCCGGCTCGGCCCTCGTCCTGGTGGCCTCGACCGCCCGCGTGCTCGAGGCGCTGCCGGACGAGCCTCTCGCAGCGGATGCGGCGGCCCGGCGCGACCGGTTGCGCCGGGCCGCGGACCGCGACGACTTCACCGCCGCCCGCCTGCTCGCGGCGGCGGCTCATCGCGCGCTGACGGGCGACACGATCGCGGCCGAGGAGCTCGTGCAGCGGTGCGACAGCTGCGGTGGAGCCCACGGGCGCCCGCAGCCCACCACGGCCGGTCTCCACCTCTCCTGGTCGCACGCGAACGGAACCGTCGCGGCCGGAGCCGCACGGGGTCGGCTCGGCGTCGATGTGGAGGGCGGGACGCCGGCGAGCGACGGGATGCCCGACGCCGCCCTCTCGCCCGCCGAGCGACGCATCCTCGCCGGGAGCGCCGATCCCGGCGCCGCCTTCCTGCTGAGCTGGACGGCGAAGGAGGCTCTCGCGAAGGCGGGAGCGGCCCGGCTCGACGGATTCGCGGGTCTCACCGTGCTCGCGGACGACCGCCGTCTCGCGACAGGGCACGGCCGGTTCGCTCTCGCTTCCCGCCGCGGGGAGGGATTCTGCGCGTCCGCGGCGACTCCCGGCCCCGTGCTCTGGCGGACGCTCGACGCCGACGGAGGTCTCGTGCCGTTCACCCATCGGGCTGTCGGGGGCGCCGCGTAGACTCTGGCGAGTGATACTCCAGGGCTTGATCACGGCGCTTCAGCGCGCCTCCACGTTCGCTGACGCGCTCACGTATGCTTCGCGCGACGCCGACTTCTCGCTCACGGAGGGGCTGCGTGCGCCGCTGCTCGCCGGACTCATCCGACGCCGCGCGGAGCAGGATTCGTCTCAGGCCGTCCTGGTCGTCACGGCGACCGGCCGCGAGTCGGAAGCGGTCAGGGCCGCCCTGCCGTGCGTGCTCCCGGATGCCGAGATCGTCGAGTTCCCCGCCTGGGAGACGCTCCCGCACGAGCGGTTGAGCCCGAGCGCCGAGATCGTCGGCAAGCGGCTCACCGCCCTCCGGCGGCTCGTCGATTGGGGAGCGGGGGAGCGTCGCACGCCCTTCGTGCTCGTCGCGTCGGTGCGCGCGGCCCTGCAGCCCCTCGCCGACAACCTCACCGACTACGCCACCGTCGACCTGACGGCCGGCGGTCGCGGGTTCGACCTCGCCGGCCTCGCCGCGCAGCTGGTCGACCTCGCCTACGCGCGGGTCGACATGGTGACCCGGCGCGGCGAGTTCGCCGTGCGCGGCGGCATCCTCGATGTCTTCCCGCCCACCGCCGACCACCCGTACCGGGTCGACTTCTTCGGCGACGAGGTGGAGCAGATCCGCGCCTTCTCGGTGGCCGACCAGCGGTCGCTGCCCGAGCCCATCCCGTCGGTGGCCCTGCCGCCGAGCCGCGAGCTGCTGCTCAGCGAGTCGGTGCGCCAGCGGGCGCGAGAGATGGAGCACGAGTTCCCCAGCCTCTCCGGCATGCTCGCCAAGATCGGCGAGGGCATCCCGGTGGAGGGCATGGAGTCGCTGGCCCCGGCGCTGGTCGACCGCCTGGTGCCGCTCACGCACTACCTGCCCGACGGGGCCGCCGTCGCCGTCTTCTCGCCGGAGCGCGTCGCCTCCCGCGCCGTCAGCCTCGCCGAGACGAACCGTGAGTTCCTGTCGGCCGCGTGGAGTGCCGCCACGGTGGGGGCCGCAGCGCCGATCGACCTCGCCGCCGGTGACTTCCTCACGCTCCAGACGCTCCACGACTCGGTGAAGTTCAGCCGGCCGGGAGCTCCCGCACCCGACCATCCGTGGTGGACCATGAGCGGCTTCCAGACGGATGACGTGCTGCCGGAGCACCGCGAACTCGAGGAGCACCTCCAGGTCCGCATCGCCGCCGACGCCGTGCCCAGCTTCCAGGGCAACGTCTCGGGCGCGGTCGGCCACGTCGCGGCGCGGCTGCGCGAGGGCTGGCGGGTCGCCGTCGTCGCCGAGGGCAACGGCCTCGTCGAGCGCGCCGCGCAGGTGCTGGGCGAAGCCGAGCTGCCCGCGCGCCCGGTCGACCAGTTCCCCGTCGATGCGGAGCCCGGCGTCGCCTACCTGCTCAAGGCCAACGTGGAGCACGGCTTCGAGGTGCCCGAGATCAAGCTCGCCGTCGTGGGCGAGAGCGAGTTCTACGGACGCACGATCGGCTACGACTCGCGGCAGGTCAAGAAGCTCGCCGCGCGCCGCAAGAACGTCGTCGACCCGATGCAGCTGAAGCCCGGCGACTTCGTCGTGCACGAGACGCACGGCATCGGCAAGTTCGTCGAGCTGACCCAGCGCGAGGTCCCCAGCGGCGGCCGCAACGCGGTCAAATCGAAGCGCGAGTACCTGGTGCTCGAGTATGCCCCGTCCAAGCGCGGCTACCCCGGCGACAAGCTCTACGTGCCGACCGACCAGCTCGACCTCCTCAGCCGCTACGTCGGCGGCGAGGCCCCGCAGCTCAGCAAGATGGGCGGCAGCGACTGGGCGGCCGCGAAGGGCCGCGCCCGCAAGGCCGTGCGCGACATCGCGGTGGAGCTCGTCAAGCTCTACTCCGCCCGCATGGCCTCCAAGGGCCACGCGTTCGGGCCGGACACGCCCTGGCAGCACGAGCTGGAGGAGGCGTTCCCGTTCGCCGAGACGCACGACCAGCTGCAGACCATCGACGAGGTGAAGGCCGACATGGAGCGGCCCATCCCGATGGACCGGCTCATCTCGGGCGACGTCGGCTTCGGCAAGACCGAGATCGCCGTGCGTGCGGCGTTCAAGGCCATCCAGGACGGCAAGCAGGTCGCCATGCTCGTCCCGACCACGCTGCTGGTGAAGCAGCACGCGGAGACGTTCCTCGAGCGCTTCGCCGGCTTCCCGGTGCATCTGCGCCAGCTGAGCCGCTTCCAGACCGACAAGGAGGCGCGGGAGACCCTCGCCGGCTTGGCCGACGGCACCGTCGACATCGTCATCGGGACGCACCGCATCCTCGCCGACGGGGTCACCTTCAAAGACCTGGGCCTCGTCATCATCGACGAGGAGCAGCGCTTCGGCGTCGAGCACAAGGACCAGCTGAAGAAGCTGAAGACCAACGTCGACATCCTGGCGATGAGCGCGACGCCCATTCCTCGCACACTCGAGATGGCGGTGACCGGGATCCGCGAGATGTCGACGCTCGCGACGCCTCCCGAGGACCGCCACCCGATCCTGACCTTCGTCGGCCCGTACTCCGAGAAACAGGTCGCCGCGGCCATCCGGCGCGAGCTGCTGCGGGAGGGCCAGGTGTTCTTCGTGCACAACCGGGTCGGCTCGATCTCGGCCGCGGCGGCGAAGATCGCCGAGCTGGTTCCGGAGGCGCGCATCGGCGTCGCCCACGGCAAGATGAACGAGCACGCGCTCGAGCAGGTCGTCGTCGACTTCTGGGAGCGTAAGTTCGACGTGCTGGTGTCGACGACCATCATCGAGACGGGGCTCGACATCGCGAACGCCAACACCATCATCATCGACCGCGCCGACAAGTACGGGCTCAGCCAGCTGCACCAGCTGCGCGGTCGTGTCGGCCGTGGGCGGGAGCGCGCGTACGCGTACTTCCTCTGGGATGAGAACAAGCCGCTCAGCGAGACCGCGCACGACCGCCTCTCCACCATCGCCGCGAACAACGACCTCGGCAGCGGCATGCAGGTCGCGCTCAAGGACCTCGAGATCCGAGGAGCGGGCAACCTGCTCGGCGGTGAGCAGTCCGGCCACATCGCCGGTGTGGGCTTCGACCTCTACCTGCGCATGATCGGCGAGGCCGTGTCGACGTTCCGCGGCGAGGTCGCGGAGGGGCAGACCGAGTTGCGGCTGGAGCTGCCCGTCGACGCCCACATCCCCGAGGAGTACGTCGACAGCGAGCGCCTGCGTCTCGAGGCCTATCAGAAGCTGTCGGCTGCGAGCGCGCCGACGTCGAAGGACGGCCAGATCGATCTCGTCGTCGAGGAGCTCTCCGACCGCTACGGCGAGCCGCCCGTCCCGGTGCTCAATCTCGTCGCCGTCTCGCGCCTGCGCCGGCACGCGCAGAAGGCGGGCCTCGGCGAGGTCGTCGCCATGGGCTCCAACCTGCGACTCGCCCCCGCGTTGCTGCCGGACTCCCTGCAGGTGCGGCTGCAGCGCATGTACCCCGGGTCGAAGTACCACGCGGCCCCCAAGGTCGCGACCGTCCCTCTCCCGCGCGTCAACGGCGAGCCCCTCGACGACTCCGCCCTCATCGAGTGGGTCTCCACCCTCCTCGGCGCCCTCTTCCCCCTCCCCGAGCCCGCCCCCGAACCCGCCTGACCCGGTCCCCGCGTGGCCCCGTCCCCGCCTACTCCACCCACACCACCCCGGTAATTCCGGAGATATACGCCGTCGCGCCACGTATCGCCGGAGTTCCGGCGAAATGAGCGGCGCGTCTCGGGAGAACTCCGGAGGAACGGTGCCACGCCCGTCCGGTCGCCGTAACTCCGGCGATTCGAGCCGCCGCGCCGATCATTTCCCCGTTCGGACGGAGGAATCGGCCGGTTCCTGGGACATCTCCGGATTACCGGGGTGGGGTGGGGTGAGGTGGGTGGGTGGTGTAGGTGGGGGCGTCAGGGATCAGGGGCGCGGGATCAGGGGTGCGGGTGGAGGCGGCGGTAGCGTCGGGCGAGCAGAGAGACCAACACGCCGGACACCACGATCGCCACCGCCGAACCGAGGAGAACGGCCAATGTGCCCTCGGCCCGCACGGTTTCGTCGCCCGCGAACGCCAGCTCGTTCATGAGCAGCGACACGGTGAAGCCGATTCCGCCGAGCGCTCCCACGGCGACCAGGCCGAACAGCGGGATACGTGCGCGTTCCTCGGTGCTGCGGGTGAACGACCCCAGCCAGCCGCCGAGCGTGATGCCGACGAGCTTGCCGACGGGGAGGGCGACGAGGATGCCCCAGAACGCGGGCGAGAGCTCCGACGGCGCGACGGCGGGGATGACGACGAGCGCCGCCGAGAAGGCGAACAGCGGCAGGATGAGCCCGTTCGACCACGGTTCCAGCGCGTGGGCCGTGCGGCGCGCCGGGGGCCGCGCCATGACGAGCCCGAGGGCGACTCCGGCGATGGTGGCGTGCACGCCGGACTCGTGGACGAGCCACCACGCGAGCACCCCCACGAGCACCATGAGCACGCCGATCGGCCAGCGCAGCCTCCCGCGCAGCATGCGGCTCAGCAGCCCGAAGGCGACGACGGCGACGGCCGCCAGCGCCAGGTCGAGGAGGTCGGGGTCGGTCGTGAAGAAGACGGCGATGATGAGGATGGCGATGAGGTCGTCCAGCACCGCGAGCGCGAGCAGGAAGACCCGCAGCCGGTTGGGGAGCCCGCGTCCGAACACGGCGAGCACACCGAGAGCGAAGGCGATGTCGGTCGCGGTCGGGATGGGCCAGCCGGCCCCCTGACCGGTGCCGGCCGTGACGGCCAGATAGACGAGCGCCGGCACCGCGACGCCGGCCACGGCGGCGATCGCCGGATGGATGGCCTTGGCGAACGAGTTGAGCTCACCCGCGACGAGCTCGTGCTTCAGCTCGATGGCGACGATGAAGAAGAAGACCGCCAGCAGTCCGTCGCTGATCCAGTGACCCACGCTCATCGAGGCGATGCCGAGGTCGAGTTCGGCGTGCTGCAGGTCGAGCAGGGCGGGCCCGGCGACGGTGTTCGCCAGCAGAAGGCCGAGCGCCGCGGCGCCGAGGAGGAGGCCGGCGGCAGTGCGTTCGGAACGGATGATGCTCATCGGGAGTGCAGCCCTTCTCGCACCGGGTGCGGGTGGGGTCGATCACGGGAGCGACGCGCACGCGTCACCCGCCGACCAGACTTCCCGGCACACCAGGTGGGAGTCTACCCGAGGGGCGACACCAGGCAGAGGAGGTGGCCGTCGCGGTCCCGGAGCACGGCCTGCCGCTCCCGCCACGGCTGATCGGCCGGTGCGTCCACGAGCACGGCGCCGGCGGCGACGGCGGCCGTGGTCGCCGCATCGACATCCGTGACGCCGAAGCTGATCGCGACGCCCGCGTCGCCGGGTGTCGGGGTGCGGCGGTGCAGCAGCACCTGGGTCTCGGCGCCCGTCCGGTCGCCCGGGTCCGTCGTCAGCATCGCGACGTCGTTGGCGGTGTACAACTCGGCGAGCCCGAGGACGTCGCGGTACAGCGCGAGGGAGGCCGCGAGATCGTCGACGGACACGGTG
This sequence comes from Leifsonia sp. LS1, assembly GCF_020521355.1. Classification (NCBI taxonomy): domain Bacteria; kingdom Bacillati; phylum Actinomycetota; class Actinomycetes; order Micrococcales; family Microbacteriaceae; genus Leifsonia; species Leifsonia sp. LS1. The sequence continues at coordinate 191,702 of NZ_BPER01000005.1, forward strand.
ACGCGGGCGATGCGACTGGCCATGCGGCCAGAGTAGCGGGCGGCGACGGTGAGAGGATGGAGCCGTCCTGAGGAGGAGCACGATGACCGACCCGGCCCCCAGCAAACTCGATGAGCTCGTCGCGGTGACGGCGCGACTCCGGGCGCCCGGCGGCTGCCCGTGGGACGCCGACCAGACGCACGAGTCCCTCGTGCAGTACCTCGTCGAGGAGACGTACGAGCTGGTGGAGGCGATCGAGAGCGGCACCCGCGACGACCTGCTCGAGGAGCTCGGCGACGTGCTCTACCAGGTGTTGTTCCACGCGGACATCGCGGCGCACACGCCGGGGGAGGACTTCGACATCCAGGATGTCGCTGCACAGATGACCGCGAAGATGATCGGGCGGCACCCGCATGTCTTCGGGGGAGGCCGCACGGCCGAGACCGCGGACGATGTCGTCGGCTTCTGGGACGACCTGAAGAAGCAGGAGAAGCCGGGCCGGACGAGCGTGCTGGACGGCATTCCGCAGGCGATGCCGTCGCTGGCGCTGGCGGACAAGCTGCTGGGCCGCGCGCAGAAGGTCGGACTCCTCGACCTGGCCGAGGGCGGGGGAGTCGCGGTGGAGAACGAGGACGAGCTGGGCGCGCTGCTGCTGGCGATCGTCGCGTCGGCGAAGTCGCAGGGCCTGGATGCGGAGCGGGCGCTGCGCTCCACGCTGCGGGACCTCCAGGGAGAGATCCGGGAGCACGAGACGGACGGAGTCTGAGCGTCTTCCTGGGAGTTGTGCAGGGTCGCCTTGCTTAGGTTAGGCTCCCCTAATGTGTCGATCGACACATCACCCGCCCCTCCCGAACCAGGAGAGCCATGCTCGAAACCGCACGCCGCGGCCGTCGCCGGTCGCGTCTCGCCCTGATCGCCTCGGCGGTCGTCGCCTCGGCCGCACTCGTCCTCACCGGCTGCAGCGCCGGCGGAGCCGGAGCCGAGAGCACCTCCAGCAGTGACACGGGTGCGTTCCCGGTCACGATCGACAGCGCGCTGGGAAAGACGACGATCGACTCCCAGCCCAAGCGCATCGCGACCTGGGGCTGGGGTGCGCAGGACATCGTGCTCGCGCTCGGCATCGTGCCCGTCGCCATGCCGGCGTTCACCTACGGTGGCGACAAGGACGGCGTGCTGCCCTGGGACGCCGACAAGATCAAGGAACTCAAGGGCGCGACCCCGCAGATCATCTCCTCCGACACGGGGGAGGTGCCGTTCGAGGCGTTCGTGAAGGCGAAGCCCGACGTCATCCTCGCGCCATACTCCGGCCTCACGCAGGCGGAGTTCGACACCCTCAGCAAGATCGCTCCCGTCGTCGCCTACCCGGACAAGCCGTGGGCGACCAGCTGGCAGGACCAGACGGCCATCGTCGGCAAGGCGCTCGGCCTGTCGGGCGAGGCGGATGCGCTGCTCACGAAGACCAAGGACGACATCGCGACCCTCGCCGCGAAGTACCCCGTGCTGAAGGACAAGACGTTCTTCTACGCCGCGGCCAACCAGCCGGGCGTGCTGAACGTCTACCGGGCCGAAGATCCGCGCGTGCAGCTGCTGAACGATCTGGGGCTCAAGAACTCGGCGAGCATCGCCGAGCTCGACACGAGCAAGGATGACGGCAGCTTCTTCTACCAGCTCAGCTACGAGAACCTCTCGAAGATCGATACGGACCTGCTGGTGATGTACTTCGACAAGCAGTCCTCCGTGGATGCGTTCACGGCCGACCCGCTCGTCGCCGCGATGCCCGCCATCAAGGAGGGCCGCTTCGCGCCGATCGTCGGCGAGTCGTTCGTCGCGGCCACGAGTGCGCCCAGTGTGCTCGCCATCCCGTGGATGCTCGACAAGTACGTGCCGCAGCTGGCCGCCGCCGCCGAGAAGGTCAAGTAGCCGTCGATGCCCGCGAGCGTCATCGCTTCCAGCGCCGGCCGTGCCGAGGGGATCTCCTCGCACGGCCGGCGCCGTCGGCGTCTGCTCGCGGGCTTCGTCGTCGCCGTGGTCGCGCTCGTGGCGGTGAGCGTGCTCAGCCTCATGGTTGGCGCACGCACGATCGCCCCCGCCGACGTCCTCGACGCGCTGTTCCACTACCGGCCGGGTGACCCGGAGCACCTCGTGGTGGTCGGGAGCCGGCTGCCGCGCACCCTGCTCGGGCTGGCGGCGGGTCTCGCCCTCGGCCTCTCGGGAACGGTGATGCAGGGCCTCTCGCGCAACCCGCTCGCCGACCCGGGCATCCTGGGCGTCAACTTCGGGGCATCCTTGGCGGTCGTCGTCGCGATCGCCTACCTCGGGGTCACGAGCGTCTCCGGGTACGTGTGGTTCGCCTTCGCGGGGGCGGCGCTCGCTTCCGCGCTCGTCTACGCGGTCTCGTCGGCGGGACGCGAGGGCGCCACCCCGATCAAGCTCGCGATCGCGGGCGCCGCGGTCTCCGCCGCCCTCGGCTCGCTCATCACGGCCGTCCTCCTGACCAGCCGGGTCTCCCTCGACGCGATGCGGTTCTGGCAGGTCGGCGCGCTCGCCGGCCGCACCGTCGACGTGCTCTGGCAGGTGCTGCCCACCCTCCTCCTCGGCGCCGTGATCGCGCTCGCGCTCGGGCGCGTGCTCAACGGTCTCGCGCTCGGGGACGACGTCGCCCGTGGTCTCGGCCAGCGTGTCGGCGTCGCGCGGGCGGTCAGCGCGGTCGCGATCGTCCTGCTCTGCGGCTCCGCCACCGCCGCCGTCGGCCCGATCGCCTTCGTCGGCCTCGTGGTGCCGCACATCGCCCGCTGGGCGGTCGGCGGCGACTACCGCTGGATCCTCGCCTTCTCGGCCGTGGTCGCGCCGACCCTGCTGCTGGCCTGCGACGTGATCGGACGCGTCGTCGCCATGCCCGGCGAACTGCAGGTCGGCGTCGTCATGGCGTTCGTCGGAGCGCCCCTCTTCATCGCCCTCGTGCGGCGCCGCAAGCTGGTCAGCCTGTGAGCGCCGTCACCGTCGACCGTCGCCGCCGCGCCGGTCGCGCCACCCGCGTCGCCGTCGTGCTCGCCGCGCTGCTCGTCGTCGTGGGCGCCGTCTCGCTCACGCTGGGAGATGCGGGGGTCGCCCCCGAGGACGTGTTCGCGGCCCTGGTGGGTCGCGCCGATCGCCTGACCTCGTTCGTGATCCTGGAGCTCCGCCTCCCGCGCCTGCTGGCGGCCGCCCTCGTCGGGGCGTGTCTCGGCGTGTCCGGCGCGCTCATCCAGTCGGTCGCGCGCAACCCGCTCGCCAGCCCGGACATCATCGGCGTCACCGCGAGCGCGAGCGCCGTCGGCTCGGTCGCGCTGGTCTGGTTCGGGCTCACCGGACTCGCGCTCTCCGGAGTGGTGCTGGTCGGGACGCTGCTCGCCGCGGTGCTCATCTATGCCCTCGCGTGGCGCCGCGGCGTGAGCGGCTACCGCTTCGTGCTGGTCGGGATCGGGTTCGCCGCCATCGCATCCGGCGTCGTGTCGTACGTGCTGACGAAGGCCGACATCTCCGACGTGCAGAGCGCGCTCGTCTGGATCACCGGGAGCCTGAACACCGTCGACGGGGTCTCCCTGGCCGTGCTCGCCGTGGGCGCCGCGGTGCTGCTCCCGTGCGCGCTGCTGCTCGGCCGGCCGCTCGCGGCACTGGGCCTGGGCGACGACACGGCGGCCGGGATCGGCGTGCGCGCCGAACGCACCCGGCTCCTCGTCGTGGCCGTGGCGGTCGCGCTCGCCGCCGTCGCCGTCTCGGTCGCCGGACCGATCAGCTTCGTCGCGTTCCTCGCCGCCCCGATCGCACGCCGCCTCGTCGGCCGCGGCTCGCTCGCCCTCGTGTCATCGGCGCTCGTCGGCGCCCTGGTGGTCGTCCTGTCGGACATCGCCGCGCAGTTCGCCGTGCCCGACGTGGTGTTCCCCGTGGGCGTCGTCACGGGCATCGTGGGCGCCCCGTATCTGCTCTGGCTCCTCACCAGGACCAACCGAATCGGCCGGGGAGGCTGACATGACCGCTGATCACGAGCTCGCCGCGCGCGACCTGACCCTCTCGTACGAGGGCCGGGTCGTCGTCGAGGGCCTCGACCTCACCGTCCCGCCCGGCCGCGTGACCGCGATCGTCGGGCCGAACGCGTGCGGCAAATCGACCCTCCTGCGCGGCCTCTCGCGTCTGCTCGCCCCCGCTTCCGGTGTCGTACTGCTCGACGGTGCGGACATCCACTCGCTGCCGACCAAGCAGGTGGCGACGCGCCTCGGCCTGCTGCCGCAGACACCCGTCGCACCCGACGGGATCACCGTCGCCGATCTCGTCTCCCGGGGTCGCTACCCGCACCAGGGCTGGTTCCGCCGCTGGACGGCGGAGGACGACGCCGCGGTGACCGAGGCGATGACGGCCACGGGCATCGCCGAGCTCGCGGAGCGCAGCGTCGACGAGCTCTCGGGAGGCCAGCGCCAGCGCGTCTGGATCGCCATGGCCCTCGCGCAGCAGACCGACATCCTGCTGCTCGACGAGCCCACCACCTTCCTCGACATCAGCCACCAGATCGACGTGCTCGACCTCCTGCTCGACCTCAACGCCGCGCGCGGGGCGACCGTCGTGATGGTGCTGCACGACCTCAACCTCGCCGCACGCTACGCGGACCACCTGGTGGCCATGCGGGACGGCGCGATCGTCGCAGCCGGCGATCCGGGCGAGGTCGTCACCGCGGACCTCGTGCGCGACGTGTTCGGCGTCGAGTCGGTCATCGCGAGCGATCCGGTCACGGCGACGCCGCTCGTCGTCCCTCTGGGGCGGCACCACCGGGTCTGAGCCGGCGGCCCGCTCCGGGGCGACGCCGGCAGCGCGTCCAGCCCTGCGCCGGCTGCCACTCGGGTGAGGGCGCGCTGCGCCACTCCTGGCCTGGGTCTGCTCCGGCGTCCCGGGACGCGTTGCCGGCCCCGTCGTGTCTGGCAGCGAGCATCGCGACCGTGGTCGGACGGATGCGACTCATGCCAGGTCCATTCGGGACACCACCGAACCGCTCCGGTCGGGGAACGGCATCAGGGTGGCAACGCAGCGAGTCTACGTCCGCGGTGCGCGCGCGGCCATCCCCCCGGGAGGTGTCCCGCCCGCCGTCGTGGAAGAATCGTCGCATGGCCTCACCGATCACACCGCCCCGCGGCATGCGCGACTTCCTCCCCGCCGAGAAGGCACGCAGGGAGCACGCTCTGGGCGTGATCCGGCGCAGTTTCGCGGCTCACGGCTTCGACGAGATCGAGACGCCGGTCGTCGAGGACGCCGCCCGTCTCCACTCGGGCCTCGGCGGTGACAACGAGAAGCTCGCGTTCGGCGTGATGAAGCGCGGGCTGGACGCCGACGACCTGCGCGCGGCCCTCGAATCGGGCGACCCGCTCGCCCTGTGCGACCTCGGCCTGCGCTTCGACCTGACCGTCCCGCTCGCCCGCTTCTACGCCACGCACCGTGGCGAGTTGCCGCCGGTGTTCCGCTCCATCCAGATCGCGCCGGTGTGGCGTGCGGAGCGCCCGCAGAAGGGGCGCTACCGCCAGTTCGTGCAGTGCGACATCGACATCATCGGCGAGGGCTCGCAGCTGGCCGAGGTGGAGCTGATCACGGCGACCGCCGCGACGCTCGACGCCCTCGGGCTGACCGACTGCACGATCCGCATCAACGACCGCCGCATCCTGAACGGCCTGCTCGAGTACTGCGGTTTCGCCGAGTCGCGCTGGCCGCAGGTGCTGATCTCGGTCGACAAGCTCGACAAGATCGGCTCGGCGGGCGTGGTGTCCGAGCTCAGCGAGGAGGGCGCGGACGCCGCGGCGGTGCTCGGCGGCATCCTCGCCGATCTCGAGCCGCACCTGGCGGACGGGGGAGTGGAGCTCACCGTCGAGGCGATCACGGGCATCCTTCCCGCGGGCGTCGACACCGACGCGGTCGCGGCGCTGGAGGCGCTGGCCCACGCGCTCGACACGCTCCCGGACGGTGTCACGCTGCGCTTCGACCCGACCCTCGTCCGCGGCATGGGCTACTACACCGGCACGATCTTCGAGATCGCCCACCCGGGCTCCGGCAGCTCGGTCGGCGGGGGCGGGCGCTACGACGGGATGATCGGGCGCTTCCTCGGCACCGACGTGCCCGCGTGCGGGTTCTCCATCGGTTTCGAGCGGGTCGTCGATCTGATCGAGCTGCCCGATGACGAGGGGGCGGAGTCGCTCGTGCTCGTCTACGACCCGGCCGTGCCGCTCGACCGGCTGGTCGCCATCAAGTCGGCGCTCGTGGCCGAGGGCCGCCGGGTTCGACTCGATCGCCGCGCGAAGAACCTCAAGGGGGTGCTCGACCGCGCCGCCGCCTCCGGCTACCGGTCGTTCGCCTTCGTGAACCCGGACACCGCCGATGCCGGCGCGCTCGAGATCAAGGTGCTCGGATGACCGGGGGAGGCACCGCTCCCGCGCGCACGGTCGCCTGGAGCGAGGGGCGCTGGACCACCGCGCCGACGGCCGCCGTCGAGGAGGGGACCGCCCTCGTCGTCACCGCGAAGGAGTCGAGCGACGCCTGGCGCAGTACGGCCTACGGCTTCGTCCACGACACCGAGCACGCTCTCGTCGCGCCGCTGGAGCCGGGATCGGCGATGGAGGTCGCCTTCACCGGCGACTTCTCCGCCGAGTTCGATCAGGCCGGTGTCTTCGTGCGCGTCTCCGACGAGGTATGGACGAAGGCAGGCGTCGAGTTCGCGGACGGCGCCCTGCAGTTCGGAGCGGTCGTGACGCACCGCTTCTCGGACTGGTCGGTCGCTCCCGTTCCCGAGTGGTCGGGACGCCGCATCACCGTGCGGATCAGCCGGGCGGGCGACGCCCTCACGGTGCGCGCTCGCTCCGGCGAGGAGCCGTTCCGGCTCGTGCGCCTCGCCTATCTGGACCCGGACGCCGTGGTCGAGGCGGGGCCAATGGTGTGCGCGCCCAGCCGCGCGGACCTGGCCGTGCGCTTCGAGTCCTGGACTCTCGGGCCCGCGGACTCCGCCCTCCACTGACCCGGTCGCGACGGCACCGTCGACGCGCAGACGTCGGCGCTCCCGCCATTCATCGCAAGCATCCCGCCGTGGGCACGGGCCGTCGACGCGGCTTCACTAGACTTGCCGGTGAAACCCACGAACTACCACTGAGGAGACTGTTGTGGCTCAGATCGAAGCTGTAGGCGCTCGCGAGATCCTGGATTCGCGCGGCAACCCGACCGTCGAGGTCGAGGTGCTCCTGGAGGACGGCACCGTCAGCCGTGCCGCCGTCCCGTCCGGTGCGTCCACCGGCGCCTTCGAGGCCTACGAGCTTCGCGACGGCGACGCCGACCGCTACCTCGGCAAGGGCGTGCAGAAGGCCGTCGACGCGGTCCTCGACGAGATCGGCCCGGCCATCGAGGGGTTCGAGGCCAGCGACCAGCGCCTCGTCGACGAGGCCATGATCGAGCTCGACGGCACCGACAACAAGAAGCGCCTCGGCGCCAACGCCATCCTCGGCGTCAGCCTGGCCGTCGCCAAGGCCGCCGCGGACTCCGCCGATCTGCCGCTGTTCCGCTACGTCGGCGGCCCGAACGCGCACGTGCTCCCGGTGCCGATGATGAACATCATCAACGGCGGCGCGCACGCCGACACCGGTGTCGACATCCAGGAGTTCATGGTCCTGCCCATCGGCGCCGAGACCTTCTCCGAGGCTCTCCGATGGGGGGTCGAGACCTACCACTCGCTCAAGTCGCTGCTGAAGTCGAAGGGCCTCAACACCGGTCTCGGCGACGAGGGCGGCTTCGCCCCGGAGCTGGAGCACAACCGTGCCGCGCTCGACCTGATCTCGGAGGCGATCGAGAAGGCCGGCTTCACCGTGGGCACCGACATCGCCCTGGGCCTCGACGTGGCCTCCACCGAGTTCTTCGAGAACGGTGTCTACCGGTTCGAGGGCCAGGAGCGCACCGCCGCCCAGATGTCGGCCTACTACGCCGAGCTGGCCGCCGCCTACCCGCTGGTCTCCATCGAGGACCCGCTGGCCGAGGACGACTGGGAGGGCTGGGCGCACCTGAACGCCGAGATCGGCTCGAAGCTGCAGCTCGTCGGCGACGACCTGTTCGTCACCAACCCGAAGCGCCTCGCTCAGGGCATCGCCGCGAAGGCCGCCAACAGCATCCTCGTCAAGGTCAACCAGATCGGCACCCTGACCGAGACGCTCGACGCCGTCTCCCTCGCGCAGCGCTCCGGCATGACCGCCGTGCTCTCGCACCGCTCCGGCGAGACCGAGGACACCACCATCGCCGACCTCGCCGTCGCCACCGACGCCGGCCAGATCAAGACCGGTGCCCCGGCCCGCTCCGAGCGCGTCGCGAAGTACAACCAGCTGCTCCGCATCGAGGAGGAGCTGGGCGACGCCGCCGTCTACGCCGGCCGCAGCGCCTTCCCGCGCTTCACCGCGTAACGCACTCCCGCGCACTGAGCGCACTCCCGACGGGCCCCGGCATCGCGCCGGGGCCCGTCGTGCGTCTCCGTGCGTCTGGCGCCCCGCGGCGTGCGGCCGGATGGCAGGATGGCGTCGTGGATGCGGAGACGGACCTGGTCCCGCTCGTGCTGTTCCTTGCGCTGGCGGCACTGTTCTGCGCGCTCGGCGGGTACCTGCTGCTGCGGCCGGCGCGGGCCGCGGCGTTCTTCGCGGACGAGGGGGAGCGTGGACGTTTCAGGTCGCGTGACGCGCGGGCCGTGGGGCTCGTCTTCACCGTCGGCGGTGGGGTCCTCGTCGCCGTGGGTCTCGTACGCCTCCTGGCCCTCGTGCTGCCGTGAGGGCTCGCTGAGGAGTTGCTCACAGCGTCGGCGTGCGGAGGGGCGCGCCGGGGTCCGGCCGCGACGATCACCTACGATGAATGGCGGGGCCGCCGGTCCCCGTCCGTGCTCGTCCGTCCACCCGGGAGGTGTCATGCCGAAGCGGCCAACGCTCCCGAACACGACGCCCAGGCGCGCCGGGAACGGCGACACAGCCTCCACCAACCGCACTCCCGGGGCGCCCGCGAAGCCGAAGTCCTCGGCCACGCGGGGCTCGAGCACGGCGTCCCCTTCGGCTGCGAAGACGAAGCCCGCCACGCGCACGGTCGCCCCGACGCTGTCGGCACCGAGCGGCACCGGCCGCTGGCTGCGCGGCATCCACTTCTCGGCGTTCTCGCTCGTGATGATGGGGATCCTCGTCCTCGCCGTCGTCATCCTCGCTCCGACGCTGCAGGCGCTCGTGCAGCAGCGGCAGCAGATCGCCGACCAGCAGGCCGTCGTCGACAAGCTGACGTCGCAGGTCGACGCCGCGAAGGCGCAGCGTGCCCGCTGGAACGACCCGAGCTACATCCGTGCGCAGGCGCGCGATCGGCTGTACTACGTGATGCCCGGTGAGACCAGCTATCTTGTCATCGACGACCGGCCGCCCGCGGCGGCGCAGACCGACGATCCGGTGAGCTCGAAGCTTCAGAAGACCCGCACCGACTGGGTGGGGTCGCTGTTCGGCTCGTTCATGGGAGCGGGCCTGACAGAGGCGACACCCCAGCAGCTGACCGGTCAGACCGGCACGCCGACTCCCGAATCCACTCCGAGCAAGTGAGCACCGCACCATGACCAGACCGCCGTTCGAACATGTGACCGACGAGGACATCGCCATCGTGAGCCACCAGCTCGGCCGGCCGGCGCGCGACGTCGTCGGAATCGCGGCGCGCTGCGTGTGCGGCCGCCCCACCGTGGTCTCCACCGCACCGCGGCTCGCCGACGGGACGCCGTTCCCGACCTTCTACTACCTGACCCACCCGGCCGCCACGGCCGCGATGTCGACGCTCGAGGCGACCCAGGTGATGAACGAGTACAACGACCTCCTAGCGGAGGACGAGGGGGTCCGCGCGCAGTACGCGGCCGCACACGAGCAGTTCCTGGCCGATCGTGAGTCGATCGCCGTCGTGGAGGAGATCCGCGGGATCTCGTCCGGCGGGATGCCCACCCGCGTGAAGTGCCTGCACGCGCTCGCGGCCCACGCGTTGGCGGCCGGTCCGGGCGTGAATCCGATCGGCGACCTGGCATTGGCGCGGGGCGCGTGGTCGCCGGATGTCTGCGAGTGTCAGGTCGACGTCACGGAATGAGGGTGGGCCAGGGGGAAGCCGGTGGGCACCGGGTGCGGGCGCAGCGCGGCAGCAGGCCGGCACGCCGCGCGGTGACGGCCGTCGCCGCTGCGCTGGCGTTGACGCTCGTCGCTCCCACCGCCGCGCACGCCGACCAGGTGCGCGACCTCGAGTACTGGCTCGCGGACTACGGTTTCACGACCGCCTGGCAGACGACCCGCGGGGCGGGCGTCAAGGTGGCCGTGATCGACACGGGCGTCGACGGCAGCGTCCCCGACCTGGCGGGCGCCCTCGGGGCGGGGACCGACGTCTCCGAGGTGGGCGCGCCGAACGGGCAGAAGCCGCTGGGCGACGGCGACGCGGCGAATCACGGCACCTGGGTCGCCTCCCTCCTCGCCGGGCGCGGCACAGGAGAGGGCAGCGGCGTGCTCGGCGCCGCGCCGGAGGCCACGATCCTCCCCGCGTCCGTCGCGCTCGGGAAGGCGATGGGCCCGGTCGGCAGCGACGAGCAGATCGCGCAGGCCGTGCGCTGGGCCGTGGACAACGGCGCGACCGTCATCAACATGTCCCTCACCCGCAACACCCTCGACTGGCCGACCAGCTGGGACGACGCCTTCCAGTACGCGTTCCAGCACGACGTCGTGATCGTCGCCGCGGCCGGCAACCGGGGGAGCGGCACGACGGAGGTCGGTGCTCCCGCGACGATCCCGGGCGTCCTCACCGTCGCCGGCGTCGACCGGCAGGGGCAGGCCAGCTTCGACGCGTCGTCCCAGGGCATCACGATCGGCGTGTCCGCGCCCAGCGAGCAGCTCGTCGGGGCGAACCCGGGCGGCGGCTACGTCCAGTGGGAGGGGACGAGCGGGGCCGCACCGTTGGTCTCGGGGGCGGTCGCGCTCGTGCGCGCCGCGCATCCCGAGCTGAAAGCGGCCGACGTAATCGAGAGGATCATCAGGACGGCGCGTCCGGCCGGGGGCGGCAGCGTCCCGAGCCCGATCTACGGGTACGGCCTGCTCGACGCGGCCGCCGCCGTCACCGCCTCGGTGCCGCACGTGACCGCCAACCCGATGGGTGACCTCACCGAGTGGATCCGCGTGCACCGCCGGGCGGAGATGCCGACGACGCCGGCCCCGACCGGCGAACCGCAGGCGATCCGTGCCCCCGAGAAGCTCGCCCCCGAACGCGCGGTATCATGGACGCGGTTCTTCTGGCCGCAATGGAGCGTCCTCACCACCTTCTGGATTCCGTTCGCTCTGATCGCGGGTTTCGTGGCCCTCGCCGCCCTCGGCGGAGTGGGCGCGTGGCTGCATTTCAGGCGAACGGCGCGCAGGGGGTAGATTAACACCCATTGTTTCGTGTTGAGGAGACGCATCACTGTGCCCAAAATCCTGATCGTCGGCGGAGGTTACGCCGGTTTCTACACGGCGTGGAAGCTCGAGAAGCAGCTGCGCAAGGGTGAGGCCGAGGTCACCATCGTTGACCCGCTGCCTTACATGACGTACCAGCCGTTCCTCCCGGAGGTCGCGGCGGGCTCCATCGAGCCGCGTCACGCGGTGGTCGCACACCGTCGCCACCTGAAGAGCACGAACGTCATCACGGCGAAGGTCACGTATGTCGACCACGCCAAGAAGACCGCGACGATCCAGCCGCCGGTGGGCGAGGCGTACGAGTTCGCGTACGACATCGTGGTGGTCACGGCCGGGGCCGTGTCGCGCACGTTCCCGATCCCGGGCGTCGCCGACCAGGCCGTCGGTCTGAAGACCATCGAAGAGGCCGTGTACATCCGCGACAAGATGCTCACGAACTTCGACAAGGCCGCGACGCTGCCCGCCGGTCCGGAGCGCGACCGCCTCCTCACCGTGACGGTCGTCGGCGGCGGCTTCGCCGGCATCGAGATCTTCGCGGAGCTGCGCTCGTTCGCCAGCGCGCTGCTGAAGAAGTATCCCGAGCTGTCGTTCGAGGACACCCACTTCCACCTGATCGAGGCCATGGGCCGGATCATGCCGGAGGTCAGCCTCCCCACCAGCCACTGGGTCATCAAGAACCTCGCGGAGCGCGGTGCGGAGATCCACCTCGACACGCAGCTCACCAGCGCGGTCGACGGCGTCATCCAGCTCTCGACCGGCGAGTCGTTCGAGACCGACCTCATCGTCTGGACGGCCGGCGTCATGGCCAACCCGACCATCGTGCGTCACACCGACCTCCCGATCGAGGAGCGCGGCCGTCTGCGCGTGCGCGCGGACCTCCGCGTCGGCACCGACGAGGAGATCATCGAGGACGCCTGGGGCGCCGGTGACGTCTCGGCGGTCCCCGACCTCACCGGTGCGGGCGTCGGCGGTTACTGCGTGCCGAACGCGCAGCACGCGGTCCGCCAGGGCAAGCTGCTCGCGAAGAACCTGGTCGCCAGCATGCGCGGCGAGCTGCCGCGCCAGTACTTCCACAAGAGCCTGGGTGCCGTTGCCGGCCTCGGTCTCGGCATCGGCGTGCTGCAGTCCGGCAAGCTCGCGATGAAGGGCGTCGTCGGCTGGCTGGCGCACCGCGGCTACCACGGTCTGGCGATGCCGAGCTGGGAGCGCAAGTGGCGCGTCATCTGGGGCTGGTGGAACAACTTCTGGCTCGGACGCGACATCGTGTCGCTCGAGGCTCTGCAGACCCCGCGCGCCGTCTTCGAGGAGTTCGCCTCCCGCCCGAAGCCGGCTGTCGAGTCTGCGCCGGCCGAGCCGGCCAAGGCCCCGGCGAAGAAGGCTCCTGCCAAGGAGCCGGCCGAGGTCGCCGCGAAGTAACGCGACACCGTACGTCCCGAAGGCCCGGTCCCGCCCGCGCGGGGTCGGGCCTTCGGTGTCGGCGCGGGCGGGCCGCTCAGGCGACGGCGACGCGCGCGCGGCCGCCCGTCAGGTCGCGGATCGTCGCCGTCGCCTCCTGCGCCCGCCGCGCGGGCAGCATGATCGTGAGCCGCACCGCCTCCTCGTACGCGGTGTCGGGCACGGCGAAGCCCTCGCCGTCCGCCCATCGCCGCACCCGTTCCGCGTCGGCGTAGTCCACCGTGACGATGATCGTCGTCCCCGGGACGCGCTCGACGATCTCCGCTCCCTGCAACGCGGTCGCGATCGCGTCGGTGTAGGCGCGCACCAGGCCTCCGGCGCCCAGTTTCACGCCGCCGAAGTAGCGCACGACGACGCCGAGCACCCCCTCCAGATCGTGATGCCGCAGCACCTCGAGGATCGGCCGGCTCGCAGTCCCCGACGGCTCCCCGTCGTCGGACATCCCCGAGTGACCGCCCGCCAGCAGCGCCCAGCAGACGTGCGTGGCGCCCGGATGCTCGGCGCGCAGTGCCGCCACCCGCTCGGCCGCCTCGTCACGCCCCGCAACCGGGACGGCGAGCGCGACGAACCGGCTGCGACGGACCTCCACCTCCGCGTGCGCGGGGGAGGCGAGGGTGCTGGCCATCCCTCCACGCTACGGGATGGCGCGCAGCTCAGTCGTCCGCGATGGCCTCGAGGATGCTCGCCGCCCGGCGGAGCACCTCCCGATCGGCGACGGAGAGCCCGGCCAGCCGCTCGCGGAACCAGCGGTGTCGCTGCTCGCGTGAGGCGGCAGCCAGCGTGTGCCCCTCTTCCGTGAGTATGAACAGCACGCGTCGCCCGTCGTCGGGATCGGGTGTGCGAGCCGCGAGGGCGAGCGAGGTGAGGCGGTTCACGGTCTGGCTCATCGAGGCCGGCGTGACCTTCTCGTGCTCGCTGAGCGCGCCGAGTGAGGTCGGGCCGTGCCGATGCAGGTGGCCGAGGGCGGAGAGCGCGGCGTCGCCGAGCTCCCCCTCCGCCCGTTCGGCACGGAAACGGCGGTAGATCCGGGCCACGGCCCGCGTGACCTCCTCGTCGAGCTCCCGCAGGTCGTCCGGGTCGGTTGCATCGGCCTCCATAAGTCTTTAGTATACCTAAAGAAGTAGTTAACACTGTTAAACGATCTCGGGAGCCCACACGATCACCACCGACCGCACACCCACCCGCCCCTTCGGCTGGCGCTTCACCGCGCCGCTGCTGCTCGGCTCGACCCTCAACCCGATCAACAGCTCCATGCTGGCGACGGGGCTCCTCGCGATCGGCCTCGACTTCCATCTCGGCCCCGGCAAGACCGCCAGTCTCATCTCCGTTCTGTATCTGTGCAGCGCGATCATGCAGCCCACGATGGGCAAGCTCTCCACCGTCTTCGGGCCGCGGCGCGTGTTCATCTCCGGCATCGTCATCCTGGTCGTCGCCGGCGTCGTCGGCGCCGCCGCTCCGGGCTTCGGCTTCCTGCTCGTCTCCCGTGCCCTGATCGGGATCGGGAGCTCGGCCGCGTATCCCACCGCCATGGCCATGGTGCGCAGGCGGGCCGACGAGCACGGTGTCGGTGTGCCCTCGCGCGTGCTCGGCAACTTCTCGATCGCCGCCCAGATCACCGCCGTCATCGGCCTCCCGCTCGGCGGCATCCTGGCGGGCGCGTTCGGCTGGCGTGCGCTCTTCCTCGTCAACGTGCCGCTCGCCCTCGTCGTCCTGACCTTCACCCTCCTCGGCGTGGAGAAGGACCCACCGCGCGAACGCGGCGGCGTCCGCCCGCTGCTCGCGTCGGTCGACCTCCCGGGGATCGGCCTCTTCGCCGCGACCGTCGTCGCGCTCCTGGTCTTCCTCTCGACCCTCGCCACCCCGATCTGGTGGCTCATCCCGGTGGTCGTCGCGTTCGCCGCCGCGCTGCTGCTGTGGGAGCGCCGAGCCAGCCGTCCCCTGATCGACGTGCGCATGCTCGGCGGCAACGGCCCGCTGCAGCGCACCTACCTGCGGCAGACCCTGTCGGCACTCGTCAGCTACGCGACGCTCTACGGCGTCAGCCAGTGGATGGAGCAGTCCGCCGGCTACTCGGCCACCCAGGTGGGCCTCATCCTCCTCCCGTTGTCGGGGGTGAGCATCGTCCTCGCCCGCATCGTCTCGAATCGCGGCTGGGTGCGCAGCCCACTCCTGCTCGGCGCCCTCGCCATCGCGGCCGCCGCCGCCCTGCTGCTCCTGATGGACGCACACACCAGCGTCTGGCTGCTGCTCCTGATGGCCGCGCTCCTCGGGGTCGCGAACGGCCTCACCGGCTTCGCCAACCAGGCCAGCCTCTACGTCCAATCCCCGCCGGACGAGATCGCCGTCGCCTCCGGCCTCTACCGCACCTTCGCCTACATGGGCGCGATCTTCTCCTCCAGCCTCATCGGCATCACCTTCGGCGAGGCCGCCAGCGACGCCGGTCTGCACACTCTGGCCTGGGTCATGGCGGCGATCGGAGTCGCGCTGCTCGTCATCACAGCGGCCGACCGGCGGATCCCGCGCGCGACTGCGGGGGAGCGGGCGTAGCTCGGGATGTCCAGACCCCCTCGCGCTCCGACGAGGCCGGGGGTACGGTCGCCGGGTCGCGACGTCACACGCCGCGACGGAAGGAGCACTCATGATCGACGACACCGCACGGCCGGACCCCGATGACCTCCCCGACGGCTCCGGGACGGGCGAGGAACAACCCGACGATGGCGCGGACACGGCGTCGGGAGGCGGAGCCGATGACCGCTGATCCGCGACACGACGACGTCCCCGACCCTGCCGAGGTCGACCCCGACGAGGGCACCGAGCCGGACGGGACGCCCGTGGAGAACCCCGGCGGATAGTTCCTAGGGGTGGAGGGAGAGCGTCCCGATCACCGGGTTGCCCTGCTCGTCGAGCAGCTCGAGGCCGTGGTTGGTGGACGCGGCCTCGGCCATCTGCTCGATCCACTCCCGGTTCGTCGGAGCGGCCTTCGGCGAGTCGAGGTGGACCCGCAACGGCATGGACGGGTCCAGCCACACCATGTTCCGTCCCTGGCCGTCGTTCGCGCTGTCCCGCCACCGCAACGGGAAGCCCTCGCGCCGCCGGAACTTGATGATCATGATGATCTCCAGATGCGCGAGAACCCGGTCGTCCAACTGGATCCGGGTCGTACCGTCGTAGACCAGATAGCCCACTGGCCATCACCTCCCGTACAACCGTACTCGCCGGAGACGAACCCCTGTATCCCGCGCCGGGATCGTGGTTCTCTGCGGACATGCGCAGAATTCTCTATCCGGGCGGTTCTCTCGACACCGGCGACGACATCGCTGCGGCGGTGCTGGAGTACGCCCGTCAGCTGGCACGCAGCGAGACCGCGGACACCGTCCTCGTCCCGGGTCGTGGGGTCGAGGGCGGGACCGGCTCCGTCGAGTTCCTCCTCGGCCCCGCGAGCCAGCTCGTCAGCGAGCCGCTGGCGTTCTCCGGCCCGGAGATCGAGGACGCCGAGTTCGTCCGCACCCTGCACCAACGCGCGTCGAGGCTGGCGGGAGGCCCGGGGCGTCCTGACCCGTTCACCGGGTCGGATCTTCCCGGCGCGACGGCATGACGGCGTAGCGCGGAACGAGTTCTGGAGTACCCCCAGTGGGACTCGAACCCACACTGAAGCGATTTTAAGTCGCCTGCCTCTGCCGATTGGGCTATGGGGGCCCGGCGACCATCGTAGCGAGCGACGCGGACGCGGAGAGGCTACGGGAGGGGGTCGAGCTACTTGCCCCGGTAGGGCGACTTGGCCATCTGCACCATCGCCATGAGAGCGGTGACCCCGCCGACCGCGACCACGAGCGAGATGATTCCGATGAGAACGCCTGCCATGACGTCAACGGTACACCGTCGCGGGGCTTGCCTGCGGCACGTCGGCGGGGGAGGGTGGGCCCATGATCCGGATCGGCTCGGTGGTGTGGGGTGTGCGGGACGTGCAGCGCGGGATCGCGTTCTGGTCGGCGGTGCTCGGGTATGAGCCCGTGTACGAGCCCGACGCGGACTGGGCACTGCTCGCGCCGGCATCCGGGCGAGGCCCCCGGCTCGCGCTCAAGGAGGTCGGGTCGGAGACGAACCGGTCGCCGCACCACCACCTCGACCTCTATGCCGACGACCAAGAGGCGGAAGTCGCGCGGCTGCTGTCGCTCGGGGCGTCCGAGGTGGAGTGGGACTACGAGGACGGCGCGGACTACGTGGTCCTCGCCGACCCCGACGGCAACCGGTTCTGCGTCGTCGCCGCCGGCCCGGCCGCGCGCGAGCCCGAGTGATCCGGGCGCCCGCCCCGACACGCGCGGGCGGCCGTCGAGCGTTGTGAGAAGTCCCTCAGGGCCTCCATAGCTGACGCACACCCGGGCGTTGCACACTGGTCTCCGGCACCCTTTCTGGTGAGGTGTCCTCCCCCGGCCGAGGCTTGCGATCCCCCGATACCCGCCTCGGCCGGGTTCTCTGTCTCGGGGCCCGTCGTCTCCGGGCCCCGTCGGGGGTGCACCGCCCGACGGTAGGCTCGACGGGTGACCCCCGACCGATGCCCATGCCTGAGCGGCCGGACCTACTCCGAGTGCTGCGGGCCGTTGCACCGCGGGGAACCCGCGCCGACGGCCGAGCGGCTGATGCGGTCGCGCTTCAGCGCCTTCGCGCGGGGCGACGGCGCCTACCTGCTCCGCAGTTGGCATGCGTCCACGCGCCCCGCGCAGCTCGATCTCGACGACGGTCTCCGCTGGTACCGCCTGGACATCGAGCGCACCGAGCACGGCGGTCCCTTCGACACCGAGGGCGTCGTCGCGTTCCGCGCCTACTACAAGGGCGCCGAACGCGGCGAACTGCACGAGACCTCCCGGTTCGTGAAGGAGGGGCGGGACTGGTTCTACGTGGAGGCCGTCTGACGTCTCCCCGGCGCGTTCCTACCGCGCCGGCTCCACGTACCGCTCCCAGAGCCACGCCGAGACGCTGAGCACGGCGAACGCCAGCGCGACCACGGTCGCGGCGATCATGCCCGTCCCGTTCTCGACGAGCGAGGCGACGGGCAGGAGGAGGGCGAAAAGGAGCGTGAACACGACGAGGCTGAGGCCTGTCCACATCAGCCGGCTCCACTGGAAGACCGCGCGACCGGCCAGACCGCCGAGAGGCAGCAGCGCGATCGCGCTCGAGCCGATGCCCACCATGGCGAGGGCGTTCGCGCACTCGACCACGAAGGCGGAGATCGCGCCGGAGGGCGCCGGCAGCACGCCGGTCAGGAGCCAGGCCAGCACCCCGAGTGCGGCGGTCGCCGAGACCTGAACGGCCGCGATGCTGCCGCGCGCGACGCGCCCCACCTCCGGGGCGACGACGACGCCGAGCACCAGCCCGAAGAGGAGGGCCGGGGCGAGTCCGAACAGACGGGAGCCGATCGCCGCGACCGCCACGAGAACCAGCAGCGCGGGCCGCACGGCGACGGTCGGGAGCGGCCGGCGGAGCCGGCGCGCCATGGCACGCGCGGCGAGCACCCAGACGGCGTTGACCAGCACGATCGCCAGGGCGACGGCGATCAGGAGGCGCACGTACGCGCCGGGGTCCTTCACCGAGGTGGACAGCGTCACCAGCGCCGCGGCGAGGACGCCGGTCACGGGTGCGAGCCAGACAGGCTGGGCGGCCGCGCTGGAGCCGGGGGCGTCGCCGCGGGTCGCAGGCGCGCCCCACGCGGATGCGCGTCCGGAGTCTTCCTCCGCCCGCCGGCCGAGGAGCGCGTCGGCCTCCCCGAGCTCCCCGCGGGCACGGTTGCGGCCGAAGATCGAGGAGCGGCGGCGCGGCGACTCCCCGCCCGCCTCGCGGGCCGCGCGACCGCGCGCGATCGTGCCGGCCAGCAGCCGTGCGGGGAGCACGAGCAGCACGACGGCGGCGAGGGCGAGCAGTGCGGAGCGCAGCCAGCCCGGGAAGGCCTCGACCGACACGACGGGTGCGGAGGCCGTGCTGAACGGGGTGTCGATCCAGCCCTTCGTCCCGGGGTGCTCTCCGCCGGCTGGCGGCGCGGGCAGCGCGGTTCCCGGAGGCGTCGTCGGTGCCGGGGTGGGTGTCGGGGTCGGAGTCGGCTTCGGTGTGCGGGTCGCTGGAGGGGCGGCCGGTGCGCCCGCGCGCGCGACGGTCACGGCGACGGTGTTGCTGCCCGGGCTGATGTTTCCGGCGGCGTCGCGCTGCAGCGCCGTGACCAGGTATCCGCCCTCCGGCAGCGTGCCGGAGCACGACCAGGCACCGCCGGTGACCTGCGCCGTGCAGGCGACGGTCGCGCCCGCCGAGGTGTTGGCGTAGACCGTGATCGATCCGCCCTCCTCGCCACCGCCGGCGAAGGTCATCGCGTCACCGGTGTTCACCGTGGCGCCCGGGGCCGGTGCCGTGATGGTCGGGGCGGCGGGGGCAGCGGTGTCGACCAGGATGGCGACGGGGGCGCTGGCGGCGCTCCGCGTGCTGGAGAACGGCGCCACCTGGGTGGCGGTCACCGTGTGCCTGCCGTCCGGCAGCGAGCCGGTGAGCACGCATCCCCACGCACCGGAGGAGTCGGCGGGGAACTGGCAGGTCGCTCCCGAGTCGGCGGTGACCGTGACGCGGGCGCCGGGATAGGCGGTGCCGTGCACGCCGCCGCCGGTCGCAGCGCCGTCGGCGACGATCACGGGCGGCGAGAGCACGGCGACCTGAGTGGTGACCGTCTGCCCGGTGGCGGCGGACTCGGCGCGGATCGTGACATTCGGGCCGTCCGGGAGGGCGCGGAGATCGCACGAGAAGCGGCCGGACGAGTCGATGGTCGCCTCGCAGCGGTTCGCTGCAGTGGCGGAGGCTCCGGCCGAGACGGCGACCGTGTCGCCGGGCTCTCCTCCGCCGCGGACGGTCAGGGGGAAGCGGGTCACGAGGCCGTCGCCCGGATCGTCGAGCGACAGGGGCTGCGGGGTGGGGGTCGGGGTGCCGGAGGAGGGGACGGTGGAGGACGGCCGGCCGGGCGAGGGCGGGGCGTCGGGCGCGGCGGCCGCGGGAGGGGCCAGCCCGAGCAGCCCGGCGGTCACGAGGAGGAGCGCGGAGGCGGCGGCGGAGGCGAGGGCACGACGACGCTGCCCGGTCGCCCCCCGCGACCGGACTGGAGGAGAAACGTCTGAGAAGTGCACCCGCATTCCACCCCATTCCACGGGCCAGACGCGATGCGTGTCAAACCACCGGGCCGGATTTGGGGCATACTGACATCTGGGTCAACCGTCCCACTTTCTCGCGCGCCGGCGCGCGAGACATCCCGAGGAGACTCCGATGACGCGCATCCCGCCCGCCGCTCGTCGCACCGCCCTCCTCCATGCTGCCCTCCGCGTGGTGGCTCGGGACGGCGTCGCCGCCGCGACCACGCGGCGGATCGTCGCCGAGGCCGGCATGCCGCTCGCCAGCTTCCACTATGTGTTCTCCTCACGGGACGAGCTCATGGCCGAACTGGTCGAGCTGGCCGTCGCGGGGGAGCAGTCCGATCTGGCCCCGGCCTTCGACCCGCCGCCCGGCGACCTCCGCGCCGCGATCCGGAGCGGGCTGCAGCACTACCTCGACGGCGTGCGCGCCGACCCGGACCGCGAGAAGGCCATGTTCGAGCTGACCCAGTGGGCGCTGCGCGAGCCGGGGTTCGAGCCGCTGGCCCGCCGACAGTACGAGCGCTACTACGAGGTCGCGGAGCACGCGGCCGCCGACGCGGCCCGGCTCACCGGGAGCAGCTGGCGCCTCCCGCTGCCCCAGATCGCCCGTCTGCTCGTCACGCTCACCGATGGGATGACCGTCGCCTGGCTCGCGACCCGCGACGACGCGGCGGCCACCGCCGCCATGGACTTCGCCGCCGACGCCCTCGCCGGGCTCGCGGCGACCGCACCACTCGCACCGACTGCACCACTCGCACCGACCGCACCACCCGCGTCACCCTCCCCGTCCCTCCTCCCGAACGCAGGTGCCCGATGACCGAGACCTCCACCCCGGCGGTGTTCGCCGAACCCGCCCGCCGCGTCCCCGGGCGGTGGATCGCGTTCTTCGCCATCGCCTGGCTGGGCGTGTGGATGGCGCAGCTCGCCCCCATCCAGAAGCTTCTGCCCGATCAGGTGCAGAACCAGCTGAACACCACCTACTGGGTCGACAACGTCGTCGTCTTCGGCGTGATCTCCGGCATCTCGGGCGTCTGTGCGATCATCGCGTACCCGCTGACCGGCGCGCTCTCCGATCGCACCACCAGCCGCTTCGGCCGCCGCCGCCCCTGGATCGCGGGCGGCGCCCTGCTGTTCGCCGCGGCGCTGCTGCTGCTCGGCCTGCAGACGACCATCGTGGGCATCGGCGTGTTCTGGTCGCTCGCCCTCACGGGTTTCTGCGTGCTCACCGCGGCGCTCACCGCCACGATCAGCGACCAGGTCCCCGTTGCGCAGCGCGGATACGTGTCGGGGTGGATCAGCGCCCCGCAGGCCATCGGCATCATCCTGGGCGTCTCGCTCGTCACGTACGTCTTCGTCGGCGCCGTCGTCGGCTACGCGGCGATGGCCGTGCTGCTCCTGCTGCTGGTGCTGCCCTTCCTCTTCCTGCCGGACGCCGTGCTGCCCACGGAGCTGCGCCAGCCGATGACGGCGCGCGGCGTCATCGAGGGACTCTGGATCAGCCCGCGCGAGCATCCCGACTTCGGCTGGACACTGCTGAGCCGCATCCTGGTCAACTTCGGCAACGCGTTCGGCACGTCGCTCCTGCTCTACTTCCTGGAGTTCGGGCTGAAGGATCCGGACGCGGACGACGACCTGCTGATCCTGATCCTCATCTACATGGTCTTCGTGATCGTCGCCTCCCTGGTGTTCGGGCGGCTCTCGGACAGGCTCGGCCGGCGCAAGGCCTTCGTCTTCCTGTCGTCGGCCATCCAGGGCGTCGCGGCCCTGCTGCTCGCCTTCGTCCCCGAGTTGTCGGCGGCCATGGTCGCCGCCGGGCTCCTCGGTCTCGGCTACGGCTGCTTCCTCTCCGTCGACCAGGCCCTCGCCACCCAGGTGCTCCCCGACCCGGAGAGCCGCGGCAAGGACCTCGGCATCATGAACATCGCCACGGCCGTGCCGCAGGCGATGGCACCGCTGCTGGGCGCCGGCATCGTCGCCGCGCTCGGCGGGTTCATGGGCCTCTTCATCCTCTCCGGATTGTTCGCGTTCGCGGGTGCTCTCGCGGTCGCCCGAGTGAAAGCCGTGCGCTGATGGATCTGACCACCCCTCCCACCCCCGCCCAGCGCACCTGGACGACGCCCGACGTGTTCTGGCCGTCGCTCTCGGCGGCGACGGCCCGCCTCGATCCGGCGCTCGCCGTGCTCCACCTGCCGGCGCTGCGGCACAACGCGCACGACATGCTGCGGCGGGCGAACCGCAAGCCGATCCGTGTGGCGTCGAAGTCGGTCCGGGTGCGCTCGGTGCTCGACGCCGTGCTCGCGCTCCCCGGGTACGCCGGCGTGCTGGCCTACACCCTTCCCGAAGCCCTCTGGCTCGCCGAGGGCGACGCGGAGCACGCGCCGATCGAGGATGTCGTGGTCGGCTATCCGACCGCCGATCGCGCGGCGATCGCCCGGCTCGCGCAGTCGCCCGAGCTCGCGGCGCGCGTCACCCTCATGGTCGACTCCGTCGCCCACCTCGATCTCATCGACTCCGTCGTCCCGCCCGCCGAGCGCGAGACCATCCGGCTCTGCCTCGAGCTCGACTCGTCGTGGGATGCGCCGGTGCTCGGGCACATCGGCGTGTACCGCTCGCCGCTCCACAGCGTGGAGCAGGTGCGCACGGTCGCGGAGGCGATCGTCCGGCGCCCCGGCTTCGCGCTGGTCGGGATGATGGGCTACGAGGCGCAGATCGCCGGGCAGGGCGACAACCCCGCCGGGCGTCCCGCCTGGGGGGCGACGCTGCGCTGGATGCAGAGGAACTCGCAGCACGAGCTGCTCGCCCGTCGCGGCGAGGCCGTCGCCGCGGTTCGCGGACTCGCCGAGCTGGAGTTCGTGAACGGCGGCGGGACCGGCTCGCTGGAGTTCACCTCCCGGGACGACGCGGTTACCGAGATCGCGGCAGGCAGCGGCCTGTTCGGCGGGCACCTGTTCGACACCTACACGGGCTTCCGGCCGGCGCCCGCCGCCTCCTTCGCCCTCTCGGTCGTGCGGCGACCCGGCCCCGAGATCGCCACCCTGCTCGGCGGCGGCTGGATCGCCTCCGGCCCTCCCGGGGCCGACCGGATGCCGAAGGTGGTCTGGCCCACCGGGCTCTCGATGGTCGACCGGGAGATGGCGGGCGAGGTGCAGACGCCCCTCACCGGTGCCGCGGCCGGCGTGCTGCGCATCGGAGACCGCGTCTGGCTGCGGCACACCAAGTCGGGCGAGTTGAGTGAGCATGTCGACGTGTTCCAGCTGGTCGACACCGTGGACGGTCGCGCCGCCGTCGTCGGGGAGACGCCGAGCTACCGCGGCGAGGGGAAGGTCTTCCTGTGACGGCGGTCGACGCGCGCACCGGCGTCTGGCGCAACTGGGGTCGCAGCGAGTCCATCCGCCCGCAGCGCATCGAGCGTCCCGCGAACGCGGAGGCGGTCCAGCGCGCCGTTGCCGCCGCCGCGAAGCAGGGGATGCGCGTCAAGGCGATCGGCGCCGGCCACAGCTTCACGGCGATCTCGGCCGCGCCCGGCGTCCTGCTCGATCTCGAGGACGTGAACGGGATCGTCGACGTCGACCTGGAGCGCGGCCGGGTCACGCTCGCCGCCGGCACGCACCTCCACCGGCTCCCGGCCCTCCTGCGACCGCACGGGCTGGCCCTGCAGAACATGGGCGACATCGACCGGCAGACCATCGCGGGCGCCACCTCGACCGGGACGCACGGAACCGGAGGCGCGTTCGGCGGCCTCGCGACCCAGATCGTGGCTCTCACGCTCGTGACGGGTGAGGGGGAGATGCTGCGGATCGACGAGACGGAGAACGCCGACCTCCTCCCGGCGGCCCGGCTCGGCCTCGGGGCCCTCGGCGTCATCGTGGACATCACCCTCCAGTGCGTCCCGGCGTTCCTCCTCCAGGCCGTCGAACGCCCCGAGCCTCTGCAGGACGTCCTGGACGCCTACCTCGCCCGCTCGGCCGCCGAGGACCACTTCGAGTTCTACTGGTTCCCGCACACCGAGACGGCGCTCACCAAGACCAACACGCGCCTCCCGCTCACCGAGAAGCGCGCGCCCCTCTCACCCCTGGGACGCTGGATGGACGACGAGCTGCTCGCCAACGGGCTCTATCGCGGGGTGTGCGCCCTCGGCACCGTGGTCCCCGCGATCGTGCCGCCCTTCAGCCGTCTGGCTCAGAGGCTCACCGGCAACCGCGACTTCACCGACCACTCGCCGAGCGTCTACGTCACCAGCCGCACGGTGCGTTTCCGCGAGATGGAGTACGCGATCCCGCGCGAGGCCGTCCCGGAGGCGCTCGCCGAGGTGAAGTCCCTCATCGAGCGCCGTGGCTGGCGCATCTCCTTCCCGATCGAGGTGCGCTCCGCCGCAGCGGACGACAACTGGCTCTCCACCGCCTACGGTCGCGAGACCGGCTACATCGCCGTGCACCGCTACTACCGCGAAGACCCGAGCGCCTACTTCCACGCCGTCGAGGAGATCATGACGGCGCACGGCGGGCGCCCGCACTGGGGCAAGATGCACTACCGCGACGCGGACTCGCTCCGCAGCGTCTACCCGCGCTTCGACGATTTCCTCGCCGTGCGCGACCGCCTCGACCCCGGGCGCCGGTTCGAGAACACCTATCTGCGACGGGTGCTGGGGGAGTAGGCGTCAGACGGTCGGCGGCGCGTACGCGTACGCGTCGACGAGAAGCCAGCGCCGGCCGGCGTCGTCGCGCTCCTTGCGGAGGCGGAGCTCCAGGTTCTGCGGGGAGGGGACGGGGCGGCCGGCCTGGAGGCGGCGGACGTCGACGCCCGGATGCCCCGCGCGAGTGAGGGCGTCTGCGAGGTCGTTGCGCTGCGCGCCCTGCTGGGTCGCCACGACGGCGATCCCGACGAATCCGAGGACCATGAGGGCGAAATTCGCTGCCAAGATGACCGTCACCGGAGTCGCATCGCCGGAGTACAGGGCGACGAACATCAGCACGAGAAACGACAGCCAGCCGGCGATCGCAAGCCCGAGCGAGACGAAGGAGATCGTCTTCCAGGCCACGATCGTGCGCCCGTGGCGGTCGGGTATCCCGACACCGTTCGTCTCCGGTGTGGTCATTTCCATTCCTCGTCTCGTGGTCGAGTGCCGTTCACGCCAAGACGCGCGGCCATGCGGGGATCGTGCCACTCAGATTGCCGGTGATCGATCGAGCGCTTTGCTCGGCGCCGATGAAGACCTGGTAGAACCCGATGGCGGCTGCCACTCCGCCGAGTACCGCTTGAATGATGCCGATGACCGCAGCCGGCACCGTCACCACTCCGACGCAGGCGATGATCGCTTCCACGACACCCAGAATCGCGGTGACGGTGCCGACGACCGCCGCGAGGACGGCGAGGTAATAGTTCTCGATGGCGTCGGCGAGGTCGCCGAGGGCCGACGAGATGGGGTTCGCGTACGTGTCGACGGCGACGACCGCCTCCTGGCGTCCGTCGACCGCGCGCACGTAGCCTTCGCTCGCTTCACCGTCGTTCCAATTGGCCGATGAGGTCGAGGGCAGTTTTCCGAGCACGAGCTGCGGCGCGAGTTGGCGTGATGGGGCTATGACCTTGTCGCCGATCGCCGTCGCTGCGGCCCGCAGCCGATCAGGGCTGCCGACGTAGGCGATCCCCTTCTCCGCGTCGTCCAGGGCGGAACGGATCTCCGCAGTCGCCTCGTGCAGCTTGGCGATGGCCTCGTCGGCGAAGCGGTCTGTGATCGCGCCGGGTATGGGGAGACGCAGGACAGTGTCGAGGTAGACGTTCATCGCGGTCCGGATTATCGCCGGACCATTCTGGTCGATCCAGTCGAGGCCGTCCTTGCCCGACTTGAGTTGCTGAACGATCTGATCGCGGATGAAATCGACGTAGCTCACGATTCGAGTTCCTTCTCCATGCGGGTGATTTCGTCCACGGTGGCTCCATGCGCTTTTCCGTAGGCGATGGCTGCCTTCAGCAGGAGATGCTCGAAGGCGAGGAATTCGTCCTTGCCTCCCGTGATGTACTCGGCGAGCGCCTGGCGCGCGGTGACGTAGAGCTTCGCGGCTTCTTGGCCGCCGGGCATGATCGAGAAATCGGGGGCGGAGATCTCGGGGATGGCTTGGGCCATCTTCTCGAGCGTGTCCGCTCCGGCCTGCCAGGTGTCCTCGGCGTCCTTCTCGAGAATCGCCCCATTGATGACGACGGTATCGCTCATCTCGCTCCCCTTTCGTCCCCGGCCGTCTCAGCCGCCCGTCGTGCGAGAAGGACGATCGCTGCACCGAGTTCTGTCGAAGGCTCCGAGAGGATCCAGCCGGGCTTCGTACGTATGCTCACCGGTCGGCCGTCGATGCTCACGAGTGTGAGGGTCGCGTCGGGATTCGAGTGCTCCGATCGCGGGCGGCGATCGACGCTGTCGGCCGACGCCGACGCGATGAGAGCGTCCAGCATCGCTGCGGCCGCGTTGGGATCACCGGGGACGCCGACCGCCGGTGCGCCGGCGAACGCCGCTTCGATCTGCGCGACGAGTTGATCCTCGGTCAGCTGCTGGCGGGCGTCCTGGTCGATGGTCAGCGCCGAGAGCACACCGTCTGCGCCGAAGTGGGCGCTGACAGCGTCCGGCCCGAGCGATTCGGCGAGCTGCGCTCGCGTCTGCATCACGAATGAGGCGAGATCGTCTTGGACGATGCGCCCCCGATCGAGGCGGGCCCGCGCGTCCAGAGCGAGCCCGTCGACGAAACCCTCATTCACTGCCACAGCTTCGCCACCTCCGCACGTGCCGCGAGATGCCGTCCGACCGCGTTCTCGGCAGCGGCGGCGGACCGGTCGAGCGCGGTGTTGAGCGCACTCAGCGAGCGCGTCCAGTCCGCGTGCGCCCGGTCGTAGGCGGCGGACGCCTCCCCGGTCCAGGAGGAGCGCAGCCGCGCGGCCTCCTCATCCAGTGTGGACAGTTCCTGTTCGATGTCCCGGACGGCAGAGCGCAGCTTCTCCACGAGAGCCCCCATGCCGCCGAGTTCCATTTCGTACTCGACGCTCACGCGATCCACCATAGCCCCGGGCTCCGGGGCCTGCCCATCCGTGCCAGCACGGGTGTCGGATACGTGATTCGTGCCGTGTGCCGCGGCGGCGTGAGCGTGCCGCCCACGACGGCTCCGAGCGGGAGGCCTCGGCTCCCACGCGGCCATCGCTCACCCGTGCGGGATCCGTCCGCCGCCTTCGAAGACTCCGGCCCCTAGCTTTGAGAGTCATGGGAAGGACGTGGGAGGCCGCGCACCCGCCGTTAGGATGAATCTGCGCCCACCAGCCCGCGCCCCACGCAAGGAGTACCCGCCCATGGAATGGCTCATTCCGGTCATCATCGTCGTCGTGATCGTCGCGATCATCGGAATCTACCTGTGGGCCACGTACAACTCCCTCGTGACGCTCAAGGTGCGGGTCGACGAGGCGTGGAGCGACATCACGGTGCAGCTCAAGCGACGCGCCGATCTCATCCCGAACCTCATCGAGACGGTCAAGGGATACGCCGCGCACGAGAAGGGCGTCTTCGAGGCGGTCACGCAGGCGCGCGCCGAGACGCTCTCCGCACAGGGCCCGGCCGACGCGTCGGTCGCCGAGGGTCACATGCAGTCCGCTCTGAAGAGCATCTTCGCCGTCGCCGAGGCCTACCCCCAGCTGCAGGCGAGCCAGAACTTCCTGCGACTGCAGGCCGACCTGGTGGACACCGAGGACAAGATCCAGGCCTCGCGCCGGTTCTACAACGGCGGCGTTCGGGAGTTCAACACCAAGATCAAGGTCTTCCCGAACAACCTCTTCGCCCGACGCCTGGGCTTCAGCGAGCGCGACTTCTTCGAGGTGGAGAACCTCGCCGCGATCGCCGAGCCTCCGCGCGTCCAGTTCTAGGGCCTCGATGTACAGGGCGATCGCCAGGAACAAGCGCAACACCGTCTTCATCATCCTGCTGTTCCTGGTCATCATCGGCGCGCTCGGCTGGCTGGCCGCGTATCTCTACAACAGCTGGACGATCTTCGTCGTCATCGTGATCGGCGCCGTGCTGTTCTCCGTCTTCCAGTACTACATGGCGAGCAGCCAGGCGCTCAGCATGTCCGGAGCCGTGCAGATCAGCAAAGCGGACAACCCACGGCTGTGGAACGTCGTCGAGAACCTCTCGATCACCACGGGCACGCCGATGCCGGCCGTCTACATCGTCAACGACCCGGCCCCGAACGCGTTCGCCACCGGCCGCGACCCGCAGCATGCGTCGGTCGCCGCGACCACGGGCCTGCTCGACATCATGACCGATGCCGAGCTCGAAGGCGTGATGGCGCACGAGCTCGGGCACGTGCGCAATTACGACATCCGGCTCTCGATGATCGTCTTCGGTCTCACCGTGGCGATCGGTCTCGTCGCCGACATCTTCATGCGCATGGCGTTCTTCGGTGCGATCGGCGGCAACAACCGGGGCGGCAACAACAACGGCGGGGGCGGCGGGGGCGGCAACCCCGTGATCCTCGTCTTCGGTCTGATCGCGGCGATCGTCGCCCCGTTGCTGGCGACGCTCATCCAGCTCGCCGTCTCGCGTCAGCGCGAGTACCTCGCCGACGCCACGGGCGCGATGACCACCCGGCACCCGGATGCCCTCGCGAGCGCTCTGCTCAAGCTGGAGGCGCACGCGCAGCCGATGCGTAAGCAGAACACCTCGATGGCGCACCTCTGGATCGCCGAGCCGCTCAAGCCGAGCCTCATGAGCCGCCTCTTCAGCACTCACCCGCCCATCCCCGAGCGCGTCGAGCGTCTCGAGAAGATGGGCGCCGGCTTCTGACCCCTCTCCCATTTGGACCACATCGCGGGAATGAGCGAGCCGAAGGGCACATTTCGTCCAAATCGGCGGGTCTAGGACGGGGTGGATGGGGCTCCGTGGACGCTGACGAGCGCTTCGAGCCGCGCGAGCCGCTCCTCGGGTGAGCCGACGAGCTCGGCGACGCGCAGGTGTGTGCCGACGAGGTCGGGATCGTCGACGAGGTCCAGAAGCGCGTCGTTCATCGCGGCCCGCAGCTCGGGATCCTCCTCCTCCCCGACCTCGATCGGATCCGCCGTGGCGAGGGGCAGGACCACGAGCAGATCGACATGCTCCAGCGCCGCAGCGGTGATCTCCGCCGACCGTTCGAGGAGTGCGGGCGAGGCCGGGGAGCCCGTCGTCTCGCCGAGAGCGACCAGGTAGGCGAGGAAGTCGAGGGGCCCGCGCTCCGCGATCACGTCGCCCGGGTTCTCGCCGGGGTCGAGCCGATCGGCCGCGAGCCGGAGCTGCGAGGCGAACATCGTCGCACGCGGGGCGTCCCACGCTTCGTCGAGGAGATCGAACGGGTCGGGCAGCACGGTGAATCCCGGATGCCGGAGCGCGAAGTCGGAGAGGAGGGTGCTCTTGCCGCTGGCATGGGTCCCGGAGACGACGATGCGCATGTCGTCACCCTAGCCGCAGCGGGCGTCCGCACGACTCGCGGATGTGGACCGAATCGGGGGATCCGCGCCGCGAAACCAAACATCTGGTCCAGATGGCGGGGCTTACAGCTCGGCGGTGAGCGCCGGGATGAGGTCGCCGCGCGCGACGGGCGAGATCTCCACGCCGCCGAGACCCTGCCAGGCCGCGGTCTCGGCCAGGAGCGGGCCGAGACGTTCCGCTGTCGCCGCGGGCGCTCCGGGCTCGGTCCACGCGGACTGCACACGCAGCACGCCGGCCTGACGGTCGCTCTTGAGGTCGATGCGTCCGACGATGGCGTCGTCGAGCAGGATCGGCAGCGAGTAGTAGCCGTAGATCCGCTGCGGCGCCGGGGTGTAGATCTCGATGCGGTAGTGGAAGTCGAACATCCGCAGCCCGCGGTCCCGGAACCACACGACCGGGTCGAAGGGGGAGAGCAGGGCGGCGCCCTCGACGCGGCGCGGACGGCGGGCGTCACGGTGAATCCAGGCCGCCGCGGGCCGGCCGGCCGACTCCCACCCGGGCACCCGGACCGGGATGAGCTCGCCCGCCTCCTCCAGGTCGCGGAGGGCCGCCGTCGCCGGGGCGACCTTGATGCGGTAGTAGTCGGCGAAGTCCTTGGCCGTGCCGATGCCGTGCGCGACGGCCGAGCGGCGGATCAGCTCGCGCACCGAATCCTCCGTGGAGACGCTGCGGTCGAGAATGCTCGCGTCGAGGACATCCTCCGCGAGGGCGTACCGGCGCTGGAAGCGGGTGCGGCCGGCGATCGCGACCTCGCCGAACAGGAACAGGTACTCCAGCGCGCGCTTCACCGCCGACCAGCCCCACCACGGGCCGGTCCGGGTGTTCGCATCGTGCTCGATCTCGCTGGCCGCGAGAGGTCCGTTCGCCGCCAGCTCCCGGCGCAGCCACTCGACGGTCTCGCGATTGGCCTCGAACCAGCTGTCGGCCGCGCCGTAACGGCGGCGGTATGCCTCCATCCGCCAGCGGAACAGCGGCCAGTCCTCTTTGCGCAGGAAGGCGGCCTCGTGCGCCCAGTACTCCGTGTGCGGGCCGCGGGGATCGAACGTCAGCCGGTCGAGCAGCGACCGGTCGTAGGCGCCGAGCCGTGCGAACGCCGGGAGGTAGTGGCTGCGCTCGAAGACGTTGACGGAGTCGATCTGCAGCAGGTTGAGCCGGTCGACGAGCGCGTTGAGCTGCCGGGTGCCGACGACCGCGGGCCGTGGACGGCCGAAGCCCTGCGCGGCCAGGCCGATACGGCGAGCGAGTGCGGGGGAGACGGTTTCGGCGGCGAGCCGTTCAGCGGAGACCAGTGCGACCACGGATCGACCCTATCGAGCACGGCCGACACCGGGAGTTCATCTGCGCGTCACCGCTCGCTGGCCCTCGCGTCTCCCGCCCTGCCTACCGTGACTGTCGGACCGGGCGCACGCCCGGCCTCACCCGTGCACTGGAGGATATTCCGTGATCAACAAGCGCGCACGCGTCGCCGGCCTCGCGGCCGCGGCCACCGTCGTCGCCCTCTCGCTCGCCGCCTGCTCCGGCGGAGCGGAAGCGAGCAGCACCGCCGCCGGCGACCAGGCGGCCACCGCCACCGACGTCGCCTCCGCGGGCGGCATGGACGCTCTCGTCGCCGCCGCGAAGAAGGAGGGCAGCCTCAACATCATCGCGACGCCCGGCGACTGGGCCAACTACCAGGAGATCTTCGACGGCTTCACCAAGAAGTACGGCATCACGATCAACCCGAGTCAGGACAGCGCCTCCAGCCAGGAGGAGATCGACGCCGCCAAGAAGCTCAAGGGCCAGGACACCGCTCCCGACACCTTCGACATCGGCTCGTCCGTCGCGCTCGCGAACACCGAGTACTTCGCGCCCTACAAGCCGACGGGTTTCGACGACATCCCGGCCGACCAGAAGGAGAAGGACGGCCTCTGGAAGGTCGGGTACTACGGCGTGATGGCGGTCGGCTACGACGCCAACAAGATCAAGACCCCGCCGAAGACCTTCGACGACCTGCTCAAGCCGGAGTTCAAGGGCGCGGTCGCGCTCAACGGCAACCCGACCCAGGCCGCCGCCGCGGCCGGCGCCGTCGCGTGGGCGACCCTCCAGGCCGGCGGCAGCCTCGACGACCTGAAGACGGGCGTCGACTGGTTCTCGAAGCTGAAGGCTGCGGGCAACTGGAACGCCGCCGACGGCAAGCCGAACACCATCGCCTCGGGGGAGACCCCGGTCCTGCTCGACTGGTCGTTCAACCAGAAGGGCTACACCACCTCCGACACGATCAAGTCGGGCGGCATCGACTG
Source organism: Leifsonia sp. LS1 (assembly GCF_020521355.1). Taxonomy (NCBI): domain Bacteria; kingdom Bacillati; phylum Actinomycetota; class Actinomycetes; order Micrococcales; family Microbacteriaceae; genus Leifsonia; species Leifsonia sp. LS1. Next base: position 223,533 of record NZ_BPER01000005.1, read on the forward strand.
GAAGTACGTCGTCCTCCCGGGCAAGGCGTACGTCGGCTACTACAACCAGGCCATCAACAAGGACGCCCCGCACCCCGCGGCCGCGCGCCTCTGGGAGGAGTACCTCTACAGCGACGCCGCCCAGAACGCCTGGCTGAAGGGCGGAGCATATCCGGCGCGCGTCGACGCGATGGAGAAGGCGAAGACGCTGGACACCAAGGACTTCCCGGGCACGCTCGACGAGGTCGCCGTCATGACCGAGAAGCAGGCCGCGGACGCCGGTACTCTCCTCAACTCGACCTGGGCCAACGCGGTCGGCTGATGACCCGCACCCTCGCCGACGCTCCGGCGTCTGCGGTCGACAGCGCTGCCGCCGGGGAGACCCGGCGGCAGCCGCCGTCCGGCCCCCGGCCCGCGCGTCGTTCCGGATCCGGCCGCCGCCGGCCGCGCGGACTCGTCGCCGCGCTCGGGCTGACCCCGTTCGCCTTCTACGTCGTGATCTTCCTCGCCGTGCCGACGCTCGTCGCGGTCGGCAGCGGGTTCGTGGACGGGGAGGGCCGCTTCACCTGGGCCAACCTGTCCGGCCTCGCCGAGCCCGCGATCGCCGGCTCCTTCTTCGGCGCCTTCTGGCTCTCGGCGGTCACCGCCGTCGTCGGAGCGGTCGCCGGCGCCGCTGCCTGCTTCGCCCTCCTCGGCTCACGCTCGGGAGGTTTCGGCCGCTCGCTCGTCGACTCGGCCAGCAGCGTGCTCGCCCAGTTCGGCGGTGTCATGCTCGCGTTCGCGTTCATCGCGACCATCGGCGCGCAGGGACTGGTCACCGTGCTGCTGCGCAACCAGTTCCACATCAACATCTACGAGAACGGCGTCTGGCTCTACACCGTGCCCGGCCTCATCCTCCCGTACCTCTACTTCCAGATCCCGCTCATGGTGATCACCTTCCTCCCGGCGCTCGAAGGTCTGCGTCCGCAATGGCTCGAGGCGACGGCGACCCTCGGCGGCAGCCGCTGGACCTACTGGAGGCGCGTGGGCGGCCCCATCCTGCTGCCGTCGTTCCTGGGCAGCCTCCTGCTGCTGTTCGCGAACGCCTTCTCGTCCTACGCGACCGCCGCCGCTCTCGTCGGCCAGGCGAACAACATCGTGTCGCTGCAGATCCGGCAGGCGTTGATCAGCGAGACGGTGCTCGGCCGGGCGAACCTCGCGGGCGCGATGGCGCTCGGGATGCTCGTCGTCATGGTCGTGGTCATGCTGGCGTACTCCGCCCTCGTGCGCCGCACGGCGAGGTGGCAGCGATGAGCCGCCGCAGCGCGCGACTCCGGCTCGGACCCGGACCGGCGGCGAAGGCCGTCATCTGGACCCTCCTCGGGCTCTTCTTCCTCGTCCCGCTGCTCTCGATGCTGGAGTTCACGCTCCGCACCGCGCGGCCCGGTGTCTACAGCTTCGACCGTTGGGAGGCCGTCTTCAGCGGTGAGACGACGCGCTACGACCGCGTGTACCAGGGCCTCGGCAACTCGCTCGTGCTGGCAGCTGTCACGGTGGCGATCGTGCTCCTGGTGCTGCTGCCGACGATGGTCCTCGTCGAGCTCCGTTTCGCCCGCCTGCGGCGTCTGCTGGAGGCGGTGTGCCTGCTGCCGATCATGATCCCGGCGATCGTGATGGTCGTGGGGCTGGCCCCCACCTACGCCGTGGTGACGGAGATCTTCGGCTCGGGTACCTGGACGCTGGCCTTCGCCTACGGCATCACCGTGCTGCCGTTCGCCTACCGGGCCATCCAGAGCAACCTGGCCGCCATCGACCTCCTCACCCTCAGCGAGGCGGCCCGCTCGCTCGGGGCGGGATGGTGGACCGTCTTCTGGCGGGCGATCGTCCCGAACCTGCGGCGCGGTGTCCTCGCCGCCTCGGCGCTCTCGGTCGCGGTCGTGCTCGGCGAGTTCACCATCGCGTCGCTGCTCAGCCGGGTGAACCTGCAGACCTCGCTGCTGCTCATCTCGCAGTCCGACCCGTTCGTCGCGGTCATCTTCGCCCTCCTGGCGCTGGTGTTCGCGTTCGTCCTCCTCGTCGTCGTCGACCGGCTCGTGTCGGTGCGCCGGCGCACCGCGAAAGGCTAGCCATGTCCGTCCTCCCCACCGCACCTGCCGCCGACGCCTCCGTGCTCGGCCTCGCCGGCCACGGCAGCACCGTCGAGCTGCGCGGCCTGGTCCGCGACTTCGGCGGCGGCGTCGGCCTGAACCGGCTCGATCTCGCGGCCGAACCCGGCGAGCTGATCGCCCTCCTCGGCCCCAGCGGCTGCGGCAAGACCACGGCGCTCCGCGCTCTCGCGGGTCTCGAGCGCGTCGACGCCGGCAGCATCCTGGTCGACGGGCGCGACGTCACCGACGAGCCGGCCAACCGCCGGGACCTCGGCATGGTGTTCCAGTCCTACTCGCTGTTCCCGCACCTCACCGCGGGGCAGAACGTCGAGTTCGGGCTGCGGATGCGCAAGGTCCCGGGCGCCGAACGCCGAGGCCGCGCCGCCGAGGCGCTGGAGCTCGTCGGCCTCGGCGCGCACGGCGGCCGGTACGCGCACCAGCTCTCCGGTGGCCAGCAGCAGCGTGTCGCCCTCGCACGCGCGCTGGTGACCCGCCCTCGCGTGCTCCTGCTCGACGAGCCGCTCTCGGCGCTCGACGCCCAGGTGCGCGTGCAGCTCCGGGAGGAGATCCGCCGCATCCAGACCGAGCTCGGCATCACGACGTTCTTCGTGACGCACGACCAGGAGGAGGCGCTCGCCGTCGCCGACCGCGTGGCGGTGATGCGCGCGGGCGTGATCGAGCAGATCGGCCGTCCCGAGGAGCTCTATCTCCGCCCTGCGTCGGCGTTCGTAGCCGAGTTCGTGGGGCTCGCCAACCGCATCCCGGCCACGGTCGCGGGCGGCCGGCTGACGGTGCTGGGCCAGGAGGTCCCGCTCGCCACCGCGGTCGCCGACGGCCCCGTGACCGCCTACATCCGGCCGGAGGACGTGCTCCTCGCGTCTGCGGGTCACGCGGGCGAGGTGCTGACCACCAGCTTTCTCGGCGCCCTCCGCCGCACGCGCGTCCGGCTGGCGGACGGCACGGAGCTCGCGGTGCAGCACGCCGCCGGGGAGGTGCTCGCCGCCGGGGACCGCGTGCAGGTCGTGCTCAGCGGCGCGCCGGCCACCGTGTCGCCGGTCGCCGTGCCGCCGGTCGCTGCGCTGCCGGTCGCTGCGCTTCCGGTCGCCTGAGCCCCGGCGGTGCGTCCCCGGCGGGGCGGGCTCCGGCGATGTGCTCGCCGTCCGGCTGCGGGCGCGGCGGTCTGCGCGTATAGGAGAGCACCACGCCCATCGCGACCAGGGAGGCGATCAGCGCCGTGCCACCCGCCGAGATGAAAGGCAGCGGGACACCGAGCGTGGGGATGAGCCCGAGCACGACCCCGATGTTGACGAAGGCCTGGAAGATCAGCCACACCAATACCGTGCCGGTCGTCACGCGGACGACCGGGTCCGCCGTCGAGCGCACCATCCGGATCATCAGGACCGCCAGAAGAGCGAACAGCAGCAAGACGATGCACGCGCCCACGAGCCCGAGCTCCTCGCCGATCACTGCGAAGATGAAGTCGGTGTCGGCGGAGGGCAGCCACGACCACTTGGCGTGCGAGTTGCCGAGTCCGACACCCCAGAGCCCTCCCGACGCCAGGGCGTAGTGCGCGTTGTCGACCTGCCAGTTCACGTCGGGGTTGACCGCGCTCGTGCCGCCGAAGAAGGCGGAGATGCGGCCGCGCCGGGTGGCGCTCGACAGCGCGATCAGCACGGCGGCGAGCGCCCCGGCGCCGAGCACGACACCGAGGTGCTTGAGCCGCGCCCCGGCGAAGAACAATGCGGCGATCGTGAACGCGGCCATGACCACGGTCGTGCCGAGGTCGCCGCCGAGGACGACGAGCAGCAGCGACGGCGCCGCCACCGGGAGCACGCGTTTGGCGAGCAGCCGCCAGTCCTGGAGCTCCTCGGGCCGCCGGCCGAGCGCCATCCCGAGCCAGATGACGAGCCCGAGCTTGGTGCCCTCCGAGGGCTGCCCGGCGAGCGGGCCGATGCGGATCCAGTTCGTGTTGTCGCCGATCTTGACACCGAGCGGCGTCGCGAGCGCGAGGACCTGCAGGACGCACGAGACCACCAGCACCACCACGGCGACGCGTTGCACCAGCCGGCGCGGCAGCCGCGACACGATGAGCATGAGCACCACGCCCAGCACCGCGTATCCGCCCTGTGACTCGAACCGGCCGAAGAAGCCGTTCCCGTCGGTGTACGACTCCACGGACGACGCCGACAGCACCATCACCAGGCCGAAGACGACGAGGAACAGGACGACCGAGGCCAGCAGGGTGCCGAACGCGGACGGCAGCGCGGCACTCTCCTTCAACCGGATGAGGATACGGCGCGGTCCGGCCGGAGGCGCGGGGAAGGGAGGTGCGGTCATGCGGTGCTGCTCGGTGCCTGTGCTGTTCGACGGTGGACGGCCGTGCGCCGGCCGTGTGCTGTCCTCCGACCGTAGAGGACGGGCGCGGCGACGGCTCGCGCCCCTCCGCGTGCCCAGGCATCTCACGGGATCGGTGCAGGTGTCCGGACGGCGTTCCCGCCGCTTACTGGACGCCGGCCGTGAGTTCGTCAGACCCCGCTGAGAGAGCGCTGAGGGAGCCGGGGCCGCGAGCCTAGACTGGCCAGCATGGCCGACAGCGAGACCTCCGTCCCCCCTTCCGCCGGTGAGAATCGCGCCCCCGCGCGCACCCGGTTCCTCCGCCGTCGGCGTGGACCGGAGGAGCCCGTCGAGCTGCTGGAACCGGTCGACGCCTCGCTGCCGCGCGGTGTGCGTCTCGCCGGCGCCTGGTCGTGGCGATTGCTGGTCATCGGTGCGGCGATCGCCGTCCTGATCTTCCTGATCGTCCAGCTGCGGCTCATCGTCATCCCGGTGCTCATCGCCGTGCTGCTCGCCGCGCTGCTCGTCCCGTTCAGAGACCTCCTGCATCGCCACGGCTGGCCGCGCTGGCTCGCGATCGTGACGGCGCTGGTCGCGCTGATCGTGGTGGTGGGCGGACTGCTCTACCTGGCCATCTGGCAGGTCAGCCGGCAGAGCGGGGAGCTGCAGACGCAGTCGGTCGCGGCCTACGACCAGTTCCGGTCGTGGCTGACGACCGGGCCGCTGGGGCTCACGGAGTCGCAGATCAACGGGGCGTTCCAGTCGCTCTGGACCTCGATCCAGGAGGACGGCCAGGTCTTCATCTCCGGTGCGCTCTCGCTCGGCTCCACGCTCGGTCACGTGGCGGCGGGGGCACTGCTGACCCTGTTCAGCGTCCTGTTCATCCTGATCGACGGCAAGAGCATCTGGGGGTGGATCGTGCGGATCTTCCCGCGCAACGCCCGGGCCGCCGTCGACGGCGCGGGGCGGGCGGGCTGGGTCACGCTGCGCAACTTCGTCAAGGTGCAGGTGCTCGTCGCATCGATCGACGCGCTCGGGATCGGGCTCGGCGCGTTCTTCCTCGGCCTGCCGCTCGTGCTGCCGATCGCCGTGCTGGTCTTCCTCGGCTCGTTCATCCCGATCGTGGGCGCCGTGGTCACCGGCGCGCTCGCCGTGTTCATCGCACTGGTGTTCAAAGGATGGGTGTTCGCACTCATCATGCTCGGCGTCGTGCTCCTCGTGCAGCAGCTGGAGGGGCATGTCCTCCAGCCGCTCATCATGGGCACCGCGGTCAAGGTGCACCCGCTCGCCGTCGTGCTCGCGGTGGCGGGAGGCTCGCTGCTGGCGGGCATCCCGGGCGCCCTGTTCGCCGTCCCGTTCGTCGCCGTGCTCAACGTGATGGTGCACTACATCTCGAGCGGCGCGTGGCGGAGCAGGCAGGAGAGCGCGTTCAGCATGCCGCAAGGTGCGATCTGGGAGACCGTGCCTCGCGCGGTGCGCCGCCCGCGCGTCTGAACCGGGTCGGGACCGTACGGCGCCCGCCGAACCCATACACGGAGTGGAATATGGCGGCGAGTAGGCTGAGCGAGTGGCTACCGTGACCGACTCCACGCGCACCCCGTTCGCCGGCCCTGGGCTCGACGAGATCGAGGCGGCGCGCGCGATCGTGTCGCGCATAGCGCAGCCCACGCCGATGGAGAGCTCGCGCTATCTCACCGACGTGCTCGGCGCGCCGGTGCTGCTCAAGTGCGAGAACCTCCAGCGCACCGGATCGTACAAGATCCGCGGTGCGTACAACCGGCTCTCCAAGCTGACGGCCGAGGAGCGCGCCCGCGGTGTGGTCGCGGCCTCCGCCGGCAACCACGCGCAGGGCGTCGCCTTCGCCGCGCGCGAGCTCGGCATCCACGCCACCATCTTCATGCCGGTCGGCGTCGCCATCCCCAAGTTCCAGGCCACCCGCGCGTACGGCGCGGACGTGGTTCTGAGCGGCAGCATCGTCGACGAGACGCTGCGCGCTGCCGCCGACTTCGCCGCCGAGACCGGTGCCGTGCTCATCCCGCCCTTCGACCACCCCGACGTGGTCGCGGGCCAGGGGACGCTTGGCCTCGAGATCCTCGACGAGGCGCCCGATGTGGAGACCATCGTCATCCCCATCGGCGGAGGCGGACTCATCTCGGGCGTCGCGAGCGCGGTCAAGCAGCGCGCTCACCGGGACGGCCGCACCATCCGCGTCATCGGCGTGCAGGCGGCCAACGCCGCGGCCTACCCCGTCTCGCTGGCGGCAGGCGAACCGACCGAGATCTCGACCGTGCCGACCATCGCCGACGGCATCGCCGTGAGCAAGCCCGGCCTCCTCAACTTCGAGATCATCCGCGACGCCGTCGACGAGGTCGTCACGGTCACCGAGGACGACATCGCCCGCGCCATGCTCGTGCTGCTGGAGCGGGCCAAGCTCGTCGTCGAACCCGCGGGGGCGGCCGCTGTCGCCGCCATCCTGGCCGACAAGGTGTCCGCCTCCGGAACGACGGTGGCCATCCTGTCCGGAGGCAACATCGATCCGCTACTCATGCAGCGCGTCATCAGCCACGGACTCGCGGCGTCCGACCGCTACCTCAAGCTCTCGATCATGATGCCCGACCGCCCCGGCCAGCTCGCGCGCATCGCCGAGATCCTGGCGGGCGTGAACGCGAACGTCGTGGAAGTGCTGCACACCCGGCACGGGCGCGGCCTGCAGATCAGCCAGGTGGAGCTCGACGTCAGTGTCGAGACCCGCGGCACCGAGCACCGCCAGCAGGTCATCGAGGCGCTGCGGACCGCCGGCTACGACGCCGTCGTCGACTACGAGTAGCTGCGCCCAGGCGGCCGAGTGTCGGCCGCCTCGGCGTTCTGGGCCCGATTTCGAGCCGCTTCGCGGTCGCGCGCCGAACGATGAGGTGGTCTCGCCGACTACTGGCCGGCGTAGGTCTCGACCTTCGTGATCTCCACCGCGATCTGCCGGCCGTTCGGGGCCGTGTACTCGGTCTTGTCACCGACGTTGAGGCCCAGGATGGCCGCGCCGAGCGGGCTCTGCTCGCTGTAGACGGGGAGCTCGGTCCCGGCCGCGATCTCGCGGTTGCCGATCAGGAAGACGCTCTCGTCGCCCGCGATGGTCGCGGTGATGACGGTGCCCGGCTCGACAACGCCGTGGCTCTCCGGGGCGTCGCCGACGGTGGCGCTGCGCAGGAGGTTGGTCAGCTGGACGATGCGGGCCTCGATCTTGCCCTGCTCGTCCTTGGCGGCGTGGTAGCCGCCGTTCTCCTTGAGGTCGCCCTCCTCGCGCGCCGCCTCGATGCGCTTGGCGATCTCGTTGCGGCCGTTGACGCTGAGCTCCTCGAGTTCCGCCGCGAGACGGTCGTACGCATCCTGGGTCAGAAAGGTGACCGGGGTCTCCTGGGACATGGTGAGCTCCTTCGCGCCCGCGGCGATGGGCCGCGTGGGCAGATAGGCCGGCCGCAGCCGGTGGGTAAAGTAGACGCCCCGACCTCGGTCGGGGCGTATCCACAGAATGCTAGGTCAGCCAGCAGGTGTTAATCAAACCTGTGTTGCTCTGCTGGATGGTGCGGATGGTCTCCGTGTGCTGGGTGACGCGGGCGTCGGATCCCGGGTAACTGACGATGCGCCAGCCGACGATCGCGAAGTCCTCGTTGAGTGCCTGGATCGCGCATGTGACGGGCGTGCCCTTCGGGGCGTTGATCGTGAAGCTGATGTCGACGTGATGCGCGTCGGTGATGCTGTACGCGGTGTCGGTCGCTTCGAGCTCGGACTGGTTGTTGTCCCAACCGGCCCAGAACGACCAGGCCACGACGACGGCCAGGACGGCTACTCCGCCGCCGATGAGGAGCCAGCGGTCGCGCCGCTTGCGCTGCGGCGTGCGTCCGTAGCGGCGATCGATGGTCTGCGTCACGGCCATGCGCGCCGGTTCCGCCTCTCGGTCCACGTTCAGGCCTGCCGTCGGGGCGGCGGTAGGCTGAGTCAAGACTAGGAGACGAAGCTGTGAATCACGGCTTCCTCCCGACTCGAGAGAAGAGATCCCCGAACGATGATCGCCGACGCCCTCCTGCGCGCCTCCGTCTGGCTGGCGGCCACGCCGACCCCGACTCCGTCGAGCGGCCCCAGCGAGGACCAGGTCACTCCGGGCGTCGTCGGCTTCGTCGTCACGTTCGTGATCGCGGTCGCCGCCGTGCTGCTGATCCTCGACATGGTTCGCCGCATCCGCCGCGTGCGCTACCGCGAGGAGATCGCGCAGAAGCTCGACGCCGAGCAGGCGACCGATCGCCCGGACCCCCGCCCGGGCGACGAGCGCTAGGCGTCAGCCCGCGTTGTAGGCGGGGTGCAGCGCGATCAGCAGCGTCGCCGTCCAGTGGCAGAGGAACGCCAGCACGGTCAGCGTGTGGAAGATCTCGTGGAAGCCGAACCTCCCCGGGAACGGGTTCGGACGCTTGAGCCCGTAGATCACGGCGCCGACGGTGTAGAACACGCCGCCGACGAGCACGAGCACCATCATGGCGACGTTCGCCTCGACGAGGTCGACGATGTACATCATCGCCGCCCAGCCCAGCGCGACGTAGATCGGCACGTACAGCCAGCGCGGCGCGGTGATCCAGAACACCCGGAAGCCGATCCCGAGCAGTGCGCCGCCCCACACGAGGCAGAGCAGCAGGATGCCCTTCTCCGGAGGCAGCGCGAGGATCGCGAGGGGGGTGTAGGTGCCGGCGATCAGCAGGAAGATGTTGGCGTGGTCGATGCGCTTGAGCACGACCTTGGTGCGCGGCTTCCAGTTGAACCGGTGGTAGAGCGCCGAGTTGCCGAACAGCAGCATCGACGTGAGCATGAACACCGCCGACGCCCACTTGGCGGGCGCTCCCTGCGCGAGGCAGATGAGGACGATGCCCGCGGCGATCGTGACGGGGAACGTCCCCGCGTGGATCCAGCCGCGCCACGTCGGCTTGATGTCGGCGACGTTGGCCGGAGACGCGTCGAGCAGCGGGATGTTCGGGAGGTCGCGTCCGTGCGATCGGGCGGCGGCGTCGTCAGCCTGGACCGCGGCGTCCGACGCGTCGAGCTCGGTCGCGGGCTCGTGCAGGAGCTCGGCGACATCCTCGGGCTGATGACGGTTTCGGGGCGACATGGCCCAAGCGTAGGGGACGAGGGTGGCGGGATGCTGAGAGCCGCACGGGACCGGGGGCGCTAACGTATCCCCGTGAGCAAACGCAGTTCGGCCCCCGGCAGCGGCCTGCTCTACGGGCTCTATCAGAAGCGGCTGCGCCGCGAGCTGGCGGGACGGGGGGAGCAGGCCCTCCCGAAGCACGTCGCGATGATCATCGACGGCAACCGCCGGTGGGCGCGGCAGGCCGGATTGACCACCGTGGCGCACGGCCACCGCGCGGGCGCCGCGAAGATGCGCGAGTTCCTCGAGTGGTGCGACGACCTCGGCGTCTCGGTCGCCACGCTGTACCTCCTGTCGAGCGACAACCTGACGAACCGCGAGAGCACCGAACTCTCCGATCTCATCGAGATCATCGCGGAGCTCGCCGACGACCTCAGCCGGTACCGCGATTGGCGCGTGCAGCACGTCGGCTCGACCGCCGGGCTGCCGGAGCCGCTGGTCGCCGCCCTCTCCGGCGCCGAGCAGCGCACCGCCGGCAACACCGGGATGCACATCAATCTCGCCGTCGGCTACGGCGGCCGCAAGGAGATCACCGACGCCATGCGCAGCATCGTCGCCGCGCACCACGCCGAGGGCGGCAGCCTCGAGACGCTCGCCGACCTCCTCACCCCGGACATGATCGGCGAGCACCTCTACACCGGCGGCCAGCCCGACCCCGACCTCGTGATCCGCACCTCCGGCGAGCAGCGCCTCAGCGACTTCATGCTCTGGCAGAGCGCGCACTCCGAGTTCTACTTCGTCGAAGCGCTCGGCCCCGACCTGCGCGAGGTCGACTTCCTGCGCGCGGTGCGCGACTACTCCCGACGTCAGCGGCGCTTCGGCGGCTGAGCCTCCGTCGCCAGCCGAGGAGATTCGCGCCTCCGAGGCGAGGATTCCCTCCCTTCACCGCCGACACGCCGTGTGCGGCAGCAGAACTCCTCCGTTGCCGCCAGAATCGTACGGGAGGTTCGGATGACGCCAGTCGAAGAGTTCGCGCGCGGGTTCGGCGAGGAGCCGGGATACCTGGACTACGGACGGGTCGGGCCGATCTCGGCCGCCGTCCGGGCCGAGGCCACGGCCCAGTACGAAATCCTGGCGCGGGCGCGCTACGGGACGGTCGACCGGCTGCAGGGCGAGGACGCCCGGGTGCGCGAGGCCGTGTCGGCGCTCACCCGTTTCCCGGCAGATCAGGTCGCGTTCCAGCCCAACGCGTCCCTCGGCCTTATGCACGCCGCCTTCGGGCTCACGGGCGGGGAGGTGCTGTTGTCGAGCGCCGAGTTCCCGTCGGTCACCTACGCTGCCGTCCGCGCTGCGCAGGCGATGCGCGTGATCACGCCGACCTGGCTGGAGACCGACCACGGACGCGTGACGCCCGCACAGATCCGCGACCAGATCACCTCGGCCACGGCCGCCGTGATGGTGAGCCTCGTCGACTCGCGCACGGGCTACCTCGCCGACATCGACGGGATCCGTCAGGTCATCGGCGACCGGCTGCTGATCGTCGACGCCATCCAGGGCTTCGGCGTGGTCGACGCCCCGTACGAGGTGGCCGACGTCGTGCTCGCCGGGGGCCAGAAGTGGGCGCGCGCGGGTTGGGGGACCGGCTTCCTCGCGCTCAGCGACCGCGCGATCGACCACCTCACCCCCGTCTTCAGCGGCTGGACCGGCACCGGCCAGGGGCTCACCTGGGACGAGGTCGTCGAGCCCGCCCACGGTGCGCAGGCGTTCTCGATCTCGAATCCGGACTCCGTGGCGCAGGCGCGCTTCGCGGCGGCCCTCGAGGAGATCGCGGCCGCCGGGGTCGCGGACGTCAACGCGGCGATCGCCGACGGCGTGGAGCGCGTCATCGACCTGGCGGACGAGTTCGCCCTGCCGGTGGTCTCGCCCCGCAATCCGGCCGAGCGCGCGGGCATGGTCGTGGTGGAGCCGCCGGAGAGCCTCACCGCGCTCAGCGCCTCCCTGTTCAACCACGGCGTGAGCGCGTCGGTGCGCCAGACGTCGGTGCGGTTCAGCGTCCACGCGGGCACCACGGAGGAGACGTTCGACATGCTGCGCGCGGCGTTCACCTCCTACGCATCCGCGATCTGACGCCGGGTCGGAGGCCGCGCGCGCACTCCGCGACGGCGGCGCTGTCCAGTTCCCACAACTGGGGGCGATTGTTCACCCGATGGAAACACGACACGCGGCCCCCGCGACTGTCCGTGTCGGTCGTGCGGCGTAGTTTCGTGGCATCGGGCATGGCGCCCGGTCGAGACGGCCACATAAGTTCGTTTCGGGACCCAGCGGCCGACTCGCCAAGTTGATCCGCAGCCCTCGCGGGGGCTGCGGGGTGGGAGTGGTCGTGGCTGAATCAAAGACCCGGCAGTTCGAGGCGGCACCCGACGGAACCAAGCAGGCCGAGCGCACGTACGTGCTCGACACCTCGGTCCTCCTGTCGGATCCCAAGGCGATCCACCGGTTCGCGGAGCATTCCGTCGTCATCCCGGTGGTCGTCGTCAGCGAGCTGGAGGGCAAGCGCAACGACCCGGAGATCGGGTACTTCGCGCGTCAGGCTCTGCGCAACCTGGACGACCTGCGGGTGGAGCACGAGCGGCTCGACTTCCCGATCCCGATCGGCGACGGCGGCTCGCTGCGGGTGGAGCTGAACCACTCCAACATGGGAGTGCTCCCCAGCGGGCTGCAGCTCGGCGACAACGACTCCCGCATCCTTGCCGTGGCGCTCAACCTCGCGAACGACGGCCTCGACGTGACGGTCGTCTCCAAAGACCTCCCGCTGCGCGTGAAGGCCGCCTCGATCGGGCTGGCCGCCGAGGAGTACCGGCACGAGCAGGTCGTCGACTCCGGCTGGACCGGGCTCTCCGAGATCGCGCTGGGCAGCGACCAGATGAGCGACCTGTACGAGAACGAGTGGATGCGCACCCCGCTGGTCGACGGCCTCCCCGTCAACACAGGCCTCGTCATCCACTCGGATCGTGGCTCGGCCCTCGGCCGCGTCGTCGCCGAGGGCGAGGTCAAGCTCGTGCGCGGCGACCGCGACGTGTTCGGCCTGCACGGCCGGTCGGCGGAGCAGCGGCTCGCGATCGACCTCCTGCTCGACCCGGAGGTCGGCATCCTCTCGCTCGGCGGACGTGCCGGCACCGGCAAGTCGGCGCTGGCACTGTGTGCCGGGCTGGAGGCGGTGCTCGAGCGGCAGCAGCACAAGAAGATCATGGTGTTCCGCCCGCTCTACGCGGTCGGCGGCCAGGAGCTCGGCTACCTGCCCGGCGACCAGGGCGAGAAGATGAACCCGTGGGGCCAGGCGGTGTTCGACACCCTGGGGGCCCTGGTCTCGCAGAACGTGCTGGACGAGGTGCTGGACCGCGGAATCCTGGAGGTGCTCCCGCTCACCCACATCCGCGGACGCTCCCTGCACGACGCCTTCGTGATCGTGGACGAGGCGCAGTCGCTGGAACGCAACGTGCTGCTCACGGTGCTCAGCCGCGTCGGGCAGAACTCGCGGGTGGTGCTCACGCACGACGTCGCCCAGCGCGACAACCTGCGTGTCGGACGCCATGACGGCGTCGCGTCGGTGATCGAGACGCTGAAGGGGCACCCGCTGTTCGGGCACGTCACCCTGACGCGCTCGGAGCGGTCGGCGATCGCGGCGCTCGTGACAGAGATGCTGGAGGCCAACGAGCTCGCCTGAGCGGGCGCACCGCGCACGCGGCGCATGCCGGAGTGTGGACGGGGTGCTCTCTCCACGGGATCGTCCGGGAGGGGAGCACCCCGTTCGCCGTCTCCTAGCGTGGACCCATGGGGGAGTGGAGGGGGATCACGGCCGCGACAGCGGTCGGTCTCGGCGCCGCGCTGCTGCTCGTACGCGGCGCCGCGCCGGCCACCGTCGTCGGCCTGTACATCGCCGCGGTGACGGCACCGCTGATCGCGACGGACGTGCGCGAGCGGCGGCTGCCCGACGCGCTGGTGCTGCCGGGGTACGCGGTGACGGCCGTGGGTCTCGGTTCCGGGACGGGAGCACGTGCCGCGGCCGGGGTGGAGGCCGGTCCGGGGGTGGAGGCGGTCGTGTGCGCGCTCGTCGTCCTCGCGGTGATGGCGGTGCTATGGGCGGCCGGTGGTGTGGGGATGGGGGATGTGAAGCTGGCCGGATTGCTCGCTGCGGCCCTCCCCGCGCTGCTGGATCACGGTGACGGATCAGCGAACGTCGCGGTCTCAGCGTGGCTGGGGGCGGCGTTCGCGACCGTGGCCATGGTCGGGGCGGTCGAATGGGCCGCGAAGAGAGCGGCGCGGTGCGGCGTGCGGGCGACGGCCGCACCCGATGCCGGGTCCGGCACCGGGGTCCGCGGTCGCGGGCTCGGCGCTCCCGGGCGGGAGGTGGCGTTCGGTCCGGTGCTGCTCGGGAGCTTCTGGGCGGTGGTGCTGCTCGCGTGAGGTGCCGTGGAAACACCACAGGGGTCGCATTCTGCCGGTATCGCGGTGGCGAAGCGGCGGGATGCGACCCCTGTGTGGCCGAGGGCTGTGTGGCCGAGGGCGGGTCAGCCGGGGTGGGTCATGCTCAGGACGTCGAGGGCCTTGTCGAGCTGCTCGAGGGTGACCTCGCCTCGGTCGACGAAGCCGAGGTCGATGACGGCCTCGCGAACGGTCATCCCCTGGGCGACCGAATGCTTGGCGACCTTGGCGGCCGCCTCGTAGCCGATCACGCGGTTGAGCGGGGTGACGATCGACGGGCTCGACTCGGCGAAGGCGCGCGCGCGGTCGAGGTTGGCTTCGAGACCGGCGACGGTCTTGTCGGCGAGCACCCGGCTGGCCTGGGTGAGGAGGCGGATGGATTCGAGCAGCGCGGTGCCCATGACCGGGATGGCGACGTTGAGCTCGAACAGGCCGGAAGCGCCGCTCCACGCGATGGTGGCGTCGTTGCCGACGACGCGGCTGGCGACCATGAGCACGGCCTCCGGGATGACCGGGTTGACCTTGCCGGGCATGATCGACGAGCCGGGCTGCAGGTCCGGGATGTGGATCTCGCCGAGGCCGGTGTTCGGGCCGGAGCCCATCCAGCGCAGGTCGTTGCAGATCTTGGTCAGGCTGACGGCGATCGTGCGGAGCGCTCCGGAGGCCTCGACCAGGGCGTCGCGGTTGGCCTGGGCCTCGAAGTGGTTGCGGGCCTCGGTGATCGGCAGCTCGGTCTCCGCGGTCAACAGCTCGATGACCAGCTGCGGGAAGCCGAGGGGCGTGTTGATGCCGGTGCCGACCGCCGTGCCGCCGAGCGGGACCTCCGCGACGCGGGTGAGCGAGGACTGCACGCGCTCGATTCCGTAACGGATCTGCGCGGCGTACCCGCCGAACTCCTGGCCCAGGGTCACCGGGGTGGCGTCCATGAGGTGGGTGCGGCCGGACTTCACCGCGGTCGCCCACAGCTCGGCCTTCTCCTCCAGAGCAACCGCGAGGTGGTCCAGGGCAGGGATGAGATCGTCGATGAGGGCGCCGGTGACGGCGATGTGCACCGAGGTCGGGAAGACGTCGTTCGACGACTGCGACGCGTTGACGTGGTCGTTCGGGTGCACCGGCGCACCGAGGCGGCGCGACGCGAGCGTCGCCAGCACCTCGTTCATGTTCATGTTGGAGGAGGTGCCCGAACCGGTCTGGTAGACGTCGATCGGGAACTCACCGTCGTGCGCTCCGCTGACGACGTCGTCCGCGGCGGCGGCGATGGCGTCGGCGATCTCCTGATCGAGGACCCCCAGACGCGCGTTGGCGAGCGCAGCCGACTTCTTGATCCGGGCGAGCGCTGCGATCTGTGCCGGCTCGAGCACCGATCCGGAGATCGGGAAGTTCTCGACGGCCCGCTGCGTCTGCGCGCTGTAGAGCGCGGCCGCGGGAACGCGCACCTCGCCCATCGTGTCGTGCTCGATGCGGTACTCGGCGTCCGCCTGGGTGTCCACCACGGTGTGTTCTTCCTTTCTGATGCCGACGACGCTGCGGTTCAGCGCTCGGACTGCTGTTCGGCGACCGGATCGGCCATGCCGACGACGATGTCGGGGACGACCCGACCTTCCTGAAGACGGTAGTTCGCGCCGACGATCGCGAGGATGTTCTCGGCGACGGCGGTGCTGATGATCTCCGAGCGCGCGAGCAGCTCGGCGACGGTGTCACGCAGGTGCTCGCGGCCCACCTCCGACGGGTCGGCGGCGGCGACGTCGATCGCCTCGCCTTCCGGGGTCCCGGTCACCCGGTGCACAGCGGGGACGATCGGCGCGATGAGGTTCGCGATGTGCGGGGGGAGGGGATCGGCGTCCGGGGCCTGGGAGGCGATCGCCGATGCGACGGCGCCACAGGAGTCGTGGCCGAGCACGAGGATGAGCGGCACCTTGAGCACGGCGACCGCGTACTCCAGCGACCCGATGACGGAGTCGGAGGCGACCTGGCCCGCGTTGCGCACCACGAAGGCGTCGCCGAGACCCATGTCGAAGATGATCTCCGCGGCCAGACGCGAGTCCGCGCAGCCGAAGATGGCGGCGACCGGTGCCTGCCCGCCCGCGACCGACTGTCGGCGCTCGACGTCTTGCCGCGGGTGCTGCGGGGTGCCCGCGATGAAGCGCTCGTTTCCGGCGAGCATCGCGCTCCAGATCCGTCCGGGCCGGGTGGTGGGCATCTATTCGCCTTTCAGTGCGGTGATCTGCTCCGCCAGCGCCGAGGCGACCGTGCGGAACTCGGAGTCGTCTGCGGTGCCGACGAGGACGATGGAGCTGCGGCCGGCGTTCGTGGTCAGGCCGTACTCGACATCGCCCGGGACGGTGCCGGCCTTGCGGTTGTCGTAGACGTCCCACGTGACGCCGTCGATGTCGCGGGTGCCGGCGATGCGCGACTTCGCGACCTGATCGGCGACCCAGCTGTCGTTGGCGTCGAAGCCCTGCGTGATGCCGATGTACTCACCCTTCGGGGTGAGCAGCCCGATGTACCAGGAGTCGACCTTGTCGGCGGTCTTGGTGCGCAGCTCGGCGCTGTTCGACTTCCAGCCGTCGGGCAGTCTCGGCACGAGGAGGCGATCGGGCTCGCTGCCCTGCGCCTCCTGCGCGATGGTCGTGTAGTCGACGGGAGGGGTCGTCGCGGTGGGGTTGCCGCGCGGTACGACGAGGACGATCACGATCACGAGCGCGACCGTCGCGAGGAGCGAGTAGACGAGGTTGTTGATGGTCTGCCGGTTGCGATGGTTCGCAGAGTTCTGCGCCTTGCGCGCGGCCGTCTCCTCGGGGGTCTCGGGGCGCCCGAGTTCGGCGACGACCGCCGGAGGCTTGGTGCGGGGACTCATTCGCTGTCAGCGGCTCCCGCGCCCGTGCCGACCGCCGCCGCATCGCCGGAGACGCCGGAGCGTGCGGCGTCGAGCCGGGCCTTCGCGCCGATCAGCCACTCCTCGCACCGGCGGGCGAGGGCCTCGCCGCGCTCCCAGAGGGCGATGGACTCCTCGAGGGTCGCCGACCCCTGCTCGAGCTCGGTCACGACACGGACCAGCTCGTCGCGCGCCTCCTCGTAGCTGAGCTCGCCGAGGGGGTCCGCGCCGGGGGTCGACCCCGCGGCCGGGGTCGTCTGGGAAGTCGGCATGGCACCCATTCTATTTGCCCCGCCGAGTGCCCGCTGAGTCCGGGCCGGCATCGGCGTCCGGATGGGCGGGCGAGGGCACCTCGTCGCCCGCGGTCGCCGCGAACGCGCCGCCCGAGACGGTCACGCGGAGCGGGCTTCCGGGCACGGCCTCCGCCGGCGAGGTGACGACATGGCCCGTGGCATCCTGCACGATCGCGTAGCCGCGGTCGAGCGTCGCCTGCGGTGAGAGCGCCCGCAGGTGACCGCGCAGTTCGGCGACCCGGCGCGTCTCGCGCTCGACACCGCGCTCGACGAGCTCGACGCCCCGGGCGACGTACCGGGTCAGCTCCTGCGCGCGCGAGTCGACGATCCACCCGGCCGAGGCGAGGACGGGACGCGTGCGCAGGTGCCCGATCCGGTCGATCTCGTGCCCGATCATGTGTGTGAGCCGCGCGCCGATGCGCGCGCGGGCCTGATGCACCCGCGCGAGCTCCTCGGCGACATCGGGGACGACGCGCTTGGCGGCGTCGGTCGGCGTGGAGGCGCGGAGATCGGCGACCTCGTCGAGCAGCGGGCGGTCGGCTTCATGCCCGATCGCACTGACCAGCGGTGTCGTCGCTGCGGCTGCGGCCCGCACCAGCGTCTCGTCACTGAAGCCCAGGAGGTTCTGGAAGTCGCCGCCGCCGCGCGCGACGATGATGACCTCCACCTCGGGATCGGCGTCGAGCGCACGGATCGCCGCGACGACCTCCGGAACCGTGCGGTCGCCCTGCACCGCCGCGTAGACGGTGCGGAACCGCACCTGAGGCCAGCGCAGCTGCGCATTGCGCAGCACGTCCTTCTCGGCGTCGGAGTCGCGGCCGGTGACCAGACCGATGGTGTGGGGGAGGAACGGGAGGCGCTTCTTCCGCTCGGGAGCGAACAGCCCCTCCGCGGTCAGCTGCTGCCGGAGGCGCTCCAGTCGCTCCAGCAGATCGCCCAGGCCGACGTGGCGCATGTCGGAGACCTGCATGGTGAGCGTGCCGCCCTTGACCCAGTAGTTGGGCTTGACGGCGGCGATGACCCGGTCGCCCTGCGTGAGGTCGGCGGGGATGCGGGCCTTGACCGACGACCAGATGGTGAAGCTGATCGTGGCATCGCCCTCGAGGTCTTTGAGCTTGCCGTAGACGTTGCCGCCCGACACGCCCCACTGGGTGATCTCGCCCTCCACCCACGCCGTGCCCAGCCGGTCGATCCAGCCCTTGATCTTGCCGGCCAGCACCGAGACGGGCCACGGCGCGTCCAGCGTCGGCGGGCCCGGGGTGAACGAGGGCGCGTTCGTCGTCTCCGTCACGCTCGGGAGCCTCCCATCCGTTCCTCAGCGCTCTCCCGTACGATCGAGGGGTGAGCGACGCGACAATCAGCCTGCCGATGCCCCGGATCCCGCGGACCCCCGGTGCGCGCGGCCGGCTTCAGGATAACCCGGTCGCCGGGAGCAAACGCGTGCTGCTCGCCGCGCCCCGCGGCTACTGCGCCGGCGTCGACCGCGCGGTCGTCGCCGTCGAGAAGGCGATCGAGCACTACGGGTCGCCGGTCTACGTGCGCAAGCAGATCGTCCACAACGTGCATGTCGTCTCCACTCTGGAGAAGCAGGGCGCGATCTTCGTCGACGAGGTCGACGAGGTTCCCGAGGGCGCGCACGTGGTGTTCTCGGCGCACGGCGTCTCCCCGGCGGTCGTCAACGCGGCCTCCGACCGCGGGCTGCACGCGATCGATGCGACGTGCCCGCTCGTCACCAAGGTGCACCGTGAGGCCGTGCGCTTCGCCCGCGACGACTTCGAGATCCTCCTCATCGGCCACGAGGGCCACGAGGAGGTCGAGGGCACCGCGGGGGAGGCCCCCGACCACGTCACCCTCGTCAACGGCCCGGACGACGTCGACAACATCGTCGTGAAGGACCCGGACAAGGTGGTCTGGCTCTCGCAGACCACGCTCTCGGTCGACGAGACGATGGAGACGGTGCGCCGCCTGCGGGAGCGCTTCCCGAACCTCCAGGACCCGCCCAGCGACGACATCTGCTACGCCACCCAGAACCGTCAGGTCGCGATCAAGAAGGTCGCCGAGCAGGCCGAGCTGGTCATCGTCGTCGGCTCCGCCAACTCCTCCAACTCGGTGCGCCTCGTCGAGGTCGCCCTGGAGTACGGCGCGAAGGCCGCCTACCGCATCGACTACGCCAGCGAGATCAAGCAGGAGTGGCTCGACGGCGTCGCCAGCATCGGCGTCACCAGCGGCGCGTCCGTGCCGGAGGTGCTGGTGCAGGAAGTCCTCGACGATCTCTCCGGCGCCGGCTACCGCGATGTCGAAGAGGTCAAGACGGCCGAGGAAGACCTCATGTTCTCGCTGCCCAAGGAGCTCCGCAAGGACATCTCGGGCAAGCAGGACTCCCGGGCGCTGGGCGGCCGCGGGCGCTGAGGGCCGCTGGGTCACGAATCCGCTCGATCCTCGATGGACGACTCGACGAATCGCTGACTCAGCTGTCTCCGTATCGTTCCCCGCAGAGCCATCCCGACCGCGAGAACCGCGACACAGGCGCCGACCCACGCCGCAACAGTCGGGTATCCCGCCGCTGAGACGGATATGCCGGTCAGCGCGCTGGCCGTGGCTCCTCCGACGTTGATCAGGGTGTCGAGCCGTCCCTGTGCCCGGAGGCGTTTGGGTGGGGGCGCCGACGCGAGGATGGCGGAGCTCGCGATCATCCCGAACGACCAGCCGAGACCGAGCAGAGTGAGGCCGATCGCGAAGGTCGTCGTCGACCCCGTGCCGACGACGATGAGAGCACATGCTCCCGCGTCCACCATCAACGCCACTGCGCACGAGTGCTGGGCAGTCAGACGCCGCACGACCACACCTATGAGCGGGCTGGCCGCGTACATCGCGACGAGATGGGCGCTCATCACGGCACCGATCATCGCTCCCGACGCGCCGGCCGATGCCAGGAAAGGCGGAGCCAATCCCATGAGTCCGGTCATCGCCATGTGACCCGCCACCGCTGTGATGGAGGCGTTGACAAGCGCTATCGGCGGCGCAGCGCTCTCGGGTTCGATCGGGCGCGAGCGAGGGTCAGGAGCCATCGCATGTGGTGGGCGTCGCAGAGTGGAGACGACCGCGATGTTGGCGGTGTACGTTGCGGCGATCATCACGAACGGAGCGGCCCGACCCCACTGCGTGTCGAGCATCGACGCGATGTTGGGTCCGACGAGACCGCCTACCGCAGCCATCCAGAGCACCAGCGCGATGCTTCCCGGGCGCCGGGTCGTATCCGTCTGCAGTTCGGCCGCAGCGAAGCGAAGCGCGAGCCCCGCGACCGTGCCTCCGCCGAGAGCGGCAAGAGCTGCGAAGAAGAGTGCGAGCGATCCGATCATCACACCTATCGCTGCCGCAAGCCCGCCGACGGTGGCAACGGCATAGGCGACGATGAGAGCGGTTCGGCGCCCGTGGCGCGCTGCCAATTGCGCGATCGGCATGCTGAGCGCTGCGGCGCCGACGACCGTTGCGCTCTGTGCGAATCCTGCAGACCATGCCGCCCCGGAGAGTCGTGACGCCGTCATGGCGCTGACGGTGACCGATGCTCCCGCTGCGGCAGCACCGAGCGCCTGCGCAACCATGAGCGGGGCGAGTGCACAGCGGGTCACGCCGTGCTCACCGACGCCGCTTGTAGTAGAACGGCGCTTCATCCCCGTCGACGAAGACCGCCGTGAAGTCCTCGAAATCCTGGTAGACAACCGCCTCGTACCGCGTGACGATGCTCCCATCGGGCTGCTCGATGGCGACTCCGTGCCACGGAGAGATCGTCGTCCTGGGATCGCTCAGTCGGGGTGAGTACTGGCCCGGCTTGGGGTGCACCGTGCCTCGGACGGCGCCCTCGAACGCTTCGGCGATCACGTTGAGCTCGCGGAGTTTCGTCATCAGGACGGCATATTCGAAGGCGGTGTGCTCGGCGCGCTCCTGCATCGCGGTCTCCGCCTCCCCGAAGAAGCGTCGGAGGTCGATGTGCTCGTGAGCCCCGCTCTTGTAGAGCTCGATCACGGCAGCGGAGATCGCTGTGGTCTCGGTGCCCTGCCGGAGCGCGCGCACCAGTGCATCCCGTTCGGCGACCGCCCCCGACTCCCACGCCAGCCGCACCTCGTGTCTGACCAGTTCATCGATGGACTCGAGTTCCGAGGAACGCGCGGCCATGATGTCGTGCATGTCCACCAGGCGGAGCTGACCGTGAGCACCGAGGGCTGTGATCTGGCGCTCGAGGTTCGCGCGGTACGGCATGGCCTCGTCGTCGCTGTAGCCGTAGAACGGGCGATATGCGCGACCGTCGAGGATGAGGGTGAAGATCACGCCGGGTTCATAGAAGCTCTTCACGGCGTCGGCGATGTTCTTGAGCCGTTGCAGCGCGTAGAGCTCACCGAGATCGGGACCGACTCGACGGTGGGCGGCGGGGTTGTGTGGCCTCCCGGCGAACGATGGGAGCACGATCTCGATCGGAGCGTTGCGGCGAACTGCACGGTCGATCTGCCGATACACCGGACCGCCGGGATCCTCCGTGTGCTCGGCGGAGCCTTTGCGGAAGAGCGGATCGTTCAGTACGTGCACGACGCTCTCAGTCGTCGGAGGGAGGTGTGACAGGCTCATGCGGAGCGTGTGGCGAGCCTGGAACGACCGCACGTCGTATGCGGGGAGAGTGAGCGAGTCCATCGCGTGCCAACGTCGAGCAGCGTCCAGGAGCTTCCAGGGATCCGCTTCCCATCCCGGGCGTGTGAACGACACGTGAGCGAAATCGAGCGGAAGAAGGAGTGACATGATTCCCATTTCTGATTGACGATCAGAAATATGGAATCAGAACCCCGAATCTGAAAGAAGAATATTAACGCGTGTGACGGCCTTTGTTCTCGGCCACTCTTTCGTCCGTGTTCGCCGCGATCCATGCCATCGACCGCGATGTCGAGGAGGTCAAGACGGCGGAGGGGGACCTCATGTTCTCGCTGCCCAAGGAGCTCCGCAAGGACGCTCGGGCAAGCAGGACTCCCGGGCGCTGGGCGGCCGCGGGCGCTGAGGCGCCGTCAGAGCTCTCGCGACGAGGCCGGATCGTCGGCCGCCGAGCCGCCGAAGACGGGTGCGTAGGCGGGGTCCTCGGGATACTCCACGACGTCCGCGACGATCACCGACACGTTGTCCCGCGCCTCGTGCGCCCGCGCCAGCTCCAGGAGCGCGTCTGCGGCATCCTGCGGCGACCCGGAGGCCAGGGTCGCCGCGATCGCCTCGACGGTGACGTAGTCGGTGAGCCCGTCGCTGGCGAGCAGCCAGCGGTCCCCGCGACGGGCGGCCTCGACGGTGATGTGCAGGGCGGCGGCGTCCTCCGGCGCTCCGCCGAGGACGTGCGTGACGACGGAGCGCAGGGGGTGCGAACGCGCATCGTCGTCGGAGAGCGCGCCGGAGGCGACGAGCTCGGCGACGAGGGAGTCGTCCTGCGTTCGCGGCTCCAGGCGGCCGGACCGCAGCCGGTAGGCACGAGAGTCGCCGGTGTGCGCGACCCGCAGGTGTGTGCCGTCGGCGAAGAGGCCGACCAGCGTGGTCGCCATCCCCGCCAGAGCGGGGTCGACCCGCACCCGCAGGCCGAGGTCGGCGTTCGCGATCGCGATCAGCTCGCGCAGGCGCTCCTCGGACGGGACGCGTCCCCGGGTGGCGTCGAGGATGGAGGCGAGCCGGATGGCGACGGTCGCCGAGGCCACCTCGCCTGCCGCGTGGCCGCCCACGCCGTCGGCGACGAACGCGGACCACGCGGACGCGTACAGCGAATCCTCATTCCCGTCCCGGAAGTCGCCCGTCGTCGACGCCTGTCCCGTTGCGAGGCCGAGCGGAGTGGGCGCGGTGACCGGCTCGTCTGCCAGGATGTCGTCCGCATTCGCCGCGATCCAGGTCATCAGCGGCAGCAGATGCTCGGTCAGCTCGTGGCCGCGTGAGGTGAGGCTGTAGTCGACGCGGGGAGGGATGGTGGGCTGGGCCGTGCGGAGGACGAAGCCGTCGGCTTCCAGGGTCCGGAGGGTCTGGGCCAGCATCTTCTCGCTGATGCCCTGCACCGTGCGGCGCAGCTCGCCCCAGCGGAGGTCGCTCTGGGAGAGCGCGACGAGGACGAGCACACCCCACGTGCTCGTGACGTGGTTGAGCACGATCCGGGTGGGACAGGCCGAGGGCAGCACGCCGTCGGTGAAGCCGAACCCGTTGAGCGTCGAAAGACTGGTGTCCACGTCAGTAACTTACCAAGAAGTGGGTACCTTCGATCGGGAAGTAACAGGAAGGAGCGGCGGTTGGAGTGAGTGTCCGATCGAAAGGAAACACTTCATGACCATCGTCGTCACCGGCGCCACCGGCCACCTCGGCCGCCTCACCGTCGACTCCCTCCTCGCCCGCGGCGTCGCCGCCTCCGACATCCGCGCCGCCGGCCGCTCCGCGGACCGCCTGGCCCCGCTGGCCGCGCTCGGCGTCCAGACGGCGGTCATCGACTTCGAGCAGCCCGAGACGCTCGCCGCCGCGTTCTCCGGCGCCGACGCCGTCCTCCTCGTCTCCGGTTCGGACATCGGCAAGCGCGTCGCGCAGCACCGTAACGCGATCGAGGCGGCCGAGGCCGCGGGCGTGAGCCGTCTGGTCTACACGAGCGCGCCGAAGGCGACGGACACGGACCTCGTGCTCGCACCGGAGCACAAGGCGACCGAGGAGCTCCTCGCCGCCTCGTCGCTCGCCGTCACGATCCTGCGCAACAACTGGTACACGGAGAACTACGTCGGCCTGATCGAGCAGGCCGAGGCGACCGGCGAGCTGGTCGGCAGCGCGGGAACCGGCCGCGTCGCGAGCGCCTCCCGCAAGGACTACGCGGAGGCCGCGGCGGTCGTGCTCATCGAGTCGGGCCACGAGGGCGCCGTCTACGAGCTGAGCGGCGACACCGCGTGGACCTTCGACGAGCTGGCGGCCACCATCGGCGCCCTGGTCGGCCGCGAGGTCGTCTACCGGTCGGTGACCGCGGAGGAGCACGCGAGCATCCTGAGCGGCGCGGGCCTGGACGAGGGCACCGTGGGCTTCGTGGTCGCGCTCGACGGGAACATCCGCGACGGTGCGCTGGCCGACGCGACCAGCACGCTCAGCGGGCTCATCGGCCGCCCCACCACCCCGCTGGCGCAGGGGCTCGCCGAGGCGCGCGAGGCGCAGGCCGCGGCCTGACCGGGAGCCTCAGCGGTTCAGGAGGTCATGCGGTCCGTGCCTCAGGGCGTCGCCGGTGCCGAGGGCGCCGGCGACGCCGGCATCAGGCCGCTGTAGAAGTCGAGCAGCACCGGGTCGGTCGTGAGGATGACGGCGAGGAACACGAAGAGCGCGACCATCGCGACGATTCCCGCCACGAGAGGGATGTAGAACGACATCCGCCGCCGCAGCAACTGCCACACGGCGAGGCCGGTGGAGACCGCCCACAGGCCGGTCATGGTCAGCGTGCCGATCGTCACCAGCGTGCCGACCAGCGGCTCGGGGTGGAAATCCCCGAGCCCCTGCGAGCTGTGCAGGATCGCCATCGACGCCGGGAAGCCCTGCAGGACGACGACCGAGTACGCCATCCCGAAGAAGCCGAAGGCGATCAGCAGGACGGTGAACGTCGTGTTCCAGCGCGGCGGGGTCGTCGTGCCCGGCGTGGCGCCGTGGGGACCCGCGGACGGATGGCCGGGCCGCGGCGTCGAACCATACGGCGCGGGGGAGGGCGGTGCCGTGGCCTCGTCCGGGGCGGTCGGGTTGGGGCGTGCGGTGTCGAGCCGGTCGACGTACTCCGGCGGCGTCCAGACCCAGCCGGGCGGCGCGAGCTCCCCGAACTTGGGGCGCGGCCGTTCGTCCGGCT
The DNA here is from genome assembly GCF_020521355.1 of Leifsonia sp. LS1. Lineage (NCBI taxonomy): Bacteria > Bacillati > Actinomycetota > Actinomycetes > Micrococcales > Microbacteriaceae > Leifsonia > Leifsonia sp. LS1. Next base: position 248,608 of record NZ_BPER01000005.1, read on the forward strand.
GCGGTTCGTGATCGGCCACGGCGGCCGCCTCCTTGCGAAAGGGGAAGCGGCGGCCGGCCGGAGCCGGCCGCCGCTTCGGGGACTACTTGCCGGAGTGGCCGGCGGAGCCGAGCTGCTGCGTGGCCTCGATGACGCGGGCGGCCATCGCCGTCTCCGCCACCTTGCCCCACGCGCGCGGGTCGTACAGCTTCTTGTTGCCGACCTCGCCGTCGACCTTGAGCACGCCGTCGTAGTTCGAGAGCATGTAGCCGGCGATGGCACGGGTGTAGGCGTACTGCGTGTCCGTGTCGATGTTCATCTTGATGACGCCGTTGCGGACCGCCTCCGCGATCTCCTCGTCGGTGGAGCCGGAGCCGCCGTGGAAGACGAGATCGAGCGGCTTCGGGCCGGTGCCGTACTTGGCGGCCAGGCCGTCCTGGATCTCCTTGAGGAGCTCCGGGCGCAGCTTGACGTTGCCCGGCTTGTAGACGCCGTGCACGTTGCCGAAAGTGAGGGCGGCCATGTAGCGGCCGTTCTCACCGAGACCCAGGGCCTCGACGGCCTTCTCGACGTCGGCGAGGGTGGTGTACAGGGCCTCGTTGGAGCCCTCGTGACGCACGCCGTCCTCCTCGCCGCCGACGACGCCGATCTCGACCTCGAGGATGGCGTTGATGGCCTTGGTGCGCTTGATCATCTCCTGGGCGATCTCGAGGTTCTCGTCGAGCGGCACAGCGGAGCCGTCCCACATGTGCGACTGGAAGATCGGGTTGCGGCCGGCGCGGACCTCCTCCTCGGAGGCGGCGATCAGCGGCAGCACGAAGTCGTCGAGTGCGTTCTTCGGGCAGTGGTCGGTGTGCAGCGCGACCGTGATCGGGTAGTTCTTGGCGACCTCGGTGGCGAACTTCGCGAAGGCGAGGGCACCGGTGGCGCGGGCCTTCACGGACTGGCCGGCGAAGTAGTCGGCGCCGCCCGTGGTGACCTGGATGATGCCGTCCGAGCCGGCCTCGGTGAGGCCCTGGAGCACCGCGTTGATCGTCGACGACGACGAGACGTTGAACGCGGGATAGGCGAAGCCGCCGGCCTTCGCTTTGTCGAGCATCTCTGCGTACTGGTCCGGCGTGGCGATGGGCATTGCAGCTCCTTGGGAATCGGGGTGTCGAACGGGTCTCATCATACCGACGCGGCCTCGCACTCGGCCCGCCGCGTGGACGGATCGCGCACGACGGATGAACGTTCGTGCGCATTCCGGTGCGTCGGCGCACCGCGCGGATACACTGGCAGCGCCGCCGCGGGCGGCTTTGACACCGTCGTTCGATTCCGTCCGGGAGGACCCACTCATGACCAGCACCGACACCGCGTCCCTGTATTTGCACCCCGATCGGAACCTGGCGATGGAGCTGGTGAGAGCGACCGAGGCGGCGGCGATCCGGGCGACGCCGTGGATCGGGCGCGGGGAGAAGAATCTGGCCGACGGTGCCGCAGTGGACGCGATGCGCAAGTTCCTCGGCACGGTCAATTTCGACGGTCTGATCGTCATCGGCGAGGGCGAGAAGGACAACGCGCCCATGCTGTTCAACGGCGAGCACGTCGGCAACGGGCGAGGGCCGGCCTGCGACATCGCGGTCGACCCGATCGACGGCACCTCCCTCACCGCGGCGGGCCGGCAGAACGCGCTCTCGGTGATCGCCGTGTCGGATCGCGGCAGCATGCTCGACGCGTCCAGCGTCTTCTACATGTCGAAGATCGTGACCGGGCCGGAGGGCGCCGGCGTCGTGGACCTGTCTCAGTCGATCGGGGACAACATCCGGGAGCTGGCGAAGGCCAAGGGCAAGCCGGTCGGCGAGATCCGCGTGGCGGTGCTGGACCGGCCGCGTCACGCGGAGCTGATCGAGGAGATCCGAGCCGCGGGGGCCGGGACGCGCCTGCTCTTCGACGGTGACGTCGCCGGGGGGATCAACGCGGCTCGCTACGAGTCGCGCATCGATATGTGCGTGGGAGTCGGCGGAAGCCCTGAAGGCGTCATCACCGCCGCTGCCGTCAAGGCGCTCGGTGGCTTCATGCAGGGCAAGCTCGCCCCGAAGGACGATGCGGAGCGAGCCGGCGGCATCGCCGCGGGTCTCGACGTCGACCGGATCTATGGCGCGGACGACCTGGTGAAGGGCGACAACACGTTCTTCGTGGCGACCGGCGTGACCGATGGCGGGCTCGTCGAGGGCGTGCGCCGCAAGGGGCCGATCATCCGCACCGAGTCGATCGTGCTGCGCTCCAAGTCGGGCACGATCCGCCGCGTGATCGCGGACCACCTCGCCGAGAAGTGGCTGGAGCCGGAGCAGCTGTAGGGCAGAGCGCCGGCGCGCCCGCGCGCGTCAGGCGGCGCCGGACTCCTCGGCGTCCGCGTCGTGCGCGTGGGCGCGCTCCTGCTCCTCGATCGCGAGCTTGTCGATGCCGTGCATGTCGCGCGGCTCCAGCTCGTTCGTCAGCTCGAAGGCGGTGAGTTCGCGTGGAGCCTCCTCGATGCCTTCGTTGACGCCGATGACCTTGGACTCGTCGAGGGCCCCGAGCTTGCGCGCGGCGGGGAACACCTGCCGCTCGAACGAGCCGACGAAACCGTTGTAGTCCTTCACGGTGCGCTCGATCGAGCGGCCGAGCTTCTCGATGTGAGTGGCCGTGGTGGCGAGGCGGCTGTACAGGGTGCGGCTGAGATCGAAGAGCTGCTTGGCCTCCTGGGTCAGGACGTCCTGCTGCCAGCTGAACGCGACGGTCTTGAGCACCGACCACAGGGTGACGGGGGAGGCCAGCGCCACCCGCTTGCCGAACGCGAACTCCATGATCGACGGATCCGCTTCGAGCGCCGACGAGATGAGCGACTCGCTCGGGATGAAGGCGATCACCAGCTCCGGAGACGACTCCAGGCCCGTCCAGTACGCCTTGGTGCCGAGGGTCGTGATGTGGTCGCGGACGGCCTTCACGTGCTGCTTCATCAACGCCTCGCGGCGGGCGCCCTCGGCTCCGGTCGCTGTCGCGGGGATCTGGCTGGCCTCCAGGTAGGCGTTGAAGGGAACCTTCGCGTCGAGCGCGATGCTCTTGCCACCGGGCAGGCGCACGATCATGTCCGGCCGGCCCGCGCCCGACTCCGAGTGGATGCTGGACTGCACGTCGAAGTCCACCCGCTCGAGCAGGCCCGCCGCCTCCACCACGCTGCGCAGCTGAGTCTCGCCCCAGACACCGCGGGTGCTGTTGGAGCGCAGGGCGGACGCCAGCGCCTCCGCGGTGCTGCGCAGCCGCTCCTCCGACTCCGCGGCCGTGCGCAGCTGCTGCGTCAGCTGACCGTGCTGCTCGCTGCGCTGCGACTCCAGCTGGACCACCTTGCGCTGCATGTCCGTGAGGCTCTCGGCGACCGGCGCGAGCGCCTGCAGCACCTTGCTCTCCGCCCGCTCGCGCTCCGTCTGGGCCTGCAGCTCGGCGCGGTGGCGCTCCACCGTCTCGCGCTGCAGCTCCTGGGCGCCGCGCAGCTGCTCGGCGAGGGCGTCCACCCGGGACTGCGCCGCCGCGAGGTCGGCGCGGATCTCCGCCTGCACCGCCTGCTCGGCCGTGCGCAGCTCGGCGAGGGCCGCCGCGTGACGCGCCTCGACGACCGCCGGGTCGACGACGGGCGCCGTCGGTGCGGCGCTCGCTGCGCGGTCGCGCAGCAGCTTCGCCACCGCGAACCCCGCGCCGGCGGCGCCGACGACGAGCCCGAGGAGGAGACCGATGAGCAGCGCGAGGAAGTCCATGCCGTCAGTGTGCCAGGGGGGTCCGACACTGCGGTGGTCCCGCGCCGCGGTCCGGCGCCGTGGTGGGCGGCGGGAACGGAGGGGATCGGGTGCGCCGCGCCGACGGACGGCGGGCGACGGAGGAGATGGGGCGCGGAGCGGCCGGGAAACCCTCCCTTGCCGACGGCCAGGTGAGCCGACGGATCAGGCGGCGGAGGGATCAGGCGGCGGCGGCCATCCCGATGCGGCCGACGCGGGCGCCGGTGAGCGCCGCGAGGTCGTCGATGGTGCCCGCGCCGTGGCGTTTCGCCGCGTGGACGACGATCGCGGCGCACGCCTCGGCGTCCGCGAGGGCGTCGTGGTGGGCGAAGTCCTCGAAGCCGGCGGCCATCGCCGCGACGGGCAGACGGTACGAGTCGAGCGCGTACGTGCGGCGTGCGACCTGGAGGCTGCACAGGTAGCGGTACTCCGGGCAGGCGATCGCGGTCGCGGCGCATGCCGCCCGGATCACGCCCATGTCGAAGCCGGCGTTGTGCGCGACGAGGTGGTCGTCCTCCGCGAACTCGACCAGGTCGGCGAGCTGCTCCTCCCATCCCGCGGCGCCGACCACGTCGGCGGGCCGGATGCCGTGGATGCGGATGTTCCACTCCTGGAAGTGGTCGTGCCCGAACGGTGGCTGGATGAACCAGCCCGCGCGGTCGACGACCCGGCCGTCCCTCACTTTCACCAGCCCGACGGAGCAGGCGGACGCCGCGGACGAGTTCGCGGTCTCGAAGTCGATGGCGGTGAAGTCCAGGGTCACGCAGTCATGCTCGCACGCGCCGCCGACACGGCCCGGTCACACGTCGGGCGCGCCGCAGCATCCGGACCGCGCGGCACCGCGCGCGTACGATCGGCGCATGCGCTCCCGTCACGACCGCGACCTGCACGCCGCTTCCTTCGACCGCGCCGCCGACGTCTACGACGCGTCGCGGCCGAGCTATCCCGCCGAAGCGGTGGCCTGGCTCACCGACGGTCGGGAAGGGGCGGCGCTCGACCTCGGCGCGGGCACCGGCAAGCTGACCGCAGCGCTCGTGGACAGGGGGTTCGACGTCACGGCGGTGGATCCGTCTCCGGAGATGCTGCGGGTGCTCGGGAGCAGGCTGCCCGGGGTCGAGGCGCTGCTCGGCACGGCGGAGCGCATCCCCGTGGCGGACGCGTCGCAGGGGCTGGTGACCGTCGCGCAGGCGTGGCACTGGGTCGATGCCGCGCGGGCCGTTCCGGAGGTCGCCCGGGTGCTGACACCGGGCGGTCGCCTCGGCCTCGTCTGGAACTACCGCGACGAGCGCGTCGAATGGGTGCGCCTCCTGAGCGAGCTGATCGGCGCGGGCGACGCGTACACGGGAGGGGAGGAGCAGCCTGTGGTCGGCGCCCCGTTCGGTCCGCTGGAGCGCCACGACGTGCCGTGGACGCAGCAGCTCGACCTCGGCGGCCTGCTCGACCTGGTGCGGTCGCGCAGCTACTTCATCACCAAGGACCCCGACGCGCAGGCGGCGGTCATCGCGTCCGTGCGGAGGCTGCACGCCGAGCATCCCGAGCTCGCCGGCGCGGAGACGATCGCACTGCCGTACGTGACGCACTGCTACCGGGCGGACCTCGCGGGCTGAGGGCACGCGGTCGCACCGTAGAATGGACGACCGTGGCTCTCACTATCGGTATCGTCGGACTCCCCAACGTGGGCAAGTCCACCCTGTTCAACGCGCTGACCAAGAACGACGCGCTCGCCGCGAACTACCCGTTCGCGACCATCGAGCCGAACGTCGGCGTGGTGAACCTCCCCGATCCGCGGCTCGACAAGCTCGCCGAGCTGTTCGGCAGCGAGCGCATCCTCCCGGCACCGGTGTCGTTCCTCGACATCGCCGGCATCGTCAAGGGCGCCAGCGAGGGGGAGGGCCTGGGCAACAAGTTCCTCGCCAACATCCGCGAGGCCGACGCCATCGCGCAGGTCGTCCGCGGCTTCAGCGACCCCGACGTCGTGCACGTCGCCGGAAAGGTCGACGCCGCCGGCGACATGGAGACCATCAACACCGAGCTCATCCTCGCCGACCTCCAGACCCTCGAGAAGGCGGAGGCCCGGTACGAGAAGGAGGTCAAGGGCCGCAAGCTCGAGCCCGTCGTTCTCGAGACCGCCCGGGAGGCCACCGCGTGGCTCAACTCCGGCAAGCCCCTCTCGACCTCCACGATCGACCTCGAGCCGATCCGCGAGCTCGGGCTGCTGACGGCCAAGCCCTTCATCTACGTGTTCAACGTCGACGAGGACGTCCTCACCGACGACGCCCGCCGCGCCGAGCTCGCCGCCCTCGTGGCCCCCGCGCAGGCCGTGTTCCTCGACGCCAAGCTCGAGTCCGAGCTCATCGATCTCGACGCGGAGGACGCCGCCGAGCTCCTCGCCTCCACCGGCCAGACCGAGAGCGGCCTCGACCAGCTCGCCCGCATCGGCTTCGACACCCTCGGCCTGCAGACCTACCTCACCGCCGGCCCCAAGGAAACCCGCGCCTGGACCATCCCCAAGGGCGCCAAGGCCCCCCAGGCCGCCGGCGTCATCCACACCGACTTCGAGAAGGGCTTCATCAAAGCCGAAGTCATCTCCTTCGACGACCTGGTCGAATCCGGGAGCGTCGCCGAGGCGCGATCGCGTGGAAAGGCGCGCATGGAGGGGAGGGATTATGTGATGCAGGACGGGGATGTGGTGGAGTTCCGCTTCAACGTCTGAGTGCCTGCTCGTCCCTCACGGAGGAGATCCCGGCCGAACCCCGGGCGGATCCCCTCCGTTACCTGAATTTCCCCCGGCGTGTCTCTGGTGATCCCCTCCGTTGCCGACGATACTCGCCGCCCTTCGCTGCCGTAGCTGGTCGAGAACAGCTGTCCCAGGACGAACGTCGGGGGACGCGCGGTGAGGCCCGGTCACCTCACGCCGAAGACCTCCGCGGCGTCCGCGGCGCGTAGCGCGGATCGCGCACGGAGGTCTTCAGGGCGTCAGCCGCCCGCGAAGAGTCGCGGAGCCCGCCTCACCCTGCGGCGAGGTTCGTCGCGTCGGCCGGGCTGAGCACTCGGTTCCAGATGAACACGTCGTCGATGGCGCCGTTGGCCGGCCAGCGATAGCTGGAGGCGCCCGGCGCGGCGTTTCCGACGGTCCACGGGGTGGATCCGTAGGGATAGGTGGACTTCCCCGGCGTGAAGTACCACTCGTTCTGCCAGGTGCCGTCGACGTAGAGGAAGACCGTCCCGGTCGTCTGGTTGACGGTCGCGGTGATCGTGTGCCAGCTGTTCGGCTGGAAGGACGAGACCGAGCGCACGTCGACGACGGAGTTGTCCGCGAAGACCTGCGCCATGTGGAAGTGGCCGTCCGCGTCGTAGAAGATCCCCGAGTGGAAGCCCTGTTTCGTCAGCACGGCCTGGTTGGCAGTGTTGGCGGCGCCAGTGCCGGTCGGAAGGGTGCTGGGCTTGTAGCGCGCGCTCAGGGAATAGCTTCCGGTCTGCACGGCATCCAGTGCGGGAGTGCTGGGCAGCGGCACGACCGCGTCGGACCCGTTGAACGCCACCGCGCCCGCGTGCACGCCCGCCGTCCAGGAAGCGCCGTTCTGAAGTGCGGCGGTCCCTCCCGCCCCGAGCACTGCCGTGGTGGTCCCGGACCCTTCGTCGAGCGGAAGCCCGCCGACGAGCCCGTCGCCGGCATCGACCGTCCCGACGACGGAGATGTCGTCGATAGCGACGGCGCCGCCGTTCTTGAGGCCGAAGATCAGCTGGTAGTCCGGGTAGGCGCCGGTGGTGAACGTCACGGACCGACTCTTGACCGCCCCGTCGCCGGGGTCGTTCCAGACGGTGAAGCCGACGTCCTTCGCGACCCCTGCCGTGGCGCTCCTGGCGAGCACGTAGTCGCCGCCGCCGCTGCCGGAGGCGGTCGTCATCCGCGAGCGGAACGACACGGTGTAGGAGGTCAGCGGCTTCAGGGCGAGCCTCGACGGGTTGGAGGTCAGGAACTCGGTGAAGGGGGTGGATGTCGGAGCGCTCCCGCGGGCGGAGTACCCCGAGATCGCCGTCCCCGACGCGTTCGTGAGCGAACCGGTCGTGCCTCCTGTGCCGGCGGTGTAGAGGCTGTCGGCGAAGGACGAGGTGCGGAACGACTCGAACGCGTTCTGCGTGACGGTGATGTCGTCGAGGGAGACGGCGCCGCCGTTCTTGAGGCCGAAGATGAGGTAGTAGTCGCTGTACGCGCCCGTCGTGAACGTGACCGAGCGGTTCTTCACCGTTGCGTCGCCCGGATCGTTCCACACGGTGAAGCCGACGTCTTTCGGAACGCCTCCTGTGGCGGTGCGGGCGAGGACGTAGTTGCCGCCGCCGGAGCCGGACGCCGTCGTCGTCTTGGTCGCGAAGCGGACGGTGTACGACGTCAATGGGGCGAGGGGGATCGCCGCCTGGTCGGAGTAGGCGTACTCCGTGTACGGCGTGGTGGCCGGTGCCGAAGCGGTGACGGAGCGTGTCCCGGTGACGACCTTGGCCGGATCGGAGGTGATCGTCCCGGTCGTCCCGCCGAGGCCGGCCGTGAAGCCGCTCCCCGCGAACGTGCCGGACTCGAACGTCGCCGCGACGGGCGCCGTGGACGCGCTGGCGGCCACCGAGACGGTGCCGACCGGGTAGGTGGTCGCGGCGTCCACGCCGGCGATCGCCAGCTTGATCGGGACCCCGAGGTCGGTGTCGCGCAGGCCGAAGCGCAGCTGGTAGCTGCCGCTCGCGACCGTGTTCGGAATCGTCATCGTGACGTTGCTGGTCAGCGGACGCCCCTCGACGATGTCCCGCGGGTCGAACCCGGCGGCGACGGAGCTCCAGACGGTGGTACCCGAGGAGTTCACCAGCGAGTAGGTCAGTTGGTACTTCTTCCAGGCGCGGCCGACGGCGACGTTGGACCAGACCTGCCGGATGTCGAACGCGGTGCCGGGGACGATGGTCCTGGGCAGCGCGGATTCGTTCACTACGAACCGGTAGCCCATCCGGAGATTGCCCTCCTTGATGGCGGCCGCCTCGTTGGCATAGAAGCCGAGCGCGCCCTCGCCGCCGTCCCAGCCCATCACGGTCGCGTAGTTGGCATGCAGCGACAGGATGTCGTCGAGCCGGTTGCGGACGCTCGACCACGAGTCGACCGGGTAGCCGCCGCAGTACTCGAGGGTGACCGGGAGCCGATTGGGGTTCTGCCAAGCGGCCTCGAGGCCGCGCCGGTCGTCGTCCTGCAGGCAGCCGGAGACGCCGTCCCGGCGGAAGGAGATGTTCGGCTTGGTCAGGGCGTAGTCGAAGGCCGAGTTCTTCATGAAGTCGGCGTAGGAGGCGGGGGAGGTCACCCCGGCGGGCTGTTGCGCCGTGCGCCATTCGTACGAGTCGGACAGGTTCAGCACCTTGTCGGGGAAGGCGTTCGACCACGCGTCGATGACACTCTTCAGCGCGCTGATCCTGGTCGTCATGGAGGTGATGTCGTAGCCGCTGTGCCACTCGCCCCACTCGCCGTAGCCGCGGAGATCGATCGTGTCGATCCGGGAGTCGTGGTCGTAGCGGGCGCCGAATGCGGCCATGAAGCTCTGCAGGCGGGCGAGGTACTGCGCGTCGGCGATGTTCCAGACCCGGAACTTCGCGGCCTGGCTGCCGTTGGTGTTGAGGCACGACGGGGCCGTCAGGGTCTGGTTGTCGCACTTGGTCTGATAGGCGACGCCGTAGGGCGCCGAGGCGAGCCAGAGGGGCGCGCCGCCGCTGTACGTGGTGCCGGGGCCCACCTCCATCCCGTCGGTGCCGATGCGGAAGTGGATGCGCTTGCCCTGCGAGCTCCAGTAGGAGATCGCGTTGTCGAGCAGCGTCCAGTCGTAGGTGCCGGGTGAGGGCTCCAAGGTACCCCAATCGGAGAGCACCGAGACGTTCGTGAACTCGGGGAAGGTCCCGTATGTGCCTTCGTCGTGCAGGCCCGGGAGGGCGTTGTCGATGTACTCCCAGCCCATGCCGGGATTGTCCAGCACGGTGTCGATGGGCTGCGGGCGCACGAGCTGCGCTCCGGGGTCCACCGACGGTTCCAGCGCGGCCGCGGCCGTCGGTGCGGTGATCAGCACGGCGAGGGCACCCGCCGTGGTGAGCGCCGCGACGATCCGTGATCGAATCATGTCGTTACTCCTCCACATCGTCGTGTTGGCGTGCAGCGGCCGCATACGGATGCAACCGTGGCCGCGACTCTACTGCAGTAACTTGTCTGGAATCCAGTTAAAAATTGTCCTTGCGTTCACGAAAGTTACTGCAGTAACTTGTGATTCACCCGACCCGGCAGAGACGCCGGGGGAAATGGAGAACCATGCGCACCAAGCAGCAGACGCGCGCCATGCTCGGACTCGTGGTCGCGACGACGGTCGTCGCGTCACTCGGGGCGTGCAGCGCGCAGACCACCGGCTCCGACACGGTCACCCTCACGTTCCTGCACACGGCCAACTCCGGTCCGACGTGGGGCAAGGCGATCGCAGCCTTCGAGAAGCAGCACCCCGGCGTGACCATCAAGGAGCAGCAGACGTCGTTCGACGATCTCAACTCCCAAGTGCAGGCGCGTCTCGGCACCAAGGACCCCTCGATCGACGTCTACACGGTCGACGGGCCGCGTCTCGCCAACATGGCGGCGCAGGGCTTCCTGACCGACGTCTCCGCGGACAAGTCCGAGATCACGGCGCAGACCGGTCAGAGCTCGGTCGACGAGGTGACCTACGACGGCAAGCAGTACGCCTTCCCGCAGTGGACGTCGACCAACCTGATGTTCTACAACAAGGACCTCGTCGCCAAGGCCGGGCTCACCGCGCCGAGCGCTGATCCCGACCAGCGGATGACCTGGGAGCAGGTCGTCGACGACGCCACGAAGGCGCAGGCCGCCGGCGCCAAGTACGGCTTCGGCTTCGAGCAGGTCGACCGCTACTACCAGCTCCAGCCGCTCTTCGAGTCGGCCGGCGGCGGAAGCGGGCTGACCGGCACCGGCAACCTCACGCCCGAGGTCACGAGCCCGGAGTGGAAGACCACGGCGGGCTGGTACGGCGGCCTCTTCGAGTCGGGCCTGTCCCCGAAGGGCATCCCGTCGGAGCAGATGCCCGACCAGTTCGCCTCGGGCAACATCGCGTACTACGTCGGGGGACCGTGGAACACGGCGGCGTTCGAGAAGTCGAGCGTGAACTGGGGTGTGGCGCCGCTGCCGTACTTCGAGGGCGGCAAGGTCGTCACGACCACCGGTTCCTGGCTGGTGGGAGTCAGTCCATACAGTAAGCACGCGGACATCGCGACCGAGTTCTCGCGCTTCATCACCCTCGACGCGACCGGCGCCTCCCTCGTCACCCCGGAGGGCTTGCCCATCCAGAAGGACTCGCTGAAGACCTACCTGGAGGCGTTGGCCGCGAAGGGCGGGACGGATGCGGACCTCGCGGGCATCATCAAGTACGAGATCGCGAACGAGACCGGCATCGCCCGGCCGACCACGGTCGGCTACGTCGACTTCGAGACGATCATGAACAACGCGTTCTCGGACATCCGGAACGGGCACGCGGTCGATCAGACGCTGCAGACGGCCAGCGACAAGATCACGTCCTCGTTCGCCCGCTACAAGTGACCGCCGTCGCCGGAGGCGGCGGGGCCTCGAGCTCCGCCGCCTCCGGGATGGCACTGGAGAACCAGCCATGAACGCACTCGCCCAGGCGACACGCCCTCCGCGGGCGGACGCAGCCGCGCCGGTCCCGGCCACGCCACCTCGGCCCCGGCGCCGCCGCGGCGCCCGTGAGGCCGGGGTCGCCGCCCTGTTCCTCCTCCCGGCTCTGCTGGCGCTCGTCCTGCTGCGGCTGTGGCCGCTCGCCGACGCCGTCGGCACCTCCACCCAGGCCGCTGGTCTCGGCAAGTCCGGATTCGTGGGCCTCGACAACTTCGTCCGCATCCTCGGCGACGCCACCTTCCTCGACGCGCTCAAGGTGACATTGCTCTTCACGCTGGTCGTCAACCCGTTCCAGATCCTCCTGGCACTGGCGTTCGCGGTGATCCTCGTGCAGCGGATCCCGGCTGTCGGGGTCTGGCGATCGCTGATCTTCCTCCCGTCGGCGGTCCCGCAGAGCGTGTCGGCGATCATCTGGGGGATCGCGTTCCGCCCGGACGGCCCGTTGAACGGCGCGCTCCGCCTGCTCGGCATCCCCGCCCAGCCGTTCCTCACCTCCGAGGGACAGGCGCTCATGTGCATCGTGCTCGTGGTGAGCTGGGTGGGCATCGGCTTCTGGATGATGTTCTTGATCGCGGGCCTGAACGACATCCCCCGCGAGCTCTACGAGGCCGCCTCGGTGGACGGCGCCGGCTGGTTCCGGACTTTCTTCACCATCACGATCCCGCAGCTGCGACGCCCGCTGCTGTTCGTGCTCGTCGCCGACACGGTCGCGAACTTCCTGATCTTCGCGCCGGTCCAGATCCTGACCCGAGGCGGGCCGAACGGATCCACGAACCTCGTGATGGTCGAGATCTTCAACCGGGCGTTCGTGACCGGGGATGCCGCCGGGGCCGCCGCGGGGACGATCCTCCTCGTGCTCGTGGTCCTCGCGGTCGTCTCGATCCAGTTCCGCCTCCTGCCAGGGAAGGACTGACATGTCCATGTCCACCGCCGCGATCCGCCGCCGCCCGGTGCGGGTGCTGCTCCTCGTCGCCGCCATCGCCGCGTCCGTCTACGCCCTCCTCCCGCTCGCCTGGGCCGCGGTGGGGGCCTTCCGGCCGGAGAGCGACATCTTCCGCTTCATGGACCCGCTGTCCTGGCAGTCGTTCGTGCCGGTCCCGTTCACGTTCGACAACGTGCGCACGGTGCTGGAATCCTCCTTCCCGCTCGCGCTGGGCAACTCGCTGCTGGTGACAGTGCTCACGGTGGTCATCGGGCTGGCCGTGTGCATCCCCGCGGCGTTCGCCCTGTCGGCTCTGGAGTTCCGCGGCCGCAACGTCGTCTTCGCCGTGATCCTCGTCAGCTTCCTGATCCCCTTCGACAGCATCGCCATCCCGCTGTCGTCGACGTTCCGCACGCTGCAACTGCAGGACAGCTTCCTCGGGATCCTGCTGCCCGGCATCGCGAACGGGCTGGCCATCTTCCAGCTGCGCCAGTTCTTCCTGAGCATCCCGGCGGAGCTCAAGGAGGCGGCCCGGATCGACGGCCTCGGCTGGTTCGGCATCATGCGCCGCGTCTACATGCCCCTGGCGACGCCCGCGATCATCGGCGCCGCCCTCCTCCTCTTCGTCTTCCAGTGGCAGTCCTACCTCTGGCCGCTGCTCGTCGCCCCCGACCCCCAGTTCGTCCTGGCGCCGATCGCGATCGCCAACTACGCGGGCGAGCACTCCGTCGCCTACGGGGCCATCTTCCTCGCGGGGATCGTGACGGCGCTCGTGCCGCTCGCGGTCTTGCTCTTCACCCAGCGGTACTTCACCGCATCCATCGCCACCACCGGATCCAAAGGCTGAGGCCGGACCGTGCGACCCGAAAGGACATCCGTGTCACCCCTCTCCCTCCTGATCGAGACCGACATCTTCTCGGACGTGGATGACGTCGGAGCGCTGGCGATCGCCCACGCTCACGCGGACGCCGGGAACGTGGAGCTGCTGGGCGTCGGTGTGAACACCCCGAGCCGCTGGGGCGTCGCGATGGCGGACCTCGTCAACCGGCACTATGGCCGCCCGGAGATCCCCGTCGGCGCGATGCTCCCGCTCGACGACTCCGTCGCCGACACCGACTATGCCCGCGGGACCGTGCGGGCCTTCGGCATCGTCGACCCGATCGGCGCCGAGAGCGCACCGCAGCTGCTCCGGCGGGTGCTGGAGGCGGCCGACGACGCGAGCGTGACGGTCGTGTCGCTCGGTTTCTTCCAGAACCTGGTGGCCCTCCTCGACGAAGAACCGCCCGGAGGGCTTCCCGGCCGCGACCTGGTGCGCCGGAAGGTCGCCCGCACGGTCGTGATGGGCGGCCTGTTCCCCTCCGGCACGGAGTTCAATGTGGCAGAGTTTCCCACGACGGCGGGCTCCTTCGCCCGCCGATGGCCGGGCCGGATCGAGTTCCTCGGCTGGGAGGTGGGCGACGACGTGATCACGGGCACCGAGCTCTCGCGGACGGGTGCAGCGGACGATCCGGTCGCGGAAGCCTATCGTCGCTTCTCCGGGCCGGGGGCAGGGCGTAAGAGCTGGGACCTCATGACGGTCGATCTCGCCGTGCGCGGCGCCGCCGACCATTACCAGTACTCGGAGCCCGGGCGGGTGGAGGTCGACGACGACGGCGCGACGACATGGCACCCCGCACCCGATGGACCCCACCGGTACGTCACGCGTGTCGCGTCGGCCGACGCAGTCGCGGCTCACCTCGACGGGCTCCTGGCCAGGACTCCGGCGCGTCGCACGGTGAAGGTCGGCGCCTGATGGGTGTCGTGGTCGTCGGCTCGACGAATCTCGACTACCTGCTCGACGTCGCCGAGCTCCCCGCGCTGGGCGAGACCGTGCTGGCGACCGCGCTGACCAAGCAACCGGGGGGCAAAGGAGCGAATCAGGCCGTGGCGGCCGCCCGGATGGGCGCTCGCGTGACCTTCGTCGGCTGCGTCGGCAACGACGACGACGGCACGCTGATGCTGCGTCAGCTGCGTGCCGAGGGGATCGATACGAGCGAGGTGGAGGTGCTCGGCGCCCACTCCAGCGGGCTCGCCATCGTCTACGTCGTACGGAACGGCGACAACTCCATCGCCGTCGTCCCGGGCGCGAACTCCCAGCTCTCCGCGACGCGGGTGCGCCGGGTGGTCTCCTCCCGGGCGAGTCGCGGCTCCGTCGTCGTCGTCCAGCAGGAGATACCCGCGGATGCGGTGCGCGCAGCGGTCGCCGCCGCTGATGAGGGCGGCGCGCGGGTGGTCCTGAACGCCGCACCGGCCGGAGGCCCGGCCCACGAGCTCCTCGGCCTGTGCGATCCGCTCGTCGTCAATGAGAGCGAGGCCGGCCACCTGGTCGGCGGCGCGGTGACCGATCGTGCGGCGGCACTCCGCGCGGCGGACGAGCTCGCACTGCGCGCGCGTTCCGTCGTGATCACCCTCGGAGCGGACGGAGCCGTGTGGTCCGACGGACACGGCGCCACTCACGTGCCCGCTCCGGCGGTGCACGACGTCGCCGACACCGCAGGCGCGGGGGATGCGTTCGTGGGGGTGCTGGCGACGGTGCTCGCGGACGGTGGAGGACTCGGCGCCGCCGTCGAGGCGGGCGTCCTGGCGGGGTCGTATGCTGTAGCCCACACGGGCGCTCAGTCTTCATACCCACGCCGAGAAGATCTCGCCATTCCGGCCTGAGCGGCGCAGGGAGGTGCAGGTGAACGCGACGCGACGCGATGTCGCCGACCGGGCGGGGGTCTCCACCGCCGTGGTCAGCTACGTCGTCAACAACGGACCGGGCAAGGTGGCCGCCGCGACGCGGGCGCGGGTGGAGGCGGCGATCCGCGACCTCGACTACCGGCCGAACGTCATGGCCCGGGCGTTGAAGGGCGGCGTCACGGGAACCGTCGGACTCCTCCTCCCGAGCCCGTCGAACCCCTTCTTCGCGGAGCTCTCCGAAGCGATCCAGCGCGTGCTGGTCGACTCCGGCAAAGTCGCGTTGATCGGTGTCTCGGGCGGCGCGACGAGGAGGGTCGAGCAGTATCTGGAACTGTTCGCGGAGCGCCGCGCCGATGGGCTCATCGTCGCGTCCGACCGAGCCCTGGAGAACGGGTTGAAGTCGCACGACGTCGGTATCCGGGTGGTGAGCGTCGACCGGCCGTTGGAATCCATCGCCGCGTCGACCGTGCTCCTCGATAACGAGAGCGCCGCGGAGCACGCGGTCGCGCACCTGCAGGACCACGGTCACACCGTGATCGGCTGTGTCGCCGGACCGCCCGGAACCCTCCCGACCTCCCGCCGGGTCGCGGGGTGGCGCCGCACGCAGTCCGAAGCAGGCAACCCGGCCGGAGACGACCTGGTCGCCCACGGCGAGTTCACGGAAGTCGGCGGCGAGATCGCCGCGCACGCTCTGCTCGGGCGGGAGCGTCGTGCCGGGGCCGCCGACCGACCTCGGCCCACTGCGCTGTTCGTCTCCTCAGATATCCAGGCCATCGGCGTCATGCACGCGTGCGAGGCGCTGGGACTCGGCGTTCCCGACGACGTCGCCATCGTCTCGGTCGACGGCACGCGAATCGGCGAGTATGCCCGGCCGTCCCTGACCTCGCTGCGTCAGCCGGTCGACGAGATCGCCGCGACCGCCGTCGACGAGTTGCTCTTCGGCACCGGGGCAACCCGCCACGAGCTCTCGGGCAATCTCTTCATCGGGTCGAGCTGCGGCTGCGGGTCGGCGTCGGCTCAGGGAGCGGTGTCCGTCTGAGCCCGGAGCGCCTCGATCTCGGCCGTGTACGGCAGAGAGTCGAGCACGCCCTGGCGTTCCACGACGAGCAGAGCCGCATCCACCGCGAAGCGCACGGCGTCTGCGAGCTCGTGGCCGCGAGCGAGACCCGCCGCGAGAGCGCCGGAGAAGCCGTCCCCCGCACCTGACACGTCCACGACCCTCCCCGCGCGGCGGGGCGGCACGTGGGCGGACCGTTTGGCGGACGCCCATGCCGCACCGTCCGCACCGAGGGTGACCACGGCCGATCGCGCACGCGAGGACAGGGCCTCCGCTGCGCGGATCCCATCGCCAACGGTGTCGACCGGGGCGCCGATGAGCGACGCAGCCTCGGCACGGTTGACCACGACCGGATCGAGGCGGGAGAAGTCGCTCGGATCGAGCGGAACGATCGGAGCCAGGTTGGCCACGATTCGAGCGGTGCCGGACGCGTCGACCAGCCGACTGAACAGCTCCGGCCCGAGCTCGCCCTGGAGAAGCACGATCGCCGGGCGGTCGTTCGAGGAGAAGACGTCATCGATCGTCTCCGCCGGGAGATGGAGATTCGCTCCGGGGTCGACGGTGATGGAGTGGCCCCCGCTCGTCAGCAGGACGAACGCTGTCCCCGTCGGAATGCCGTCGACCACGGCGACGGTGGTGGCGTCCAGTCCCTCGGCCACGAGTGCGCCGCGCAACGCGGCGCCGTGGTCGTCGTCTCCCACGCACCCGGTGAACGAGACGTCGTCGTGGAGCCGGGCGGCCGCGATCGCCTGATTCATGCCTTGGCCGCCCGGGCGGCGCACCATCGCCGACGCGAGCTGGCTCACGCCGTGAGCGGGAGGAGCCGGACTGCTCACGAGGTAGTCAAAGTTCGCCGAACCGAAGACTGCGAGGCGCATCCTGTAATGATGACAGGACTGAAGCGGCGGCGCTGGCGACGGCGGAGCTCTGAGACATGCGGGGGCCAGCCGCTCACCACCTCAGCGACCCCGGCACCCCCTTGAACGGCCCGACCACGGCGCTCGTGATCCAGCCGCCGTAGAAGCCTCCGGGTTGCGGGGTGACGGCCTCCCCGTCGACCGTGCACTCGTCCATCTGCTGCGCGTAGACGGCGACGCGGCCTCGGAGCGACTCGTATCCGGGCGATGGATGCGGGTAGTTCCACGCGCACGCGGTCCGCACCTCGCCTCCGCCGCGCACGTCGAGATAGCGTGCGGTGCCCTTGAACTCGCAGAACGACGAACCGTCGGCGTCGGCCAGCGCGCCAGGAGCGAAGTCCGCTATCGGGAGGTAGTAGACCGGGGGATGGCTGGTCTCGAGCACGCGGACGACGTCGTTCGTATCGACGATGAACTGCCCGCCCAGGCGGATGGTGACAGCGGCGGTGACGCGTTCGATGCGTGGCGGTCTCGGGTAGTCCCACACGGACTCCTGCCCCGGTCCGGGGGTCTCGGGACGCGGTCGGGACACCTGTTCACTCTATGCCGGCGGTGCTTCACTGGAGTATGGCCGTCTCCCCGATGTTCCCGCTCGGATCCGTGCTGTTCCCCTTCGTGCCCATCCCGCTGCGGGTGTTCGAGCCGCGGTATCTGACCCTGGTCGGACGGCTGCTCGACGAGGACGAACCGGGATTCGAATTCGGCGTCGTCCTCATCGAGCGCGGGTCCGAAGCCGGGGGCGGCGACCAGCGCGCCGCCGTCGGGACGATGGCGCGTCTGGTGAGCGCCGCCGCGGGCGCGGACGACCTCCTCATCGTCGGCGTGGGAACCCGGCGGTTCTCGGTCGAACGCTGGGTCGACGACGACCCGTATCCGCGGGCCGAGCTCGCGATGCTGCCGGAGCTGGAGTGGTCGGAGGCGCTCGCACCCCTCCTGGCCGAGGCCGAAGCGATCGTCCGCCGCTCGATCGCCCGCGCCGCGGAGCCGTCGTCCGACGCCGACATCGAGCTGTCGGACGATCCCGTCGCGGCCGCGTGGCAGCTGGCGGCGCTCGCCCCGCTCGGCGAGTACGACAGGTACACGCTGCTGCGGGCGACGTCGGTGGGAGGTCTGCTGCGTCAGGTGATCGACCTGACCCTCGACGCGGAGGAGCTCTGGGCAGCAGGGGGAGGTGTCTGATCACGTGCCGAATGCGAGGCCATAGCCGCGCTTCGACATATCTGCCAGAGTGCTGCTGTGACGACTGACGCCACTCGACGAGTGAGCCCGGCACCACGGGTCGTGCCGGCGCTCTGCATTCTGCTCACGACCTGGGTGCTCCTGTGGCTCGCACAGGGCGTTCCCACGGTGTGTGCGCTCGCGTACCCGTGCCCCGATCCCGACGTCCGTGTCGCTCCGGCACTGCTCTTCGGCGGGCTCATGCTCGTGCCGACGGCGAGCCTGCTCCTCACCGCTCGCGGACGACGCTCCGCGGGCTGGGTGCGGGGCCTCTCGTACACCGTGCTCGTGGGGTTGGCGGTCGTGGGCCTGGGAGCCGTGTTGTTCTCGGGAGGGTTCGGCATCCCGTCGATGTTCTGAGCGTTGCCTACGGCTCCACCACCCCGCCGCTGTGCACCTGCCGCACCTCCACACCGCCGTCCCCGCGGATGGCCGGGTTCGTCGCGGCGATCGCCAGTGCCGCATCCAGGTCGTCCGCCTCGATGACGTAGACGCCCGCCACGGCGACGGGGGCGTCCACGAACGGGCCGTCGGTCACTCCATCGGCACGCACGGAGCGGGCGAGGTCGCGTGGAGTGAACGCGTAGGCGGCCCGCATGGCGCCGGAGGCGGCGAGCTCGTCACCGTGGCCGTTCGGCTCCGCGAGGTCCTCGGGGGTGGCGTCGAGGCGGTGGGCGGAGTCGTTCGCGTAGATCAGGACGGCGTACTGGGGCACGAGGGTGGTCCTTTCGACGGACTCGACGGTACACGCGACACCGGGGACCATGGCGTCCGCCGTCGTTCGGGACAACCGCGGTAGGGCGCGAAGCGGCGGTCGTCCCGAAAAAGGGCGCTCGCCGGCCCACCGCTGCCACCCCTTCGGGGCTGATGCGGCATCCCGCAGGCTCCGCCAGGATCGGCAGAGACGATTCGGTGGGCAGGCGCCGCTGCCGCCCGGGCCCATCGTCGACGACTCGTTCGGGCCTGCCGCCTCCGACGGGTACACGGCCGACCACACGAACGGCGATCCCAACGCCCTGTACGTCAACGTCCAGTATTTCGATGGCGATGCGTTCGCGTTCTCTGCACTGTGTGTCGCCTCGGGCGATCCAGCAGCCCCGAAGGTCGAGTTCATCCGCACGCTGGACTGACGGGCCCGCCGCGCGGTCGTCTGCGGTCCGTCCGGACGTTCGCGGCGCGGCGCTCAGTGGCATACGTTGCGTGGCGTAGCAGTCGCCGTGCGAGGCGCGCGCATCACCAGCGTCGCTTGATCGCGCCCTTCGGGCCGGTGACCAGGCTCGCGGCGGGCACATCCTCCGCCACCACGGTCCCGGCGGCGATCACCGCGTCGCGGCCGATCGTCACCCCGGGGAGGATGGTCGCGCCGGCGCCGATCCACGCGTTCTCCTCGACGACGATGGGGCCGCCGGTCAGCCAGGTGCGGCGGTCGTCGGTGTCGACGGGGTGGCCGACGGTGATGAAGGTGACCTTCGGGGCGACCATGACGCGTTCGGCGAGGCGGATGCCGGCGTAGTCGAGGAAGGTGCAGTTCTGGTTGATGAAGACGCGTTCGGCGAGTTCCAGGTTCAGCCCGTGGTCGGTGAAGAACGGCGGGTAGATGGTGGTGCGGTCGGGAACGGGGCTGCCGAGGATCTGCGCGAGCAGCCCTGCCTTGCCGGCCTCGTCGTCGAAGGGGAGGACGTTGAGGCGGGAGGTCAGAGCGGTCACCTTCAGGACGCGCTGCGACATGGCCTGGAACTCGGGGCTGTGGATGCGCATGAGGAGGTCGCCGGGCATGGGGAGGGCCTCTCAGAGTTCGCGGGAGTGGAAGACGGCCTGGAGTCGGAGCTCCCGACGCGTGGTGTTCAGCGAGAGGAGGTCGAGGACCACCGAGCTGCCGACCCAGGTTGCGCCGACATGCTCCACCAGTCGTTTGAGCGCCAGCAGCTGGCTCCCCGTGTCCGCGACGTCGTCCACGGCGAGCACGCGGTCCGCGCTCGTCACGACGCCACGGCGCAGTCCCATCGTCAGGTGGCGGTCGCGGTAGTCGGGCGGCGTCGTGACGGTGATCCAGTTGTCGCTGTCGATCAGCCGGACCGGATCCTTCGCGACCGCACCGAAGCCCGCACCCATCTCGGCGGCGACCAGCGGGCCGAGGAGGTGCCCGCTGGACGGTGGACCGATCACGACCGTCGGCGCGGCCTCCGCGAACGGTGCGGCGAGCAGGGGCCCGATCCCGGAGAGGATCTCGGGGTCGCGCCACAACCGCTGGAACTCGACATAGCTCGAGCGCGTGCCGTCGTCGGTGACCCATTCGAAGAGGTCAGCCATCCGCGCGCGGACGGGGGAAGCCGAAGAGGTCACGGCGACGAGACTACCGCCACGCGACGTCACCGGATGGAATCATCCGTCCCGTGGCTGGCCACCCAACGGAAGACCACGCCGTTGCGCTGGGCCTCGACGATGCGATCGTGGTCGGCACGCGTGCGCTCGGCCATCCGTGCGAAGGCGGCGACGGCCACCGGGTTGCTTCCGGGATGGTCCCGGCGGAGGGTCGTCCGGTCGCCCCCGGTGGACAGGTACTCGACGGCGAACGCGTCGCCGAGCTCGTCGGACAGCCGGCCGGCCAACGACAGCCCGTCGGCGTCGAACGCCGCGCTGAACTCCTCGCGCACTTCGTGGTGGTCGTCGAGAATCATGTAGTAGCGGTCCTCCCAGGTCTGCAGGTCCCTGGCGAGCTCCGGGCTGATGTGCGCATCCTCGTAGGCCACCGGCCCCGGCGAGAACCAGATCACCGAGTCCGCGTAGTCCGGGAAGACCCGGACGACGGTCGTGAGGTACTCCACGGGATCGTCCACAGCGACAACCTAGCGGCCCGCAGCCCCGATGTCGCCCCCTCCCGCTACGCTTCCCGCATGTCCATCGAAGTGCTGCCCGCGACCGGACGCTGGGACGATTTCGCGACGTTCATGGTTCCGCGCAAGCCCGGAGGCGGGGGATGCGTGTGCATGTCGTACCGGGATGCGCGGCTCGACATGCCCGCGCGGATCGACTACATGCACGCCGAGTGCGAGACGGAGCCCGGGCCCGGGGTGCTGGCCTACCTCGACGGGGAGGTGGCGGGGTGGTGCTCGGTCGCGCCGAAGTCGACCTACCGGCGGCTGTTGAACTCGCGGACGATCCCGCACCTGGACGAGGAGCTCGACCCGTGGTCGATCGTGTGCTTCGTGGTGCGTGGCGGGTTCCGTAAGCGGGGGCTGATGCACGAGTTGCTCGACGGGGCGGTGGAGCACGCGCGGACATCCGGAGCGGCGATCGTGGAGGGGTACCCCGTCGACACCGACGGGAAGAAAGTGGATGTGATCAGCGGGTACGTGGGAACGGTCGCGCTGTTCGAGCGACACGGGTTCGAGCGCTACGCCGAGACGAACGCGCACTCCGGGGGAGCGGACCGGTGGGTGATGCGGCGGACGCTGCGCTGACACCGGCCGGCCCGGAGACGAGCGTCGCGGTTAAACACGACCACCGCCGGCCCGGGCGGGGCGGCGGGAGTCGGTGCCGGGAGAGTGCTCACCCGGCGGTGATGCGGCGGCGGTAGGCGACCATGGCGAAGGCGTAGGCGAGCACCAGGATGCCGACGCACCAGGCGAGGGCGATCCAGATGTCGGTGCCGACGGGCTGGCCGGCGAACAGGGCGCGGATCGAGTCGACGATGGAGGTCACGGGCTGGTTCTCCGCGAACCAGCGGACGGGACCGGGCATGCTCTCGGTGGGCACGAACGCCGAGCTGATGAACGGCAGGAAGATGATCGGGTAGGCGAAGGCGCCCGCCCCGTCCACCGTCGTGGCCGACAGGCCGGCGATGACGGCGATCCAGGTCAGCGCCAGGCTGAACAGGATCAGGATGCCGGCGACGCCGAGCCAGGCGAGCACGCTCGCGCCGGTGCGGAAGCCGACCAGCAGGGAGACGAGCACGACCAGGACCACCGAGATCATCGTGGAGACGAGCGACGTGAGCACGTGGGCCCACAGGACGCTCGACCGGGCGATCGGCATGGACTGGAAGCGCTCGAAGATGCCGCCCTTCAGGTCCATGAACAGCCGGTACGAGGTGTACGAGACCGCCGTCGCCACCGTGATCAGCATGATCCCGGGCAGCAGGTAGTCCACGTACGAGCCCGAGAACGAGCCCGTGTCGATCGCGCCTCCGAACACGAACACGAACAGCAGCATGAACGCGATCGGCATGAGGGCGGTGGTGATGATGGTGTCGAGGCTGCGCGTGATGTGGCGCATGGACCGCCCGGTGAGGACGGTGGTGTCGCTGATGAAGGTCGCGGTGCTCATGACTCCTCCTTCGGGGTGGGCTCGCCGACGATGGCGAGGAAGACGTCTTCGAGGCTGGGCTGCTTCTCCACGTACTCGACCTGCGCTGGCGGGAGCAGCTGCTTCAGCTCGGCGAGGGTGCCGTTCGCGATGATGCGGCCCTCGTGCAGGATGGCGATGCGGTCGGCGAGCTGCTCGGCCTCGTCGAGGTACTGCGTGGTGAGCAGCACGGTGGTGCCGCGCCCGGCGAGCTCCTTCACCGCGTCCCACACCTCGATGCGGGCCTGCGGGTCGAGACCGGTGGTCGGCTCGTCGAGGAAGACCACCGGCGGGTCGCCGATGAGGCTCATCGCGATGTCGAGCCGGCGGCGCATGCCGCCCGAGTAGGTGGAGACCCTGCGGCCTCCGGCCTCCGTGAGCGAGAAGCGGGAGAGCAGTTCGTCCGCGATCGCGCCGGGCTTCTTCCGATGGCGCAGCTCGGCGACGAGGACGAGGTTCTCCCGCCCGGTCAGGATCTCGTCGACCGCGGCGAACTGCCCGGTCAGGCTGATGGAGTCGCGCACCTCCGCCGCCTCGGTGGCGACGTCGAAGCCGTTCACGACGGCCTCGCCGGCATCGCCCTTCAGCAGGGTCGAGAGGATCTTGACCGCCGTGGTCTTGCCGGCGCCGTTGGAGCCGAGCAGGGCGAAGATGCTGCCGCGCTCGACTTCGAAGTCGACGCCGCGCAGGACGCTGAGCTTCTTGTAGGACTTCTCGAGACCGTGCACCCGGATGGCCGGGCCGCGGTCGAGGGTGGTGGCGGTCATTGGTCCGTCCCCTTCTTCTCGGCCTCCTCGACGGCGGCGTTCAGGCGGGCGCGCTCCTTGTCGATCCAGCGCTTGCCGGTGTAGGCCTCGGCGAACGCCTCCGCGAACTCGACCGGGTCGTCGCCGACGATGTCGCGGACGGGGGTCCCGTCGGCCGCGGCGCGCTCCCAGAGCTCGACGAAGTCGCCCATCATGGTGAGGAGAGTGTCGCCGTCCTCGACGCCGCCGTTGTACATGAAGTACCGCTGCACGGCCTTCGCGACGGCGTTGTAGGGCTCGGGCAGGGCCTCCAGCCGCGCCCGGTACTGCCGGTACTGCTTCTTCTGCTCGAGCGATCCCGTGATCGCCTCGACCCATTTGGCCGCCATCTCAGTTCTCCCCTTCGTGTCGGAGCTGTTCCAGTCGTTCTGCGAGGAAGCTCCACGTCCTCCAGAACTCGTCGAGGTACTCGTGACCCGCCCGGTTGAGCGAGTACACCTTGCGCGGCGGGCCCTTCTCGGACGGGACCTTCTCCACGTCCACGAGGCCGCGCTGCTCGATCCGCACGAGGAGCGCGTAGATGGTGCCCTCGGCGATGTCGGTGAAGCCCTGATCCCGCAGCCACGAGGTGATCTCGTAGCCGTACGCGGGCCGGGCCTGGAGGATGGCGAGGACGATGCCCTCGAGGGTTCCCTTGAGCATCTCCGTCGCTTGCTTGCTCATCGGACGCTCCTTCCGGCTACTCAGTGTTGCTTGGTACTGCTAGATAGTAACGCCGAGTACCGGTAGATAGCAACACTGAATAGCTAGAGTTCTGCGACGCGGCTCGAGGGCCGCATCAGAAGCAGCCGGAGCGTGCGGCGAGGGCGCGAGCCCGGGCCGGCGACGGGAGGCCGCTACTCCCGCACGTGCGCCCCGCGCCGCCGCGGGACGGTGCGTCCGTCGTGCAGCTCGATCACACGGTCCGCGCGTGCCATGAGGATCGGGTCGTGCGTGGTGACCACGGCCGCGACCCCCGCGTCGTGGACCAGTTCGACGAGCAGGTCCATCATCGCGGCACCCGTCACGCTGTCGAGCTGGCCGGTCGGCTCGTCGGCGAGCAGCACCTGCGGGCGGGCGGCGAGCGCGCGGGCGATCCCGACGCGCTGTTGCTGGCCGCCCGAGAGCTCGGCGGGACGCTGAGCCGCATGACCGCCGAGGCCGACGCGATCGAGGAGCTCGGTCACGCGGGCGTCGCGCACGGCCGGGTCGACGCCGAGAAGGCGCAGCGGCACCTCCACGTTCTCGGCGGCGGACAGCACGGGCACGAGGCCGAACGCCTGGAACACGAACCCGACACGGGAGCGTCGCACGGCGACGAGCTGCGACTCGCTCGCCGTGGTGAGATCGAGCTCGCCCAGCCGCACGGTGCCGGAGGTGGGGGTGTCCAGCCCGCCGAGCACGTTCAGGAGGGTGGTCTTGCCCGAGCCGGAGCGGCCGCGCACGACGAGCAGCTCGCCGGGGTGGACATCCAGCGAAACGTCGTCGAGGGCGGTGACGGGGCCGGCGGCGGTGGAGAAGATGCGGCCGACGCCGTCCGCGCGCAGCAGCGGCACGAGCCTCTCGCCGTCGCGCGCCGCGCCGGAGACGGGTGCGCCCAGTGCGTCGTCAGTGCTCACCGGAGGCCTCCTCGTCGTGGTCGTCGGCGTGCGGCCACACGCCCACGTGGTCCGTCTCGAGTGCGAGCCGCACCCGGTCGCGCAGGTCGAGGCTGCTGAGGTACTCGGGCGGCAGCTGGAGGCGGCCCACCTTGTCGAGCACCGCGAACTCCTCGGCGATGGTGTGCTCGTCCCCGGCCGCGGTGACCCCGGTGCGGCGGAGCACCTCGGTCGACGTGCGTCCGTCCCGGATCTGCACGGTGCGGGCGACGTGCTCCGACACGGCCGGGTCGTGGGTCACGATGAGCGTGGTGACGCCGAGCTCCCGGCTCACGCCGCGCATGGCCTCCAGCACGTCGGCCGAGGTGTGCTCGTCGAGCTCGCCGGTCGGCTCGTCCGCGAGGAGCACAGCAGGCTCGTTCGCCAGGCCGACGGCGATCGCGACGCGCTGCTGCTCGCCGCCGGACATCTCGGCCGGCCGGCGGTCGGCGCAGTGCGAGACCTCGAGCAGGTCGAGCAGATCGCGGCTGCGGGCGACGCGGTCGGGGCGGCGGGCGATCGTCATCGTGAGGGCGATGTTCTCGCGCGCGGTCAGGTAGGAGAGGAGATTGCGGGAGGTCTGCTGCCAGACGAATCCGACCGTGCGGCGTCGATAGTCGACGCGCTGCTTCGCCGTCATCGTCAGGAGGTCACGACCGGCGACCGACGCCGCGCCGGCGGTCGGCTTGTCGAGTCCGGAGAGGATGCCGAGCAGCGTCGACTTGCCCGAGCCCGAGGCGCCGACGATGGCGACGAGCTCGCCGCTGCGGACCCGCAGGGTGAGGCCCTGGAGCGCCTGCACCTCCACCCCCTCCGCGGTGAAAATGCGCACGAGGTCGGAGCACTCGATGCCCGCGTCCGTCCTGCCCGATGTCATGGCTGTCATTCTTCCCCTCCTGCCCGGAGCACCGCGGCCGGCGAGCGGCGCCGTGCGACGGCGAGTGCGATGAGCGTGACGGCGAGGGTCACGAGGACGAACCCTCCGGCCGCGGCGGCGATGAGCAGCGGGTCGACGACGACCGCGGGAGCGATCGGTCCGCCGGTGAAGCCGCTGAGGTCGATCGGGGCGAGCACGATCGCCGGGAGCGCGAGCCCGACCGCGATGCCGGCGACCAGCCCCGCGACGAGCAGGGGGCCGAGCTCCCACGCCAGCAGTGCGCCGGTCTGGCGCGCGGTGTAGCCGATGGTGCGCAGTGTCGCGACCAGCCGGGTACGGGAAGCCGCGCCGATGACGAGGGCGAGCAGGAGCGCCCCCACGCACATCAGTGCGGAGAGCGTGATCGAGAGGAGGGCGATGGTCTCGAGGCCTGCGACGAGGGGAGCCGCCCGCAAGGTCTCCTGCTCCCGCTGGGCGTCGCCGATCGTGGCGCCCGTGCCGGCGATCGCGGCGAGCTCGTCGTGCACCGTCGCGGCGTCGGCGCCCGGTGCGAGGGAGACCAGCACGGTCTGCGGGCGCCCGGTGAGCCCGGCCGACGCGGGTAGCGCGGTCCGGTCGATGATCACCCACTGGGCGTCCCGGATGTAGACGCCGGGTGCGAAATCGAACTCCGTCACGCCGAGATGCACGGCGGTGCCGGCGTAGAGGATCGCGCTCGTGACAGGGATGGTCGGGTCGAAGCCGCCGATGACGGCGCCGGTACGCGCCCGATCCTTCTGCACCAGCGCGGAGGAGACGCGGGCGGCCTCCGGGATGCCCGACTGCACCCGGGCGAGCTCCGCCGGGTCGACGAGGTAGCCGGAGAGGTCGCCGCCCTGCGACCCCGCCTGTACGCGCACCCCTCCCGCCCACTCCACGACGGCGCTCGCCGCGACGCCCCGCACCGAACGCAGACGCTCGACCTGCTCGTCCGTGAAGGTCGTGGGCGCCGTCACGCTCAGGTCGGCTCCGACGCGGGCGAGGGCGCCGCTCTCGATGCCCGCCCGCTCCGTGCTGAGCACGCCGGCGGAGAAGACCGCGATGGCGACCCCGGTCACGACCGCGAACACCGGCCACAGGCCGCCCGCGCGGGAGCGGAGCGCGCTGGTCGCGCCGATGAAGGCGACGGGCCCTCGGCGGCGGCGCAGCGCGCGTGTCAGCCACGACAGCGGCACCGGGTAGACCCGGAGCACCACGACGCACGCAGCGAGGGCGAGGAGCACCGGGGTGAGGGCGAGCAGAGGGTCGACGCCCAGGCCGGCGGAGGCCGGCTCGGGCCCGCGCTGCAACAGGGCGGCGACGCCCAGCGCGGCGAGGCCGAGCACGAGGACCTCCAGCACCCACCCCCAGCGGCGCCGGGCCGTCCGTCCGCCGCGCAGGTCGTCGCCCGGGCCGAGGCGCCCGGCCGCCGCCGCGCTGAGCGCCGGAGGTGCGAGCGCGCACGCGAGGGCGAGCGCGACGGGAAGCAGGAGGCTGTCGGCGCCGGGCGTGAGAAGCAGGGCGGCGACGAGCCCGAGACCGGCTCCCGGCACCGAGACGAGCGCGGTGTCGATCGCGAGTTCGCGTCGCAGGCGTGCCGGCGAGGCGCCGCGCGCCGCGAGCAGGGCCAGCGCCTCCCGTCGCCGCCCGAGCAGCAGGCGCACGCCGAGCACGAGGACGGCGAGCGCCACGCCGAGCGGTCCAGCGGCCAGGATCGCGAACAGGGTGTTCGCCGGCTGGGCGCGGGCGCTGTAGGCGTCGAGGGTGCGGTCGAGGGACGTCGAGAAGCGCAGGGTCGTCGGCACGCCGCCGAAGGACGGGGTCGGCGCGGCGGAGAGGAAGCGGCCGAGCGCGGAGCGGACCGGGTCGAGCAGGGAGACCGAGAGAGCCGCCGGGGCGACGGGGAACCAGCCCTGGGTGAAGGTTCCGGCGAACAGCGGGGCGACGCGCGTCCACGACCCGGGATCGACCCAGGCGACGGCGCGGTAGAGCTTGCCCGCGTCGCCCCGGTCGACATAGCTTCCGTGCGCGCGAACGGTCTCGAGGGACCAGAAGTCGGAGCCGGTGTCGAGCGGGCGGACGGTGCCGGAGAGCCGGAGCCGGAACGCGGAGCCGGAGGAGGCGGTGCGCGTCTGGCCGACCGTCCAACCGACCAGGCGTGCGGCGTCCGTCGTCAGGACGACGTCGACGGTGGGTGGGGTTGCGGTCGTGCCGACGGTCGCGATGGGGGACGGCCAGGCTCCCGCGTCGAGGGCGGCGGCAGCGCGGAGGCGCGCGTACGACTCGACGACCGTGACGTAGCGGCTGTCGGAGGCCGCATCCGGCGGCCCGGTGGTCGTGGCGTCGTCGCTGCGGGAGGCATAGTCCCCCGTGCCGGTCACCGCGCGCAGCGCGGGCGCCATGGCCGAACGCGCCGAGGCGAGCGCTCCCGGCATCCGCTGCCAGACCGCGCCCGGCTCGGCGGTCCCGCCGAACGATCCGCCTCCCGCCGATTGCACAGTGCCGGTGATGGTGGAGGTGAGCAGGTCGCGGTTGACCGGTGTCGCCTCCTCCACGCGGTAGCGCAGCTCGGCGCCGAGCAAGCCCTCGGCGAATCGCGGCCAGGCCGAGACGGCGGTCGTCGCGATGAGCACGACCACGCCGAGCAGCGCGAGCGCGCCCCGCGAGGCTGCGAACGCGCGGGCGGCGAGACCGGTGCCGGAGAGGAGCGAGCGCCGGCTCATCGGGTCTCCTCCCGGTGCGCGGTGTCGAGCACCTGGGCGCGCACGGCACGCCCGTAGAGCCAGAGCACGACGCCGACGGCGAGCGCGAGGGCACCCAGCGCCGCCGGCAGGGCCGCATCGATGCGCCCCTGGACCGACAGCGTGCTCGGAGCGGTCACGACGGAAAGGCGGGCCAGCGCGTTGCCCGCCAGCAGGACGACGGCGAGGCCACCGAGCAGGCCGACGATCGCCGCACCCGCGACCACGCCTCCGAGCTCCCACCGCCGGGCGGCGGCCTGCTGGCGGGAGCCGACGCCGACGGCGCGCAGCACCACGACCTCCCCGCGCCGGGAGCGCAATGCGGAGAGCGCGGTCGCGGCGAGGGCGACCACCGCGAGCAGCGCGCATCCCGCGGCCCCCAGCCAGAGGGCGGCGACGGCGCTCCCCAGGAAGCGAGCGACGAAGGCGCCGGAGGCGTCGGTGACGACGGCGTCGGGTCCCGCGGCCTGCGCCGCCGCCCGGGCCACGCGCTGCGGGTCGGGGGCGGCGAGCCAGACGGAGCCCAGGCGGGGGATCGTGGGCGACGTGCTGAGGAGGCGATCGTCGAGCGCGGGCAGATCGATGAGCACGGCGTTCTGGTCGGCGGTGCCGGGGACGGCGTCGACCACTCCGGCGACGGTGCCGGTGACCGATCCCCACGGGGCGTCGATGTCGATGCGCGAGCCGCTCCCGAGCCCGGAGGACTCGGCCGCAGCGCGGGTGACCAGCACGGGCAGCTCGTCGGCGGCCTTCGGGAGGAGGCGCACGACGCTCTCCCGTCCGGCAGCGACGAGGGGCGCGTCGAAGCCGAGCCCGCCGTCGTCCAGCGCGGTCGCCTGAGCCCCGGTCCCGGAATCCCGGAACGCGCGGGGTTCCGGCCGCCAGCCCGGGGTCGCCACGGTCGCCCCGGACGTCAGGCCGGTGAGCCGCACCTGCGCCGCGGAGGCGGTGTCGCCGGGGTCGAGATGCACGTCCACCGCCCGCAGGCGCCAGGGGCCGCCGGTCGTCGGGAGCGTCGCCGACACCGTGCCGGCCGCGCCTCCGGCCGACGGAGCGGCAGGCAGGGGAGCGAGGGCGCCGTCGTCGTCCGCGATCCAGAAGATGACGCGGAGGGCGGGAGGCGGAACGGACGCGTCGGGTGTCGTCGCGGTGGCCACGACCGAGATCGTCCGGGCATCGGCGCCGAGCGGAGCGCCGGGGAACGGGTCGCCGGAGCCCAGCTCCTCCTGGGCGGTGAAGGCGTCGAACATGTACGACCCGGTGTCGAAGAGCTGCGCGAGCGTCGGCGCGTGAACCGCGACCACCGTCACATCGGCCTGGCCGAGCGTGGCGTCGGAGATCAGCGCGGGGACGGCGGACGTCACCGTCGGGATCCCCCCGAGCCGCGCCGTGTCCGGCAGGTCCTCCGGACCCCGGACGCTCCCCGCGATACTCCTGTCCACCCGTACGTCCGCCCCCGTGACGAGCCGGGAGGAGTCGTGCAGGAACCCGGACCAGGTGCCGGCGTAGCCGGCGGCGAACGTCGCTGCGCCGACGCTCAGGACGATGAGGGCCGCCGGGGCGGCGACGAGCCCGACGCCGCGGCTCACCTGCCGCGCGGGCAGGACGCCGGACAGCCGACGCCGGCGGGCGGCCAGACGCTCCAGCACGCCTGCAGCCGGTCCGAGCAACACCAGCGCGAGCACGGAGACGGCGCAGAGCACCGCCGCCGGAGCGATGGTCCCGACGGGATCGACGCGGCCGTCGGCGTCCGGCGCGCCGAACGCCAGGAACCGCCAGAGCGAGACAGCCGCGGCGGCGAGGGCGAGCACCCCCAGGCTCAGCGGGGCGGCCGAGCGGGCACGTCCCGCCTCGGCGGGACCGAGGGCCCCGTCGGCAGCGCGGGCGGTGAGGGCCGTGACGACGGCGGCCACGGAGACGGCGGCCACGACGACCCCGAGGGCGGGCACGAGGGTCGCGAGCACGACCTCCCGGATCGGGGTCCCCGACGCTCCGGCGACGTCTTCCACGAGCACGACGGAGAGGGCCGCTCCGATCGCGGTGGCGATGGTCGCCACCAGCGCGGCCTCGACGGCATCGGCACGGACGAGCCTCCCGACGGAGGCGCCGCGGGCTCGGAGCACGCGGGTTTCGAGCAGGCGGGAGCGGGCGAGGAGCCGTGCCAGCAGCACCAGGGCCGCCACCGCGCTCACGGCGAGCAGCGCGAGGGGCGCCGGCAGCACGGCCGCGAGCGCGCCGATCGACCGCTGCATGTCGGCCGTCGTCGACGCGGCCTCGCCGAGCGACGAGAAAGGGGAGGAGGAGGCGTCCGCCTCGGTGAGCGCGTCGGACGCGCCCGCGAAACCGGCCCGCAGGTGCGGGAGGTCGGCCGCCGTCACGCGCTGGGGATCCGGGGCGATCGCCCACTGGGCCGTCGCCGAGTCCGTGACCTGCGCGAGCAGCGCGGCGCTCCCGATCGCGCGGCCGTCCGTGCCGTCGACTCCCGCCGTCACCCCCAACCACGCCGGTGCGGAGGCGTCCGTGGGCGACCAGACGCCGGAGACGACGACAGGGGTGCCGCCCGTGCCGGTGTCCGCGTCGGCGCTGAGCCGGAGGCGCGATCCGGGGGCGAGGCCGGCCTCCCGGGCCAGCGTCGCGTCCACGGCGATCTCGTCGGTGGCAGCGGGCCAGCCTCCGGAGCGCAGCGTGACCCGGTCTCGCAGCTCGGCGTCGTCGGAGAGCACGAGGGCGGAGCGCCCGTCGCCCAGGTCGACACCGGACGCGAAGGCGGTGCGGTCGACGGTGACGGGTGCCCCGTGGAACAGTCGCGACAGCACCGACCGCACCGTGCGGTCCTGCTCGTCGGCCTCGCGCGGATCGAGAGCCGCCTGGTACGTCTCGGCGACGGTGGCGGCCGGTCCCGCCTGCACCGTCTGCCGCACGGCGTTGTTCGGGGAACGCACGGCGAGCCCGGCCATGGTGCACGCCAGGAAGGCGATGACCAGCACCGTGAGGGCCGAGGACGCGAGCACCCCGGTCTGTGCGAGCGAGCGCTGCGGCCAGAACGCGCGGAGGCGTTCTTCGGTCGGAGCCCCCACGCGCATCCACACACCGTATCGCGGACGGGACGGCGAATTCGCGCGCGGACGAGCGCGCCTGTCAGGGTGATCGTCAGTGCGGATGGTCAGTGTTCCGAACGGACGATCGCGTCGATGAAGCCGGCGACGCCCGTCACGACGAGGTCCGCGACGCCGTGCGCGTCGAGCGGCGAGGACCTCAGGGTCTTCATCCCGTGATCGGCGCCCGGGACCGGGATCACCCGGACGCCTGGTCGTCCCGCCACTTCGTCGGCGACCGTCGCCGCGGTGCCGAACGTGTCCCGGTCGCCCTGCAGGACGAGCACCGGAACCTCGGGGAGCAGGAGCTCGTCGAGCCGCGAGCGCTCGGGTCGCCCCGGCGGGTGGAGCGGGAACGCGAGGCACACGACCCCGACGGCCTCCACCTCCTCCGCGGTGCGACAGGCGACGCGGGCGCCGGCGCTGCGACCGCCGACGACGAGCGGGAGGCCCTCCGCGAGCGAGCGCACCAGCGCGGCGGTCTCGCGCCAGGCGAGGTCGAGGGCCGCGGGTCGGGAGGCGACGCGCTTGCCGGCGACACGCCACGGCTGCTCGTACCGGGCCACCGTGACATCCCGTTCCGGCAGCGCGCGGGCGAGGGCGACGAGGTCCGGTGCGTCGATCCCGCCACCCGCACCGTGCCCGAGCCAGAGGAAGGCGCGCGGCGAGGCGGCCGCGGCGACCACGAGGCGGCCGGGCCCGAGCGAGCTGGGGGCGGAGAGGTCCATCGGTCCGACGGTACCGGACGCCTCGGGGAGGTGCGACGCCGGTGCTGCCGGGCGAGCACAGCGGGGTCGCATTCCGCCGCTTCGAGCGCGCCGAAGCGGCGGAATGCGACCCCTCTGCGCGCGCCGATGCGGCTCAGTTGTCGGCGGCGGCGCTGCGCTGCGGTCGCACGAAGACCAGCAGCGCCAGGTGCACCACGGCCAGGCCGGTCGCGACGGCGACGGCGGTGAGCCAGCTGCCGGAGGTGGTGCCGCCGCTGAAGAGCAGGCCTAGGACGGTCGTCGCCACGATCGCCCCGACGTAGCGGGAGGTCTGGAAGATGCCCGCCGCGACGCCGCTGTCCTGGGGGCGGGCGGAGGCGTACAGCGCCTGGTTCATCGCGATGCTCACGACGCAGTACGGAACGCCCAGGGCGGCCGTGAGCAGGAGCACAACCCAGGGAGCCGTCGACGCCGATGCGACGGCGAGGAGCCCCGCTCCGACGATCAGCGCCGACGCGCCCCACAGCAGGGTGGTGCGCAAGCCGACCCGCTCGATCGCGCGTGCCGCCAGGGGAGTGGCGACGATGGTGACGGCGGCGAGCGGGAACATCAGCAGCCCCGCGACGCCCGCAGGGTATCCGGCGTGGGCCTGCAGATACTGCGGGAGGCCGAAGAACGCCGAGTAGTAGACGACGCTGAAGATCGCGAAGGACAGGTAGACCATCATCAGCCGCCGGTTGGCGGCGAGCAGGCGCAGGTCGAGGAACGGGTGGGCGGTGCGCAGCTCGCGCCACACGAACAGGGCGCCGGCCGCGACGAAGACGGGGATCAGCCACCAGAGCGGCGCGGGATGCAGATCGAGCAGGAACACGAGCACGGCGCTCAGCGTCGTGACGAAGAGCAGGATGCCCGGGATGTCGGACTCCGCCAGGGTGCGCGACAGGGGCACGCGCTCGCGGTCGGCGTCCCGGGGCGCGAACAGCCACACGCCGGCGAACGCGAGCACCGCGAGGGGCACGTTCACCCAGAAGATCGCCTGCCAGCCGAGGAAGGTGACGAGCGCTCCGCCGAGCACGGGCCCGATCGCCGCGCCCGAGGTGTTGGCGATCTGCAGCCTCCCGAGCAGCCGCGGGGTGCCGACGTCGGTGCCCGCGGAGAGCGGCCGCAGCATCGCGATGGCCGACGGGAACGCGGTCGCCGTGCCGATCGCGAGCGCTACACGTCCGGCGCAGACCGCGGCGAACGACTGCGCGAACGGCGTGACCGCGCACGAGATCGCGACCACGATCATCCCGAACAGGAACAGCCGGCGTGGACCGAACCGGTCGGCGAGCCGGCCCATGAGCGGCTGCCCCGCGGCCGACGCCAGGTAGAACGAGGTGACGACCCAGGTGACCGTCGTCACGTCGACACGGAAGTCGCGCTGCAGCGACACCAGCGCGACCGCGATCATCGACGAGTTGAGCGGGTTGAGCACCGTCCCGACGCTGAGCGCGGCGACGGCCGCGCCCACCCGGCTCCCGCGGGGGCGCGGCGGCTGGGCGGGAGGAGTCACCCGCCCAGCCTAATCAGCCGGCGTCAGCCGTCGAGGTCGGCTGTCGTCATCGGGATGGTGGAGCGGTAGGGGTACGCCGGCACACCGCCGTACTCCTCCTCGTCCGCCAGCTCGTACACGTCGTACGCGAGAGCACCGGCGAAGAGGGTGGCGACGCGGATCTCGCCCGGCGGACATCCGCCGATCAGGGGCACGACCACGACGCTGTCCAGGGTCTGGCCGTCCTCGTAGAGGAGAGCCGCTTTGATGGTTCGCGTGAGAGCGTCCATGCGGCGGACTCTACGCCGCACGTGGCGGATCACTTGACGGCGCGCCCGCTCGCCGCGAAAGTGGGACCGGAGGAACCGATGGGCACACTGATCTACGACGGCGCGGACGGATTCGCGTTCGACGACCGCGTGCTGGCCCACCTGCAGGCCGTCATCGCGACGAAGCTCCGTCGCCGGGAGGGCTTCCTCCTGATCTGGACCGACCGCACCGGCGGCATCGAGGGCACCCTGCGTTCGATCTGGCTCGACCCGTCGATCAGCCTGCAGTTCGTCTTCGCGCATCCCGAGCTCCCCGAGCTCAACCGGGACTGGCTGGGGCTGCTCACCGAGCGCGCGAACGGCAACAGCGGGCTGGTCCTGGAGGACGCCCTCCGCGCCGAGATCCGTGAAGAGGTCCCGGCCGGCAGCTTCGCGGCCGCGCGGGCGCACCGGAGGGACGCCTGATGGGCACGCTCCTCTACGGCAGCACGCAGGAGTACGAGTTCGACGACCGCACTCTCGCCCACGTCAAGATCGCCGTCGTCACCAAGCTCCGCCGCCACGAGAGCTTCCTGCTCAACTGGCAGGTTCCCGCCGAGCAGGGCGGCGGCCGCATCAGCCTGTGGATCAGCCACGAGGTCCCGCTGGCGTTCCTCTTCGCCGGCAGCCGTCCTCCCGCCCTCAACGAGCGCTGGATGGAGGCCCTCCTGCACTCCAGTCAGCGCACCGGAGGCATCGTCGTCATGCGCGAGGAGGAGGCGGAGGCCGGGCGGATCGACGAGTAGGACCGCCGTCAGGCGAGCCCGTTGAGCTCGAGGAAGAACGCGTCGGCGGCGGCCTGCGCGGCAGCCCGGTCCGATCGGGGGCGTGCGGGGCGCTCCGCCGCCCGCTGCAGCTCGTCGTCGACGTAGCGGCGCAGCACCGCGGGCGGCTCGCCCGCTCCCAGCTCGCGGGTGACGGCCTTCTGCGCGATCAGCTCCGTCGCGGCCTCCGCCACTCCGGCCGGCGGCTCCGACTCGGCCAGGAGCGTGGGCAGGTCCATCGGCGCGACGGACTCGGCGGGGTGGGCGTGCAGCCATCCCAGGACCGCCGCGGGGCGCAGCGCGTAGAAGAACCGCTTGAGGCGGCCGTCCAGACCGTCACGGTGCCGGACGCCGATGTGGAGGTAGTGGTCGAGCACCCGCTCGCGGTCGAGCACGTCGGCGGCGAGCCGGAGCATCCCGTCGCGGAACGCCGCGTCACCGGTGTAGACGATGGGGGAGCGCAGCCATTCGACGACGGTGGCGTTGCCACCCACGAGGAGCGAGAGGGCCTTGCGGACGTCCCAGCCGTTGACGTCGTAGATCGCGTCGAGCGGGGTCTCGATGACGTCGCGCAGCGGGGTGAGGCGCAGATAGTCGGCGGTCGGGCGCAGGTAGAGGAACCGGCCGTCGTAGTCGCTGTCGGGTGACGGGAAACCCCAGGCGCGGCTCCCGCTCTCGATCGCCCACGGGATGACGACACCCTCCTCCTCCGCGAGGCGGGCGAGACGGGCGTCGATGTTCGCGACGACGGAGACGTCGAGGGTGTCGGGGACGGCGCGCATGAGCCCGATGCTATCGGCCGCGCGTCAGGGGATCAGCGCGATCTTCCCGCCGGGGTGCCCCTCCGCGAGGAAGCGCAGCGCCTCGGGAGCCTCGGCCAGCGGGTAGGTGCGCGCGATCGGCACCTGCAGGCGGCCGCTTCCGGCGAGCTCCAGCAGCGGCGACCGCACCGAGTCGCGGTAGGCCTGGCTCTCGGGCTGGGCGCCGAAGACCGCGGCGAACCCCTCCTGCGCGGCGCGCGCCGCAGCGACGATCGTGACGATGCGGGAGCGGTCGGCGACGAGCTCGAGGGAGACGTCGACGGCCTCGTCCGTGCCGACCGTGTCGAGTGCCGCGACGATGGGCGCATGGGTGGCGTGCCTGACCCTTTCGGCGAGCCCGTCGCCGTACTCCACGGGCGTTCCGCCGAAGCGGCGCACCCGGGCGAAGCTCGCCTCGCTGGCGGTTCCGACGACGTGGACGCCGAGCTCGCCGGCCTGCTGCAGGACGCTGACGCCGACCGCGCCGGAGGCGCCGTGCGCCAGGATGGTCTCTCCGGCACGGGCCCGGACCGTGTGCAGCATCTGCGCCGCGGTCGTTCCGGCGAGCAGAAGGTTGGCGGCCTCCTCGTCCGGCAGCCGGTCCGGCTTGGCGAAGACGTCCTTCGCGGGCACGGTCA
Source organism: Leifsonia sp. LS1 (assembly GCF_020521355.1). NCBI lineage: Bacteria > Bacillati > Actinomycetota > Actinomycetes > Micrococcales > Microbacteriaceae > Leifsonia > Leifsonia sp. LS1. The sequence continues at coordinate 285,166 of NZ_BPER01000005.1, forward strand.
GCTCCTCCGCGTATCCGCCCTGGATACGGAACGCGACGACGGCGTCGCCGACCTGCGCGTCGCCGGAGCCGATGCTCGTCCCGGGGCCGATCGCGGTCAGGACTCCGGCGACCTCGTAGCCGATCGGGATCGGCAGCTCCGCGCCCGGGCGCGGAGCTGAGACGTGCTTGTAGTCCGCCGGATTGACCCCGGCGGCGCGCACCCGGATCGTCACCTCTCCCGCGGCCGGCGCGGCGACCTCCCGATCCACGAACTCCCAGCCCTCCGGCTCACCCCACTGCGTCGCGATCCACTGTCGTGCCATGCGGTCAGTCAACGCCCGGAGGCTGTGTGCCGGCTCCGTGTCGTCGCGTGGCGCCGCCAGGAGGAGACGGCGCCGTCAGGACGAGACGGCGCCGTCAGGAGGAGACCGGGTCCGTCGCGCGGCCGCTGTGACGTGCGCGGCGCGAACGGGTGCGGGCCAGCCGCAGCATCTGCGCGGTGGAGCTGTCGTCCAGTTCGACGAGGGGGCTGCGGGACTTCACGAAATCGCTGAACGACCGATAGCCGAGCGCCTTCTCGCTGAACGAGGGGTCCATCCGCTTCATCTGGCCCTTCACCGACGAGCTGTGCAGCCACTCGGTGTCGTCCTTCTCGTGGCCGAGCTGCAGGGCGCGGGTGAGCAGCCGGGTGGCCTCCGCCTGCAGCTCGTCGTCGGACTGCTCGCCGTCGGCGGGTTCCGCGGCCTCCGCGGCCGGAGTCGCGGCCGGGCGTTTGCGGCGGGAGCCGCGGCTCCGGGCGGGTGCGGCGTCGTCGGCGGTCGCGGCGTCGTCGGCGGGTGCGGCCGCGTCGGCGGCACCGGCCGCGCGTACATCGGGTGTGTCGGCCGACTCCGTGGGGGCCGGGCGCTGGTCCGCGGCGGCGGCACGTGAACCGGCTGAGGCGGTGCGCGCCGGTGCGGTCGTCGCCTCGGCCCCGGCCTCCGTGTCGTCCGCGTCGTCCGGGTCGGTCGCGTCGTCGTGCGCAACACCGGGGATGTCGTCGTAGCTGTCGAACTCGTCGCACGCCGCGGCGAGGGACTTGGCGGTGGACCCGGCCACCCCGATCCCGATGACGTAGCGGCCGAGGCGCTTGATGCGCTGGGCGAGCGGCACGTAGTCCGAGTCGCCGGCGACGACCACCACGTGGGTCAGCTCCGGGAGGCGGAAGAGGTCTTCGACAGCGTCCACCGCGAGCCGGATGTCGGCGCCGTTCTTCGCGTACGCCGCGGCGGGGAAGAGCTGCACGAGGTCGACGGCCCTGCCCACCAGCTGCCCGCGGTACTCCGCGTTCACGGTCGCGGACCAGTCCGCGTACGCCCGGGTGAGCACGAGGGTGCCGAACGACGACGCGAAGTCGATGATCGCGCCCAGGTCGACCCGGGCCTCCTCGAGCTTCGCCGCGAACGTGGGCTTCGGCTTGTCGCCCGCGGACTTCTGGCGGTCGCGCATGAACTGCCCGCGCCCGTGCACCTGGTCGTACCGCGAGATGATGATGTTGTCGAAGTCGATGTAGACCGCGACGCGGCCGTGCCCAGGTTCACTCATGGCCCCACGATATCCCGCCTGAGCGGTGCGCGATCTGGACCGAATGTGGGGAAAGCGTCACGCTTTCCCCACATTCGGTCCAAATCGCGCCCGGGGTCAGGCGGTGACGTACGTGTCGGCGACGTCGAGCGCCGCGTCGATGGCGGCGAGGCCGCGGCGCAGCTCATCCTCCTCGATCACCAGTGGCGGCGCGATGTGCACGCGGTTGAAATGCGTGAACGGCCAGACGCCCGCCTTCTTGCAGGCGGCGGCGACGGCGGCCATCGGCGCGGCGTCGGCGCCCGCGGCGTTGAACGGCACGAGCGGTTCCCGCGTCCCACGGTCGCGCACCAGCTCGAGCGCCCAGAACAGGCCGCGCCCGCGCACCTCGCCGAGCGAGGGGTGCCTGTCGAGCCAGGAGGTGACCTCCGGCGCCACGACGCGCTCGCCGAGATCGCGCACGCGCTCCAGGATGCCGTCCCGCTCGAACACCTCGAAGGTCGCGACGCCCGCGGCGCACGCCAGCGGGTGCCCGGAGTAGGTGAGTCCGCCCGCGAACGCGACATCGTCGAAGTACGACGCGATCGGCGCGGAGATGACGACGCCGCCCAGCGGCACATAGCCCGAGTTGACGCCCTTGGCGAAGGTGATGAGGTCCGGCACGACGTCGAAGGCGTCCACGGCGAACCACTCGCCGATGCGCCCGAAGCCGACCATGACCTCGTCGGCGATGTAGACGATCCCGTACTTGTCGCACAGGGCCCGCACGCCGGGCAGGTAGCCGGGCGGCGGTACGAGCACCCCATTGGTGCCGACCACGGTCTCGATGATGATCGCGGCGACCGTGGCGGCCCCCTCCAGCACGATGACGCTCTCCAGATGCTCGAGCGCGCGCTGCGTCTCCTCCTCCGGGGTGGTCGAGTGGAAGGCGGAGCGGTACGCGTACGGCCCGAAGAAGTGGGCGACCGAGGGGTCGCTCGGCTCGTTCGGCCAGCGGCGCGGATCCCCGGTCAGCGAGATGGCCGTCGACGTGCCGCCGTGGTAGGAGCGGTACATCGACAGCACCTTGCGCCGGCCGGTGACCCGGCGGGCGAGGCGCACGGCGTACTCGTTCGCGTCCGCGCCTCCGTTGGTGAAGAACACCTTGTCGAGGCTGCCGGGCGCGACGCCGGCGATGCGGCGCGCGAGCTCCCCGCGCACGTCGTTCGCCATCGACGGCTGGATGGTCGCGAGCCGTCCCGCCTGCTGCTGGATGGCGGCGACGAGGTCCGGGTGCTGGTGGCCGAGGTTGAGGTTCACCAGCTGCGAGCTGAAGTCCAGGTACGCGTTGCCCTGATAGTCCCAGAAGGTCGACCCGGAACCTGCGGCGATGGGCAGCGGGTCGATCTGCGCCTGCGCGCTCCAGGAGTGGAACACGTGGCTGCGGTCGTCGCTGCGCACCTGGGTCTCCGCGTCGGTGTCGCCGAACGGGTGCCGCACGCCGCGGCGGTCGTCGAAGCCGGTGCGGGCTGTGGTGGGGAGGGTGTCGGTCACGGGAGGCTCCTCGGTCTGGTGGGGCGGGTCAGGAGTTGCCGGGGAAGGCGAGCTGGATGCTCGACTGCACCGGGTCGGGCCAGCGCGTCGTGACGACCTTGCTGCGGGTGTAGAAGTGGAACGACTCGGGGCCGTAGATGTGCGAGTCGCCGAACAGCGAGTTCTTCCAGCCGCCGAACGAGTAGGCGCCGACGGGGACGGGGATGGGCACGTTGACCCCGACCATCCCGACCTCGATCTCGAACTCGAACTGCCGGGCCGCTCCGCCGTCGCGAGTGAAGATCGCCGTGCCGTTGCCGTACGGGTTGGCGTTGACGAGGGCGATCGCATCCTCGAAGGTGTCGACGCGCACGACGGAGAGCACCGGCCCGAAGATCTCGTCGTCGTAGACGCGCATCCCGGGCTTCACCTGGTCGACGAGGCTGACGCCCACGAAGAAGCCGTCGCCCTCGAAGCGCTGCGCGGTACCGTCGACGACAACGGTCGCACCTTCGGCGGCCGCGCCGGATACATAGGATGCGACCTTGTCGCGGTGCTCACGGGTGATGAGCGGGCCCATCTCGCTGGCCGGGTCGGTGCCCGGCCCGATGGCGAGGGCGCCGAGCCGGCGCTCGATGGCGGGCACCAGGCGGTCGCCGACCTCGCCGACGGCGACGAGCACGCTGACCGCCATGCAGCGCTCGCCGGCCGAGCCGTACGCCGCCGAGACCGCGGCGTCGGCCGCCGACTCGATGTCCGCGTCCTCGAGCACGACCATGTGGTTCTTCGCGCCGCCGAGCGCCTGGACGCGCTTGCCGTTCGCGCTCGCCCGCTGGTAGATCGAGCGGGCGATCGGCGTGGAGCCGACGAAGCTGACGGCGGCGACCTCGGGGCTGTCGAGCAGGGTGTCGACGGCCTCCTTGTCGCCGTGGACGACGTTGAGCACGCCGTCGGGGAGGCCGGCCTCCTGGAACAGCCTCGCCAGGAAGACGGAGGCGGACGGATCCTTCTCGCTCGGCTTGAGGACCACGGTGTTGCCGCACGCGATCGCGCTGGCGACCATCCACAGCGGCACCATCACCGGGAAGTTGAACGGGGTGATGCAGGCGACGACGCCGACCGGCTGCTTGACGCTGTGCACGTCGATGCCCGTCGAGACCTGCTCGCTGAACTCGCCCTTGAGCTTGTCGATCAGCCCGGAGGCGAACTCCACGTTCTCGAGCCCGCGTCCGATCTCGCCCGCGGCGTCGGAGAGCACCTTGCCGTGCTCGCTCGTGACGACGGCGGCGAGCTCGTGCCTGCGCTCAGTCAGCAGGTGGCGGAGACGGAACAGCACGTCGGCGCGCTTGGTCAGGCTCGTCGCCCGCCACGCGGGAAGGGCCGCACGTGCGGCCGCGATCGCCGACTCGACGTCGGCGCGGCTGCCGAGCACGACCTCGTGCTGCCGTTCGCCCGTCGCGGGATCGAACACCGGGCCGGTGCGTACCGGCTCTCCGGTCTCGGCGCCGGCGATGAGATGACGGATCAGGGCCACGGAAACCTCCAGAGGATGCGCGCCGGACGGATTGCCCGGTGCGGCGCGTAAGCTTGTGTCCCCATGATCACAGAGCGAAGGTGTGACAGGTGATGCCAGATCGTCGGGGCTTGTCCCGCGACAGTACAGTTCGTCCGGATGGTGCTCCCGCAGTGCTCCCGACCGTGCGGGAGGTGCTCAGGATGGAGGCCGTCGCCCGCGCGCTGCCCGAACTGCTGACGGGCGCCGCCGCCCTCGACGCCCCGGTGCGCTGGGTGCACGTGGCCGAGACGGCGGAGGCCGCCCGCCTCGTCTCCGGCGGGGAGCTGCTGCTCGCGACCGGCATCGGCTGGCCACCCGACGACGACGCGCTCGGCCGCCTGGGCCGGCAGCTCGTCGGCGGTCGTGTCGCCGGGCTCGTGCTGGAGCTGGGCGAGCGGATGCCCGCGGCCCCCGGGGCCCTGGTGGCCGAGTTCCGGGCCGCGGGGCTGCCCTTCGTGGTGCTGCACCGGGAGGCGCGGTTCGTCGCGATCACGGAGGCCGTGCACGCGCGCATCATCGCCGACCAGATGGGCGCCCTGCGTGCCCGGGACGAGATCCACGCGCTCTTCACCGAGCTGAGCCTGCGCGGCAGCCCCGCGGACTTCATCGTCGCCCAGGCGGCACGGGTGCTCGGCTGCCCCGTCGTGCTCGAGGACACCGGTCACCAGGTCGTCGCGGCGGCGGGGGCGGAGGACGAGCGCGATCTGGCGGCCTGGGAGCAGCGCTCGCGCGCGGCACATCGGGGAGCGGGCGACTGGACGATCGCACCGGTCGAGGCGCGCGGCATGCGCTGGGGGCGGCTGATCGCCCTCCCCGGTCAGCCGCATCCTGCCGGTCGCAGCAACGTCGTCGAGCAGGCGGCCGTCGCGCTGGCGCTCAGCAGACTCGCCGACCGGGACGCCGACGAGTGGACCCGCCGCAGCCACGACGCACTGCTCGGAGCCCTCCTCGGTCGGCGGTTCGCGGGGGAGGCGGGCCTCGCCGCCCGGTTCGAGGCCGCCGGGTTCCCCCTGCGCGATCGGCTGCTCTGCGGGGTCGCGCTGCGCTCGCGGACCGGCGCCTTCGGGGCGTCCGCCGCCTCCCGGGTCGTCGACGCGGCGCGGGCGGCCGGTGCCGACGCCGTCGCCGGACGGCATCCGACGGAGCCGGGCGTGCTCGTGGTCGCCCTGTCGGCGCGGCCCTCCCGCCCGGCCGCCGACGCGTTCTTCGAGGGACTGGCCCGCGCCGCCGACGACACCGGTGCGACCGCCGTCGCGGTCGGCTCGGACGCGCGCAGCGTCTCCGGCCTGCTGAGCTCCGTCGAGGAGGCGGTCGAGCTGGCGGGCCGCGCCGAGCCCGCCCGGGCCGGTGGCCGTCCGAGCGTCCAGCGCGTCGACAGCCGCCCACTCCTCCGCCTCGTCAACGCATTCGGCAGCGACCCACGCCTCGCCGAGCACACCGAGCAGATGCTCCGCCCCCTCATCGAGCACGACCTCACCACCGGCGGCGACCTCGTCCCGGTGCTCGCCGCCTACCTGACCCACCCCGGCAATCGCACCCGAGCCGCCGCCGCCAGCCACCTCTCGCGCTCGGTGTTCTACCAGCGCATCGCCCTCATCGAGGAGCTGCTCGGCATGGACCTCGACGACGGCGAGACCGTGAGCGCCCTGCACGCGGCGGTGCTCGCGCGGCGGGCGGGCTCCCGCGCCTACCCCGCTATGTAGACCTTGCGCAGGGTCTCCGTGACCGTCCACACCGTCTCGTCGCCGGCACTGAGGCGCACCACATCGCCCGGGGCCAGGTCGAGGCGGCGGCCGGTGCGCGGGAAGTCGATGGTCGCGCGGCCGGCGATGACGATGAAGAGCTCGTCCGCCTCGACGTCGGTGTCGGTTCCGGGCGCCATCTCCCAGACGCCGACCTCCAGGCCGCCGAACCGGCCGAGCTCGGCGGCGCCCTCGGTCAGCGGCACCGTCAGCGCCGGGATGCGCGTGGTGCTGTCGAGGGCGGTCACGAGTCGAAACCCAGGCCGACGGCGTCGAGGGTGCGGAGGAATGCGTTGCGTTCGCCGCGGCGGTGATCGGCGCGGTCGAGCGACCAGCGGGTGAGGTTGATGCCGATCGCGGCGGCCGGTTCGGGCGGGAAGGGGAGGGGGCGGCTGCGGACCATCTCCAGCTCGGTGCGCTCCGTGCGGCGGCCGGCGAGGAGGTCGAGCATGACCCGGGCGCCGAAGTGCGTGGCGGCGACACCGAGGCCGGTGTAGCCGGTGGCGTAGGCGACGCGGCCGGCGCGTGCGGTGCCGAAGAAGGCGCAGAACCGGCTGCAGGTGTCGATCGCGCCCGCCCACTTGTGGCTGAACCGCACGCCCTCCAGCTGCGGGAAGGTGGTGAAGAAGTGCGCGGCCAGCCGGCGGAACGTCTCCGGGCGGTCCTCGTAGCGTTCCCGCACGCGTCCGCCGTAGTGGTAGACGGCGTCGTAGCCGCCGAAGAGGATGCGGTCGTCTTCCGTCAGCCGGTAGTAGTGGAACTGGTTGGCGGAGTCGCCGATGCCCTGCCGTCCCTCCCAGCCCAGGGAGGCGCGCTGCTGCGGGGTCAGCGGCTCGGTCATGAGCACGTAGTCGTAGACCGGGACCGTCGCCAGGCGGTTGCGCTTCAGGAGGCTCGGGAACACGTTGGTGCCGAGCGCGGTCCGCTGCGAGCGCACGACGCCGTCCGGCGTGTAGAGGGTGATGCCGTCGCCCAGCGCCTGTACCGGAGTGTTCTCGAAGATCTCGACCCCGGCCTCCACGCAGGCACGTGCCAGCGCCCGTGCGAGCTTGGCGGGGTGGACGAGCGCCGAGTCGCGGAATCGTTGGAGGCCTCCCTCGTAGGTGGGCGAGTGCACCGCGGCGCGCATCGCCGCCGCGTCGAGGAAGACCGGATCGTCGCCCCCGGCCAGCTCGCGGAGCCACTCGACCTGGTGCGGCTCGGTCGCGACGTCGAAGGCGCCGTTGCGCTCGAAGCCGGCGTCGAGTCCGAGCTCGGCGACGGTGCCTTCGATCTCATCGAGGTTCCGCATCCCGAGCCGTTGCAGCTCGTCGAACTCGCCCGGGAAGCGGGTGCGCCCGTTCTCGTCGCCGTGGGTGAGGCTCGCCTCACAGAAACCGCCGTTGCGGCCGGAGGCGGCCCAGCCGATCCGCCGGCCCTCCAGCAGCACCACGCGGGCGTCCGGGTCCTGCTGCTTGGCGAGCAGCGCCGTCCACAGGCCGGTGTAGCCGCCGCCCACGACGGCGAGCTCGCAGCTCACGTCGCCCTGGAGACGCGGGTAGTGCTCGCCCGGCGCGTCCTCGGTCCAGAAGACCGCCTGGCGCGTGGGCGCGAGGGCATGGCGCACGACGGAGGCGTCGGGACGGTGGCGTTCGAAGACGGTCGACTCGGATCGGGACACGGCGCCATTCTGCCCCGCCCGCCGGTGTCTCGGTGTCAGTTTTTCGCGGTCGGTTCGGGCATTCCGTCCGGCTGTGCGACCGGGGGTCCCGGCGTGCGCGCACTAGCATTTGTCGCGTGGCAGCAGCGCACGTGACGATCAGCGGCCTCGCGGACCGCCTCGGTCTGTCGAAGGCGTCGGTCTCGTACGCGCTCAACGGTCGGCCCGGCGTGAGCGAGGAGACCCGCGCCCGTGTGCTCGCGCTCGCCGACGAGCTCGGCTGGCATCCGTCGTCGTCCGCCCGCGCGCTGTCGCGGGCCCGGTCGGATGCGATCGGCATCGTCCTGCGGCGCGATCCGAGCCTGCTGGGCGCGGAGCCGTACTACATGAGCCTGCTCGCCGGAGTGGAGGCCGAGCTGGCGACGACCGGCCAGTCGCTCCTGCTGCGGATGGTCGGCCCGGACGGCGGTCAGGACAGCGCCGCCTACCGGCGCTGGAGCGCGGAGCGGCGCGTCGACGGAGTGATGCTGTTCGACATCGCGGTCCGGGATCCCCGCCCGGCGCTCCTCGACGACCTGGGGATCGAGTTCGTCGTCCACGGCAACCGGGACGACGTGGCGCCGGGGCACGTCCTCCTCTACGACGCCGACGAGGACGCCCGTCTGCTGGTGGAGCACATGGCCGACCTGGGTCATCGGTCGCTGCTCCACGTGAGCGGGCCGGACGAGTTCGAGCACGAGCGGGAGCGCCGGGACGCGATCGCGCGGCACGCCCGAGCGCACGGGATCCGCGTCGCCGCGGTCGCCTCGGACTACTCGATGGACGCGGGGGAGCGCCTCGTCGGCGAGCGACTGGCGGAGGATCAGGAGCCGTTCGCCGTCGTGACCTCCAACGACCTCCTGGCGCTGGGTGCCCAGGAGGCGGTCGCGCGGGTGGCGCGGCGCGACGTCGCGGTCGCGAGCTGGGACGACTCGCTGCTGTGCCGGCTCGGCTCGCGGCCGATCACCGCTCTCGACCGATTCCCGGAGGAGCAGGGGAGGCGCGCCACCCGGATGCTGCTCGACCGCCTCCAGCGCAGCGACGCCCCCGCACTGCGCGCCCGTCGCTCGGTGCTGGTCCCGCGCGCGACCAGCGTCCCCGCCCCGTGACGCCCCCGCCCTGTGACGTCCCCGCCCCGTGACATTCGGACCGAATGTGCACTCTGACGTCGCCATTCGCCACATTCGGTCCACATCGTCGCGCTGCCCTTACCTCGTTCGAGGGTAGAATTCAATGCTTGGTTTTACTGAACCGGTTCAGTTATCCTGCCCGTGGCACGCCGCGCCGCTCCGTACGAGGATGACGGACGAGCAGGGCCGGCGGGCACATCACGAGACGAAGGAGTCATCATGAGGAAACGCGCCATCGCGGTCGCCGCGGCGGTCGCCACGGCCGCACTCGCACTCGCGGGGTGCAGCGGATCGGGATCGGGATCCTCGTCCAGCGGGTCGACGATCACCTACTGGGCGAGCAACCAGGGCACCAGCCTCGACAACGACAAAGAGGTCCTGACGCCGGTACTCGACGAGTTCACCAAGCAGACGGGCGTCAAGGTCAAGCTCGAGGTGATCGGCTGGAACGACCTCCAGACCCGCATCCAGACCGCGGTCACCTCCGGCCAGGGCCCCGACGTGCTGAACATCGGCAACACCTGGGCGGCCTCGCTGCAGGCGACCGGCGCGTTCCTGCCGTTCGGCGACAGCGAGATGAAGGCCATCGGCGGCAGCGACAAGTTCGTCAAGACCGCGCTGGAGACCGGTGGCGCGGCCGGCAAGACGCCCACCAGCGTCCCGCTCTACGGCCTCGCCTACGGGCTGTACTACAACAAGCAGATGTTCACCGACGCGGGCGTGCAGCCGCCGACCACGTGGGAGGAGCTGGTGACCGACGCGAAGAAGCTCACCAACGGCACGACCTACGGCTTCTCGCTCGCCGCGGGCAGCTACACCGAGAACGCCCACTTCGCCTTCATCAACTCGGCGCAGAATGGCGGCGCGTGGTTCGACAGCAAGGGCGATCCCACGTTCACGACCAGCGCCAATGTCGACGGGATCAAGCGGTACCTCGACCTGATGCAGACCGACAAGGTCGTCAACACCTCCAACGCCCAGTACGACAACGGGGTGCAGGCGGTCAACGACTTCGCCACCGGCAAGGTCGCGATGATCCTCAGCCAGAACAACGCCGACTCGTCGATCGTCGCCAACGGCATGAAGTCCGACCAGTACGGCGTCGTCCCGTTCCCGGCGCCCGACGGCGGCAAGCCCGTCGCCAGTCACGTCGCGGGCATCAACCTGTCCATCTTCAAGAACACGAAGAACAAGGATGCGGCGCTGAAGTTCGTCAAGTACATGACCAGCGAGGACACCCAGACCACGCTCGGCAAGCCCTACGCGTCGCTGCCCGTGCTCAACGGTGCGAAGGCCGTCTTCACCGACAACGCCGACGAGGCCGCCACCTTCACGAAGATCTACAACGAGATGTCCAAGCCGCTGCCGCTGGTGCCGGCCGAGGACCAGTTCGAGAACACGGTCGGCAAGGCGATGAACGACATGTTCGCGAAGATCGCCACCGGGAGCACGGTCTCCGACTCCGACATCAAGGCGGCGCTCCAGTCCGCCCAGGACCAGGTCAAGCAGTCCCTGGGCGGCTGACCGCGCCGTCCGCTCGGCGGCCGGGCGGGCCTCCCGCCCGGCCGCCGAGCGACGACCCCTCGACGCCTTCTCGACCCCGAAGGAGACCCATGTCGACGACGACATCCGTCCGCACCGGACCCGCTCCGGCGGCCGCCCCCGCGAAACCGCGCCGGCGTCGCCCCAAGGGCTGGTGGCTGCCGCTCGTGCTGCTGGCCCCGGCCATCATCTTCGAGCTGGTGATCCACGTCATCCCGATGCTCACGGGAATCTGGATCAGCTTCCTCCAGCTCACCAAGTTCTTCATCGCCAATTGGAGCGAGGCGCCGTTCGTCGGCTTCAGGAACTACCAGGTGGCGCTCGATTTCAACACGTCGATCGGCGCCGGGCTGCTGAAATCGTTCCTCATCACGGTCGCCTTCACGATCCTCGTGGTCGGTCTCTCGTGGGGCATCGGGATGGCCGCGGCCGTCGCCCTGCAGGGGAAGTTCCGCGGTCGCGGGTTCTTCCGCACGCTCTTCCTCGTGCCGTACGCGCTGCCGCTCTACGCCGGCATCATCACCTGGAAGTTCATGCTCCAGAAGGACACCGGCGCGGTCAACCACTTCCTCTTCGACAACCTCGGGCTGCCGGGAGCCAAGCCGTTCTGGCTGATCGGCGACAACGCCTTCTGGTCGATCGTGATCGTGGCGATCTGGCGGCTGTGGCCGTTCGCGTTCCTGATGCTGATGGCCGGGCTCCAGTCCATCCCTGACGAGGTGTACGAGGCCAGCGCGGTCGACGGCGCGAAGCCGTTCCGGCAGTGGCGAGCGATCACCCTGCCGATGCTGCGGCCGGTCAACGCGGTACTGCTGCTCGTGATGTTCCTGTGGACGTTCAACGACTTCAACACGCCGTTCGTGCTGTTCGGCAACGCCCAGCCGCCCTCCGGCGACCTGATCTCGTTCCACATCTACAACGCGTCCTTCCTCACCTGGAACTTCGGGTCGGGCGCGGCGATGAGCGTACTCCTGCTGATCTTCCTGCTCATCGTGTCCGGCCTCTACCTCGTCGTGCTGAACCGGAGGAACCGCAATGCGTGAAACCGCGTCGTCCAAGGTCTTCCGCTGGGTCGTGATCGTCGTGCTGACGCTCTTCACGGCCGTACCGCTCTACGTGATGATCACGTCGTCGCTCAAGCCGCTGTCGGACGTGCAGGGTGCGTTCACCTGGTGGCCGACGAACATCACCTTCCAGCCGTTCATCGACATGTGGACGACCGTGCCGCTCGCGTCGTACTTCGTGAACAGCCTCATCGTGGCGAGCTCGGCGACCATTCTGAGCCTGATCATCGCGGTGTTCGCCGCCTACGCGGTCTCCCGCTACCGGTTCAAAGGCCGCAGCGTCTTCACGACCACGGTGCTCTCGACCCAGATGTTCCCGGGCGTCCTGTTCCTGCTGCCGCTGTTCCTGATCTTCGTGAACATCAACCAGGCGGTCGGCATCCAGTTGGTCGGCACGCGCTGGGGCCTCGTGATCACCTACCTGACCTTCGCGCTGCCGTTCTCGATCTGGATGCTGGCCGGCTACTTCGACGGCATCCCGCGCGACCTCGACGAGGCGGCCATGGTCGACGGCTCCGGTCCGATGGGCGCGCTGTGGCACGTGGTGCTGCCCGCCGCGAAGCCGGGGCTGATCGCGGTCGCGATCTACTCGTTCATGACGAGCTGGGGGGAGGTGCTGTTCGCCTCCGTGATGACGACGGACGAGAACAGGACCCTCGCCGTCGGGTTGCAGCTGTACTCCACGCAGACCAACGTGTACTGGAACCAGATCATGGCGGCCTCGCTCGTGGTGTCGATCCCGATCGTCGTGGCGTTCCTGCTCCTGCAGCGCAGCTTCGTCGCCGGGCTGACGGCGGGGGCGGTCAAGTGAGTGCCGAGCGTCCGTCGCCCGTCCTCTCCGTGGAGGGTGCGCCCGCGATCTGGCTCGGCGCCAACTTCTGGTCGCGGTCGGGCGGCCCGCTGATGTGGACCCGCTACGACCGGGAGGTCGTGCGCCAGGAGCTGCGCGTCCTCGCGGACCACGGGCTGAACATGACCAGGTCGTTCTTCTACTGGCCCGACTTCCATCCCGCGCCCGACACGCTCGACGAGCAGTGCGTGGCGAACTTCGCGGACTTCCTAAATGCGCACACGGCCGTGGGGATGACGACCGTGCCCACCTTCCTGGTCGGGCACATGTCCGGCGAGAACTGGGATCCGGTGTGGCGGGAGGGTCGCGATCTGTATCGCGATGTGTGGTTCGTCGGCCGCCAGGCCTGGTACGTGCGCGAGCTGACCGCGCGTTTCGCCGCGCATCCCGCCGTGGCAGGCTGGCTGCTGACCAACGAGGTGCCCATCTACGGCGGGGAGGCGCCGCGTCCGATCGTCGACGCCTGGGCTTCCCTGCTGGTGGACGCGGTGCGTGCGGGAGGCGGCACCCAGCCGGTCGCGGTCGGCGACGGCGCGTGGGGCATCGAGACGACCGGGCACGACAACGGATTCTCCGTGGGCGACCTCGCCGGCTTCACCGACTTCGTCGGGCCGCACGTGTATCGGATGGAGACCGACCAGCTCCGCCAGCACCTCAAGGCCGCCTACGTCGCCGAGCTCTGCGCCGGGACCGGCCTGCCGGTGGTGATGGAGGAGTTCGGCGTGACGAGCGACTTCGTCGCCGCCGACGGGGCGGCCGCCTATTACCGCCAGCTGCTCTACTCGACGCTGCTCGCCGGCGCGACGGGGTGGATCGCCTGGAACAACACCGACTACGACGATCTCGCGGACCAGCGGCCGTACTCCCACCATCCCTTCGAGATGCACTTCGGCATCACCGACCGTGCAGGCGCGCCCAAGCCGCCGCTGCTCGAGCTCGCCCGGTTCGCCGCCGACCTCGCGGCGATCGACCTGCCGAACGCGCGCCGCTCCCCGGTGGACGCCGCGCTCGTCGTGCCCTCGCACCTGGCCGCCGATTACCCCTTCACGCAGGAGGAGGAGCGGGCCCACATCGTCGCGACGGGCGAGCAGGCCTACCTCGCGGCGCACGAGGCGCACGTCCCCGTCGCGGTGGTCCGGGAGCGAGAGGACGGCGGCCTGCCGGAGGGGTACGGCCTCTACCTCCTGCCCTCGGTCAAGCAGCTGTGCGCGACCTCCTGGCTGCAGCTGGAGGAGCTGGCCCGCGACGGCGCGACCGTCTACGCGTCGTACGCGCACGGCGGGAGCGGCGTCCAACGGGGGCCCTGGTGGGCGAACACGGAGGCGCTGTTCGGGGTGCGGCCGGCGAGCGCATACGGTCTCGCCGAGCCGGTCGAGGACGAGGTCGTCACTCTGCGGCTCACGGAGGCGTTCGGGACGCTCCCGGCCGGCGCGGCTCTGTCGTTCCGGCCGGCGGGCAACGAGAACGGCCGCACGTTCCTCCCGGTGGTCGCGTCGTCCGGGCGGGTGGTCGCCGTGGACGGCCACGGCCGCCCGGCGATCGTGGTGCAGGAGCACGGTCGCGGCCGCGCGGTGCTGTGCACGTACCCGCTCGAGTACTTCGCGTCCGAGCTCGCGCGCGTGAACCCCGAGGAGACCTGGCGGCTGTACGACGCGCTCGCCGCCGTCGCGGACGTGGAACGCGACGTGCGCCTCGACGACCCGCTCGTCTTCGTCGACATTCTGGTGCACGAGGACGGCCGCCGGTTCGTGGTCTTCCTCTCCGAGCATCCGGAGCCGGTCACGGTGCGCCCGGAGACGGAGGGCGAGCTGCAGACGCTGGACGGAGAGCCGGCCCCGGACGTCGCCCTGCCGCCGTACGGCGTCGCCCTCCGTCTGCTGCGCTTCGACTGACGTCGCAGTGCTCGTCACAGGGGTCGCATCCTGCCGCTCTCACCTCCGCATTCCGGCGGAATGCGGCCCCGGTGCGGGCGCGTCGCGTGTCGGGAGTCACGCCGGCGCGTGCCGCTCCAAGAAGTCGTAGACCTCGGTCGAGTCGACGCCCGGGAACGTCCCGGTCGGCAGCGCCGCGAGCAGGGACGTCGGCGTGCGCGCGGCCGGCCAGGCCTGCCCCTCCCAGCGGTCCGCGAGCGCACCGGACGGCCGCCGGCAGCACGACTCCTCCGGGCAGCGGGAGACCGCGCGGTGGGCGGTCTCCCGCCCGCGGAACCACTTCACGTGCGCGAACGGCACGCCTACGCTGATCGAGTAGTCGCCCTCCTTGGCCTTCTCGATGCGGGAGGTGCACCAGTACGTCCCGCTCGGGGTGTCCGTGTACTGGTAGTACGGGCTGAAGCGGTCCTCGACGTCGAAGACGGTGCGGGCCGTCCAGCTGCGGCACACCGGCGTTCCCTCGATGGCTCCGAGCGCGTCCGAGGGGAACGCGACCGCGTCGTTCTCGTACGCCTTGATGATCGTGCCCGACTCGTGCACCTTCATGAAGTGCACCGGGATGCCGAGCCGTGCCGTCGCGAGGTTGGTGAAGCGATGTGCGGCGGTCTCGTAGGGCACCGCGAAGGCGTCGCGGAGATCCTCCATCGAGATGCGGCGGAAGTTCTTGGCCTCCGTCAGGAACGCGACGGCATCCTTCTCGGGCAGCAGCAGCGCCGCCGTCAGGTAGTTGGTCTCGACGCGCTGCCGCAGAAATTCGGCGTAGTTTCCGGGCTCGTCGTGACCGAGCAGCTGGGAGGAGAACGCCTGCAGGATGGGCGAGCGGGAGTCGCGGGAGGCCGACTGCTCGGTGGGGAGGTAGATGCGGCCGTTGCGCTTGTCCGTCACCGAGCGGGTGGAGTGCGGCAGGTCGCCGACGTAGTGCAGGGAGTACCCGAGGTGGTCGGCCATGTCGGCGACGGTCTGCTGCGAGACCGGGCCGCCCGTATGACCGACGGCGCCGAGCAGCTCGGCCGCGATGCCCTCCAGCTCGGGGAAGTGGTTGTCCCGCGCGCGCATGGTCGCGCGCAGCTCGGCGTTGGCACGGCGGGCCTCCTCCGGGGTCGCGGCGCGCTCCCGGTGCAGGCGCTCGACCTCCTGATGCAGCGCCAGGATCGCCCGCAGGGTGGCATCGGGGACCGCCTTGGAGACGCGGACCGGGTCGATCCCGAGGGCGCCGAACACGGTGCCCCGCTGGGCGCGCTCCACGGCGATCTCCAGCGCTGCGCGCTCGTCGGGGGCCTCCGGGGCGAGCAGGTCGTCGACCGTGACGCCGAGCGCCGCGGCGATGGCGCGCAGCTGGGGGAGGCGCGGCTCCCGGTTGCCGTTCTCGATGGTGGAGACCTGCGACGGCGCGCGGTCGATCGCCGCGGCCAGGGCCTCCAGGGTCATCCCTCGTCGCGTGCGCGCCGCACGGATGCGCCGCCCGAGGGTGAGCGCGTCCGCCGCCAGGTCGTCGTCGACCGTGTCTGTCATGCAGGCCATGGTGACACTGTCGCGAAGTTCTAGCAAACAGAAGAACCGCCGAATTTCTGTCGACGGATCCGGTCGCGGCCGGTGACGACGGTCGCAGGATCGTCTCAACCGATCCGACCGATGGAGGTCACGATGAGCACCGCAGCCCACCCCGAGCACCGCCCCGGCGACACGACGCAGACCGCCGCCGCGCTCCAGCTGGAATGGGACGCCGACCCGCGCTGGTCCGGCATCCGCCGCGACTACACCGCCGCCGATGTCGTCGCGCTCCGCGGCCCCGTCCGTGAGGAGCAGACGCTCGCCCGTCGCGGCGCGGAGCGGCTCTGGGAGCTGATCCAGCGCGACGGCGCCGGTCCCGACGCGCAGTGGGTCGCCGCCCTCGGCGCACTCACCGGCAACCAGGCTGTACAACAGGTGCGCGCCGGGCTCGAGGCCATCTACCTCTCCGGCTGGCAGGTCGCGGCCGATGCGAACCTCTCCGGCCAGACCTACCCCGACCAGAGCCTGTACCCGGCCAACTCCGTCCCGGCCGTCGTGCGCCGCATCAACAACGCGCTGCTGCGGGCGGGCCAGGTCGAGGGCGTCGACGGCGCCGTGTCCGACTGGATGGCGCCGATCGTCGCCGACGCGGAGGCCGGCTTCGGCGGCCCGCTCAACGCATACGAGCTCATGCACGGGATGATCCAGGCCGGCGCGGCGGGCGTGCACTGGGAGGACCAGCTCGCCAGCGAGAAGAAGTGCGGTCACATGGGCGGCAAGGTCCTCATTCCGACCGGGCAGCACATCCGCACCCTCAACGCCGCGCGGCTCGCCGCCGACGTCGCGGGAGTCCCGACCATCGTCATCGCCCGCACGGACTCGCTGGCCGCGACGCTGCTGACGAGCGACCACGACGAGCGCGACCGCCCCTTCCTGACCGGCACCCGCACCGCCGAGGGGTTCTACGAGGTGACCAACGGCATCGACCCCGTGATCTCGCGCGGGCTGGCGTACGCGCCGTACGCCGACCTCCTCTGGGTGGAGTCGGCCGAGCCCGACCTGGAGCTGGCCCGTCGCTTCGCCGAGGCGATCCACGCGCAGTATCCGGGCAAGAAACTTGCCTACAACTGCTCGCCGTCCTTCAACTGGCGCTCGCACCTCGACGACGACACCATCGCGCGCTTCCAGCGGGAGCTGGCGGCCATGGGCTACGCCTTCCAGTTCATCACGCTGGCCGGCTTCCACGCCCTCAACCACTCGATGTACACGCTCGCCCGCGACTACGCCTCGCGGCAGATGAGCGCCTACGTCGACCTGCAGGAGGCCGAGTTCGCCTCCGAGGCCGACGGCTACACCGCCACCCGCCACCAGCGGGAGGTCGGCACCGGCTACTTCGACCGCGTCGCGACCGCGCTCAACCCCGACAGCGCCACCCTCGCCCTCGTGGGATCCACCGAACAGCACCAGTTCTGACCGGCTGGCGCACTGACCAAGGAGACACGACCATGATCGAGATCACCGGTCCGACCGTTCCCGGCTCGGACGACATCCTGACCCCGGAGGCCCTCGGCTTCCTCGACCACCTGCACCAGGCGTTCGCCGCCCGTCGCCAGGAGCTGCTCGCCGAACGCCAGCAGCACCGCGGCGAGGCCGGCAACGGGCGCGACCCGCGCTTCCTGAGCGCGACGGCCGCCATCCGCGAGGACCCGACCTGGCGCGTCGCCGGAGCCGGGCCCGGCCTCGACGACCGCCGGGTGGAGATCACGGGCCCGACCGACCCGAAGATGGCGATCAACGCCCTCAACTCCGGTGCCCGCGTCTGGCTCGCCGACCAGGAGGACGCCACGAGCCCGACCTGGAGCAACGTCGTCGGCGGCCAGCGCACCCTGCGCGACGCCGTCCGCGGCGAGCTGGAGTTCACGAGCCCGGACGGCAAAGAGTACCGCGTCACCACCCCGCTCGAGCACACGCCGACCATCGTGATGCGCCCCCGCGGCTGGCACCTGGTCGAGAAGCACCTCGCGTTCACCGACCGCGCCGGGCGCACCGCCCCCGCGAGCGCCGCGCTGACCGACTTCGGTCTGTACTTCTGGCACAACGCCCAGGCCCTGGTCGACGGCGGCCGGGGGCCGTACTTCTACCTGCCGAAGCTCGAGTCTCACCTCGAGGCCCGCCTGTGGAACGACATCTTCGTCTTCGCGCAGCAGCGCATCGGGATGCCCGTCGGCACGGTCCGTGCGACCGTGCTGATCGAGACGATCCCCGCCGCGTTCGAGATGGAGGAGATCCTCTACGAACTGCGCGACCACTGCGCCGGGCTGAACGCCGGACGCTGGGACTACATCTTCTCGATCATCAAGACCTTCCTCGGCCGCGGCCGCCGCTTCGCGTTCGGCGACCGGGACCGGATCACGATGACCGTCCCCTTCATGCGCGCCTACACCGAACTGCTCGTCGCGACCTGCCACAAGCGGGGTGCGCACGCCATCGGCGGCATGAGTGCCTTCATCCCGAACCGCCGCGATCCGGAGGCCACCGAGCGGGCGCTCGCCAAGGTCGCCGAGGACAAGCGCCGTGAGGCCGGCGACGGCTTCGACGGCACCTGGGTCGCCCACCCCGACCTCATCCCCACCGCGCTCGCCGAGTTCGACGCGGTGCTGGGGGAGCGGCCCAACCAGGTCTCCCGGCTGCGCCCGGAGGTGTCGGTCAGTGCTGCGGACCTGCTCGACGTGACCACCGCCGACAGCACGGTCACCGACGCCGGGGTGCGCTCCAACGTCTCGGTCGCCCTCCGCTACATCGCGGCGTGGCTGGGCGGCACCGGCGCCGTCGCCATCGACGGGCTCATGGAGGACGCCGCCACCGCCGAGATCTCCCGCTCCCTCCTGCGCCAGTGGATCGACAACCGGGTCACGACAGCGGAGGGCACCCCCGTCGACCGGGCTCTCGTCCAGGGGATCCTCGACGAGGAGGTGACCCGGCTGCGTTCGGCCGACGGCGACGACCACTACACCGAGGCCGCGGACATCCTACGGGAGGTCTCCCTCGGCGAGGAGTTCCCGACGTTCCTGACCATCCCGGCCTACGCCCGTCACCTCGTGGACACGCCGGAGCCCGCGCGGCTCGCGTTGGCGGGCTGAGGCCGCCGCCCTGCTGGTGCCGCCGTCAGAGCGGTGCCAGCAGGGCGGCGCGCAGCCGGTCGCTCAGGCCGGGAGGGACATCCACCGCGACCCCGAGCGCTTGGATCGCCCGGCTGAAGTAGTTGCGAGCGGCGGCGGCGAGCGTGATGTCCACGATCTCCCGGTCGGTGAATCCGACCTCCCGGAGCCGCTGTGCGTCCGCCTCCGTCATGTCCGGCGCGTCGGTGCTGATGCGCTCGGCGTACTCCATCATCGCGACCTCGGCGGCGCTCAGATCGGCGTGACGGTAGTCCCTCGCGATGGCTTCGAGCTGCTCCTCGTCGATGAGGGTCCGCATCCGGTTGCCGTGGGCGAGCCGGCAGTGCGCGGAATGGCCGCCTTGTGCGGCGGCCAGTGTGACCAGCTCATAGCGGCGCAGCCCGAGTGGGGAGGCGATCGCGCGGATCAGCTGCTCCCAGGCCCGGTACGCCTCGGGGTTGACGGCCATGACCCGCGTGTGCTCGGGGACGTAGCCGATGGTGCGCTCGTCGTCGGCGTAGATCTCGGCGACATCGCCTGTCGCCTCGCCCGGTTCGGTGGTCTGGATGATGGACACGGCTGCCTCCTCGTGACGCCCCGACCCGCCCATGATGCCACCCGGCGTCCCGCCTGGCTACCGGTCCCGAGGTTCACGTCGTGGCCCTCATTCGGCCGGAATAGCGGCCACGACGTGAACCTCGATGCGGGTCAGTGCGCGAACGTGCCCTCGGGCAGCGCGTCGGCCGGTTTGCTGATGAAGAAGGAGCCGACGATCGCGAACAGGGAGATGATCGCCGCGGCCACGAACGCCAGCTTGATTCCGCCGGCGGTGGCGGCGTCCAGGGAGGCCCCTCCCGCCGAGAGCGCGGCGGTCTGGGCGGACAGCACCGCGACCAGCAGGGCCGTGCCGGCGGCGCCGCCGACCTGCTGCACGGTGCCGACGATCGCGCTGCCGTGCGAGTACAGGTGCGGCGGCACGGCGCCCAGTCCCGCCGTGAACAGCGGGGTGAACATGAGGGCCAGGCCCAGGCTCATCACGACGTGCGCGGCGAGGACCATCGGCACCGGCGTGTGCTCGCCCACGAACGTCAGCGACCACAGCGCGAGGCTGACCAGGATCGAGCCGGGCACGACGAGGACGCGCGGGCCGAACCGGTCGTAGAGGCGGCCGACGAACGGTGCCGCGAGGCCCATCACCAGCCCGCCGGGGAGGAGGAGCAGACCCGTGGACAGCGTGTCGAGGTGGAGCACGTGCTGCAGGTAGAGCGGCAGCACGATGATCACGCCGAACATCGCTGCGGTGCTGATCGTCATCAGGACGATCGATACCGTGAAGACGGGGGAGCGGAAGGTGCGGAGGTCGAGGAGCGCCCGGTCGCTGCGCTGCAGGATCAGCTGGCGCAGGATGAACGCGGCCAGGCCGGCCACGCCGACCGCGAGCGAGATCCAGAGCGCCGGCCCGGCCGACGTGCCGCCCGACTCGCCCGACAGGCTGAGACCGTAGACGAGACCGCCGAAACCGAGCGCGGAGAGCACGACCGACAGCACGTCGATGCGCACCTTCTGCGTCTCGGTGACGTTCTCGACGAAGCGCATCCCGATGAGCAGCATGACGAGCGCGATCGGCAGCACGATGAGGAAGATCCAGCGCCAGGCCAGGTAGTTGAGGATGAACCCCGAGATGGTCGGGCCGATGGCGGGCGCGACCGAGATGACGATGGAGACGTTGCCCATCGTGCGGCCACGCTTCGCCGGGGGCACGAGCGTCATCAGTGTCGTCATCAGGAGCGGGAGCATCATCGCCGTGCCGGACGCCTGGATGACGCGCGCGCCGACCAGCACCGCGAAGCCCGGGGCCAGCGCCGCGGTCAGGGTGCCCAGCGAGAAGAGGGACATCGCCGTGATGAACATCGCGCGGGTCGTGAACCGCTGCAGCAGGAACCCGGTGATCGGGATCACGATCGCCATCGTCAGCATGAACGCGGTGGACAGCCACTGCGCGGCCAGGGCGTCGATCTTCAGGTCGTCCATCAGCTTCGGGATGGCGACCGTCATGATCGTCTCGTTGAGGATGACGACGAACGTCGCGGCGAGGAGCAGCCAGATCACGCGGTTGTTGCGGCGCTCGACCCGCGGGTCGGCGGCGGCCTCCGCGGCGGCGGCCGTCACCGCCGGCTCGGTCACCGCGGGCGCGGCGGGCTCGGCGAGGGCGTCGGGCACAGGTGAGGTCTGCTCAGTCACCGGTCAACAGTATCCGTGACCGCGGACATCCGGGGTTTCGCGCGGGTAAACGATCCCGCCGTTCACTGACCGCGAAACCGGGAATAGAACGGGTTCCGGTCAGCGGCCCAGTCCGCGCACGGCACGCACTGCGTCGCCGACGGCGGGCGCGACCGCGGCGAGCTCTGCCGCCCCGACCTCCGGCCCCCACGAGAAGCGGACCGCGGTGCGCGCGAGGTCCTCGGGATACCCGAGGGCGAGGAGCACGTGCGAGGCGTCCTCGCTTCCGGCGGCGCAGGCGGACCCGCTCGAGGAGACGATCCCGTGCCGTTCGAGTTCGAGCAGCACGGCCTCCCCGTTGGTGCCGGGGAAGACGAACGACGCCGTGCCCGGGAGGCGCCGGGCCGGATGCCCCGTGAGCTGTGCATCGGGCGCGGCGGCCAGCACGGCCGCGATGAAGGCGTCCCGTGCCCTCGTCGCGGCGGCGGCGTTCGCCGCGCGACCCTCCACCGCCAGCCGTGCCGCGGCGGCCAGGCCGACCGCGCCCGCGACGTTCTCCGTCCCCGAGCGGCGCCCGCGTTCCTGGCCTCCGCCGTGCAGCACGGGCTCCAGCGGGATGCGGCCGCGCACGAACAGCGCGCCGATGCCCTTGGGCGCGCCGATCTTGTGGCCCGAGACGCTCAGCGCGTCGACCCCGAGTTCCCGGACGTCGAGCGGCAGCCAGCCCGCCGCCTGCACCGCGTCGGTGTGGAAGGGGATGCGGTGCTCGTGCGCGAGCGTGGCGAGCTCGGCGATCGGCTGCACCGTTCCGACCTCGTTGTTCGCGAGCATGACGCTCGCGAGGGTCGTGTCCGGACGCAGCGCCGCGGCGAAGGCCACGGGGTCGACGAGGCCGTCCGCGCCGACGGGCACCATCGTCGCCTCGAAGCCGTGCAGCCGAACCAGATGGTCGACCGACTCCAGCACCGCCTCGTGCTCGATCGACGTCGTGACGATGTGGCGTCCGCGCGGGGACGCGAGGGCGATCCCCTTGACGGCCAGATTGTCCGCCTCCGTGCCGCCGGAGGTGAAGACGACCTCGGACGCGCGGCACCCGAGCCACGTCGCGACGGTGGCGCGCGCGTCGGCGAGGGCGCGCGCGGCGGACTCTCCGACCGTGTGATGGCTGGACGGGTTGCCGAAGTCGCCGGTCAGGTACGGCCACATCGCCTCCAGCACCTCGCGGCGAACCGCGGACGTCGCGGCCGCGTCGAGGTACAGCCCGCCGGTCACGGCGACCCGACCACCACGTCCAGGCCGAGGTCGAGCGAGCGCACGCTGTGCGTCAGCGCGCCCGACGAGATCACGTCGACCCCGGTCTCGGCGATAGAGCGCACGGTCGCGAGGCTCACGTTGCCGCTGGCCTCGACGATCGCGCGTCCGCCGACCAGGGCGACGCCCTCGCGCAGCTCGTCGACGGTGAAGTTGTCGAGCATGATCGTGTCGACCCCGGCGGCCAGCACCGCCTCGATCTGATCGATGCGGTCGACCTCGACCTCCAGGTGCGTCGTGTGGGAGAGCTGCGCCCGCACCGCGAGCAAGGCGTCGGTGACGCTGAGGCCGGACCGCGCCGTCAGCACCGCGAGGTGGTTGTCCTTGGCCATGACGGCGTCGGAGAGCGAGTAGCGGTGGTTGTGGCCGCCGCCGGCGCGCACGGCGTGGCGCTCGAAGGCACGCAGTCCGGGGGTGGTCTTGCGCGTGTCGACCACCCGCGCGGACGTTCCGGCGACCTCGGCGACGAACGCGGCGGTGAGGGTGGCGATGCCGCTCATCCGCTGCACGAAGTTCAGGGCGACCCGCTCGCCCTGGAGCACGGAGCGGGCAGGTCCGCTCACCGTCGCGAGCACGTCGCCCGCCGCGAACTCCTCCCCGTCTGCACGTTCCAGGATCACCTCGACCGCCGGGTCCGTGAGCGTCATCGCGGCGGCGAAGACCTCGCCGCCGGCGAAGGTCCCCGGCTCGCGCGCGACGAGCCGGGCGGTCGCGTATGCCGTCTCGGGAATGAGGAGCTGGCTGGTGAGGTCGCCCCAGGGAGCGTCCTCCACGAGGGCGGCCCGGACGGCGGTCTCGATGATCTGGCTGGTCAGCATGCGAGGGCGGCTTTCTGCACGTGCGCGACGGGCAGGAGCACCGTGTGCCGCGCGGGAGGGTCGGCGGGGGCGGGGAAGTCGGAGCGGAAGTGGGCGCCACGCGACTCCTCGCGGGCGAGGGCGGCGGCGACGACGAGACGTCCGACCTGCAGCAGGTCGCGGTCCTCGCCGGGCTCGGGATCGGCGGTGGCGGCGAGCTCCGCGGCGGCCTTCGTGAGCCCGGCGCGGTCGCGGTGGACGCCGGCGGCGTCCCACATCAGACGTTGGAGTCGCGCGCGCTCGAACCGCATGCCCGGAACGGCATGCAGGTCTTCGGCTGTGCCGTCGGGGTGGGGCGAGGACGACGGTGCCATCGCGACGGACGCCTCCGCGATCCACTCCGGAGCAGCCTCCCACGATCGCCCGATCGCGCGGGCGGCGCGGTGCGCGAAGACCAGCCCCTCGAGCAGCGAATTCGACGCGAGCCTGTTCGCCCCGTGCGTGCCGGTGCACGCGACCTCGCCGACGGCGAAGAGACCGGGAACGGTGGTGCGGCCGCTGGTGTCGGTGGCGACGCCGCCCATGGCGTAGTGCGCGGCCGGGGTGACCGGCACCGGTTCGCGCGCCCAGTCCATCCCGGCCGCCCTGCACGCGGCGTCGATCGTGGGGAAGCGGCGTGCGAGGAACGCGGCGCCGAGCGCGGTCGCGTCCAGCACCACGGGAGCGCCGCCCTGTGCGGCCATCTCGACCGCGATCCCGCGGGCGACCACGTCGCGCGGGGCCAGCTCGGCATCGGGATGCACGTCGAGCATGAACCGCTCGCCGCGCGCGTTGCGCAGCACGGCGCCCTCGCCGCGCACGGCCTCCGACACCAGGAACGACCCGGGCACGGCCAGTGCGGTGGGGTGGAACTGCACGAACTCCAGGTCGGCGATGGCCGCTCCCGCCCGCCAGGCGGCCGCGACGCCGTCGCCGGTGGCGACGGCGGGGTTGGTCGTGTGGGCGTACAGCTGTCCGAGGCCGCCCGTCGCGAGGACGACGGCGTCCGCCGCCACCTCCCGCACGGCGCCGTCGGCTCGGCGCACCAGAACCCCCGCCGCTGCGCCGTCGCGCATCACGACGTCGAGCAGGAAGGCCTGCTCGACGATCCGTGCGGCGGAGGAGCGCACAGCGGCGACGAGCGCCCGCTCGATCTCGGCGCCCGTGGCGTCGCCCCCCGCGTGCAGCACTCGCGCACGGGAGTGCGCCGCCTCCAGGCCGCGGGCGAGCCCGTCGCCGTCGCGATCGAACCGAACACCGAGGTCGATCAGCTCGCGGATGCGCTGCGGGGCGTCCGCGCAGAGCGCGTCCACGGCTTCGAGCACGGCGAGGCCGGCGCCGGCGCGCAGCGTGTCGGCCGCGTGCGCGGCCGGGCTGTCGTCCGGGAAGAGCGCGGCGGCGATCCCGCCCTGGGCGTACCGGGTGTTGCTCTCGGCGAGCACGGCCTTGGTGACCAGCACGACCTCGTGGTCGCGCGCCGCATCGAGCGCCGCGACCAGGCCGGCGATCCCGCTGCCGACGACAACCACACGTGCCACGTCAGGCCGCCATGGTCGTGTCCGGCCGCGCCGCGAGCATCCGCTCCAGCGCGACGCGGGCGGGCTCGGCGACCTCGGCCGGCACGCTCACCTGGTTGAGGACCTCGCCGCGGACGAGGCCCTCCAGCACCCACGCCAGGTAGCCGGGGTGGATGCGGTACATCGTCGAGCACGGGCAGACGACCGCGTCGAGGCAGAAGATCGTGTGCTGCGGGAACTGCGCCGCGAGCCGTTGGACGAGGTTGATCTCGGTCCCGATCGCGAACGTCGATCCGGCGGGCGCCGCCTGGATGGCCTTCACGATGTAGTCCGTCGAACCGTACTCGTCGGCCGCGTCGACGACGTCCATCGGGCACTCGGGGTGCACGATGACCCGAACGCCCGGGAACTCGGCGCGGGCGTGCTCGATCTGCCCGACCGTGAAGCGCTTGTGCACCGAGCAGAAGCCGTGCCAGAGGATCACGCGGGCGTCCTGCAGGGTCTGCTCGTCGGTCCCGCCCCACGCCTTGCGCGGGTTCCACAGCGGCATCTGCTCCAGCGGCACGCCCATCGCCTTGGCGGTGTTGCGGCCGAGGTGCTGGTCGGGGAAGAAGAGGACCCGCTGCCCGCGCTCGAACGCCCACTGCAG
Organism: Leifsonia sp. LS1; assembly: GCF_020521355.1. Lineage (NCBI taxonomy): Bacteria > Bacillati > Actinomycetota > Actinomycetes > Micrococcales > Microbacteriaceae > Leifsonia > Leifsonia sp. LS1. Next base: position 310,896 of record NZ_BPER01000005.1, read on the forward strand.
CACGGTCGCCGCGTTGGAGGAGGTGCAGACGATCCCGCCGTGCTCCCCGCAGAAGGCTTTGAGCGCCGCCGACGAGTTCATGTACGTCACCGGGATGACCGGCACGCGCCCCTCCGCATCCGGCTCCGTCCCGTACAGCTCCTCGAGCTGCTCCCAGCACTCCTGCACCGAGTCGAGGTCGGCCATGTCGGCCATCGAGCACCCGGCGGCCAGGTTCGGGAGGATGACGCGCTGGTCGGGGCGCGACACGATGTCGGCGGTCTCGGCCATGAAGTGCACTCCGCAGAACACGATCGCCTCCGCCTCCGGACGCGCCTTGGCCGCATTCGCCAGCTGGAAGGAGTCGCCCACGAAGTCGGCGAACTGCACGACCTCGTCGCGCTGGTAGAAGTGACCCATCACCGCGACGCGGTCTCCGAGTGCGGCCTTGGCGTCCAGGATGCGCGTGTGCAGCTCGTCGGCGCTCGCCGTGCGGTACTCCTCCGGCAGCTCGCCTTGCCGCGGTGCGAGTGCGGGGATCGGGTCGGCCATCGAGGCGCCGGGCCCGTACGACGGGGGAGCGGAGTCGAAGTTCCAGGGCGCCTCGACGAGGTCGGGCGTGCAGGTCGCGCCGTCGACCTCGCCGCGGGCGATGAGCTGGATGGTCGTGTCGACCGAGGCGATCGTGGTCATTTCTCTCCTCCGAATGGATGCTGCTGGCGCGGCAGTGGGCCCGCGTCGGCGAGGTCGATCGAGTCGTTGTACCGGTAGAGCCGCGGGGGGCGGTGCGGTGTGCCGGTCAGGTATTCGTCCGTCGCCTCCACCGTGCCGGAGGCCTCGATCGTGCGGCGGAAGTTGGCGGGGTCGAGCGCGCGCCCGAGGACCGCCTCGTGCACCTCCCGCAGCTGGGCGAGGGTGAAGCGCTCGCCCAGGAAGGCGTGGGCGATGCGGGAGTACTCCATCTTGGTGCGCAGCCGCCAGAGGGCGTACTCCGCGATGAGCTGGTGGTCGAAGGCGAGCGGCGGGAGGTCGTCGGCCGGGAACCAGCGCACGTTCTCGCCGACGCTCGCGCGCTCGGCCTCCTCCGAGCGCACCAGCGCCCAGTAGACGATCGAGACGACGCGTTCGCCGGCGGGGGAGCGGGAGGTGTCGCCGAAGGCGTACAGCTGCTCCAGGTACCGCGGGGTGAGGCCGGTCGTGTCGCTGAGGGTGCGGGCGGCGGCGAAGGCGAGATCCTCCTCGCCGTGCAGCGGCCCGCCGGGGAGCGCCCAGCGGCCCTCGAACGGATCGCGGATGCGGCGCACCAGCGGCAGCCAGACCTGGGGGACGCCGCCCGTCGCGTCGTCCGTGCGCAGGGCGAAGATCACCGTTGAGACGGCGAGCATCACGCTCGGTCTCTGGTGCTCCCCTGCCATCGCTGCTCCCGTTCGGACGGAACCGCTACTAAAAGTCATTCTGACTCTAACTTGACCCATCTTAGTGTCAGATCGACCAGAACACCAAACCGCCGCGTCCGTTATGCTGGCCCCATCCAACTGAACACAGGGCCGACGAGGTCGATGCGGGAGAGTCGCGCGCGCGAGCGTGGCGACACCGAAGGAGCAATCCTCCCCGACAATCTCTCAGGTACGCGTACCGCATCGGACTGGCCACTCTGAAAAGCAGGACGGCGACCGCCGTCCTCGCCCACGGTGAAAATCGGCGGCGCCCGCGCGGGTGCTCGCCGGTGAAACTCTCAGGCCGGATGACAGAGGGGGAGTTCTTCCCGTCAGCGGGCGACCGCTGCGACAGCCCCCGGCCGACGGCCGGCGATCGGAGAACTCATGACCTCGCAGGACGACCGGCCGCACGACGGCGGACGCACGTCGCCCCTCCACGACGCCCACGCCGCCGCGGGCGCCTCCTTCACGGACTTCGCCGGGTGGCAGATGCCCGTGCGCTACTCGAGCGACCTCGCCGAGCATCACGCCGTCCGCACCGCGGCGGGGTTGTTCGACCTCTCCCACATGGGCGAGATCGTGCTCATCGGGCCGGAGGCCGGGGACGCCCTGGACTACGCGCTCGCCGGCAAGCTCTCCGCTCTCGCGATCGACCAGGCGAAGTACTCGCTGCTGCTCTCGCGCGCCGGCGGGATCGTGGACGACCTGGTGGTCTACCGCACCGGCGACGACCGCTTCATGGTGGTCGCCAACGCCGGCAACCGCGACGTCGTCGCCGAGGAGTTGCGCGAGCGCACCGCCCCGTTCGATGTCGAGGTCTACGACGAGAGCGACGACATCGCCCTGATCGCGGTGCAGGGGCCGGCGAGCCTGTCCATCCTGCTCGCGACCGAGGGCTTCACCGTCGAGGGCGGCGACATCGCCGAGCGCCTCACCGCGCTCAAGTACTACTGGAGCGTTCCCGCCGAGTTCGAGGGCCACCAGGTCCTCATCGCGCGCACCGGCTACACGGGTGAGGACGGCTTCGAGCTGTATCTCGCGCCCGACGAGACGCGCACCCTGTGGGACGCCCTCCTGGAGGCGGGCACCGAGCAGGGCCTCGTGCCCGCCGGTCTCGCCAGCCGCGACACCCTCCGTCTGGAGGCCGGGATGCCGCTGTACGGTCACGAGCTCGGCCTCGACACCATGCCGGCGTCGGCCGGCCTCGGCCGCGTCGTGAACCTCGCGAAGGACACCGACTTCATCGGCCGCGCCGCCAGCGAGGACGGCCCCCACCCCGACGCCCGCGTCCTCGTCGGCCTGACCGGCCAGGGGAAGCGCGCCGCCCGCGCGGGCTACCCGGTGGTCGCCGCCGCCGCCGACGGCGCGGACGAAGAAGTGGGCGTCGTCACCTCCGGCGCCCTCTCGCCGACCATCGGCGTGCCCATCGCGATGGCCTACGTCGCGCCCCGGTTCGCCCGTCCCGGGACCGAGCTGCACGTCGACGTGCGCGGCACGCGCCTCCCGTTCACCGTCACCGCCCTCCCCTTCTACCGCAGGAAGACCGACTCCCCACGAAAGGACGGCTGACATGGCCGCAGAGCAGGACCTCAAGTACACCGCCGAGCACGAGTGGCTCCTCGTGGAGGGCGACGTCGCGACCGTGGGCATCACCTCCTACGCCGCCGAGAAGCTGGGCGACGTCGTCTTCGTCGAACTGCCGGCGGTGGGCAGCTCCGTCGCCGCCGGTCGTGTCGTCGGCGAGATCGAGTCGACGAAGTCGGTCGGTGAGCTGTTCGCGCCCGTCGACGGCACCGTCACCGCCGTGAACGACGCCGTCGTCGATTCCCCCGAGCTGGTCAACAGCGACCCGTTCGGCGAGGGCTGGCTCGTGAAGGTCTCCTTCACCGAGCTGCCCGCCCTGCTCAGCTACGACGAGTACGCCGCCCTCACGGGCGAGTGAGGCTGTTCCCCGCACATGACTGAACTCTTCCAGGCGCGCCACATCGGGACCGACGGCGACGCTCAGCGCACCATGCTGTCCGCACTCGGGGAGGCGCACGCGCGCTCGTACTCCTCCGTCGAGGAGGTCGTCGCCGCGGCCGTGCCCGCCGGCATCCGCGTCGACCCCGCCTACCGGCCCGCGCTGCCGTCGCCCGCGAGCGAGCGTGCCGCGCTCCGCGAGCTGCGGGAGATCGCCTCGCGCAACACCGTCAACCGCTCGCTGATCGGCCTCGGCTACTACGGGACCATCACCCCCGCGGTCGTCAAGCGGAACGTGCTCGAGAACCCCGGCTGGTACACGGCGTACACGCCCTACCAGCCCGAGATCTCGCAGGGACGCCTGGAAGCCCTGATCAACTTCCAGACGATGGTCGCCGACCTCACGGGGCTCGACACCGCGAACGCGTCGATGCTCGACGAGGGCACCGCCGTGGTCGAGGGGATGCTGCTGGCCCGGCGCGCCTCCAAGGCCGCGTCCGCGCGGTTCGTCGTCGACGTGGACACCTTCCCGCAGACCCTCGCCCTGCTCCGCAACCGGGCGGAGGCCGTCGGCATCGAGCTCGTCGTGCGCGACCTCGCGTCGACGGCCGCCGATGCCCCGGAGCTCTCCGACGCATTCGGTCTGTTCGTGCAGTACCCGGGGGCGTCCGGGCGCGTCTGGGATCCGTCCGCCGTGATCGCGACGGCCAAGGCCGCCGGCGCCGTCGTGGTGGCGGCCGCCGACCTGCTCGCCCTCACGCAGCTCCGCTCGCCGGGAGAGCTCGGCGCCGATGTCGCGGTGGGCACGAGCCAGCGCTTCGGGGTGCCGATGGGGTTCGGCGGCCCGCACGCCGGCTACATGGCCGTCCGTTCCGGACTGGAGCGTCAGCTGCCCGGCCGCCTCGTCGGCGTCTCGCAGGACGCCGCGGGCAAGCCGGCCTACCGCCTCACCCTGCAGACCCGCGAGCAGCACATCCGCCGGGAGAAGGCCACCTCCAACATCTGCACCGCGCAGGTGCTCCTGGCCGTCATGGCCGCGATGTACGCCGTCTATCACGGCCCGCGCGGGCTCCGCGCGATCGGCCGCCAGGTGCACGCGAGCACCGCCGCGGTCGCGGAGCTGCTGCGCGCCTCGGGCGTCGAGGTGGTGTCCCGGTCGTTCTTCGACACGCTCCAGGTCGCCGTCGACGACGCGTCTGGCGTCGTCGAGCGCGCCCACGCACGCGGGCTGCTGCTGCACGCCACGGACGCGGGCCTGGTCTCCCTGAGCGTGGACGAGGAGGTCGCAGCCGACCTGCGCGACGGCGTCTTCCCCCTCGCGGACCTGATCGAGGCCCTCGGCGGCACGGTCGACGGCGAGCCCGCGCTGTCGCTGCCGTCCGCCGCGTCCTTCGACTCCGCCCTCGAGCGCCGCTCGGAGTACCTGACCCATCCGGTCTTCAACACCCACCACTCCGAGACCGCCATGATGCGCTACCTGCGCCAGCTGCAGGACCGCGACTACGCGCTCGACCGCGGCATGATCCCGCTCGGCTCCTGCACGATGAAGCTCAACGCCGCCACCGAGATGGAGGCGGTCACCTGGCCGGAGTTCGCCGCTCTCCACCCGTTCGCCCCCGCGGCGGACGTGAGCGGCTCCCTCGAGCTGATCGACCAGCTCGAGGCCTGGCTCGCCGACGTGACGGGCTACGACACCGTCTCCCTGCAGCCCAACGCGGGCAGCCAGGGCGAGCTCGCCGGCCTGCTGGCGATCCGCGGCTACCACCGTTCGCGCGGGGATGAACAGCGCACGGTCTGTCTCATCCCGCAGAGCGCGCACGGCACGAACGCGGCCTCCGCCGTCCTGGCGGGGATGCGCGTGGTCGTCGTCGCGACCGACGAGCTCGGCAACGTCGACCTGGACGACCTCCGCGCGAAGATCGCGGAGCACGCCGAGACGCTCGCCGCCCTCATGATCACCTACCCGTCGACGCACGGCGTGTACGAGCACGAGGTCGTGGCGATCACCTCCGCCGTCCACGACGCCGGGGGACAGGTCTACGTCGACGGCGCCAACCTCAACGCCCTGCTCGGCTACGCCCGGTTCGGCGACTTCGGCGGCGATGTCAGCCACCTCAACCTGCACAAGACCTTCTGCATCCCGCACGGCGGCGGGGGTCCCGGCGTCGGCCCGGTCGCGGCGAAGGCGCACCTCGCGCCGTTCCTGCCCGGCCACCCGCTCGCGCAGGACGCCACGCACGTCCTCGCCGGCGGAGGGCGGGTGGAGCACGGCGGCGCGCCGGTCTCGGCCGCGCCCTACGGCAGTCCGAGCATCCTCCCCATCAGCTGGGCGTACGTCCGCATGATGGGCGCCGAGGGTCTGCGGGACGCGACCGGTGCTGCTGTGCTCGCCGCCAACTACGTCGCCGCGCGCCTGCGCGACCACTTCCCGGTGCTGTACGCGGGCGAGGACGGCCTCGTGGCGCACGAGTGCATCCTCGACCTCCGCCCGCTCACCGAGCGCACGGGCGTGACGGTGGACGACGTGGCGAAGCGCCTCGTCGACTACGGCTTCCACGCGCCGACGATGTCGTTCCCCGTGGCGGGCACGCTGATGGTCGAGCCGACCGAGAGCGAGGACCTCGCCGAGCTCGACCGCTTCGTGACGGCCATGATCGCGATCAAGGCCGAGGCCGACGCCGTCGCCGACGGGGCCTGGCCCGTCGACGACAACCCGCTGCGCGGAGCGCCGCACACGGCGGAGTCCGTCGTCGCCGCCGACTGGGACCACCCGTACACGCGCGAGCAGGCCGTCTACCCGGTCCCGGGGCTGGTGCGCGGCAAGTACTGGCCGCCGGTGCGCCGCATCGACCAGGCCTACGGCGACCGCAACCTGTTCTGCGCCTGCCCGCCGCCGGAGGCGTTCTCCTGAGTCGCAGCCGTCGCCCGGTGGCCCGTCACGCGAAGATCGCGGGCCACCAGGCGACGGCGAGCGGATAGCCGACGAACGAGACGATGTCGATGACGACGTGCGCGATCACCAGGGGCATCGTCCGGCCCCAGCGCGTGTAGCACCAGCCGAAGACGACGCCCATGACGGCATTGCCGATGAACGGGCCGAAGCCTTGGTAGAGGTGGTAGCTGCCGCGCAGCACCGCAGCACCCAGGATGATCGTCCAGGTGCCCCAGCCGAGCTGGCGCAGCCGGGTGTAGAGGTACCCGACGACGATGACCTCCTCCTGCAGCCCCGCCCGCAGCGCCGCGAGGATCAGGACCGGCACCGTCCACCAGTGGGTGGTGAGCGACGACGCCTCGACGGTGACGGTGATGCCGAGCACGCGCGTGAGCGCGAAGAACAGGATGCCCGGGATGCCGATCACCAGGAAGAGCAGCCCGCCCCGCCCGAGGTCCTGCCACGGCCGGGTGGCGTCCAGGCCGATCCGCCGGAACCCGCTGCGCCCCGGCTGCCAGAGGAGGAAGATCACCAGCGCGACGGCGAACAGCGGGAACAGGTTGCCCAGCACCTGGTACACGACGTCGAACAGCTCCCGGCTCGACTGCGACGGGTTGACCTGGGCCACCTGGTCGGCCAGCGCTTGCGACCGCGTGCTCTTGTCGACGATGTCGACGATCGCGTAGATCGCGGACTGCCCGAGGGACAGCCCCAGGACGATCACGATCTCCCACCACAGCCGCGCCCGGCCGGGCCGCTCGACGGGCACCTCGCCGGTCCAGGTCGGTTCACTGCTCATATGTGCATCCTGCCAGCCCCGAGGCCGCGCCGCCGGGGGAGTCCCGGAAGCGTCTGAGAGCGTTCGAAGGCCGTGGAAGCGCTTGAAATCGTGCACGCGACGACGCTTTCCGGGTGTTTCGGGCGAGGGTGCGCAAGATTCCGCCGACTGAGTTACCACTGTGTAACGTTTTCGGGCCTCATTTTGCATTGATGGCGTGCGCTACCTAGGGTCATTCTTATCGAGCGCGGCCTGGGCACTCTCGCACGCCTGTGCCGCGCACACTTCGCACAGGAGGAACATTGCACACCAAGGGAAGAAAGGTCAGGTTCGCGGTCAGCGCGGTCGCCGTCGCAGGCGTCGCCGCACTCGCCCTCTCCGCCTGCACCACGTCCGGGAGCACCGGCGGTTCGACCGCTGCCAAGGGCGGCACCGTGACGGTCGCCGTCGTGAACGACCTGACCTCGCTCAACTCGCAGACCCCCCAGGGCAACCTGGACACCAACGGCCAGGTCGGCTACCTCGATGGATCGTACGGCTCCGGCTTCCAGTACATCGACAACAACTACAAGATCGTCCACGACGACTCGTACGGCACGTTCGAGAAGACCTCGGACGACCCGCTGACTGTCAAGTACACGCTTCCCAAGGACGCCAAGTGGTCCGACGGACAGCCCGTCACCGCCGACGACATGGTCCTCGGCTGGGCCATGCAGTCCGCCTACTACGACTCCGCGACCCTCGACCCCGACTCGGGTGAGGTCAAGTCGGGCACGCAGTACTTCACCCCGGCCGCCGGAACCGCCGGCATCGACCAGACGTCGTTCCCGACCATCGGCGACGACAACCACTCGATCACCCTCAAGTACGCGAAGCCCTTCGTGGACTGGGAGCTCTTCAACCCGATCGCGCAGCCCGCGCACATCGTGGCCAAGAAGGCGGGCCTCTCGTCGGCCGCCGACCTGACCAAGCTGCTCAAGGGCCTCCCGAAGGGCGACCCGTCGAACCCGGCCGCTCCGGACGCGACGCTCAAGAAGGCCGCCGACTTCGTCAACACCGGCTACGACATCACCGCGTTCCCGACCGACAAGGACCTCCTCGTCGCCTCCGGCCCGTACGTCGTGTCCAGCTGGACCCCCGGTCAGTCGATCACCATGACGAAGAACAAGTACTTCTGGGGCAAGAACAAGGGCAACGTCGACAAGATCGTCTTCCGCATCATCCCGGACCCGAGCGCCCAGGTCACCGCTCTCCAGAACGGTGAGGTCGACATCATCAACCCGCAGGCCTCGGCCGACACGCTCACTGCGCTCAAGCAGACGAGCGCGAAGGTCCTGACCGGCGACCAGGCGTCGTACGACCACCTCGACCTCAACTTCGGCTCGCAGACGTTCGCCGACCCGAAGGTGCGCGAGGCGTTCCTCAAGACGATCCCGCGTCAGCAGATCCTCGACTCGATCGTCACCCCGGTGAACTCGAAGGCCAAGGTCCTGAACTCGCAGATCTGGCTGCCGAACCAGTCGGAGTACGCGGACGCGGTCAAGATCAACGGCTCCGACGCCTACGACAAGGTGGACATCGACGGCGCCAAGGCCCTGCTGGCCGGCGCGACCCCGACGGTCCGCATCCTCTACAACACGAACAACCCGAACCGTGTCGACGAGTTCCAGGCCATCCAGGCCTCGGCCTCCAAGGCCGGCTTCAAGATCGTCGACGCCGGATCGCCCGACTGGAGCAAGCTCCTGCCGGGTGGCGACTACGACGCCTCGCTGTTCGGCTGGATCAGCCCGGGTGCCGGCACCTCGCAGATCCCGCAGCTGTTCACCACCGGTGGCGGCGGTAACTACAACCGCTACAACGCGATGAACGATGTCGCGGTGCAGACCCAGACCACCCTGGACAAGGACGAGCTCACCAAGCTCGAGCTGCAGATCGACACGGCCACCTTCAAGGACGGCTACGGCCTGCCGCTGTTCCAGCTGCCCGGCGTCTTCGGCGCCAGCGCTCGCGTCGAGGGCGTGAAGTACATGGGCAACCAGACCGGTCCGTTCTGGAACTTCTGGGAGTGGTCGGTCAAGTCCTCCTCGAAGTAACACCTCCGACAGCGAGAGTGCCCGGGTGAACCCCGGGCACTCTCCTGCGGCGGGGCGTCGGCTCTCCGGCCGGCGCCCCGTATCATGTAGTCGGTGGACGCGATCCGTCCGCCCATCCGAGACGCGCCCAGGCGAGCCCAGCCCGCCGCCCCACCCGTTCGGCGCGTCCTGTCAGTAAGGGTTCCCCACCTATGGCGAGTTTCATCCTGAGACGCCTACTGGTCTCAGTGCTCATCATCATCGCCGCTTCGTTCCTGATGTACATGCTGGTGGCCTACAGCGCCGACCCGCTCCAGGATCTCCGGAGCAGCAACTCCCCGAACAAGACGCAGCTGATCGCCGCCCGCGTGCAGCTGCTCGACCTCGATGTCATCCCGCCGTTGCGGTGGCTGCTCTGGCTCGGGGGCGCGGCCAAGTGCCTCATCCCGTTCGCCAACGCGTGCGACCTCGGTTCGACGGTGTCGAACGCCAAGGTGGTCGACATCCTCCCGCAGGCGCTCGGCTCGACCATCCAGCTGGTCACGGTCGCGCTGATCCTCGCGATCCTCCTCGGTGTGACGATCGGAATCGTCACGGCCCTCCGGCAGTACAGCGGACTCGACAACGTCGTCACGTTCCTCAGCTTCTTCCTGTACTCCCTCCCGGCCTTCCTCGTGGCCGTCCTCCTCAAGGAGTTCGTCGCCATCGGGTTCAACAACTTCCTCGTGCACCCCGTGATCCCATGGTGGGTGGCGGTGATCATCGGCATCGTCGCCGGGTTCATCTGGCAATCCCTGATCGGCGGCGACCTGCGCAGGAGGGTCTGGACCTTCGGCATCTCGGGCGTCGCCACCGCCGGTGTGCTGCTGCTGATGTCGGCGCTGAACTGGTTCCTCCAGCCCGGCCTCGGCCCGGTGGTCATGATCATCCTGATCGCCGCCGTGATCGTCGGAACGACCGCGCTGATCTCGGGCCTCCAGAACCGCCGCGCGCTGATCTCGGCGGCGATCACCGGAGCGATCGCCCTCGTCTGCTACTTCGCCCTGCAGGGCCTGTTCGCGGTCTCCACGCCGGCGACGATCGCCATCCTGGCGGTCGTCGCGGTCATCGTGAGCCTCGCGGTCGGCTGGTTCGTCGGCGGATACGACCGCGGTCAGAACATGCGCATCTCCGTCATCGTCGGCATCGTCTCGGGCTTCCTGATCCTGGTCGACCGCTTCATGCAGGCGTGGCCGCAGTACTTCCAGGACACCAACGGCCGTCCCATCGCCACCGTCGGCTCCTCGACGCCGGGCCTCACCGGCGACATGTGGGAGACCGGGCTCGACACCTTCACCCACCTGCTCCTGCCGACGATCGCCCTGTTGCTGATCTCGTTCGCGTCGTACACCCGCTACTCGCGGGCGGGCATGCTCGAGGTCCTCAACCAGGACTTCATCCGCACCGCCCGGGCGAAGGGCCTCCCCGAGCGCACGGTCGTCGTGCGCCACGCCTTCCGCAACATGCTCATCCCGATCACCACCCTCGTGGCGTTCGACGTGGGCGCGCTGCTCGGTGGCGCCATCATCACCGAGAAGGTGTTCGCCATCCCCGGCATGGGGTCGATCTTCGCGGCCGGACTCAGCCGCGGCGACCTCAACCCGGTCATGGCGTACTTCCTCGTGATCGCGGTCATGGCCATCCTGTTCAACTTCCTCGCGGACCTCGCCTACGCCGCACTCGACCCGAGAGTGAGGGTCCGATAAATGTCTGCTCCCGAATCCCGCATCGCCGACGAGCTGGAGGCGCCCAGCGCCCCGCCCGTCAGCCAGGGCAAGCTCATCTGGAAGCGATTCCTCTCCAACAAGGTCGCCGTCGGCAGCGCCATCCTGTTCATCCTGATCGTGCTCTTCTCCGTCTCGGCGATCGGTATCGGCCCGATCCACGGCTGGTGGAAGTACTCGTACACCGAGCTGAACGACCAGTTCCAGCAGGGCTCGCCCTCGGCGGAGCACCCGTTCGGTCAGGACCGCATCGGCAAGGACTACTTCGCGCTCACGATGCGCGGCATCCAGAACTCGGTGCTCGTCATGATCGTCCTCGGCCTCATCGCGAGTGTCGTCGGCGTGGTCGTCGGCGCGATCGCCGGGTACTTCCGCGGCGTCGTCGACGCGATCCTGATGCGCATCACCGATGTGTTCATCGTCATCCCGGCGCTCGTGATCGGCTCCGTGGTCGGCCACGCCTTCGGCGGACTCGGCGCGTTCTTCCTCGCGCTGATGCTCGGCTTCTTCTCCTGGATGGGCATCGCCCGACTGGTCCGCGGCGAGTTCCTCTCCCTGCGCGAGCGCGAGTTCGTCGAGGCGGCCCGTGTGGCCGGCGCGTCGGACATGCGCATCATCTTCAAGCACATCCTGCCGAACGCGATCGGCGTCGTGATCGTCGCGTCGACCCTGATCATGGCCTCGGCCATCCTGCTCGAGACGGCACTGTCGTTCCTCGGCTACGGCATCAAGGCGCCCGATGTGTCACTCGGTCTCCTGATCAGCTCGAACGAGTCCGCGTTCCAGACCCGGCCGTGGCTGTTCTGGTGGCCGGCGGCGTTCATCGTCTCCCTCGCGCTGCTGGTCAACTTCGTCGGCGACGGACTGCGCGACGCGTTCGACCCGCGCCATCGCCGCTTCAACCTGCGCAAGATGCGCGAGCAGGAGCCGGAGTCGGGTGAGGGCGGCGACGGCGGCCCGACGACGGGCGCCGCCCTCGCGGAGGACGTGCTGTGACCTCCAGCTTCGCCGTCGTGCTCCTGGACCCGCTAGGCCAGGAGCAGGGCGGCGACCGTGCCGGCCAGCAGCACGGCGATGCCGCACAGCGTCGCCACGTGCCAGCGGCTCGTCACGGGCGCCTGTTCGGCGCGGCCCGCCTCGATGGCGCCGGACGCCTGGAGCTCGCTCCAGCGGCGGCGCACCACCTCGGCGGCGGCGCCCGACTCGGTCGACAGCAGGTCGCCGGGACGGCGCACCGTGGCCTCGACGCTCGGCCGGCCCACGCGTCCCTTGGTCTCGTCACGGGTGGCGCGCAGCGTCCGGCTGGTGCCGGGCGCGGGTGCGGACCACACCGGGATCTTCCGGCCCGGGGTGTAGAGCGTCAGCGCGTACTTGGTGTCGACATGGATCAGCGCCTCCCAGGGGATGTGCACGGTCCGCGTCACGTTGACGGCGGTCAGGCCGTCGCGATCGACGACGAACAGCGGACGCCACAGCATCGCCCAGCCGATGAGCGCGAACAGCGCGCACGGAACGACGTACAGCAGACGGGCGTCGTGGACGCTCACCAGCAGCCCGACGGTCAGGACGGCGGCGGCCGCCCAGACCAGGACGGCAAGCACCCGGTTGAACCGGGACACGAAAACCTCGCGGTCGGGGGAGGGGACGTAGGGCATGGTTCCATGCTCTCATCCCGCCCACACGGCATCCCGACGCCGACCGCTCCCGAAAGGAACCTCGAATCATGACCGACACCACCACCGGTCAGGCCGGCGTCGTGACCGGAGCCCCCGTCCTGGAGGTCAGCGGCCTCTCCGTCGACTTCGGCGTCGACGGCGTCTGGGTCCCCGCGGCCAAGAAGCTCGACTACTCGATCAAGGCGGGCGAAGTGCTCGCGATCGTGGGCGAGTCCGGCTCCGGCAAGAGCGCGAGCTCGATGGCGATCCTCGACCTCCTGCCGAAGAACTCGCGCATCCGCGGGTCGATCAAGCTGGAGGGACGCGAGATCACCGGCCTCTCGCAGTCGCAGATGCGGCGCGTGCGCGGCAACCAGGTCGCCGTGATCTTCCAGGAGCCGATGACGGCGCTCAACCCCGTCTACACCGTCGGCTTCCAGATCGTGGAGACGCTGCGCATCCACTACGGGATGTCGCCGCACGAGGCGAAGGAGCGCGCGCTCGAACTGCTCGACATGGTCGAGCTGCCGGACCCGGTGAAGGCCTTCAACTCCTACCCGCACCAGCTCTCCGGCGGCCAGCGGCAGCGCGCGATGATCGCCCAGTCGATCTCGTGCGACCCGAAGCTGCTCATCGCGGACGAACCGACCACGGCCCTCGACGTCACGGTGCAGGCCGAGATCCTGGAGCTGCTGCGCAGCCTCCGCGACCGGCTCGACAGCGCCATCCTCCTCATCACGCACGACATGGGCGTGGTCGCCGACCTGGCCGACAACATCGTCGTGATGCGCAAGGGCGACATCGTCGAGGCGGGCACCGTGGAGGGCGTCTTCGCGGCTCCGCAGCACCCGTACACGATCGCTCTGCTCGACGCGGTTCCGCACCTCGGCCAGCGTGAGGACGAGGAGATCGACACGACCGCCGCCCTCGCCGCCGGCACCGAGAACCCCGACGCCGCCTTCGCCGAGCGCATCCGCGCCAACGAGCGCCTCGCCGCCGCCGAGCACGAGAAGTCCGAGATGGACAAGCGAGCGGTCGTGGTCGACTTCGACAAGGTCTCGATCGAGTATCCGAAGCACGGGCGTGTGCCCGCGTTCCGGGCCGCGACCGACATCGATCTGACCATCCACGAGGGCGAGGTCGTCGGCCTCGTGGGCGAGTCGGGCTCCGGCAAGACCACCCTGGGCCGCGCGGCCATCGGCCTTCTGCCCATCCACTCGGGCAGGCTGGTCGTCGCCGGGCAGGACATCAGCAACGCCAAGCGCGACGAGATCCGCAAGCTGCACCGCAACGTCGGCATCGTCTTCCAGGACCCGTCGTCGTCGCTGAACCCGCGCCTGCAGATCGCCGACTCGATCGGCGAGCCGCTGCGCCTCGCCAAGGGCCTCAAGGGCGCCGACCTCGCCAAGGAGGTGGACCGCCTCCTCGACAGCGTCGAGCTTCCCCGCGCGTACCGCAGCCGCTTCCCGCACGAGCTCTCGGGCGGTCAGAAGCAGCGTGTCGGCATCGCCCGCGCCCTGTCGCTGAAGCCGCAGGTGCTCATCGCGGACGAGCCGACCAGTGCGCTGGACGTGTCGGTGCAGGCCCGGGTGCTGGAGCTCATGCAGCAGCTCCAGAAGGAGATGAACTTCGCCTGCCTGTTCATCACCCACGACCTCGCGGTCATCGACGTCCTCGCCGACCGCATCGCGGTGATGCACCACGGCAGCCTGGTCGAGGTCGGCACCCGCGACGAGATCCTCCGCTACCCGAAGGAGGCGTACACCCAGCGCCTCCTCGCCGCGGTTCCGCTCCCGGACCCGGAGCAGCAGCGCGCCCGCCGCGCTCTGCGCCTCGAGCTGCTGGCCGCCGGCTCCGACGAGGCCGCCCCGGTCAACGAGGGTCTGCCGCAGGAGCCCGAGCCGCCGGTGGCGCAGGGCCTGTAACCTCCCGTCCACCGGATCGTCACGGAACGCCGTCCCCGCCGAGCGCGGGGGCGGCGTTCCGTGCTGTCCGGAGGGGATAGAATGGACCGTTCCCCGAAAACCTCCTGACGAGAGTCGAGCCCTCACGCATGTCCGAGAACGCCGTCGCCCACCGCGACGATCTGCGCAATGTCGCGATCGTGGCCCACGTCGACCACGGCAAGACCACGCTGGTCGATGCCATGCTGCGCCAGACGAACTCGTTCGGCGACCACGAGCACGTCGAAGAGCGTGCGATGGACTCCAACGAGCTGGAGCGTGAGAAGGGCATCACGATCCTCGCCAAGAACACGGCGATCTCGTACAAGGGCAAGCACGCCACGAACGGCCCGATCACCATCAACGTGATCGACACCCCGGGCCACGCCGACTTCGGCGGCGAGGTCGAGCGCGGTCTGTCGATGGTCGACGGGGTCGTCCTGCTCGTCGACTCGAGCGAGGGCCCGCTCCCGCAGACCCGTTTCGTGCTGCGCAAGGCGCTCGAGGCCAAGCTGCCGGTCATCCTGGCCGTGAACAAGACCGACCGCGGCGATGCCCGCATCGAGGAGGTCGTCGGCGAGAGCCAGGACCTGCTCCTCGGACTCGCGAGCGACCTCGCGGACGACGTGCCCGATCTCGACCTCGACGCCATCCTCGACGTGCCCGTCGTGTACGCGTCCGGCCGCGCCGGTGCGGCGAGCCGCAATCAGCCGGCCAACGGCGAGCTGCCCGACAACGACGACCTCGAGCCGCTGTTCGAGGCCATCCTCGAGCACATCCCGGCACCGAGCTACGACCCCGAGGCGCCCCTGCAGGCGCACGTCACCAACCTCGACGCCTCGCCGTTCCTCGGCCGCCTCGCGCTGCTCCGCATCTTCAACGGCACCCTCCGCAAGGGCCAGACCGTCGCCTGGGTGCGTCACGACGGCGACGTGCACAACGTCCGCGTCACCGAGCTGCTGATGACGAAGGCGCTCGACCGCTACCCGGCCGAGTCCGCGGGCCCGGGCGACATCGTCGCCGTCGCCGGCTTCGCCGACATCATGATCGGCGACACCCTGGCCGACCCGGACGACGTCCGTCCGCTTCCCGCCATCCACGTCGACGAGCCCGCGATCTCCATGACCATCGGCACCAACACGTCGCCTCTGGTCGGCAAGGTGAAGGGCCACAAGCTGACGGCCCGCATGGTCAAGGACCGCCTGGACCGTGAGCTCATCGGCAACGTGTCGCTGCGCGTTCTCGACATCGGCCGTCCGGACGCCTGGGAGGTGCAGGGCCGCGGCGAGCTCGCGCTGGCCATCCTCGTGGAGCAGATGCGCCGCGAGGGCTACGAGCTCACCGTCGGAAAGCCCCAGGTGGTCACCAAGAAGGTCGACGGCAAGACGCACGAGCCGTACGAGCACCTGACGATCGACGCCCCCGAGGAGTACCTCGGCGCGATCACCCAGCTGCTGGCCGCCCGCAAGGGACGCATGGAGAACATGACCAACCACGGCACCGGCTGGGTGCGCATGGAGTTCATCGTGCCGTCGCGCGGCCTCATCGGCTTCCGCACCGAGTTCCTCACCACCACGCGCGGCACCGGCATCGCGAACGCCATCGCGCACGGCTACGACGAGTGGGCCGGTCAGATCGTCACCCGCAGCAACGGCTCGATCGTGGCCGACCGTGCCGGCGTCGTGACGCCGTTCGCGATCATCGCGCTGCAGGAACGCATGAGCTTCTTCGTGAACCCCACCGAGGAGGTCTACGAGGGCATGGTCATCGGCGAGAACTCGCGCGCCGACGACATGGACGTGAACATCACCAAGGAGAAGAAGCTCACCAACATGCGCTCCTCCACGGCCGACACGTTCGAGTCCATGACGCCGTCGCGTCAGCTGACCCTCGAGGAGTGCCTCGAGTTCGCCCGCGAGGACGAGTGCGTCGAGGTGACCCCGGAGGCCGTGCGCATCCGCAAGGTCGAGCTCGACGCCACCGCGCGCGGCCGCGCCGCCGCCCGCCTCAAGCGCCAGGACGCGTAGCGCCGACGACGAAGGGGCGGGGATTCGTGACGAATGTCGCGAATCCCCGCCCCTTTTCGTGCATTCGGCACGAATGTGCGGGCTACGTGAAGAGCCCGGCGCCCACGTAGGATCCCTCGGTCGCCCCGGGAGGCACGGCGAAGACGCCGGAGCCGACGTGCTTGAGGTACTCGTTGAGCAGGTCGCTGCGGGAGAGCCGGGTCTGGATGGGGATGAACTGTCTGCGCGGGTCGCGCTGGAACGCGATGAAGAACAGCCCGGCGTTGAGCCGGCCCAGGTCGTCGTTGCCGTCCACGAAGTTGTAGCCGCGGCGCAGCAGCTGGGCGCCGTCGTTCATCGTGGGGTGTGCGAGGCGGACGTGCGAGTCCGGGTCGATCTTCGTGCCGCCGTCGGAGGCGAGCGCGAGGAAGTTCGGGTCGCTGAACTCCGTGCCTCCCGAGAGCGGGGCGCCCTCGCCTTTGTCGCGGCCGATGATGCGCTCCTGCTCGCCGAGCTGCTGGCGGTCCCAGTTCTCGATGACCATGCGGATCTTCCGGGCGACGAGGTACGAGCCGCCTGCCATCCAGGAAGCGCCGTCGGAGCCGGCGGCCCACACCTGGTCCTCGACCACCTTCTGGTCCTCGGACTTGATGTTCGCGGTGCCGTCCTTGAAGCCGAACAGGTTGCGGGGCGTCACCTGGCTGCGGGAGGTGGAGGAGGTGCGGCCGAAGCCGAGCTGCGACCACCGGATCGCCGCCCGCCCGAAGGCGATGCGCGACAGGTTGCGGATGGCGTGCACGGCGACCTGCGGGTCCTCGCTGCAGGCCTGGATGCAGAGGTCGCCCCCGCTGGCCGCGTCGACGAGAGCGTCGCCGGGGAAGTGCGGGAGATCGACGAGTGCGTCCGGACGCTTCGACGCGATCCCGAACCGGTCCCGGCCGTCGGCCGCGGTGAAGAGGGTCGGCCCGAAGCCGAAGGTGAGGGTGAGCCCCCCGGGCGGCAGGTCGAGGGCCTCGCCCGTGTCATCCGGCGGCTGGTCTGACGGGCCCGAGGCCGGGCCGTACGTGCCGGCGGCCTTGCCCTGGCTCATCCGAGCAGCGGCTACCGTCCAGTCGCGCAGCAGGTCGATCAGGCCGTCACGGTCGAGTCCGGGGGCGACGTCGAACGCGGCGAAGTGGAGGCGGTCCTGCACGGGCGTCGTGATCCCCGCCTGGTGCTCTCCGTAGAACGGGTAGACGGCGCTGGTGGCGGCCTGGGCGCCCGAGACCGCGCGATCGACCGCGATCCCGGCGCCGAATCCGACGACCCCGGCGCCGACTCCGAGCCCGGCCAGGCCGAGCAGCCCACGCCGGGACAGTCCGGACCGCCCGGGGTCCTCGGCGGACCCCGGGCGTTCCGCGGGTGTTTCCTCGCTCACGCGACTCCTACTTGACGAGGATCGATGTCAGCTGGCTCAGCGGCTCGCTGAGGGCGTTCACCTCGTCGGAGAGCTCCTTCACCTGCTCGGTCGTGAGCTGGGTGTAGCTGACGTAGCCGTCGCCCGAGGTGTACTGGGCGAGGAGCTTGTCGATGGCGGCGAACTCCGTGTCGAGCGTCTTCGCGGCGCTCTTCCCGGTGCTGCCCTTCTCCAACAGGATGTCACGGACGGTGCCGTACGCGACCTCCGCGCCCTCCACGTTCGCTTTGAAGTCCCACAGGTCGGTGTGCGAGAAGGTCTCCTCCTCACCGGTGATCTTGCTGCGCGAGACCTCCTCCATCAGGCCGCTGGCGCCGTTGGAGATCTGGTCGAGAGTGAGGGTGAAGTCCTTGGCGTACACGAGGTCGTAGAGCTTCTGGGTGTCGGCGACGAGCTGATCGCCGAGCACCTTGCGCCCGGCGGCGTCGGACGGGGTGAACCCGGCCGGAGCCCAGAGGTCCTTCTCGATGCGGTGCCAGCCGGTCCAGTCCTGACCCTGCTCGAGGTCCGCCTCGCGCAGATCGAGCGCCGGGTCGATGTCGCCGAACTGCTCGGCCGTGGGCTCGATGCGCTCGTAGAACATGCGCGCGGCCGGGTACTGCGCCTGCGCTGCCGCGTCGTCGCCGCTCTCGTACGAGGCGGCGAACGCCTTCGTCGCGGTGAGGAGCTGACCCGCCTGGTCCTTGACATAGCTGGTGTAGTTGGTGACCGCCTGGGCGACCTGCTTGCTCTCGCTCGCGGTCTTCGTGTCACCCGATCCCTTGGTCACGGTGAACGCGGTGACGGAGGTCGGGCTGCCGACCATGCCCTTCTTGCAGGCCGTGAAGTAGTCGCCCTCGGCGAGCTGCACGACGTAGTTGACCGTCGTGCCCGGGCCGATGTTCTCCTTCTCGCCCGCGATGCGGAGCTTGTCCTGCGCGAGCACCTCGAACTCGTTGACGTCGGTGCCCTTGTTGGTGACCTGGAAGGTGACGGGGCCAGACGGTGCCGTCGCGGTCGACACGGTGCAGGCGTCGTCGTCGAGCGTGACGGAGATCGCCTCGGCCTCGGCGGTCGCCTTGTTGGGGACGCAGCCGGTGAGGGCGGCGGCGAGGGCGGCGGCGCCGGCGATGCTGCCGGCGATCACGCCGAGCGGACGGTATCGAGCCATGTGGGTGCTGTGCTTTCTCTTCGGGTGCTGTGGAATGCGGTTGTGGGGTGCGTGCGTGGGGCCGCCTCAGGAGGCGACGGGGGTGCCTGCCGCTTGGCCGGGGGCTCCGGACGCCGCCGGCGGGCGGTGGACGGCGCGCTGGGCGCGGATGTAGAAGAACGAGACGACGATGATGTAGCCGAACCAGGCGATGACCTGGAACCAGGTGGGGGACGGGTTGAAGTTGATCACACCGGCGAGCACGGTGCCGTACCAGCTGGAGGCCGGAATGGCGGCGCTGATGTCATAGGCGTGGATGCCCGCGCCGGGGATCACGCCGGCCTCCTGCAGGTCGCCGACGCCGTACGCCAGCACGCCGCCCGCGACGAGGATGAGGAACGCGCCCGTCCAGGCGAAGAAGGTGCCGAGGTTGATGCGGACCATGCCGCGGTAGAGGAGGAAGCCGAGCACTCCGGCGGTCAGCAGGCCGAGCAGCGCGCCGACGAACGGCTCCCAGCTGCCGCCCGCGCTGTCGACGGTGGCCCACACGAAGAGCGCGGTCTCGATGCCTTCGCGGCCCACGCTGAGCATGGCCAGGATCACGACCCCCCATCCCGCGCCCACCAGCACCGAGTCGAGTCGCTCGTGCAGCAGGGACTTCATCGACCGGGCCGTCTTGCCCATCCAGAAGATCATCCACGTCACGAACGCGACCGCGACCACCGAGAGCCCGCCGCCGACGATCTCCTGCGCCTGGAAGCTCAGGCCGTAGGGGCCCCAGGTCAGCAGGGCTCCGATGCCGAGCGGGACGACGAGGGCGATGCCGACGCCGATCCAGAGCTTGGAGAGCACGTCCTTCCGGCCGACTTTGACGACGTAGGCGATGAGGATGGTGACGATGAGCGCCATCTCGAGGCCTTCGCGGAGGCCGATCAGATAGTTCGCGAGCACAGAGGACCTTGCTGGAGAGGGAAAGGGGGTTGGTAAGGCTAACCTTACCGATCGAGCGTACGTCCTGACCTCTCGATCTGTCCAGATAGGATGCGAGAATGCTCAGCCGGATCCTCAACGCCGTGCTGCTCGTGCTCGCCGGGCTCCTGGTCGGAGCGGTCGGCACGGTCGCGCACCCGATCGACGTCACCTGGGGGGTGGGCATCCCGCTCGGGCTGATCGGCGCGCTTCTCGCGTACACCTCGCTGCTGGTCGGACTCCGGCTCCTCGCGGCGACCCGGGTGCCCGCCATCCTCGCCGCGCTCGGCGCGATCGCGACCGTGCTGCTCTTCGCGCAGCAGAGCCCGGGGGGCTCGGTGCTCATCCCGAACACGCTCGCCGGGCAGATCTGGCTCGTGGCGCCGATCCTGATCGCCGCCGTGGTGGTCGCCTGGCCCGACGTGCGTCGCCGACCGGCGCGCCCCGAGCTCGCGGCGGCCATGGAGCCCGGCCCCGCCGTTTCGGAATAGGGCTCCGCGGATATCGGAATAAGCTAGACGGGTAGCTCCCGAGGCTCGCCTCGAACCTCTCGAAGCTCTCGCGAAGGGATCAGAACCACCGTGACCTATGTCATCGCCCTCCCGTGCGTCGACGTCAAAGACCGCGCGTGCATCGACGAATGCCCGGTCGACTGCATCTACGAGGGTGAACGGTCGCTCTACATCCACCCGGACGAGTGCGTCGACTGCGGCGCCTGTGAGCCCGTGTGCCCCGTCGAGGCCATCTACTACGAGGACGACCTCCCCGAGGAGTGGGCGGACTACTACAAGGCCAACGTCGAGTTCTTCGACGACATCGGCTCACCCGGCGGCGCGGCCAAGGTCGGCGTGATCGCCAAGGATCACCCGCTGATCTCCGCCCTGCCGCCGCAGGCGCACTGACGTGGCGCTGACGGAGCTCCCGGAGTACCCCTGGGATCAGATGACGCCGTACGCGGAGCGCGCCCGTGCGCACGCCGGCGGAATCGTCGACCTCTCGATCGGCTCTCCGGTCGACGAGACCCCCGCGCTCATCCGTGCCGCGCTCGCCGAGGCGACCGACGCGCACGCCTACCCGCAGACGGTCGGCACCCCGGCGCTGCGGGAGGCCATCGTGGGGTGGTTCGCCCGTCGCCGCGGGGTCCCCGGCCTCACCGTCGACAACGTGCTCCCGACCATCGGGTCGAAGGAGCTCGTCGCGTTCCTGCCGTTCCTGCTCGGACTGGGGGAGGGCGACGTCGTCGTGCATCCGCGCGCGGCCTACCCGACCTACGCCATCGGGGCCGCGATGGCCGGGGCGGAGACCCTGGCGAGCGACGACCCGGCCGAATGGCCGCAGAACACGCGCCTGATCTGGCTGAACAGTCCCGGGAACCCCGACGGGCGGGTGCTGTCGGTCGACGACCTGCGCGCGGCCGTCGAGCGGGCCAGGGAACTCGGCGCCTACCTCGCGAGCGACGAGTGCTACGCCGAGCTGGGCTGGGACGCCCCGTGGGACGCCGAGCGCATCCCGAGCGTCCTCGATCCGCGTGTGATCGGGGACGACCGTCGCAACATCCTCGCCGTCTACTCCCTCAGCAAGCAGTCGAACCTCGCGGGCTACCGGGCGGCGTTCGTCGCCGGCTGCCGCACCGTGGTCGGGAGGCTGACCACCGTGCGCAAGCACGCGGGTCTGATGCTTCCCTCGCCGCTCCAGGCCGCCATGGTCGTCGCCCTGGGCGACGACGCCCATGTGGCGACGCAGCGCGAACGCTACCGCGCGCGTCGCGAGCTGCTGAAGCCCGCTCTCGAGGCGGCCGGCTTCCGCGTCGATCACAGCGAGGCGGGCCTGTACCTGTGGGCGACGGAGGGCCGCGACGCCTGGGAGAGCATCGGCCGGCTGGCCGACCTCGGCATCCTCGCCGGCCCCGGCCACTTCTACGGCGACCACTATCCCGAGCACGTGCGGCTTTCGCTCACCGCGACGGATGAGCGCATCGCGGCGGCCGCAGAGCGTCTCCGCACACTTGGAGACTCCCTCTAACCCGATCGGCCGGGCTTTGCGTGATGCGACAGTTGCCTCGCGCGTTCGTTAGGCTGTACCCGCACGAATGATGCAGCGCTGCCACGATCGGCGCGCTCAACTCTGCCCAACCCCAAGACCTGGAGGCGTTGTGACTGGACTCGGCACCGAGAATGCACCGACGGAGCGTACCGGCCCCGTCGAGCAGGAGGCGGCCGTCGCCGAGCTGCGCTACCCGGGCGGGGTCGCCGAGTTCCCCATCCTGCCGAGCACGTCGGGCGCCTCGAGCATCGACCTCTCCAGCCTGACCAAGCAGACCGGCCTGACCAGCCTCGACTACGGCTTCGTCAACACCGCGGCGACGCGGTCGGCGATCACCTACATCGACGGCGACCAGGGCATCCTGCGCTATCGCGGCTACCCGATCGAGCAGATCGCGGAGAACTCCACCTTCCTCGAGGTGGCCTGGCTCCTCATCCACGGCGAGCTGCCGACGCCGACCGAGCTCGCGGACTTCGACGAGCGCATCCGCCGCCACACCCTCCTGCACGAGGACCTTCGCCGCTTCTTCAGTGCGCTGCCGCACGACGCGCACCCGATGTCGGTGCTCTCCAGCGCCGTGTCCGCGCTGTCCACCTTCTATCAGGACTCGCTCAGCGTCTCCGATCCGGAGCAGGTCGAGCTCTCGACCATCCGCCTGCTCGCCAAGCTCCCGGTGATCGCCGCGTACGCGCACAAGAAGAGCGTCGGCCAGGCCTTCCTCTATCCGGACAACTCGCTGAGCTTCGTCGACAATTTCCTGCGTCTCAACTTCGGCACGCTCGCTGAGCCCTACGAGGTGAACCCTGTGCTGTCGCGGGCCCTCGAGCGCCTGCTCATCCTGCACGAGGACCACGAGCAGAACGCCTCGACGTCGACCGTGCGCCTGGTCGGGTCGACGCAGGCGAACCTGTTCGCCTCCGTCTCCGCCGGCATCAACGCCCTCTACGGCCCGCTGCACGGCGGGGCGAACGAGGCCGTGCTGCAGATGCTCGCGGGCATCCGCGATTCCGGCGAGAGCGTGCAGAAGTTCGTCGAGCGGGTGAAGAACAAGGAGTCGGGTGTCAAGCTCATGGGCTTCGGGCACCGCGTGTACAAGAACTTCGACCCGCGCGCGCGGCTCGTGAAGCAGTCGGCGGACGAGGTCCTCGCCGCGCTGGGCGTGCACGACCCGCTGCTCGACATCGCGAAGGAGCTCGAGGAGGTCGCGCTCGCCGATCAGTACTTCGTCGACCGCAAGCTCTACCCGAACGTGGACTTCTACACGGGCGTGATCTACAAGGCGATGGGCTTCCCGACGCGGATGTTCACGGTGCTCTTCGCGATCGGCCGTCTCCCCGGCTGGATCGCCCACTGGCGGGAGATGAACCTCGACCCGGCCACCAAGATCGGCCGCCCGCAGCAGCTGTACACGGGCAGCGGCGAGCGTTCCTGGCCGACCGTCCGCTGATCGGAGTCGTTCCGGCCCCGGCGGACCGGGCTCCCGAGGCGAAGACGCTGCCGCGCGTGGTCAGCGGCGCGCGGGTCGCAGCGTCAGCGTCTGGTGCGCGCCCGCGACCACGGCCGCGCGGCTGAACGCCCACGGGAGCGTCTCGTTCCTCACCCAGAGGTCCGTCTGGTCCGTGTAGTGCGGGTCGAACGCGTGCCCGGAGGCGCCGGCCAGGTTGATCCAGCGGCTGCGGTCGAAGTCGGCCAGGTCGACGATCATGCGCATCGACGGGACCCGGTCGGCCTGGTAGCCGACGGAGGCATCCCAGCCGTTCGCCTCGACCACGCTCGAGCCGCCCGAGACGGGGTACGGGCCGCGGTTGAGGAGCCACTCCACCGGCGCCACTCCGGAGACCCCCAGGCTGGCGTTCGTGAGGGTGAGCGTGTGGATGCGGTCCCAGCGCCAGCGTGCCGGGTCGTCGCCCATCAGGCTCCGCGCCTCCGTCCAGGCCTGATCGGCCGCGCGCTGGAGCATCCCGTCTCGGTCGGACACGCCGAGCTTGGCGTCGGCCCACCAGGGTGAGTCCGGGTGGGCCGCGAGGTTCTGCACCACGGCGAACCAGCGATCGCCGCCGGTGGGCGGGGCGGATGCGGGGAGCTTGCGCCCGAACGCGTCGTGCAGCAGGTTCTTCCAGAACACCGCGAAGTACGCTGCGGCGGCGCTGTCCCCGTCGTCGTGGTAGTCCCAGCCCGCCAGGAGCGCGGCGCCGCGGGCCGCGCCCGAGCCCGGCTCCGCCGCCGCGCCGACGGTTTGCAGCAGCGGGACCAGTGTCGCGGCGTTGGCGTCGTAGGTGTCGCCCTGGATGTCCGCGAGCTGCGCGGCGGAGATCTTCTTCCCCGACGCGACGAGTGCCTGGAGGCGGACCGCGATCTGGTTGGCGCGGTAGCCGTACTCCCAGTCGCGCGTGATCATGACCGGGTAGTCCGGGCCGACCGCGGCGTTGTTGGCCGTGACGATGTACCCGCTGGGCGGGTCGAGCACCGAGGGAAGCTGGTCGTACGGCACCGTGCCGATCCAGCCGTACTGACTGGTCCATCCCGGCACCGGCATCGTGCCGTCGCCGGCGGCCCGGATGGGGACGCTGCCGGGCGCCTGGTAGCCGATGTGCCCGTCCACGTCGGCGTAGACGAGGTTCTGCGACGGCACCTGGAAGCGCTCCGCCGCGGCGCGGAAGCTCGTCCAGTCCGTTGCGGTGTCGAAGGCGAAGATGGCTCCGGCCGTCGGACCCGGGGCGAGCGCGGTCCACTGCAGCGACAGCTGGTACTGCTGTGCCGGGATGCCGAGCTTGCCGGCCTGGTCTTTGGCGATGTCGGCGTAGTCGTCCGACAGATCGGTGACGATCGGCCCGTGCCGGGTGGACCGGACGGTCACCTTCACCTCCTTTCCTCCGGCGACGGAGATCGTCTCCGTCCGGATGTCGAGCGGCACCTGCGCGCCGTCGTACTCGTACGTGTCGCCGGTGACCTTCTCGACGTAGAGGTCGGCGACGTCGGGCCCGAGGTTGGTGAATCCCCAGGAGATGCGGTCGTTGTGGCCGATCACGACCCCGGGGAAGCCCGAGAACCCGAAGCCCGAGACATCGAACGGGCACGCGGGGCCCACCGTCGCGCAGTGCAGTCCGACCTGGTACCAGACGGACGGGATCGAGGCACCGAGGTGGGGGTCGTTGGCGAGCAGCGGCTTCCCCGTGTCGGTGAGGGAACCCGAGACCACCCACGAGTTGGAGCCGATGTCGCTGCCGGCCGGGCCCATCAGACGGGGGAGGGACTCCAGGCTCGCGGAGACCTGCTCCAGCTGGGCGCGGTAGTCGGCGGGCGGTGCCGCGACGAGGGCGGAGGCAGACCCGTCGCCGTTCGCGCTCGCGTTCGCCGCGGTCGCGCCGGTCGCGTCCGCGGTGGTGCGGCCCGGATCCCCTCCGCCCTCCGCCGTGATCGTCGGATGCGCCGCGTAGTCGTAGCCCGGATGGAGGTCCGCGATCTGCTGCGGCGTCATCGTCGCCGCGAGGAGCGCGCGGTCGACCTCCTCCTCCAGGTTGGAGCGCAGATCCCAGGCCATGGCCTTCAGCCAGGCGACCGAGTCGGCGGGCGTCCATTTCTCCGGCTTGTAGCCCGGGTTCTGCAGGCCGAGGACCGCGTACTCGACGCTCAGCTCCGCGCCGGAGTGCGCGGCCAGGTACGCGTTCACGCCGTCGGCGTAGTCCTGGAAGTAGCGGAGCGCGGTCGGGTCGAGGAGCTTCACCTCCTGCTCGGCGACGCGCCGCCACCCGAGCGCGCGGATGAAGGTGTCGGTCGGCACCTGGCTGGCGCCGAACATCTCCGAGAGGCGTCCGGCGGTGACGTGCCGCCGGAAGTCCATCTCCCAGAAGCGGTCCTGCGCGTGCACGAACCCCTGGGCGCGGAAGAGATCGTCGGCCGTGGACGCGATGATCTGCGGCACGCCCGCGGAGTCGCGGTACACGGTCACCGGCTTCTGGAGGCCCGGGACGTCGATCGAGCCGGAGGTCTGCGGGAAGGAGCGGGTGACCGTCCAGAATCCGACGCCTCCCGCGACCGCCGCGATCACCAGCACCACTGCCAGTACGACGCCCAGCGCACGCCAGAACCGGTGGTGCAGCCGCAGTCGGGGGGTGTCGTCGCCCACGTGCCTCCTCGAGCTCGATGCCTCCCTTGGACCCTAACCCACGCGTCCGACGCGGGGACGTGGACCTCCGGCGGGTCAGCGCGACGTCAGCGCCGCCCAGGCCATCCGTTCCAGCACCGGGCGCACCTGCGCCTCGGCGACGGGCTCGGATCCGATGCGCGCCGAATGCGGAGTCGAGTTGATCAGGCCGAAGGTGGCCTGCACGCGCACCCGCAGTTCGTCGGCGCCCAGGGCCGGGTGCAGGGTGCCGAGCACGTGCGTCCACACGTCCACGTACCGGCGCTGCAGGCGCCGGACCTCGCGCCGCTCGGCGGTCGGAAGGGCGTCGAGGTCGCGATCCTGCACCCGGATGGTGTCGGGCGCGCCGAGGGCGAAGTCCACGTGGAACGCGATCAGGTCCCGGAGCGCGCCGGCCGCGTCGTCGCTCCGCTCTTCGACGGCGGCGCCCCCGTCGAGGAGGCCCTGGCTCACGTCGACCAGGAGTGCGGCGAGCACCGCCTGCTTGGACGGGAAGTGCCGGTACACCGCCGGACCGCTCACCCCGACCGCGGAGCCGAGGTCTTCGATGGAGACCCCGTTGTAGCCCCGCTCGGCGAACAGGGCAGCGGCGGCGTCGAGCAGTGCGGCACGGCGGTCGGCCTTCGCGCGGCTGCGCTGCGTCGGCCGCTCGACGGCGGGCTGTTCGGTCATCGTCGCGTCTCCGGGAGGCTGGACATTTGGGTTAATGAACACTAACCTAAAATCGGGTTAGCGACCACTAACCGAGAAGTCGACGACGACGAGGGAGCACGATGCCCGCCACCACCACGCAGCGCGAGCTGGTCGCCGAGCTGCACGAGCGCCTCGCGGCCGCGGCGGCGGGCGGCCCGGAGCGAGCCCGGGAACGCCATCTGGCCCGGGGCAAGCTCCTGCCGCGCGAGCGCATCGACACCCTGCTCGACGAGGGGAGCCCGTTCCTCGAGATCGCGCCGCTCGCCGCGACGGGGATGTACGACGACGAGAGCCCCGCGGCCGGCGTGATCGCCGGCATCGGCCTCGTCCGCGGACGGCACGTCATGATCGTGTGCAACGACGCGACCGTCAAGGGCGGCACCTACTACCCGATGACGGTCAAGAAGCACCTGCGGGCGCAGGAGATCGCGCTCGAGAACCATCTCCCGTGCATCTATCTGGTCGACTCCGGCGGGGCGTTTCTGCCGATGCAGGACGACGTCTTCCCCGACCGGGACCACTTCGGCCGCATCTTCTACAACCAGGCGCGCCTCTCCGCCGCCAAGATCCCTCAGATCGCGGCCGTGCTGGGCTCCTGCACGGCCGGAGGCGCCTACGTTCCCGCGATGAGCGACGAGACCGTCATCGTGCGCGAGCAGGGCACGATCTTCCTGGGCGGGCCTCCCCTCGTGAAGGCGGCCATCGGGGAGGTCGTCACGGCCGAGGAGCTCGGCGGCGGGGACCTGCACGCCCGCACCTCCGGCGTCGTCGACCATCTGGCCGAGAACGACGAGCACGCGCTCGCCATCGTGCGCGACATCGTCGCCACGCTGCCTCCGCCGGCCGCGCCGGCCTGGGAGGTCGTCCCCGCGCTGGACCCCGCAGCGGACCCAGCCGGACTCTACGACGTCGTGCCGGTCGACGTGCAGGCGCCCTACGACGTGCACGAGGTGATCGACCGTCTCGTCGACGCCGGCGGCCTCCACGAGTTCAAGCCCGAGTACGGGACGACCCTGGTGACCGGGTTCGCCCGCATCCACGGCCACCCGGTGGGCATCGTCGCGAACAACGGCGTGCTGTTCAGCGAGTCGGCCCTCAAGGGTGCGCACTTCATCGAGCTGTGCGATCAGCGCGGCATCCCGCTGCTCTTCCTCCAGAACATCTCCGGGTTCATGGTGGGTCGTGACTACGAGGCGGGCGGCATCGCCAAGAACGGCGCGAAGATGGTCACCGCGGTCGCGACGGCGCGCGTCCCCAAGCTCACGGTCGTCATCGGTGGGTCGTTCGGGGCGGGCAACTACTCGATGTGCGGGCGGGCGTACTCGCCGCGGTTCCTCTGGATGTGGCCGGCCGCGCGCATCTCCGTCATGGGCGGAGCTCAGGCGGCCAGCGTCCTCGCCACCGTCAAGCGCGACCAGCTGGAAGCGCGCGGCGACGAATGGAGCGCGGAGGACGAGGCCGCGTTCCGTGCGCCCATCGCCGAGCAGTACGAGAAGCAGGGCGACCCGTACTACTCGACCGCGCGGCTCTGGGACGACGGCGTGATCGACCCCGCCGAGACGCGCACGGTGCTCGGGCTCGCCCTCGACGTGATCTGCCGCTCCCCGCTTCCCGACACGGCCTTCGGCCTCTTCCGGATGTGATCGCGATGACCGTGCCGTTCTCCTCCGTCCTCGTCGCCAACCGCGGCGAGATCGCCTGTCGTGTCATCCGCACCCTCCGCCGGCTCGGGATCCGCTCCGTCGCGGTCTACAGCGACGCCGACCGCGACGCCCCGCACGTCGCCCTGGCCGACCTCGCCGTGCGGCTCGGACCCGCCCCGGCCCGGGAGAGCTACCTCGACGTGGACGCGATCGTCGCCGCGGCGACCGCGACCGGGGCGCAGGCGGTGCACCCCGGCTATGGGTTCCTCTCCGAGAACGCCGCGCTCGCTCAGGCCTGCGCGGACGCCGGGATCGCCTTCGTCGGCCCCGGTGTGCACGCCCTGGAGATCATGGGCGACAAGATCGCCGCGAAGCGCGAGGTCGAGGCGCACGGCGTCCCGACCATCCCCGGCATCGCCGCGCCGGGCCTCGGCGACGACGCCCTGATCGCCGCCGCCGAGCGCATCGGCTACCCGGTGCTGGTGAAGCCCTCCGCCGGCGGTGGCGGCAAGGGGATGCAGGCGGTCCGCGCGGCCGCCGACCTGCACGAGGCGCTCCGGGCCGCCCGGCGGGTCGCCGCGTCCGCGTTCGGCGACGACACCCTGTTCCTGGAGCGGCTCGTCGACTCCCCGCGCCACATCGAGGTGCAGGTTCTCGCCGACGGGCACGGATCCGTCGTGCACCTCGGCGAGCGCGAGTGCTCGCTGCAGCGGAGGCACCAGAAGGTGATCGAGGAGGCGCCGTCGCCCCTCCTCGACGCGGAGACACGGGACCGGATCGGCCGGGCGGCCTGCCGGGTCGCCGACAGCGTCGGCTACCGCGGTGCCGGGACGGTCGAGTTCCTCGTCTCGGCCGACGCCCCCGGGGAGTTCTTCTTCATGGAGATGAACACGCGACTGCAGGTGGAGCACCCCGTCACCGAGCTCGTCACCGGTCTCGACCTGGTCGAGTGGCAGCTGCGCATCGCGGCGGGGGAGGCGCTGGGGTTCGCGCAAGCGGACGTGCATCTCGACGGGCATGCGGTGGAGGCGCGCGTCTACGCGGAGGATCCGGAGCGCGGCTTCCTGCCCGGCGGTGGCACGGTGCTCGCGCTCCGCGAGCCGGACGGCGAGGGCGTGCGTGTGGACAGCGGACTCGCGCCCGGTCTCGCGGTCGTGACGGAGTACGATCCGATGCTCGCCAAGGTGATCGCCTGGGGCGAGGACCGCGCGACGGCGATCGCGCGCCTCGACGCCGCGCTGGCCGGGACGAGCATCCTGGGCGCGACCGGAAACGTCGCGTGGCTGCGCGAACTGCTCGCCGACCCCGATGTCCTCGAGGGGACGATGGACACGACCCTGATCGATCGCCGCCACTCCGACCGGGAGCCCGCCCCGCCCGCCGTCGCCGAGCTCGTCCTGGCCGCCCTGCTCGCGCATCGCGAGCGCTCGGCCGCGACCGCTGCCGTCGTCGGCCCGCTCTGGGCCGCTCCGTCCGGCTGGCGGATGAGCGGATCGCGCGCGGTCCGGTACGAGGTCGACGGTGTGCCGGTCGCCGTCTCGGCGCAGGGCTCCGCGGTCACCGTGGGGGAGTCGACGCACACAGCCGCGCTGACCGTGCGGCCGGGCGCCGGCGGGGCTCCCGACCGCGCCCTCCTGACGCTCGACGGCATCACCTCCGCCTACGACACCGTGTGCGACGCCGGCACGGTCTGGCTCGCCGCCGGCGGTCGTGTGCGCGCGCTGCGGCTCCGCAGCAGGGAGGAGCGGCTGGCGGACGAGCTGGCCGCCCTCGACCGCGGCGAGGCCGCCGCGCACCCGGAGGTCCGCTCGCCCATGCCGGGGACCGTCGTGGCCGTGCCCGTCGTGGACGGGGACGCCGTGGCGGCGGGCGACACCCTCGCCGTCGTCGAGGCGATGAAGATGGAGCACCGCCTGCTCGCGCCCGTGGCGGGAACCGTCCGCCTGCACGTCGCTCCCGGCGATCTCGTGCGCCGGGACCAGCTGGTCGCCGCCGTCGACCGGGACGAGCACACCGCCCCCGCCGCTTCCTCCGAGCTCCCGCCGATCGCGGCGGACGGCGACGACCCGACACGATCGCCGGTCGCCGCTCACCACCAGGGACAGTCACCACAACAGACAGGAACCCCATGACCATGCAGATGACCCGACCGGCGCAGACCGCCGCCGATCACGACATCGCCGGCTTCGTGCTCACCGACGAGCAGCGCCGCCTGCGCGACCGCGTGCGCGACTTCGCCGACACCGTCGTCGCCCCCGCCGCCTACGACTACGACACACGCCGCAGCCTGCCGTACGAGATCATCGCCGAGATGGGCGCGATGGGGCTGTTCGGCCTCCCGTTCCCGGTGGAGTACGGAGGCCAGGGCAAGGACTACCTCTCGCTCTGCCTCGCCGTCGAGCAGCTCGGCCGCGTCGACCAGTCGATCGGCGTCACCCTGGAGGCCGGGGTCGGCCTGGGCGCCATGCCGGTGTTCCGCAGCGGCACCGAAGAGCAGAAGCAGGAGTGGCTGCCGATGCTGGCGCGCGGGGAGGCGCTCGCCGGGTTCGGTCTGACGGAGGCCGACGCCGGATCCGACGCCGCGGGCACGAAGACGACCGCCGAACTGCGCGACGGCGAGTGGGTCATCAACGGCAGCAAGCAGTTCATCACCAACTCCGGCAGTGAGATCACCCGCCTGGTCACCATCACCGCCGTGACCGGCGAGAGCCGCCGCGCCGACGGCTCGATCAAGAAGGAGCTGTCGGCCATCCTGGTCCCCGTGCCCACTCCGGGCTTCGTGGCCGGGGAACCGTACGACAAGGTCGGCTGGCACACGTCCGACACCCATCCGCTCACACTGACCGACGTGCGCGTGCCCGAGGCGAACCTGCTCGGGGAGCGCGGCCGCGGATACGCGAACTTCGTCGCCACGCTCGACGAGGGCCGCGTTGCGTTCGCCGCTCTGTGCACGGGCGCGGCGCAGGGCTGCCTGGAGGAGGTGCTGCGCTACTCCCGGAGCCGGAACGTGTTCGGCCGCCCGATCGGCTCCAACCAGTACATCGCGTTCAAGATCGCCCGGATGCAGGCGCGAGTGCACACCGCGCGCCTGGCCTACTACGACGCCTGCGCGAAGCTCATGGCGGGGCAGCCCTTCAAGCTGGAGGCATCGATCGCCAAGCTGGTGTGCAGCGAGGCCGCCATGGACAACGCGCGGGACGCGACGCAGATCTTCGGCGGCTACGGGTTCCTCAACGAGAGCCCCGTGGCGCGGCATTACCGTGACTCGAAGATCCTGGAGATCGGCGAGGGCACGTCGGAGGTGCAGTTGATGGTCATCTCGCGGGCCCTCGGCTTCGACGCCTGATCCGGCAGCGCGAGACAGGAGGAACCGTGATCGACAAGACGGTGGGCACGGCGGCCGAGGCCGTCGCCGACATCGGCGACGGCGCGACTCTCGCGGTCGGCGGCTTCGGGCTGTGCGGCATCCCGAGCGCCCTGATCGGGGCACTGCTGGAGGCCGGGACGACCGACCTGGAGGTGGTGAGCAACAACTGCGGCGTCGACGACTGGGGCCTCGGGCTGCTGCTCGCCGAGCGGCGGATCCGCAAGATGATCAGCTCGTACGTAGGCGAGAACAAGGAGTTCGCGCGACAGTTCCTCTCGGGCGAGCTGGAGGTGGAGCTCACCCCGCAGGGCACGCTCGCCGAGAAGCTGCGGGCGGGAGGGGCGGGGATCCCCGCGTTCTACACGCCGGCGGGGGTCGGCACGCAGATCGCCGACGGCGGCCTGCCGCGCCGCTACGCGCCGGACGGGTCGGTGGCGGTCGCGTCCGAGCCGAAGGAGGTGCGGAGCTTCGACGGAGCGGACTACGTCCTCGAGGAGTCCCTCCGCCCCGCGTTCGCGCTCGTGCACGCCGCGAAGGGCGACCGGCACGGCAACCTCGTCTTCCACGCCGCCGCGATGAACTTCAACCCGCTCGCCGCGATGGCCGGCCGTGTCACCGTCGCGGAGGTGGAGGAGCTCGTCGAGCCCGGCGAGATCGACCCGGGAACGGTGCACTGCCCGGGCATCTTCGTCCAGCGCGTCGTGCACGCGCCGGACGCGGAGAAGCGCATCGAGCGCCGCACCGTCCACGAAGGGAGCACCGCATGAGCCTCACCCGCACCGAGCTCGCCGCGCGCGTGGCCCGCGAGCTGCGCAACGGCCAGTACGTCAACCTCGGGATCGGGATGCCGACGCTCATCCCGAACTACATCCCGGCCGGTGTGGAGGTCATCCTGCACTCGGAGAACGGCGTGCTCGGGGTGGGGCCGTATCCGGCCGACGGCGACGTCGACCCCGACCTCATCAACGCCGGCAAGGAGACGGTGACCGTCGAACCGGGCGCCGCGTACTTCGACTCGTCGCTCTCCTTCGGCATGGTGCGCGGCGGCCATGTCGACGTGGCCGTGCTCGGGGCCATGGAGGTGTCGGAGACCGGCGACCTCGCCAACTGGATGATCCCCGGCAAGATGGTCAAGGGCATGGGCGGCGCGATGGACCTCGTCTTCGGCGCCAAGCGGCTCATCGTGATGATGGACCACGTCGACCGCGAGGGCCGACCCAAGATCCTCCGCGCGTGCACGCTCCCGCTCACGGGCGCGGGGTGCGTCGACCGCATCGTGACGGATCTCGCCGTCATCGATGTCACGGAGGCGGGGCTGGTGCTGCGCGAGGTCGCCCCGGGGGTCACGGTCGCCGAGGTCGTCGCCGCGACCGGCGCGCCGTTGACCGTCGACCTGGAGCAGACGCCGTGAGGGAGATCGAGCAGCGCGGCCTGTACTACGAGGAGCTGGAGGAAGACGTGCGCTACCGGCACCGCCCGGGCCGCACGCTCACCGAGGCCGACAATGTGCTCTTCACGACGCTGACGATGAACACGCAGGCGCTGCACCTCGACGCCGCGTGGTCGGACGGTCAGCCGTTCGGCGAACGCCTGGTCAACTCGATGCTCACCCTCTCGACGCTGGTCGGCCTGTCGGTGGCGCAGCTGACGCAGGGCACGATCGTCGCGAACCTGGGCTTCGGGCAGGTGGCGTTCCCGCACCCGATGCGGCACGGCGACACTCTCTATGCGGAGACCGTCGTCACTGCCAAGCGCCTCTCGGCCTCCCGCCCGGGTCAGGGCATCGTGACGCTGGAGCACACCGGCCGCAATCAGGACGGCGTGGTCGTCGCGACCGCCACCCGTCAGGTCATGGTGTGGACCAGGGCGGCGCACGAGCGGGCGGCGAGATGACGGCGCCCGCGTTCCCGTGGGGACCGGCGCTGCTGTTCTGCCCGGCCGATCGTCCCGACCGCTACGCGAAGGCGCTCGAGCGCGCCGACGCCGTCATCCTCGACCTGGAGGATGCGGTGGACCCCGGCCGCCGCCCCGCGGCACGGGAGGCGCTCGCCGCCTCGCAGCTCGATCCGGCGCGCGTGATCGTGCGCGTGAATCCGGCCGGCTCCGACGACCACGACGCCGATCTGGCCGCCCTGGAGCAGACGCCGTACCGCGCCGTCATGCTGCCCAAGGCGGAGCGCGCCTCCGACCTCGCCCGGTTCGGGGGGATGGATGTCATCGCGCTGTGCGAGACGGCCGCGGGAGTGCTCGCGGCGCCGGAGCTGGCGCGTGCGGAGAACGCGCTCGCGCTCATGTGGGGCGCGGAGGACCTCGTCGCCTCCGTGGGCGGCTCATCGAGTCGTCATGCGGACGGGACGTACCGCGATGTCGCCCGGCACGCCCGCTCCGCAGTGCTGCTCGCGGCGGGGGCCGCCGGCATCCACGCCGTGGACACCGTGCACCTCGACATCGCCGATCTGACGGGGTTGCGGGCGGAGGCGGAGGACGCGGTCGCGGTGGGGTTCGCGGCGACGGCGTGCATCCATCCGGGGCAGGTCGAGACCATCCGCGCGGCCTATCGGCCGACCGCCGAGGAGGAGGCGACCGCGCGTGCGCTGCTGGCCGCCGCGGACGCCGCCGGGGGAGGGGTGTTCCGCTTCCGCGGCGGCATGGTCGACGGCCCGGTGCTGGCGCACGCGCGTGCCGTCGTCCGCCGCGCCGTTCCGCCGATCGCGGCCCCGCAACCGTGATGAAACCGTGACCAAGGTTTCTGCTGCAGTTCACCCGTTTCCGGGCTGGCGGGTCGGGGGTTTGCCGTACTCTGCAAGTACAGTTCGGGAGTAGACCATTCTCGAATCGATTCGATACGACGATCCGGCCGGTCAGAGGCAGGATCGGGTGCAGGGGGATGTGATGCCGCAACTGCTTCCCCTGCGCCTTCTCGAGACGGTCGGCCTGCGCACCGCACCGGTCGCGACGCCGGTGGTCGATCCCTCCACCGACACCGGTGGACCGCTCGACATCGATCCGGCGCTGGAGCGCACGGGTCCTCTTTCGATCATCGCCCCGCGCCGCATCGGCGAGAGCGACCTGACCGTCTATCCGCTCTCGCTCGGCGCGAGCGTCTTCGGCTGGACGGCCGACGGGGACACCTCACTGGCCATCCTCGATCGCTTCGCCGCGCTCGGCGGCGACTTCATCGACACCGCCGACAGCTACGTCGGCGGGCGCAGCGAGGTCCTCATCGGCAAGTGGATGCGCGAGCGCCGCAACCGCGACCAGCTCGTCGTCGCCACCAAGGTCGGCCGGCACCACGAGAACCCGGGTCTCGGCTCCGTGAGCATCGTGCGTGCGGTGGAGGCCTCCCTCGAGCGTCTCCAGACGGATCACATCGACCTGCTGTACTTCCACGACGACGATCCCGAGGTCCCGCTGGAGGACAGCCTCGCGACCGCGGAGTGGCTGATCGAGTCGGGCAAGGTCCGTTACCTCGCCGCGTCGAATTTCGGTGCGGACCGGCTGATCGAGGCGCGCATCCTGGCATCGTCCGGCCTGCCGAAGTTCGTCGCCATCCAGACGCAGTACAACCTCATGCACCGCGCCGAGTTCGAGAGCGCCCTGCGCATCGTCGCGGCCGCGCAGGGTCTGTCCGTCATGCCGTACTACGCGCTCGCCAACGGATTCCTCACCGGCAAGTACCGCTCGAAGTCCGACCTCACGGCGGGCGCCCGCAGTGTGCGCGCGTCGGCGTACGTCAACCGCCGCGGCCAGCGCGTGCTCGCCGTCGTCGACCGGATCGCATCCGAGCACGGTGTGCAGCCCGCCAGCGTCGCCATCGCCTGGCTGCTCGCCAAGCGCAGCATCGCGGCGCCCGTCGCGAGCGCCAGCCGCCCCGACCAGGTCGACGCCCTGATGGCCGGGGCCGGCATCCGCCTCACCCGTGCCCAGATGCTCGACCTCGACCGCGTCTCCGAGTAGCTGTCGCCCGCGCCGCCCACGCGCGCCGGTTCCTCCGGATCTCCGGAGTCTCGCTTCGACACACCGCTCACGGCACCGTACCTCCGGAGATGTCCGGCCGCCCGGCTCAGATCTCCGGATCCACCAGGTGCGCCGCGGTCGCTCCCGCGCGTACCGAGCCGCGCTCGCTCCCGCCTGCGCGCCGAGTGATTCCGGAGATGTGCGCCGTCCGGCGACGAAGCTCCGGAGTTGCGGCGATTTCTGCGGCGTGGCGCGACGCAACTCCGGAGTTCCGGAGGTCGGGCGTCGAAGCAGGGGAGGAGCGCTACGCCTCGCCGAGGATGCGCTCCAGGGAGCGGTGGAGTGCGGCGCCCGCGGCGATCGGGTCGCCGACGTAGCCGCCGGCGAGGGCGCCGTCGCGCGCGAGGATGAGGTCGTCCGCCGCGTCGCCCGGGTGGGGGTGGCCGATCTCGCGGAACAGCTGCTCGATGCGCTTCGCATACCAGTCGCGGTGCGCGGTGACGGCGACGCGGACGGGGTGGCTCTCGTCGGCGAACTGCGCGGCCGCGTTGATGAACGGGTCGCCGCGGAATCCGGGGCGGACGGCCTCCTCGTTGATCGAATCGACGAGCGCGCGCGCGATGTCGCGCGGGTCCGCGCCGGCCTGCTCGAGTTCCGCGAACCACTCGCGCACCTGCCGGTCGCGGCCTTCGACGTACGCGATGATGAGGAGGTCCTTGGAGCGGAAGTGCTTGTAGAACGTCGCCTTCGTGACCCGGGCGCCCGCGATGATGCGATCGACGCCGACGGTGTGGATGCCCTCCTCGTAGAAGAGCTCGTCCGCGGTGGCGAGGATCTTGATCTTCGACGGCGCTGGGGGCCGGATCGTCGCTCGGGCGCTTACGACCATCGGGCGCGACTCCTTCTGTCACGGGAGGCGGTGCATGCCTCCTCGGCGGTTGGGAACCACCGGGCCGGTCGGGACGGGGGTCCGGGGGATGCGACCGGTCCGGGTGGTGAGTCCAGTATATAGGTAGACAGACCAGTCTGTTTGTCCTCATCGGAGAGTCTCAGGCATTCCGAAGCCGCTGGCGTAGGGTGGAGGGGATGAACAGCGCAGTCGACCTCCCGCTCGGTCTGGCCGACCTCTCGTTCGCCGCATCCGGCGACGCGCTGGTCCGGCGCACCGTCCTCCCCAGCGGCGTCCGCGTGCTCAGCGAGCAGGTTCCCGGCGCGCGCAGCGCGACCCTCGGCTACTGGGTCGCGGTCGGCTCGCGCGACGAGACGGCGGACGTCCCCGGCAGCCTCGGCTCCACCCACTTCCTCGAGCACCTGCTGTTCAAAGGCACACGCTCGCGAACGGCCCTCGACATCGCGATCTCATTCGACGCGGTCGGCGGCGAGCACAACGCGATGACAGCCAAGGAGTACACCTGCTACTACGCCAAGGTGCAGGATCGCGACCTGGCCATGGCGGTGGAGGTCATCGGCGACATGCTGACCTCGTCCCTCCTCGACCCGGTCGAGTTCGAGAACGAGCGCGGGGTCATCCTGGAGGAGCTCTCGATGGCGGAGGACGATCCGGGAGACGTCGCGAACGAACGGCTGTTCCAGGCGGTCCTGGGCGCTCACCCGCTCGGGCGCCCGATCGGCGGTCGCCCGGAGACCATCCGCGCCGCG
This sequence comes from Leifsonia sp. LS1, assembly GCF_020521355.1. NCBI lineage: Bacteria > Bacillati > Actinomycetota > Actinomycetes > Micrococcales > Microbacteriaceae > Leifsonia > Leifsonia sp. LS1. The sequence goes on from NZ_BPER01000005.1 coordinate 348,485, forward strand.
ACGCGCGATGCCGTGTGGTCCCACTACCAGGCGAACTACCGGCCCCAGGATCTCGTGATCACCGTCGCGGGGGCCGTCGACCACGACCTGCTCGTCGACGGGGTCGTGCGTGCGCTCGCCGCCGCGGGCTGGGACCCCGAGCGCGCCGCGGACCCGGTGGACCGCCGCTCCTTCTCGGCCGCCGCGATCGAGCGCGGCGCCGCCGTCGTCACCGTGCAGCGCCCGACCGAGCAGGCGAACCTCCTGATCGGCGTGCCCGGCATCGTCGCCACCGATGAGCGTCGCACGGCCATGAGCGTTCTCAACTCCGTACTCGGCGGCGGGATGTCCAGCCGGCTCTTCCAGGAGATCCGCGAGCGGCGAGGTCTCGCGTATGCCGTCTACTCCTTCTCCGGCTCCTACTCGGACGCCGGGGTCTTCGGGCTCTACGCCGGCTGCGCGCCTGCCAAGGCCCGTCAGGTCGCCGAGCTGATGCTCGCCGAGCTGCACCGCCTCGCCGACGGGGGGATCACCCCCGACGAGCTGCACCGCGCCGTCGGGCAGCTCTCCGGCGGGGCGGCGCTCGCCCTCGAGGACTCCGACACCCGGATGTCCCGCCTCGGGCGGGCCGAGATCAGCCTGGGCGAGTTCGCCGATCTGGACGAAAGCCTCCGTCGCCTGCACCTCGTCACCGCCGACGACGTGCGCGACCTCGCCCGAGACCTGGCGGACCGCCCGGTCTCGGTCTCTGCGGTGGGGAGCGTGACCGACGGGATGTTCGCCGGTCTCGCTCCCTGATCCGCCTCCTTCGAACGACTTCTGCGAAAGGTCTCCCCGGTGCCCCACTACCTCTACCTCGTCCGACACGGCGAGCAGCAGGACGCCGAGCACGGCCTGCCGGACGGCCCGCTCTCCCCGCGCGGCAAGCGGCAGGCGCAGCTGATCGCCGAACGGTTGAGCGGCATCCCGTTCACGGCGATGTACCACTCGCCGCTCGTGCGCGCGGCCGAGACGGCCTCGATCATGGCCGAGCGGATGCCCGCGCTGCTGCCCGAGCCGTCCAGCCTGCTGTTCGACTGCATCCCCTCCGGTCCGACGCCGGACATGCCCAAGGCGTTCGAGTCGTTCTTCGGCTCGGTGACGGAGGCGGAGATCGAAGCGGGCCGCGCACAGATGGACGACGCGGTGGGGGAGTTCCTCACCCCCGCCCTCGGCGACAGGCACGACCTCCTCGTCACCCACAACTTCGTCATCGGCTGGTTCGTGCGTCACGTGTTCGACGCCCCCGCCTGGCGCTGGCTCGGCCTCAACCAGGCCAATTGCGGGCTGACGATCATCCGCGTGCGCTCCGCCAAGCCGCCGGTGCTGGTCGTGCACAACGACCTCGGCCACCTGCCGGTGGAGCTCCGCACCGGCCTGCCGGAGCTGCAGCCCGTCTAGCCGACGTCGAGCCGCTTGCGGAACCAGTCCGTGGCATTCGGGTTGTCGTTGTAGGGCGGGATCTCCTCGTAGCCGTGCGAGCGGTAGAGTCCGCCCGCCGCCTCCAGGCTGGCGTTCGTGTCGAGCACGACCTCGGTGGCGCCGAAGCCGCGGGCGCGGTGCTCGAGCTCGGAGAGGATGGTGCGGCCGAGCCCGTGGCCGCGGTGCGCCGGCGCCACCCAGAGGTGCTTGATCTCGTAGCGCACGACGGGCATCCCCTCCTCGAGATCGGCATCGGGCACGCCCAGCTCGCGGATACCGCCGCAGCCCGCCTCGTCGTCGTCGTACGCCAGCAGGAAGACGCCCGCCGGGGCGACGAACTGCCCGGGGTCCGGGAAGGTCGTGCGATAGGCGCCCTGGGTCGCGGGGAAGGTCTGCGCGCGCTCGGCGAAGTAGGCGGCGAGCATGCGGTGGGCGGTCGCGTCGGTGACGGCGACGTCTGCGAAAGACACCATCGGTCCAGGGTAATCCCCGCGCCCGTGCGCGACGGCAGCGGCGCGGCGCCCGGGTAGGCTGGGCGGGTGACTATTCGCGTGGCCGTCGCGGGGGCGAGCGGAAAACTGGGAAGCGTGGCCGTCCGGCTCATCGAGCAGGCGGACGACCTCGAGCTCGTCGCGACCCTGGGCTCGTCGTCGGCGCTCGACGACATGCTCGGCGCCGACGTCCTCGTCGACATGACCCTGCCGCAGGTGAGCCCCGGGATCGTCGCGTTCGCCGTCGACCACGGTCTCAACGTGCTCGTCGGCACCTCCGGGTGGTCGGCCGACCGCATCCTCGACCTCGAGCGCCGCGTCGCCGAGCACGAGGGGCAGGGGGCGGTCGTCATTCCGAACTTCTCGCTGGGCTCCGCGCTCGGCACCGCCTTCGCCACGGTGGCCGCCCGCTTCTTCGACTCCATCGAGATCATCGAGACCCACGGTGCGACCAAAGTCGACTCGCCGTCGGGGACCGCGGTGCGCACGGCCGAGCTGATCGGCGCCGCCCGGGCCGCCCGGGGGCCGGTGGACGCGCCGCACACCGATCAGCGCGCGCGGGGCCAGCAGGTCGCCAGCGTACCCATCCACAGCCTTCGGATGCGCGGCGTCGTCGCCGAGCAGCGGGTGGTCTTCGGGGGCCCGGGCGAGACTCTGACCATCCACCACGACACGGTCGGGCCGCAGGCGTACGAGGCGGGCATCCTGCTCGCGCTGCGGGCCGCCGCCACGGCGACGGGCGTCACGGTCGGCCTCGACGCCCTGGTCGACCTCGGCATCGCCGGGCCGGACGGCGAGCCGCCGCGACCCACCGTGCGCGAGCGCTGAGGCCGCCGTGAGGAACCGCGTCGCCGCCATCGTGATGGCGATCATCCTGCTCGTCTACCTGGTGCTGGTCTTCCAGCGCTCGATCATGCTGATCGCGACCGGCGAGATCGTCGGTGTGGTGATGGGAATCGCGCTCGTCGTGCTGCCGGTCATCGCGGCCTGGGCGATCGGCCGGGAGCTGCTGTTCGGCGCACAGACCGAGAAGCTCGTGCGGATCCTGGACGCGGAGGGGGGCCTCCCGGTCGAGCAGCTGCCGCACCGCGCGAGCGGACGTGCCGGGGGGGGGGGCGCCGGCGCCCCGGTTC